>NZ_CP034951.1:3068845-3682614 GCF_004022485.1 Aequorivita sp. H23M31
CAAAGTACCGATTGAACAATTTGATTTTATCGTTATTGATGAGGCGCACCGTTCTATTTATAATTTATGGAAACAAGTGCTGGATTATTTTGATGCCTTCCTGATCGGATTAACGGCAACTCCCGACAAACGAACTTTTGGTTTCTTTAATGAAAATGTGGTCAGTCAATATACGTATGAAGAATCTGTAACCGATGGCGTAAATGTGCCTTACGATGTGTACACCATAGAAACCGAAATATCCCAAAAAGGTGCAGTAATCGAATCGGGTTGGTTTGTGGACCGACGTGATAAACTCACCCGGGCCAAACGTTGGCAACAGGAAGATGAAGACACGGAATACAAACGCAACGATCTGGATAAAAAGGTAGTCAACCCCAGCCAGATCCGGAATATCATACGGGAATATAAACGCGCCCTAAAAACTACAATTTTCCCCAACAGAATAGATGCAAATGGCGATTATGAAGTGCCCAAGACTTTGGTATTTGCCAAAACGGACAGCCATGCCGATGACATTATAAAAATCATTCGCGAGGAATTTGATGAAGGCAATGACTTCTGCAAAAAAGTAACCTACAAAATTGAAGAGGATCCAAAATCCCTATTAAACCGTTTTAGAAATAATTACAATCCTCGGATTGCTGTCACCGTTGATATGATTGCCACGGGTACCGATGTAAAACCATTGGAAGTTTTGCTTTTTATGCGCGATGTAAAAAGCATCAATTACTTCGAGCAAATGAAAGGACGAGGAACACGTACTATCTCCTCGGATGCATTGCGCGAAGTCTCCGCAACGGCCACAAGCAAAACCCATTTTGTGATTGTAGATGCCGTTGGTGCTACCAAATCCAAGAAAACAGACAGCAGGCCGCTGGAGCGGAAACCCACGGTGGCTATGAAAGATTTATTGGGTGCCATTACGATGGGCGTGGCCGATGAAGATTTGTTTCTGTCATTGGCAAACCGATTGATCCGTTTGGAAAAACAGATTACCGATAAGGAGAAAGACAAATTATTGGATTATACTGGCGGTAAAAATCTAAAACAGATAACCAAGGAACTGATTACTGCTTATGATGTGGATGCTATTGAAACCAAAGCGCAATTAGCTATTGACAAATTGTGTACCGACGGAGTGCTATCCGTCTCTGATATAAGCCCGGCAATAAGAGAAGAAGCCAAAGCCAAAGCACAACAGGAATTGGTCCGCGAGGCAAGCAAAACATTTAATGGAGAATTAAACGATTACCTGGACAATGTTCGAAAACAGCACGAACAGATTATTGACAGCATTAATATAGATACCGTTACCAAAAGTGAATGGGACACCACCTCAGAAGATAAAGCAAAAGAAACCGTACAGAATTTTACAGCTTATTTGGAAGCCAATAAAGACGAGATCAAGGCATTGAGCATCTATTACAACCAACCTTATAACCGGCGAGATATTACTTTTAAAATGATCAAGGAGGTGATGGAGAAATTGCAAATGGATAAACCCACTTTGGCACCTGAAATGGTTTGGAATGCCTATGCAACTTTAGAAGAAGTAAAAAGCACACAGCCCAAAGATGAATTAACGGCTTTGGTTTCGCTTATCCGAAGGGCTTGTGGTATTGACAGCGAATTAAAAGCCTACGACAAAACCATAGACGAAAACTTTAGAAACTGGATTTTCAAACAAAACGCCGGACAACACAACCGTTTCAACCAGGAGCAGCTGGATTGGTTGCGCATGATCAAAGATCACGTGGTAAGCAGTTATCATATAGAAATGGACGATCTCGATTACACTCCTTTTGATGCCAAAGGTGGAAAAGGAAAAATGTATCAGTTGTTTGGAAAGGAAATGAATGGAATTATTAATGAACTTAATGAAATATTAGCAGCGTAGTCTTGAACCTTGATTTTTAGGATTTTGGGATTTCTTGATTTTTAATATATGGAACATAAAGAACTGACACATGCTATTATTGGAGCAGCAATGGAAGTACATAAAACATTGGGAAATGGCTTTCAGGAGGTTATTTATCAACGGGCTTTGGCTATTGAAATGGCGGATAGAAATATAAATTTCAGTCGAGAGCATAATATGACTATAGAGTACAAAGGACACGATATTGGTATAAGAAGAGTGGACTTTTTTGTAGAAGACACCATTATGGTAGAAATAAAAGCAATCATCAATCTCGAAGACGTGCATTTAGCACAGGCTATGAATTATGTAGAAGCTTATAATTTAGAAATTGGTTTGCTTCTCAATTTCGGAGCTAAATCATTACAATTTAAACGTGTACACAATAACAATAAAAAACCATAAAAAACAATCATGAAATCAGGTAAATCAAGTTTAATCATGGTTGAAGACAATAAAAATCAAGAAATCAAGAAAATCAAGCCATATCAAGGTTCAGACAAGGGGAAAGAGGATTGGGTGGAGTGTTTGTTGGGAGATATTTCATCAAAAATAACAAAGGGAAGCACACCTACAACGTATGGTTACAAATATCAAAATGAAGGAATTAATTTCATTAAAATTGAAAATGTTGTTAAGGGAAGAATTGAATTAAAAAGTATTCATCAATTTATTTCTGAAGAAGCACATAATTCTCAAAAACGTTCACAATTAAAAGAAGGAGACGTTTTGTTTTCAATTGCTGGAACAATAGGTGAAACTTGCTTAATATCTAAAGATGTTTTACCTGCGAATACTAATCAAGCATTTGCAATTATAAATGGGTTTAATAAAGTTTTAGTTGCTGATTTTCTAAGAAAACAACTTGATTCATTTGTTTCGAGAAAATTGAAAGCAAAAGCAAGAGGTGGTGCGATGAATAATGTTTCACTAACAGATTTGAAAGAATTAAATGTTGTGATTCCACCTTTAGTAGAACAAAAAGCCATCGTCAAAAAAATAGAAGAACTCTTTAGCAGTTTAGATAGCGGTATTGCCGACCTTAAAAAAGCACAAGAGCAATTGGTGATTTATAGACAAGCGGTTTTGAAAAAGGCTTTTGAGGGCCACCCTGAAATTCCCTTTGAGAAAATAATTGAGTCATCTCAAAATGGAATTGCAAAGAGAAAAGGTACAGATGGCCGTGAAATAAAAGTTTTAAGATTAGCAGACATTACAAATCTTGAAATAGATAATTCGTCATCGAGATCTATAATTTTAAAAGACAATGAGCTTGTAAAATACAAATTAAACGAGGGGGATTTAATTGTAATAAGAGTAAATGGTAGTGTGGATTTAGTTGGTAGGTTTATTCACGTTAGTCATAAAGATGAAATCGAACTATGGGCATTTTGCGATCATTTTATTCGATTCTCTCTTGACCTGAATAAATGTATGTCAAAGTTCTATTATTATTTTTTCCAATTATCAAAAGTGAGAAAGTTCATAAATCATAATATGGTTTCTTCTGCGGGTCAAAACACAGTCAGTCAGGGCACAATAAAATCTATTTCAGTTCCTCTGATTTCCATCCAAGAACAACACCAAATCGTCCAAGAAATCGAATCCCGTTTATCCGTTTGCGATAAAGTAGAAGAAAGCATTGTTGATAGTTTAGCCAAAGCAGAAGCCCTACGACAGAGTATTCTTAAAAAAGCCTTTGAGGGTAAACTATTAACCGAAGCAGAAATAGCACAATGCAAAGCAGATAAAGATTATGAGCCGGCGAGTGTGTTGTTGGCTCGCATTGAGCGCAGTCGAAATGAGCGGATAAAAAAAGGAAAAGAATAAAAATGGTTGTAACTCATTCGTGAACTACAATTCATCTTGTAGCTCATATTTTTGTATATTTGAGCCATAAAGTTGTTTGTCACTCATTCATAAGCCACAAAAATGAAACCTTATATCCCGAATCCTTTACCGCTTGAAAATATAGAATGGGCCAAACTTATTGACTTGATGGGTAAGGCCAACAGGTATATTGCGCGTTATGATGGATTGCTGCAATCGGTAATCAACCCCGATGTGCTATTGGCTCCTTTACGAACTCAGGAAGCAGTTCACTCATCAAAAATTGAAGGTACGCAAGCCTCTTTAAGAGATGTTTTGCAGTTTGAAGGAGAGCAAAAGGTAGCGGATAACAAAAAAAGTGATATTTATGAGGTCATTAATTATCGTATTGCCTTAAAAGAAGGACGGGAGCAGATGCAAAGTATGCCACTGACCTTAAACCTGATTCGTAAAATGCACGCAACATTAATGCGCGATGTTAGAGGGAGTAGTGCCGATCCTGGAAACTTTAGACGCATTCAAAATTTTATTGGTCCGCCCGGCTCTACCATAGACACCGCTCGATTTGTACCACCAACTGTTCCTGATATGACAGAGGCATTGGGTAATTGGGAAAAATACATGCATCACGAGGAACTGGATGTTAATGTGCAATTGGCCATTGTCCATGCCCAATTTGAAATTATTCATCCATTTTTGGATGGAAACGGCCGAATGGGTAGAATCCTAATTCCTCTATTTTTATATCACAAAAAGATCATTCACGAACCCGTTTTTTATCTCAGTGATTATTTAGAAAACCATCGATCGGAATATTATGATGCATTAAAAAACATTACCGATAGCGGCAGCTGGACAAATTGGATTCGGTTTTTTCTTCAAGCAATTATTGTTCAGGCAGAGAGAAACATCAATAAAACCAGAGCGATCATCAATCTATACGAGGACGTTAAAAAAGAGATTATAGAAAGTACCCGTAGTCAGTATGCGGTACATTGCTTAGATACTATTTTTATCCAACCTATATTTTCATCCAATTATTTTTCAAAACACTCCGGAATACCCAAATCGAGTGCAACGCGGCTTTTAGATATTTTGGTGAAAGAAAGTGTACTGGAAATTGCGGAAGCCGGTTCAGGGAGAAGACCAACAATTTATGCTTTTAAAAGATTATTGACTATTGTAAATGATTAGCAAGACCTTTTGTGAACCACATATAAGTCACAAAACATTTTACAACTCATAATTAAGAAAATATTAGTTATAAAATTATAAACCTATAGATGACAGACGCTTCAATAATATCAAAAATATGGAACCTCGCTAATGTTTTACGTGATGATGGTGTAGGCTATGGTGATTACCTAGAACAAATCACTTATTTGCTATTCCTAAAAATGGCAGATGAACTCAACAAACCGCCTTACAATAAAGGTTTGCTTTTTCCGAAATTAAAGGACGTTGATGGAAATGAAATCGAGGATGGGGAAACGGCAGATTGGGAAACGCTTTCAGGAAAAAGAGGAGCAGAACTGGAATCATTTTACAGTCAGCTGTTGCGTACGCTCAGCACAGAAAAAGGAACTTTAGGACAGATTTTCACCAAGAGCCAAAATAAAATACAGGATCCTGCCAAGCTGTTGAAAGTCATCAACTTGATCGATAAGGAAGATTGGTCCATGATGGGTGCCGACATCAAAGGAAAAATCTACGAGGGTCTTTTGGAGAAAAACGCCGAGGACACCAAAAGTGGCGCAGGCCAATATTTTACACCAAGAGCCTTGATTAAAACCATGGTTGCCTGCGTGCAACCCAAACCAATGAAGACCATTGTAGATCCCGCCTGTGGCACCGGAGGCTTCTTTTTGGCAGCTTATGACTGGATTGTGGAAAACCATCAATTGGACCGGGAAGAAAAAGAGTTTTTAAAGAATAAAACTTTTCACGGCAATGAAATCGTTGCGAACACCCGCAGAATGTGTCTGATGAATATGTATCTGCACAACATTGGTGAAATAGACGGCGAATCATTTATCAATCCAAACGATGCCCTGATTTCGGATGATGGGAGGAGATATGATTACGTACTTGCAAATCCGCCATTTGGCAAGAAAAGCAGTATGTCTTTCACCAACGAGCAAGGAGAAATTGTAAAGGAAGATTTAAGCTACAACCGTCAAGACTTTTGGGAAACCACCTCCAACAAGCAATTGAACTTTTTGCAGCACATAAAAACGCAACTAAAAATTAATGGAGAAGCCGCAGTAGTTTTACCAGACAACGTTCTATTTGAAGGTGGTGCCGGTGAAGAAGTGCGTAAGCAATTATTAAAAACCACGGAGCTGCACACGATATTACGTTTACCAACGGGAATATTCTATGCTCAAGGTGTAAAAGCGAACGTTTTATTTTTCAACAACAAACCAGCAAGCAAAGATCCTTGGACAAAAGAAATTTGGTTTTATGATTACAGAACCAACATACACCACACCCCAAAGAAGAACCCAATGCGCCAAGAGCATTTAGCCGAGTTCGAGGAACTATACAACAGCCAAAACCTAGACAAGCGAGAAGAAACTTGGAGTGAAGAAAATGAAGATGGGCGTTGGCGCAAATACACCTACGAAGAAATTGTAGCAAGAGATAAGACAAGTCTTGACATTTTCTGGTTAAGAGATCAAAGCCTAACCGATCTTGACAACCTCCCCGATCCAGATATTTTAGCTGCTGAGATTATTGAGAATATTGAGGCTGGGTTGAATAGTTTTCGGGAGATTATGGAGGTTTTGGAGGTGGAGGAAGAGTGATTATGATTCCAGGCTTAAAATCATGAGAATATTTCTAATCTTTAAATATCCCAGACATCCCTGTTGAAAAGGAATAGTTAGATCCATAATAAAAAGAAATGAAAAACTACGATTTCCAGATATTATCGCCCTTTGAGTTCGAAATGCTTTCTCGTGATTTACTTCAGCTGCATTTAAATATACACTTGGAATCATTCGGTGAAGGTGCAGATCAGGGGATAGATCTGCGACATTCTAATGGAGAAATATTAATTGTTCAAGCTAAGAGATATAAGACTTATAAATCTTTAGCCTCCAATCTAAAAGGCGAGTTGAAAAAAGCAGAAAAACTGAATCCTGAAAGATATATTTTAACTACGAGTGTTTCCTTAACACCTGGAAATAAAGAAGAAATCAAAAAACTCTTTCAACCCTATATAAAGAGCAGTGAAGATATTTTCGGAAGAGAAGATCTAAATAACCTCTTAACTCAGTTTCCTGAGGTTGAGGACAATTTCAATAAGCTATGGTTATCAAGCACTGATATATTAAAGAAGATTTTTAATAGACAGGTCATTAATCAAACAAAATTTGTTCTTGATGAAATAAAGGAAAAAATAAAAGTGTATGTGCAAAATGATAGCTATGCAGAGGCAACATCTATTATCAATTCTAATAAATATGTAATTATTTCAGGACCTCCAGGAATTGGAAAGACTACCATGGCTGAAATGTTAGTTTTCGATTTATTAGCCCAATCAGATTATGAATTTGTGTTTTTGGCTGATAGTATTGATGATGGCTTTAAGTTATTCGATGAAGATAAGGAACAAATCTTTTTGTTCGATGACTTTTTAGGTAGAAATTTTTTGCAAAATTCTATTGCAAATAACGAAGAGAAAAATATTATTAGATTTATAAACAAGATTCAAAAATCTTCTAACAAGGTTTTAATATTTACGACAAGAGAATATATTTTAAATCAGGCAAAACAAAGGTTTGATATTTTTGAACGGGACCTGTCCAAGTGTCTACTTGATGTTTCCAAATATAACGATTTTACAAAAGCACTTATTCTATATAATCATCTATCAATTAATGAAATTCCATTTGAATATATTGATGAGATTATAAAGCAAGAATATCTATTTAAAATTATAAATCACAGAAACTATAATCCGCGAATTATTCATTCCTTTACCCAAGGCAAAATTTGGGAAGGATACGAACCATTAGAATTTCCTCAATATGTTATGAAATTGTTTGATTCTCCTTTTTTAATATGGGAGCACGTTTATGAGAATCAAATATCTGATCTGTCCAGAATTATCTTGGATTGTTTATTGATTTCGGGAAGTGAAATTAATTATGGCCAATTATTTAAACAGATTCAATATTATTTGAAAATAAATAGTACGAGTTTTAACATTTCAATAAATAGTCGAAATTTTAAATCCTCCCTTAAAGAAATGGAAAACTCTATGATCCAGATTAATAAATTGCCAAATGGAAATTTGGCAATTAAATATCAAAACCCCTCAATTCAGGACTTTTTAGTATCTTATATAAATATGGATTCAATTGCTAAAGAACAACTGTTATCCTCAATTCTTTTTTTAAAACCTGCGCTGGCAATAACGGGGAGAAAAGAGATCGAAGATTCTCATAAAGTGGAACTAAATTCTGAAGAATTAAAATTGATTGAAAATATAGTCTTTAGGAATTTTGACATTCTCGAAATGGATTCTAAGCAATCGAAATATTTTAAACCGAGCAGAGAGGATTTAATTATTTTAAAAATTGATCTTCTAAGAGATTTCTTTGGAAGAGAAAATAGAAGTTTGTTGGCGTTTGTTAAAGATAATTTAAGGGAGATTTGCTATTCGAATAATATAACCAACAATTCAATATGTAATTTCTTTTCATTGTTGAGTCATTTTACAGGTGAAGAAGCTTTTGATATAGAAAGAATATTGATGAATAATTTTGAAAGCATCATATATTTCGACGAATTACCAGCAATATTTGAAATCAAAACTGCTTTTCCCATTCAATTTGAAAAATTTCAAAATGAAAACGAGGATCTTTATAATGCTGTTTTTTATGATGTGATTTCAAACCTAGATTATGCAATTCCAGACGAATCTCCTATTCATAGTTTAAAGAATAAATTGAAACAACTAAAAGAAATAGAATACTATCATGACTTCGACACGTCTTATGAACGACAGAAAGTTGAAAAAACGATAGAAGAACTTGAGAAAATAGAACAACAAGACGCTCACTCTGAATATGATGAATTTCCGGATGCTTATTTCCCACAAAGGGTAAGCTATACAGATGGAAGTTTAAGTAGTTATATAGCTGATGAGGAATATAAAGAGCATAAACGAGAATCTAAGGATGAAGCTGCGAATGAAAAGGAGTTTATAAAGAATCTTTTCAGATCGTTGAAATAAAGTAGTAATTTTTTTATTCATTTGTAAGATGGTGTTTTTAACTGTCTTTTTAGTATGTTGGTTAGGTTTCAAAATGGAATCTAATTAATTCAATATAGGCCGGTCTTCATTAATTCATTAAATTTGCAGTGGTAAAAAATCCATTAATCTTTTGATTGATTCCACATCAAATAGTCACTCTAGAGCCAAGTCTTCTCATAAAAATATTAGAGGTTTTCATGGCCTAATTTCCCACTTTAGAAGTAGGTTAGAGAACTTACCCGAATCTCCTTTGGAAGTAGAGGATATTGATCATTTTTATGATAGGATAAACAGTCTCCGTTTTTCTTTTTTTGGTAATTATTATCGTAAGTATATTGAGAATCTAAATAGGTTCAGGCCTTCGGAAGAGAATAATTTTGATGTCACCTTTTTAAAAATTGCAATTGCCGAAGACGAGTGGAAGCCTACAAAACCTTATCCGGTTTTTATTTACCACTTAAAATATAGGTTTAAGCTTACTTCCTTCTTTTTTATTAAACGCCAAAAAAAGCGCAATCATAAAAAATTAAATCCCGAGATTGTTATTGATAAGAAAACGTCCAAATTCGATTCAGAAAAAAAATGGACCCAAGTACCTCTTGGAGATAAAAAGTGCCAGCCGGGTTGTGGCTGCTCAAAGTAGAAAACGGGTTTTTCTGTGCAATGCATTCTGAGTTATCGATGAGAATATTTGATGACTATAAAACTTCTCATTATCGAATGTCACTATAAAACACCCACCATTTTAAAGTCTTGATTCTTGGTTTTTGTTTCCTGGGTCTAGAAGCATAGCAGGCTAGATTCTATTCCGGTTTTGAATAAGGATTATAGTACAATAAAAAAGCCCCTCCAAATCGAAGGGGCTTCTGTTTTATTAGCAAAGAATTGCTTATTGTCCGTCTGTAGCGTCGTTCACAGCGTCTTTTGTGTCGTCGGCAGCTTGCTCAACAGCATCTCCTGCATCTTCCAAAGCGTCTTCAGTGGCATCAGCAGCATCGTCAAGCTTGTTACCTGCGTGGTCCAATGCATTTTCTGTGTCCATTTGAACAGATTCTGCAGTGTCCTCAGCATTTTCTTTGGTGGTTTCTCTGCAAGAGTAAACAGAAGCAACTAATGCAAGAGCAGCAAGTGATAAAAAGATTTTTTTCATTTTGAAAATAAATTAGTGATTAATAGTGCGCAAAAGTAGTTAAAAATATGATTGAATATTATTTGTGATGAATTATTTTTTTATTTTTTTATAGGAATTTATCCCACTAAATTTTGGAAATATTCCAAATATTCATATTTTTAGCAGATGGAAAGAACATTACCACTTGAAGCCAAGCGTTTCAAACAGTTACGTGAAGAATTTGGCTATACGCAGCAGGCTTTTGCCGAACTCTTGGATGCAGGATCCACCACCGCAGACATCGAGCGGGGAAAGACTAAGATATCCGGAAAGATTGTAGCGGCTCTTATGGGACAGTTTCAGATCAATCCTTTATGGCTTTTTGGCGAAAGTGGTGAAAAACATATTAATACCCGCAGTGGAGATGTGTCGCCATTAGTTGTTACCCTGGACTCCAGTGGGAATGATAATATTGTTTTGGTCAATCAAAAAGCGGCCGCCGGATACCCAAATAATATTCAAGATGTAGGGTGGTATCAATCGCTCCCCAGTTTTAATATTCCGCTGCCAGAATATAGAAACGCTTCTTATCGTGGTTTTCAGGTGGAAGGAGACAGCATGATGCCCAATATTAGACCCAATGAATGGGTATTGGGCCGTGCGGTTCCAAATATCACGGAGGCTACGGATAGCAAAATCTATATCGTTGTTCTTAAGGATTCTGTTTTGGTCAAAAAACTGCAAAAAGTGCCGAACAATCCACAAAGTATTCGACTCATTTCTCTAAATAGTCAATATCTTCCCATCGATGTAAAAGTCCGGGATATCTTGGAGCTTTGGCTTGTCAATAGTAAGCTTAGTTTTGGTGTAGATGAACCATCGGACAGTAATCTGCTACGGCAACTTCAGGAGTCTATGGAAGAGTTGAAGGGACAAATACGCGGTTTAAAATAGATTGAGCTTTTCTTGTTTTTCGGAACAAAAGGATTTTGGGTTTTCAGCAAATTCCTAGAAGCTGAAGTACATTGTGTTCTTAGTTTTAAAAGGCATTGTTGTCCTTTATTATCTAAATTGATTTAAAGCTACTTTCTTTCTTAAATATATATTAAAATCATCTTGTTTTGATTGTATATTTTATATAAATTTATCTCGGACGGAAAAGTGTTCTTATTGTAAAAATGTAATGATTATATAGATTGCCGAATGGAATAATGATGTTTTTTATAGTATTCTTTTAAATCCTCGGCGATTCCCCAGCATATATTTATCATTCTCGATATTACTTTCGATTCCATGAGAAAGATATTATTCTTTAGAGACAAGTGCATAGAATAATTCCTAAACATTTTTCCAATTTAAAAATCAGCATCACACCACAGATTTTAGATCTCTTGGTTTTGATATGCTGGCATCATTAATCTTTTAAGTCGATTTAACGGGATGGAGACTAAAGTTTTTATTGTTGGGCGGGAACCAAAGGTGTCAAATAAGGAAATATCCATCTTGGTTAATGATCCTACCAACCGAGTAAGCAAAAGCCATTGCCGTATTTCTTTCGATGGATTAAATCTTTTTATTGAAGACCTGAACTCTACAAATGGTACCTACATTAATGGAGACCGAATCGACTCTGGAACCAAAATAGATTTTTCCAGTTCCATAAGTTTGGGACGAAGTTTTCCCCTTAATTTGGATATTTTAAATATTTCGAAGAAGAAGGAGGTCTATTTTTCAAATGAAGATGATGTAATTGAAGGGCTCCCACATAAAAATGAAAATCGCTCTCGAGGATTGAAGAATAATTTGCCACCTTACAATGAAAATGCTTTGTCATCTCAAGAGTTGCTCAAGTATGACGAAAAGATTGCGATTAAATCAAAAATTGATCCTGAAAAACAAAGGAGGAAGATTAACCCCTTACTATTAATAGCTGTTTTTTTAGGAATCTTGCTACTGGGTGGAGGTGGCTACTATTTTGCGAATGAATATAGCCCCCAATCATCTGGTGAAGCATCCGCTTTACTGCTAACCGCTGAAAATCACTATAACTCTGGAGAATATAAAAAGGCACACGAAATCTACAGTCAGGTTCTTTCACGATCTCCTGAAAACAAAATTGCACAAAAGAGAGTTTCTGAGCTTATTTCTGAAAATGAGGTTTTTCAGCGGCGAAGTTCAGATAGTGTGATGCAATTATTCTTACAGACCAAATCTCTTGAAGATTTTGATCCCAATGACTCTATCCTGGGTTATAAGATTATAACTGGTTTTAACCATATATATGGGGTCCTTGATACGCTGAGGAATAATTCCAGAATAATTAATGAGCCTATAATTTTAAATAAGACTCTTCACGATCTCGAGATATCCAATCATTATTTCACCGCAAATGCGCTATATAGTTCGGGACAAGGAATGGAGGCTTTGGAGAATCTGAATAGGGCTTTAGAAATAGGAACCAATCCGCACGTGGAAAATCTAAAAAACTCGATTTCAACTTCCCTGAATATTCCAGAAGTAGAGATTATAAAGGAAGAAGTTCCTTTAAAAGTTGGAATTGTAGCCTTCAATAATACTCAAATTCCACCCATTTTTGTCGGCTGTCCTTATAATATGAGCTCTTCGGAACTTCGGGAATGTTTCAATAAGAGCTTCAAAGAATTTTTGGATGGACGAATCAGTCCGAAGGATTATTATAATCTGCCGTTAAAAACTGGAATTCAAAAAGTAAAAGTTTCTTTTGTCGTCGGTAAGGATGGCAATATAAAGGAGATCGGCGTGGCGGCTCCACATAAAAAAATAGAGGACGACATTTATTTTGCACTCCACAATCTCAAGGGGATAAAACCTGGGTTTAGAAACCACGTTCCGGTGGAGGTGTCGTATACTAATACTTACTCCTTTGAAGTTGTTGCAAAGAAAAACAACCTTGCAGAGGTCACTAAAAAGGAGACAACTATGGGAGCTAGAGAGCCAATCAATTCCTCTAGGAAGCAGGCTGTTTCTATGAATATGGTGGAGCGGGCGCCGGTTTTTCCAGGTTGTGAGGATCTAAAAGGAGGTGCTTTGGTTGCCTGCTCTACGGAAAACATAAATCATTTTATCACGGAATATGTAGATTATCGAAGTTTAGCTGCGGCTGGAATTCCTAAAGGATCGCACGAATTTATCGTGAGATTTCAGATAGATGAACAGGGTAAACCCGAAAATATAAATGTGGTCTCACCTCTAGAGACTATTCAACGAGAAGTTATAAAAGTGATTAACCAAATGCCAAAACTAGAACCAGCTACATACAGGTCTGAGACTGCCCTCGTAGATTTTAGTGCCAGATTGACCATTGAGGTGGAATAGATTTTTTATTTTTTGAAACGCGAGTAATCACAATATTTTTAAATTCAAATCTGGTTATCCAAATTTCACATTGGTAACTCCAATATAATCAGACAACTTATCTATTAATCCAGCATTTAACCCATTTAACTGAGATACAGGAACGGTAAGTAAGGATGCATCTTTGGTGGGATCACAATAGATTTTAAACTGATCGGACCATCAATGGCTACAATAGGGTCATCAGAGTTCAGAAAAACATCTTTATTTTCATTAAGGGTTTTTAGTAATCCCGTGATTTGAACGATGATCATATAAATATTTTATTTAATAAACCACATCATCAGGTACTGCGCTATACTTGAGGATGTGGTTTCCTGTAATGGAATTTAATTGTTATTCAACAAGAAATTTTTCAATCTGCGAGCCTTTATTATTTTGAATCTTTAACAAATACAAGCCTTTGGCGAGATCAGTGACATCATATTCACTTTGTTGCTTAAAAGTTTTGATCTGTTTTCCGGAAATATCATAAATGGAAACAGAATCAACATCTGAATTCGTGTTGATAATAAAATGACCTTTCGACGGATTTGGATAAATAGCAAATGAAATGGCGTGAATATCTTCGGTACCAAGAGCATCACATTCGGCTTGTGTTTCTACATAGGTAGCTGTAGCATCTTTTGTCCACTCTTGGGGAACATTGTTTTTGTCATCGACAAAAATACAGGTCAATTCTGGATTGTTGGTTACAATAAGTCTTTCAAGACCCTGATTGTTTCCATTCCTAAGATCTATTTTTAAGAGATTGTTGTCTAAAAGATAAACCAACCTTACATTCTCATTAGCACTTAAATCCAAATTACCTTCAAGATTGTTCTCGCCCAAGTATAACCGCTCCAGATTTGGCATAGCCGAAAAAATATTTGAAACCTCGCCGGTGAGGTTATTCGCACTAAAGTACAAGCTTTCCATTGCCGTTAGATTTGCATATTCGCCTGGGATGCTTCCAGTAAAATCATTGTAATCAAGTGCCAGAATAGTTAGTTTGCTAAAATCGGAAATAAAAACTGGCAAATTACCAGATAGTTGGTTGTCGAAGAGACCCAGGAATGTCAATTCTGTTAGATTGACCAATTCTGGAGATAGGGTGCCCAGGAGGCCGTTGCTTGGTAAATTTAGCCAAGTAACATGGTCGTTTCCTTCAATATTTTCAACGGTTACTCCGTGCCACGTGGAAACAGGATTACTAGAACCCCAATTAGTATTTTCGACCCAGTTTGGGCCATCGGTACTGTTGTAAAGTGCCATTAAGGCATCCCTTTCGAATTGGGGTACTTGGCAGATTATAGTGTTTGCGAATAATATCGCAATGCTTAGGAATGTAATTTTCTTCATAGTTCGAGTTTTAGGATTATCAGAGTGGTTATTAATGGTGTTTTATAAATTAAAAATAGTTTTTCATCTTATTCGTTAAAAATGGATGCATTCATCTTCATTTGATAGTTAAATATATGTGTTAAATCTATGTTAAGCAAGTAGGCAAAAAAACTTTCATATTGGGATGCTCCCCTTAAAATTAATTTCCCAAAAGTAGCAATGGATACATTTGCGAAAAGGACGCCGGAAAATCAATAAATAGCTTTATTTTTGTTGTGCTTTTTAAAGCAGGAAGCTTGATTATTTATAAATACAACTTTTAGGAATGAAGACATTACAATTCAGAGAGGCAATAGCAGAAGCAATGAGCGAGGAGATGCGTCGGGACGATACTATATATTTAATGGGTGAGGAAGTTGCCGAATATAATGGAGCATACAAGGCCAGTAAAGGAATGCTTGATGAATTTGGTGCCAAACGAGTAATAGATACACCAATTTCAGAAAATGGATTTTCGGGAATTGGAGTTGGTTCAGCAATGAATGGCAATAGACCGATCATTGAATTTATGACGTTTAATTTCTCGCTTGTGGCAATTGACCAAATAATAAACAACGCCGCGAAAATGAGACAAATGAGCGGTGGCCAATTCAATATTCCCATCGTTTTTCGTGGACCAACTGCATCAGCCGGTCAGTTGGCCGCCACCCATAGCCAAGCTTTTGAAAGTTGGTATGCCAACTGCCCAGGTTTAAAAGTAGTTGTTCCCAGTAATCCTGCAGATGCCAAGGGTCTTTTAAAAAGTGCTATTCGCGATGATGACCCGGTTATCTTTATGGAAAGTGAACAGATGTACGGCGATAAAGGTGAGGTGCCGGAAGGAGAATATCTTATTCCTCTTGGAGTTGCCGAAATCAAACGTAAAGGAAAAGATGTAACAATTGTTTCTTTTGGAAAAATTATTAAGGAAGCATACAAAGCAGCCGATGATTTGGCTAAAGAAGGAATTGAATGCGAAATTATAGACCTGCGCACAGTAAGACCCATGGATAAGGACACAATTCTTGAATCTGTAAAGAAAACAAACCGTCTGGTAATTTTGGAAGAGGCGTGGCCTTTCGGAAATGTTGCAACGGAAATTTCGTATATCGTTCAAAATGAAGCTTTCGATTATCTGGACGCCCCTATTATTAAAATCAACACTGCCGATACACCTGCACCTTATTCTCCAGCCTTGTTCAAAGAATGGTTGCCAAGTAGTGAGGACGTGGTTAAGGCGGTTAAAAAGGTCCTGTATAAATAATATATTTTACTCAGTTGGACTAATAAATCTAGCAGTTCAAAATATCTTCGGGAATAAAACTATCATTCGAAGATTTTATTGAGTTTGTATTTGGCGATACGTAATTTCATTTATTCTTTTTGCCGTTTTTGATTTTGTTTGTTATTCTCTCCCTATATGAAGCAATTTTTAATTTTAGGTTTATTATTATTAAGTGCTTCGGTATTTTCACAAACCAAAATTAGCGGTCTTATTAAGGATACTTCAGGGGAACCTATCGCTTTTGCCAACGTTATTTTTAAAGGTTCCCAGGAAGGAACCATTTCTGATGAAAACGGTCGGTTCTATCTTGAAAGTGCCAAAACTTTTCCAACAGTTGTTTTTTCTTTTATCGGCTACACTACCAAAGAAGTGGAGCTTTCCCAGCGAATTACCTATAAAATGGAAGTGGTGCTGGAAGAAGCTGCCTCGGCTTTAGACGAAGTGGTAATCTTTACCGGGAAAACATCCAAAAAGAATAATCCTGCTATAGATATTCTTCGGAAGATATGGGAGAATAGGAGGGAGAATGGTGTAAAAAAATTTAAGCAATACCAATACGATAAGTACGAAAAACTTGAATTTGATTTAAACTCCATAGACAGTGCTTTTATGCAAAGCAAAATATTCAACGGAATGGAATTCATATTTGATATGACGGATACTTCCAATATAACAGGAAAAACCTATTTACCCATTTTCCTAAATGAAGCATATTATAAAGTTTACGGAGATAATGTTTTAAATACGGAGAAAGAAGATCTTATAGGAAATAAAAATTCTGGATTCGATAATAATCAGGCATTGATTGCTTTTATCAAGGATTTATATAGCGAATACGATGTTTATGATAATTACCTAAAGTTTTTTGATAAGGCATTTACAAGCCCTTTGTCACGGACGGGTATTGATGTGTATAATTATGTGTTGCAGGACAGTGCTTTTCGTGACAATAAATGGTGTTATAATATTATCTATTATCCCCGTAGGAAGAATGAACTTACATTTAAGGGGGATTTTTGGGTAAACGATACCACTTGGGCAATAAAGGAAATTAATCTACAGGCCTCCAAAAGCGCCAATTTAAATTGGGTGCGGGATGTTTATATTGAACAAAAGTTTGATGTGCTGAACGATTCCATATTCTTGATTACCCGTGATTATTTTATGAGCGATTTCAGTTTGCGAAAAAAGGAAAAGGCCAAAGGCATATATGGAAAACGTACCACACTTTATAATAATTATGTGTTCGATGTACCCAAGGATAAGAAGTTTTATTCCGAACAGGTTGATCCTTATCAATATGAAATCTATAATCGTCCTGATGAATTTTGGGATGAAAGAAGATTGGAAAAATTGAGCAAAGATGAAAAAGGAATTTATAAAATGCTTGATACGCTAAGGACAGTCCCTCGATTCAACACTTTATATAATCTTACGGCCACCTTGGCAAGTGGGTATTATTTGATCGATCATTTTGATGCTGGTCCTATCTATTCCATTTTCGGATACAATGAAGCCGAAGGTGTGCGCATCCGTCTGGGTGGAAGAACATTTTTCAGCCAGAACGACCTCTGGAGATTAGAAGGTTTTGGTGCCTACGGATTTAAAGATAATAAATTTAAATACGGTCTTTCTGGTAAGTGGTTATTAGATCGGCGATCAAGACTTACTGTTTTTGGAGGCAATCGTCGCGATGTGGAGCAAACCGGTGCAAGTTTGACTAACAGTAATGATGTTTTAGGTCGAAATTTAGCAAGTTCCACTCTGTTTTCAGTTGGCACCAATGATAGGCTCTCAAACATTAATCTTAGTACTGTTGGTTTTGATATTGAACCTTGGAAAAACTTTGTAGTAAGAGTTACAGGTTCTTATAGAACTCTTCGATCTGCTACCGAAACTTTCAGTATAGATTACAAGGTTATGGATGATGGTGTATTTACTGGTGAAATAGCGAGTGAAGTCCACCAGCCGGAAATTGAGGTTGGATTGTTTTACACACCTGGCAAAAAGACATCTGGCTTTGGTGTGGAGCGAACTATTATTAATGACGGTAGTTATTCTACTTTTTATGTGGGATATGGATATGGAATGAAAGATATATTAGGTGGCGATTTTGAATACAGACGTCTGCAGGCATATTATTCTAGACCTTGGAATATTGGAGGATTGGGACGTTTATTTTCTACTGCCGAAATAGGGAAAACTTTTGATCCTGTGCCTCTCAGTCTTCTGAGTCCTATTCCGGGCAACCAAACCTATTTTACTATATACAATACTTTCACCCAACTTGATTATTACGAGTTTGTAAGCGATACATATGCTTCCCTTTATTTGCAACATGATTTTGGCGGGCGCATCTTTTCCCGAATTCCAATTATTCGCAAATGGAATCTTAGAGAAATAGTAGGTTTTAGGGCGGTTTATGGAACTATTTCACAGGATAATATCTATTTGAACGCCTCCAACATTGTCTATCAGGCTCCAGAGGATATTTACTGGGAATGGAGTGTAGGGGTTGGCAATATATTTAAAGTTTTCCGATTGGATTTTAACTTCCGGGGCAATTATTTGGAAGAGCCCGAGGCACGCAAATTTGGGATAACTGGCTCTTTTGGATTTTCGTTCTAAAATCCCAAAATATTTTCTACCACCATAATTGACTTTTGCCGTTTCGGCTTTTCGACCCAAATTTTCCATAAGAAAATTTGTTAGTGTTTTCTCTTATTTGCATTTTGACTGAGGCAAAAAAGTAATCCCCCACAAAATTAATTATGAGGGATTGGTAATTTGGTTCATTAATATGATCCTCCCCAGAATCAATCAGATAATGAACCACTGCAAAGTTAAATCAACAATTTCGGCATTCCTTACGGAAAACCTTATTCTGAGAACTTTATCGGAATAAATTTTAATTCTAAAAATATTTGCACACATAAGTCTCGTAATATTCTCAAAATATAAACAGATTTTGCTAGATAATCCCCAAATCCTTTGTAATTGATACTAAATGAACAACATTGTTCGCTCCAAAGTGATGACGCAATATATTGAGTCGTTTTTCCAGGGCACTCAAGCTACACGGTTTTATACTCTTTTCTTTTAGATAGGCACTTATTTGATCCTGGGAATGGCCCTTGGAGAGAAGCCGTAACAGTTCAATGTCAAAATCTATGATTTCCACGGGTGGCTGTGATCTTATAGTTTGGTTCAAGCTGGGAGAGAGATAAATTTTTTCATTTATCACGGAAATAATTGCGTCTTCCAACTCTCTTAATCCTCTTCTTCCTTTTGCTACATAACCATCTACCTTAAAATCTCTCAGTAGGGAGCGAACGCGTTCAGGACGGTCTTCTATAGAATAAACTATAATTTTAAGTTCAGGAAATTCTTTTCTTACCTTTTTGATTAATTCCTCACCAGAGTTTATTTCCTGTTTTCGGTGGTCTGGAACAAAGGAAAGATCTGTTATTAATAAGTCTATAGGAAACCCGTCAATATTTGATTTCTTTATTCTCAAATAGGTGTCGTCACAATATTGTGTTTGTTGCACATCTTCAATATGCAGTTTATCCATCACGGCCATAATACCCTGACTGATAGTATCTATATCCTCAGAAAGTAAAACTCTTTTAAACATCCTCTAAATAGTTATGGTTACTCTAAATCCTTTTTGGGGAGATGTTTCAAATATAATACTTCCTTTTACCGCCTTAATACGGCTTTCCATATTCTCAAGACCATTTTTGTTTTTTAACTTACATCCAACCCCGTTATCTACATATTTTATCTGTAATTTTTTTCCGTTTTTACTAAAACTTATAAGAACCTGCGAGGCTTGACTATGTTTTTTCATGTTTGTCATTATTTCCTGCAACAGCCTATAAATAGTAGTTTTTTTATGGGGCGAAATAGTTTTCCAATCCACTTGCGAAATATTCTGCGTAGTTATTACGGTTTCGTCTTGTTTGTAGCTATTTAAAAGATCTTTTAGTTGAGAACCAAAATCCTCCTCAATAATTAGTGCGGCATTGTCCCTACTTAAATCTCTGGTTTTATTGTAAATCAAATCCAGATCATCCAATAGTTTTTCTGGATCAGGGTCACCCAATTGGATTTTGGTCATTAAGTGGTACATGTCATTTGCCACCTCATCGTGAAGTTTTTTTGAAATGCGCGTCTCAGTATTGTAGATCTGCTTTATGGTGTTTTTTCTATTTTGGGCCCGTTGGATGAAATAGATTGCTATAAGGGTTAAAAACAATAAGATTCCCAAATATTGATATCCCTGTTTCTTTCTTTTTTCCTTCTCCTGCAATAATCTATTTTGCTCAGTTTTTCGCTTTTCTTTTAATAGATTATATTGCATTCCTGCATATTTATTTCGTCTTTGAAGTTTTGCTTGGGCTATGCTATCGTTAAGTTTAATGTACTCACGTGAAAGGCTATCTTCCCTAATTTCCAATAAGTTGGCCAATGAATTTTCTATATACGATGGTCGTTTAAGCCGGTGAGCAAGATGATAGGCTTTCTCCGCGTATTCCAAAGCTTCTTTTTGTTCGCCACGACCGTAATAATGTTTTGCCAAGTGCGAGTAGCTTGCATAAAGTCCTGCTAAATCATTGTTGCTGTGGCGTATTTTCAGTGCAGTTAGCATATTTTGCAGCCCTACTGGAAGTCCCAATTTGGACTGTGAAAAGCCTAAATTATCCAAAAACCTTGCTTGTGAATAAAAGTCGGTACTCTTTTTACTTAATTCGTAAGAGCTTCGAAATTGTTCCTCTGCCAACTCAAAATTGCCTTGATCAACGTAAATATTTCCCATATTATTTACAAGGTGCATGCTGTCCTGGGCATTCAGGCAATATTTAAGAGATTCATTATAAAACCTAAAGGCATTGTCGGGATTTTTCAGAATTCTATAAATCATTCCCAAATCATTATATATTCCTTTTTTTAAATTTATTACAAGTGAATCGGTAGGTTGATTTTCCAATAACAACAAAGCTCGGGTGGCAGTTTCCTCTCCCGCGAAAAGTGCTCCAACTTCAATTTGTCCAATAGTTATATGACGAAGCTTTTTAACTGCTTCCAGAGTATCTCCTTCGTTTAGATTTATAATCAGGGATTTTTCAAAATAGTTGAAGGCTGCCGGAAGGTTGGCTTCTCGGTCAGGATTTAGTAAGGTTTTCCCATAAAATTTTATGCTATCAACTTCATTCTGGGCATGGGTGGATAAACTCGATAACATTCCAAAAAACAGGATTTGGAATGTAAAAAAGAGGGATGGAAGCTTTTGAAATTTCATCCCTCTAAAAGTAACTATTTTTTAAGAGCCACCAATCAGCCACCGTTTAATCCTGGTGATGGAGGTGGAGGAAAATGGCTGTCGTCGCCACAGCAAGATTGTGGATTTATCGTATCTGCATCAATTGCCTGGGGCGTACAGGAAAAAACTATCAGACTAAATAGTCCGATTGCCATTATGGAAACAATTTTCTTCATTTTTTATAATTTTAGGATTGAACAAAAGGGTTAGGGCTGGATATGGAGGTCCAGATTTTGCGAGAAGTGCTGTGGAAATAGAATAAAAGCGCTACTTCTCCTAGAGCCTCTATTCTATTTCATTCAGTTTATGTTGAAATGAAATAATCAGTAAGCAGTTTTCATTATGCTTCTTATTTCAATTACCAGTTCAAAAGAATGACAATGCTGAAAGAGAAATTGGAAATCGTCCGGAAAGGATTTGGAAAAGAATTTCCATATATTTCCGAAAGGGTTTTGTAGTTTTAAATGCTTGAATAATAGGAAAGGAATGCACAGCAAATTGATTTTGGAGGCTTTTGAAAAGGCAATGGCCATTGAATTGGAAACAGGGATTTTAACCCCCTCGAAAACCAGTGCCGCTGAAAAACTTTCAGACTTTATTGAGCAGGAAATGAACTTTCAATTTGGCGAAAGAAGACTTCGCGATTACTACAATGCAGCATCACAAGGAGAGGATATTGAATTAAAACAAAAGGCCGTTCGCGATGGTCTTGCAAAATTTTTAGACTATGCAGATTTTAGCGATTTTCTAATAAGGAACAGTGAAGAAAAAAAGGTTCTGGAAATAGAAGAGATTGGTAGAACTTCTAAAGGAAGGGCTTTCTTTTTGGGTAGTTTTTTTAGAAGAAAC
The DNA here is from genome assembly GCF_004022485.1 of Aequorivita sp. H23M31. Taxonomy (GTDB): domain Bacteria; phylum Bacteroidota; class Bacteroidia; order Flavobacteriales; family Flavobacteriaceae; genus Aequorivita; species Aequorivita ciconiae. The sequence goes on from NZ_CP034951.1 coordinate 3,091,189, forward strand.
CGAACTACAGTTCTAATAATCTTAGGATGTTTGCTAGCTTATTTTATTCTCGATTTCGTAAACAAGGAAAAATGGATGAAGTGGGATGGAAATGAATTTGTGGAAACCGATTTCGATTCAAAGGAATTGGAAAACGGACAAATATTCCTGTTCAATAAAAGCCAGATGGAGCATTTCAATAAAATCCAACCCGATTGCAACACCCAATTTTTTAATTCCGAAGGAAATCCCCAAATCTGGTACGGAAAAAACCGAAAAGGAGAACTGGAATTTTTCACGGACCTAGGAAAACATCCAGAAACCGGAAAAACCTTAAAACCCATTACGCAGTATATGATTGATAAATATGTGTGTAAGGAGAAATGAAACTGAAACCGAAATCGAAATCCAAATCGAAATCCAAATCGAAATCCAAATCGAAATCCAAATCGAAATCCAAATCGAAATCCAAATCGAAATCGAAATCGAAGAACTCCGTAATAAATTGAAATGTAGTTTTATAAAAATCTAACAATTCTTCCATCTCCTCCTTTAGAGCCTGTCCCGAACATGCTTCGGGAGGGCCTGGGGGCCAACCAGATTGAAACCGAAATCGAAATCGAAATCCAAATCGAAATCGAAGAACTCCGTAATAAATTGAAATGTAGTTTTATATAATTCTAACAAGTTTCTCATCTCACCCTTTAGAGCCTGTCCCGAACTTGCTTCGGGAGGGCCGGGTGGACTAACCAGATTGAAACCGAAATCGAAATCCAAATCGAAATCCAAATCGAAATCCAAATCGAAATCCAAATCGAAATCGAAATCGAAGAACTCCGTAATAAATTGAAATGTAGTTTTATATAATTCTAACAAGTTTCTCATCTCCCCCTTTAGAGCCTGTCCCGAACATGCTTCGGGAGGGCCGGGTGGACTAACCAGATTGAAACCGAAATCGAAATCCAAATCGAAATCCAAATCGAAATCCAAATCGAAATCCAAATCGAAATCGAAATCGAAGAACTCCGTAATAAATTGAAATGTAGTTTTATAAAATTCTAACAAGTTTCCCATCTCCCCTTTTAGAGCCTCTCCCGAACTTGCTTCGGGAGGACCGGGTGGACTAACCAGATTGAAACCGAAATCGAAATCCAAATCGAAATCCAAATCGAAATCCAAATCGAAATCCAAATCGAAATCCAAATCGAAATCGAAGAACTCCGTAATAAATTGAAATGTAGTTTTATAAAATTCTAACAAGTTTCCCATCTCCCCTTTTAGAGCCTCTCCCGAACTTGCTTCGGGAGGGCCGGGGGACTAACCAGATTGAAACCGAAATCGAAATCCAAATCGAAATCCAAATCGAAATCCAAATCGAAATCCAAATCGAAATCCAAATCGAAATCGAAGAACTCCGTAATAAATTGAAATGTAGTTTTATATAATTCTAACAAGCTTCTCATCTCCCTCTTTAGAGCCTGTCCCGAACTTCCTTCGGGAAGACTGGGGGGACCGTCAAAATCCCAAAAGGTTAACGATATGATAAACCACCCAAAATCCTCCCCATCCCGCTCCATTTGTGTATATTTTTGCAGATGTAGAGATTCAGACGATTTAGTCCTCCGTCTTATGTCTTTAAGTCCTAGGTCTTATCATTTTAATTCCATTTAAAACCCATAGTATGTCAAAACTCTTCACCCCGCTTCAAATCAGAAATACCATTTTAAAAAACCGAATGGTAGTTTCCCCTATGTGTATGTATAGCTGCGTAGATGGGTATGCCAACGATTTTCATCTCGTGCATTTAGGAAGTCGAGCTACAGGGGGGTTCGGATTAATTATTCAAGAAGCTACGGCTGTATCGCCAGAAGGCAGAATATCGTATGGAGATATGGGTCTGTGGGATGACGAGCAGATTATCAAGCCTAGAGAGATTATAGAATATGTCCATTCACAAAATTCGCTTATGGGAATCCAGTTGGCGCACGCCGGTCGGAAAGCAAGCCATGCCCTACCTTTGGAAGGAGCGCATAAGATAAATCCAGAACAAAGGAATGGGTGGCAAACAGTTTCATCTTCCGCTTTGCCTTTTAGGGAGGGTGAGGCACCTCCTGTAGCATTGGACAAAAACGGAATTCAAAAAGTGAAGGATGATTATGTGGCAGCGACCCGTCGAGCAAAGAAAGCTGGTTATGATGTAGTCGAGATTCACGCTGCTCACGGCTATCTATTCCATCAGTTCTATTCGCCATTGGCAAATAATCGAACAGATGAATATGGCGGCAGTTTTGAAAATCGGATTAGATTGTTATTGGAAGTAACTTCCGAAGTAAAAAAAGAATGGGGCGATGAAAAGCCACTTTTTGTACGAATTTCGGCAACCGATTGGACAGAAGGTGGATGGGATATTGAAGATTCGGTCAACCTCGCAAAGCATCTAAAAGATTTGGGAGTAGACCTGATTGATACCTCTTCCGGAGGGAATGTACCACACGCTAAGATTCCAACTGCTCCTGGATATCAAGCGGGTTTTGCGGAGAGAATTAAAAAAGAAACAGGAATACTTACGGGCGCGGTAGGCCAAATAAACACCTCAGCATTATCCGAAGAAATTTTGGAAAAAGGGATGGCAGATCTAATTCTATATGCCCGAGAAAGTCTCCGACAACCCTATCTCCCATTACAATTTGCACACGAATTGAGAGAGGATATAGAATGGCCGCTTCAATATAAAAGAGGCAGAATTAAATCGTGATAAAAAAATAGAAAAAACTACTTCGCTAATTGGCTCGAATAAAAAACAGTGGGATTTTTTTAATTTTTATTTATACTGAGACAATGTGAATTTGTTGCGAAGGTTAATAAGTGATAATTTGTCCGTCTGAGCCTGTCGAAGACCTATTGATACTGCACTTCGACAAGTTCAGTGGGACTTATAAATATTCGATTAAAATAACCAAGCTAACCATAATTTGTATTCATCGCCAATCCAGTAAATTGTAAAAATGTATCAATGTTAGAAGAACAAAACCTAAAAAACATTCCCTTTTCCGTCTTGGATTTGGTTCCGGTAATTCAGGGAAGTTCCCATAAACAAGCAATGGAAAACAGTCTTTCCCTCGCTCAGCATGTCGAGAAATTGGGATTCAAACGCTTTTGGATCTCCGAGCACCACAATGCGGAAAGTCTTGTCAGTTCGGCCACGCCATTGCTTATTGGATATATTGCAGAGGGAACTAAAACGATTCGCGTAGGTTCTGGCGGAGTTATGCTCCCGAATCACGCACCTTTAATTGTGGCAGAACAATTTGGAACATTAGCTACTCTTTATCCAGACCGTATTGATCTTGGTTTAGGTCGTGCCCCGGGAACGGATCAACTAACGGCAAGAGCTCTTCGACGAGAAAGAGTGGAAACGGTAAATGATTTTCCTCGGGATATTCAGGAACTGCAATATTATTTTTCAAAAACCAGTCATAACAGTCCCGTTCGAGCTATTCCAGGCGAAGGTTTGGAAGTGCCCCTTTATCTTTTGGGCTCCAGCACCTTTAGTGCCCAGCTCGCTGCCGAACTCGGATTACCTTACGCTTTCGCCAGTCATTTTGCTCCTAATCATTTGCACGAGGCGATGCAATTGTACCTAAATGGCTTTAGGCCTTCCAAACAATTGGAAAACTGCTATGCAATGGCAGCGGTGAATGTTGTGGTAGCAGATACCGATGAAGAAGCAGAATATCTCTCCAGCAGTATGAAACAATTTATGCTGAATATTATTCGTAATACAAGACAACCATTACCTCCGCCCGTGGAAGATATGTCCAAAATTTGGAATCCAATGGAAGAGGCGCATATAGCCAAAATGATGCAATATACTTTTGTGGGAAGTCAGGAAACAGTTCGGAAAAAGATTGCGAATTTCATCTCAGAAACACGAGTGGATGAAATAATTACGGTTTCACATATTCACAATCACGGATCCAGATTAAAGTCATTTGAATTGTTGGCACAACTGAAATAGGGATTTTTAAATTTTATGTTTCTTAGTCTCCTTGACGAATGTCATAATTTATATGGAACATTTTCTCGAAATTTATCCTATTACTAAAAACAATAGAAATTATGAGAAAAGGAGAGCCGATTTCATCAATTATGACCAAGAATGTTATCACTTTAAATTCAAAGGACGAATTAGAGACTGCAGAACATTTATTTAAGAAGAACAAAATAAGACATATTCCCGTGGTGAAGGGCAAATCCATTATTGGAATGCTGAGTTATACGGATTTGTTGCGAATCAGTTTTGCCGATGCAGTTGATGACGATGATGAAACTATCGATACTACCGTATATAATATGTTTACAATCGAGCAGGTAATGGCAAAAAACCTTGTCAGCGTTCCTTCCTCCGCTACTGTCAAGGAGGTTGCTGAAATACTGGCAAAAAAGGAATTTCACGCCTTGCCAGTGGTTGATGACAATAAACTTGTTGGAATAGTTACAACTACTGATTTGATTAAGTATTTGATTGAGCAGATTTAAAGTGTAAATAATAAGCCTACAATCAAAGTTTTTCCAAATGAATGATTTCAGCTCCATTCTTAGTTATTGAAACCTGAGGAGATTGTTTATATAAAAAGGCTACTTAGTTTTGAGTGGCCTTTTACTTTAATTTTTTGTGAATTAGCGCCCCCATCATTCAATCCATAGTATCTTCGCAAAAAAAGAAAACAGATAAATGATAAAGGCAGTACTTTTCGATATGGACGGTGTAATTGTGGATACGGAACCACTTCACCGGAAATCTTATTATAGAATGTTTGATGATTTCGGAATTGACGTTTCCGATTCGTTGTACGATTCCTTCACCGGTCAAGCTACTTTACCCATTTGTCGCACTCTTACTGAAGAGTATAATTTGGCGGCAAGTCCGCAGGAATTAATGGCGACCAAGCGGAAGCATTTTAAATACCTTTTCGAAAATGATAATGATCTCGACCTCTTGGATGGTGTATATGATTTAATCCGTGATTACTATAATAACGACCTAACACTCGTTCTTGCTTCCTCTGCTTCCATGTTAAATATTGAAAGAATCTTTGATCGTTTCGACCTTAATAAATATTTTAAAGCCAAAATAAGTGGCGCCGATTTAAAAGCCTCCAAGCCGCATCCAGAGATTTTTATTAAGGCTGCGGAATTGGCGGGTAAACCACGCGAAAAGTGTATGGTTATCGAGGATTCAACTAATGGTATCGCCGCCGCACATTCGGCAGGAATTTATTGTGTCGGATTTAAAAGTCCAAATTCTGTTAATCAGGATTATTCCAAAGCCGATAAGGTGATTACGGATTTTGGGGAGATTAGGTTTTCAAAGATTTCTGAAATTTTCTAAACCTAACAGGTCTCGTTGGTTAAACCTGACAGGTTTTTGAAACCTGTCAGGTTTGATGAATCAAGTTTTGGTCGATCAAGTTTGGTGGATCAGGTTTGGTCGAGATCTGATAAATCAGGTCTTTGTCGATGGACGAATTTAAAGTTCTCAATATTGTCAAAAATCTCAATTACTTCTTCTCTTTTTAATTGGGTAGGTTTTGATGAAAGAATGGTAGCATAGGAACTATTTGGGTAATTTTCAATATTCTCTATAATTCCGTGATTTTCGGGATTCAGATGGATATAAAGTATAACCTGCCTTAAGTATTTTTCCTCCGTGATTCTCTTTCGTTTAAAAGGACGTTGAAATAAGTTCCCAGTTCTATTGTACTTTTTGTTGAAAGCTTTCGAATATGCATTAAATAAATTGGAAAAAGCCTGGGATTGGTTTTCACTCTTTTCCTTAATCCTGACTAAAAAATGAAAATGATTTTTAAGAAGACAATAGCAATAAATATCTGCTATGTGTAAAATATGTTTCTGTGTCAATTTTAGGAAATACCGATAGTTATCATCTTCATGGAAAATGGGCTGTTTGTTGTTTCCTCTATTGAAAATATGATAGAAATATGTGGGTTCCAAGAAATCCATTGTATTTGATTGACTGCAATGAATATAGCTATATTTTTCTCAACTCGACTACCTAAACCTGACAGGTCTTTGAGACCTGTCAGGTTTAATCCTTAATTCCCGGGAAAAAACTCAAACAAATCAATAGTCAGGCTCCGCACTTCACACCGAACAGTTGGAGCATTCTCAAACCGCACCACATTATCCTCTCCATATTTTTTCAGATAACTCCGGATTACCGCGTGGGTATGGTAACTGGCAATCTGCCGTTTTAAATATGGTTCAAAATCTTCTACTTCACAAATGGACTCATTCTGGTCAAAAAATCCGAAGCCTTGATATTGTCCGGCTACTACTAGGGCGAATCCTATTTCTCCGTTTGATCTTCCTTTTCCTTGGATGGCAAAACTGGGTTTGTTTTCATTAAGAAATTCAATGGCCGATCTGACTTTTTCATTGTAATCTTCCACTGATTCGGTTTCCTCACAAATTCCTTCGCAGCTATGTATTTTATAATGCGAACATTTTTCCACATTACTTTGAAGAGTGCAGAACCGCGGACATAATTTATAAGTCTCACAAATTTCTTCCAACTTTTCCATCGCTTCCGTCCGGCTGTAAAAGGTACTCACGGAATCGTTAAGTGCTTTCGTTTTTCCCAATGCCAGTTGGATAATCCCCCGTTGATTCACATAGCTTATAATTTGATAGGTGGTTGCCGGCAGTTTCTGAGCGCGGTTAAATTTAGGATAGTGTTTTCGGATATGTTCCGATTCCACCAACAACGCTAAAAGTTCATTTCCGGTCTTTTCATAATCGATATAATACGTTTCCTGGCCAAGATGGTATTCCTTCTTTTTATCATAAAAATGGCTCAATACCCGTTTTTTGATGTTAATGGCCTTACCAGCATATATCACCTTGTGCTTCTGGTTTTTAAAAAGATATATCCCCGCCTCTTCCGGCAAATCCTCTATTTGTTCCGAAGATAAATGAGGTGGGAGTGTGGCCTGCTTGGAACGCGGATTTAGAAAGGTATTGAACACTTTAAAGTCTTCGTCCAAAGATAACAACCGTTGAAAAAGAATTACCGTCGCATCCACATCTCCTTCGGCACGGTGCCGGTCCAGATGTGGGATATTAATAGTATCGCAAAGTCGTCCAAGACTATAAGAGAGTAAATTCGGAATCAATTTCCGCGAAAGGCGAACCGTGCACAATCTTTTCCGTGTAAAACTCTGACCGATATTCTCAAATTCATTCCGAATAACATTGTAGTCGAAACTCACATTATGCGCCACAAAAATTGCATCACGAGTAAATAGGTCAATCTTTTCCGCCACTTCAAAAAAACGAGGCGCGTTTGCAACCATTCGGTCATCAATTCCAGTCAAAGCCGTGATATAATGCGGAATCTCCCTTTCAGGATTTACTAGCGTGGTATATTTATCAACTACTACATTGCCACGTAATAGGGCAATACAAATCTCCGTGATCCTATTGCCGGCTATTCCTCCGCCGGTGGTTTCTACGTCAATAATGGCAAAAAGATGTTGATGCATTTTATTTGCTTGAAAGGAAAACAAATGTATTAAAAATTAGAGATTAAAATGGAAACCTTCCTGTTAAATGGAAATAATCCAATAATTTATAATTCCGATTTATTTGTCAACCTAACAATTTTTTTATTACGTAGTAATCGATTATTTTTACACGTAAACTTATTGCTATGGACAAGAAACTCACTTTAAGCCTTAAAGGCGCGGTTATAGAAAGGGCAAAAGCATATGCCAAAGCTCAGGATACCAGTCTATCAAAACTTATAGAATCCTATTTGGCTAGTCTAACTAAAACCAATGAAAATAAATCCAATATAACTTCTTTAGTTCAGAGTCTAAGTGGTGTTGTGACTCTTCCGGAGAATTTCGACCACAAGGATGCTTACACTGATTATCTAATCGAGAAATACAAATGAGCAAATTACTCATCGATACAAACATTGTCATTGACTTGCTTTCTAGACGAGAGGAATTTTATGACGAAGCAGCCGATCTGTTTTCTAGGGCCGATAGAAAAGAATTGGATTTGGTAATCTCATCTTTAACTTTTGTCAAAACAAACTATATCCTCACAAAGCTGAAGTCAGCCAAAGAAGCTCGTGAAATATTGAGAAAATTCAAGGTGCTTGTTGAAATAGTAAGTTTGGATGATAAGATTATTCAACTTGCTTTAAGTGATGATGATTTTCCAGATTTTGAAGATGGATTACAATTTTATACCGCTGTCGAAAATCAAATAGACATTATAATAACACGAAACAAAAAGGATCTTAAAAACTCCAAGATACCTGTCCTGACCGCAAAAGAATTTCTGGCCCAATAGCAAAAAGATTGCAGTATTAATCCCCACAAATTCCTCTTTTTCTCCATTTTCAAAACTTTGAAAGGTTCTCATTCAGGTTAAAATATCCTAAAATCTGCCATACTTCATAAATAGAAGTTATAATTTTATACGAAGTTGAAGGAAGTGGTTATAAAAAGAAATTGCTCAACAACCTAATCCCTAATCCCCAATCCCTAATACCTAAAAAACTATGCGCTCAATCTGGAACGGCTCGATTAGTTTTGGCCTTGTGTCAATACCCATTAAAATGTACAGTGCTTCGGAAGAAAGCAGGCTGGAACTCGATATGCTCGACGTGCACGACAACGCCCGAATCCGTTACAAACGGGTAAACGAAAATACGGGGAAGGAAGTGGAATGGAAGGATATCGTAAAAGGTTTTAAAAAAGATGATCACTATGTGATTTTGGAAGATGAGGATTTCGCCCAGGCGAATATGAAAAAGAGCAAAACCATCGATATCGAGGAATTTGTAGAAGAAAAAGAAGTGAGCGACTTGCTTTTTAAAAAGCCTTATTTTCTTGAACCTCAAAAGGAAGGAGGGAAAAGTTATAATTTACTAAGAGATGCGCTTAAAAAAACCAAGAAACTGGGAGTGGCCACTTTTGTGATGCGCCAAAAAGAAAATCTTGCCCTTATTGGAGTTTATAAAGATGCCCTTGTCCTACATGCCATCAGATTTGCTGATGAAATTCGCGATCCCGCAGATCTTAAATTGCCATCCACTAAGGTTTCTAAGAAAGAGGTAGATATGGCACTGACGCTCATAGAAAATTATACGGAACCCTTCAAACTGGATAAATATAAGGACGTTTATAATGACCAGTTGATGAAAATAATCAATGCCAAAGCCAAGGGTAAAAAGACCAAGGTGGAGAAAGTGGATACCACTCCTACACAAGCTGAAGATCTGATGGCAAAGCTTAAAGCGAGTCTTGATAAGAAAAAGAAAAGTAAAGCTTCCTGATTTTGGGATTAGAGGATTACAAAAAGAAACGGAAATTCGATAAAACCCCCGAACCTGAGGGAGAGATAGGTGAGGAGAATCAACGTAGATTTGTGATCCAGCGCCATCAAGCCACGAGACTCCACTATGATTTACGTCTGGAAATGGAGGGCGTGCTTAAAAGTTGGGCGGTGCCCAAAGGTCCTTCCCAAAATCCAGAGGATAAACGGTTGGCAATCCAAACCGAGGACCATCCCGTTAAATATCTTTCTTTTCACGGAGTAATTCCCAAAGGAAATTACGGTGCGGGGGTTATGGATATTTGGGATGAAGGCACCTACAATGTTTTGGAAAGTAAGGGCACTTCAAATCCTGTTGCCCAAATTAACAAAGGAGATCTGAAAATAGAATTCTTCGGAAAAAAGATAAAAGGAACTTTCGCCCTTGTCCATACCCAACGCGGAGAGCAAAAAAACCAATGGCTGCTGATTAAAAAAAAGGATAAATATTCCACCGACCTGGAATACGATGCCGAAATCTTTGTGGAGGAAGGAAAGAAGTCCGCACAGGTCAGAAAATCCCTTAATCTTGATGAATATGTAAAACCGATGCTGGCTACTTCGGCCAAGGAGATTTTCAAAGATCCTAACTGGGTTTTTGAACTGAAATGGGATGGATATCGCGTTGTGGCAAATATCAAGGATGGGGAAGTGGATATTTATTCCAGAAATGGGATTTCCTATAATTCAAAATTCGCTTCCGTTAAAAAAGCTTTGGAAAATATCCCCCATAACTGTATTTTGGATGGGGAAGTAATTGTGGTTAATAAAGAAGGAAAAAACGACTTTCAAAAACTTCAGAAATACGATGCCAAAACTACAAAAGGTCAATTGCAATATCAGGTTTTTGATTTGCTTCATCTTAACGGAATGGACACCATCGGACTCCCCTTGGTAGAACGAAAAAGTCTTCTGCCCGAAATTCTGGAAGGCCTTGATAATGTTCTTTATTGTGATCATATTGAAGCAATGGGTCCAACTCTTTACAAACGTGCGGTGGATGCAGGAATGGAAGGCGTGATGGCAAAAAAAGCAGATTCTACTTATGTTCCTGGGTATAGAAGTGAATATTGGTTAAAAATAAAAGACGTCAACACCGAGGAAGCCATTATTTGCGGCTACACCGATTCAAAAACAGGAGGTAATCTATTCGGCTCCCTAATTTTGGGAATGTATAAAGATGGAGTTTTGACGTATGTTGGAAATTGTGGCTCTGGATTTTCTACTGCCGAACAAAAAATGCTCAAAAAAAAGTTTGAAAAGCTGAAAGCTGAAGAACGACCTTTTAAAAAAGCCCCGGCATTAAAAGGTAGAAAACCATATTGGGTAAAACCGGAATTGATCTGCGAAGTGAAATTCACCGAATGGACCAACAGTGGCGTAATGCGCCATCCCGTTTATAAAGGCCTTCGAAAGGATAAGAACCCCGAAGAAATAGTTCCACATCAAACTGCCAAAAACTCCCCCACACAAACAAAAACTTCATCTTCATCTTCAACTTCTTTAGAAGTTGATGGTATATCTGTTCCCGTTTCCAATCTTGACAAAGTCTATTGGCCCGATACTGGCTACACCAAATACGACTTGATTGATTATTATCTTCATATTTCAGAATACATTCTGCCATACCTTATTGATCGTCCTCAAAACCTGAACCGCCATCCCAATGGTATCGACAAACCTTCCTTCTATCAAAAGGACAACGAAATTCTGCCACATTGGATTGAGACTTTTAAAATTTACTCCGAATCTTCTAAAAAGAAAATTGAATACCTCCTTTGCCAAAATGAAGCAACCTTGTTGTATATGGCGAATTTGGGTTGTATAGAAATCAATCCGTGGAACTCCGTTATCCAGGATTTGGAACATCCTACCTACACCGTAATCGATATCGACCCTTCGGAAAAAAATACTTTTTCCCAGGTTAAGGAAGTCGCCTTGGCCGCAAAGGAAGTGTTGGACCTTGCAAAAATTGAAGGCTATCCCAAAACCTCCGGCTCTTCGGGCATACATATCTACATTCCTCTGGATGGAAAATACACCTACGATGAAGCCCGCGATTTTACCAAATTGCTCTGTTATTACATCAAGGAAAAACTTCCCAAACTTACCACAATGGAACGCGCCTTAAATAAACGGAACGGCCGGATTTACCTTGACTTTCTCCAAAACCGCCGTGGACAAACCCTTGCTGCTCCTTACTGCGTTCGCCCTAAAAAAGGAGCTTCCGTTTCCGCTCCCTTGGAATGGTCCGAAATAAACTCGAAGTTGGAAATTTTAAATTTTACCCTTAAAAATATGCCTGAGAGAGTGGAAAATTTAGGCGATCTGTTTTTGCCAGTGCTTCAGTCGGGAATCGATATGGGGGCCGCAATGGAGAATTTAATGGGGTAAGCATAGCAAGCATTGCGAGCTTTTCGCGAAGCAATCCCTGCTTTTCGCATCTTTAACCCACTGTGGAAATCTACTGCCCATGCTATTATTGCTAGCAGGGTTTCTGCTCCTTCTACGCAACTTTTCAACTATGTAACTTTCGATAACTTTCAAATGGTCTAAATTGTAAGTCCACAAAGTTCCATATCTAGATTATAAATAAGCTTTAAGGAATTTTTACATGTTTTGATTTTGATCTATTGCTCCCAGAATATCCTGCGTCAACTTTTTAATTAATCTGCTAAGAGATCTGAATTCTTTTCTACCTTTAAAATTTCAATTAAATGTTTCAATGCTTTTTTAAGGCGTTTTGCATCATTCTCTAACTGGAGGCATCATAAAATACCGTTACTAGGCCCATTTATATATTTCACAGGTAATCCACATTCGTTCTTCGAGATGACTAAAGGGTAAGGTGAATTTAACTCCTTTCTTACAATCTCACCATCATTATAGGTTATAGCAATGTTTTTCCCATCTATTTCCATACACGTTATTTTAAAATCCTTTTGCTTTTAAGATGATTCGGCTAGCTTTTATACGGCGTCGGTTCTTCATAAGAGTTTAACAACTCAGTCAATTTTTCTATTCGCTTGCGTTCTAAAACTCGAATTCCAAGCCTTTTTTTCCGCATCACTCATTTGGCCATTCGATGTGAAATACCAATTCTTCACTGGATCCGAAATAATAAGATATCGGGTTTTACTTTCTTGGTCAAATTTTATAATACTTGCGTAGCCGTAGCGATCTTGTGCATGAACTTGCGCAGTAATGAATAGACAAAATATTGTCAAATGCCTACTAATGGTTTTGAGATTGTTATCATATTATTATCGTTTTAGAGATTAAGTAAAAAACGCAAATCTTTTCCCAATTTTAAAATACCCAGTACTAGGTATTTTTAAAGGAATAATGTATTTTCACTATTGCTAAAGTTTTATCTAATTCCTAATGATTTTTTTATCATTAGATTTAAATCCTAACCGATGGCTGATGAAAATTCATCCTTTAAAGCAAAGAGATTGGAATTGGATTCCCAACTTCACGGGGTTCAGCGCCATCTTAAAAATGGCGCCTATAACCTTGTCGATCTGGGAAATATATTGCCCGCAGCCTTAATTGTGCAGGAAGTGGTGGAAGGAAAACCGGTGGGGGTAAGCTTTATGAATGACTGGGGTTGTGAACGTTTGGGAACCTCGGCCAGCGAAATCAATTCCCTTGGTGATGAATACTACGAAAGGTACTTTGTAAAGGAAGAGTCTTTGGGAATTTTCATGGGTATCTCAAGATATTTGGAAAATGAAGATTTCTCCCAACAGTACAATTTTTTTCAACGGGTAAAACTACACGGTGAAACCGACTATAAATGGTTTTATTCCGTCTGTAAAATGTTCTCGGTTCCTGAAAATTCCGTTACCGCACAAAAATTGGTAGTCCTTTCAAATCCGCTTGAAGGTGTAGGCGTTACAATATCCAAAGTGAACCAATTGCTCGATGAAAATATTTACATAAAAAATAATTATCGGGTCTTTGCCACCTTGACCAAAAGTGAAAAGCGGATTATCGCTCTTCTGGTACACGGGAAATCTTCCAGAGATATTGCAGAAGAATTGTCCCTATCAATCCATACCGTAAGTACCCATCGCAAAAATATAATCCGAAAGACCCAGTGCACTACCTTTGCGGCCCTGCTTAAATTTGCAATGGCCTTTGAGGTTTATTGACTCCCTGCTCAAAGTCCCTGCTGCGCAACATCTCCCATTTCGAGCCTGTTTCGTCTCCGACCTCGAGCTCTTCTGTTGTTGCCATATAGTGTAAATATGAAATTCAAGTAATTATCAAAAAAAGTGACCCATCCCCATGTCCCACAGGGCTTCGCAAAGTTTCCGACTTTGAGCCGGCTACGCAAAGTTTCCGACTTTGAGCCGGCTACGCAAAGTCTCCGACTTTGAGCGTCGCTTAAAACGGTTATCAAGTGTTAAATTTTAATAATAGACACAAGATTTTAACTAAAACGGTTGATGTTATATTCTTTCATACTCCTAAATTTGAGGAAGTTAAAAACTTTCGTTATGAGTATGCCATCCATTCCTCAGCCATTTAAGAATGAGCTAAAACCAACCGGTATTTTTGATGTGGACTCAACCATTGACGGTGGACTCGACACCCGTTTATCCGGCGCCTTTGCTGCCACCCACGGCGGTAGCATCAATACAATCGTAAGCGGTAGGCTGGAAACCGATAATGTGCTAAAACTTAAGGGAGATCCTAATGAACCTGTCAGTACGGATAGCAAAATCGAAATCTTGAACCTTCCCCGGTTTACTTTGAATGACATCAAGGATATGATGAAAGTGCGGGTCCGGATTCCCAATTACTCCAATATCTGTGTAAAAATGCTTGGCGTCGAGGTTTTGAATGTATGTGTGGGAGGGGAAGGGCAGATTATTACCGAGCCCTATATTCCAACAGCTGCCGAACGGTGCGAGGACGATTGTTGCGCACCGGATACCAGGCCATTTCCAGAACCCCAAGGTCAAGACCCTACCGGAGGAACACACGGATGAACTAGAACCATCTAAACGAAACCCATGAAAACAGTAACGTCCCATTCGCATCAGGAAAAAATCGGGATTAAGGAGAAGGAAATCGTTCTCAATGGTCCACCGAACAATTTACAGGGAAATATCCAATTTGTAAACCTCGAAGAAGATCCTCTTCGGGTCAAAACCCTGGCCCTTGTAGATGAAAATCAGGAACACCTTAAGGATGGCACCAAGGATTTCCTTCATTTTTCCTTCAGACTCCGTCCCGGAGAACAGAAATCGGAAACCGTGTTTCATCAATTGCCTGCGCATACCCCGCCGGGCGTTTATGAAAATTACATCAGCTTGGGCGAGAATATGCACAAGGTAAAGATGATAGTGCAGCCCGCTATAGAGATTGAGGTATTTCCCCAGTATTTTACCTTTCAGGATACTACCCCCGGCACCACTCATATTGCCGTCATCACGCTTACCAACAAAGGCAATATGCCCTTTCAGGTGCCCGAATTAAAGCACGCGGCCCTGTTGGATATGGATCTGTTGTGCCGTGCTTTTGGAAAGGGGTTTAGAGAAAGGGATAAAGATGATTTAATGTCCACATTGGACGAGGTTACCCGAAATCTCAAGGAAAACCTTACCAACTGGGTTTCAATTTCCATAGATGAGCGGGATCAAATTGTTGAACCCGGCGACTCGCTTCTGCTTCACGTGAATTTTACCGTTCCCCAAAACGCCGATGCAAGACGAGACTATGATGGCAATTTCAGGTTTTGGGATAAGGAAATTTCCGTCGTAATAAAATCCCATCGCGATTCAAATCAAAAAGTAAGATATGAGAAAAGTTCAAAGTGATACTTCACTCCCTCAAATGTTGACAGATAATTTTCAGAAGATGGCAAATATTTCCTTGGAAGCTATGCAGCCTTTAGTGGAAAATATGACCGAAAATTTATCAAATCTCAACAAAACTTTTTCTGAAAGTGGTCTTCCCGTATTGAATATTCTTGGGGCGGGAAAAAAAAGCAAATGTTGTCCACCTGAAGAAATTTGTCCGCCGCACTGCATTGCTACTATCAATAAACAGGCAATGGCCGGAGAGCGTATTATCGTGCCCATTGTGGTTACCAATAATTGTAATTCCCAAAAAACATATCGTGTGGGCATTCGCGAATTAAAAGATGTAGACGGCAATGCTGCTCCCGCTCAACCTCAACTGAATAAAACCCAAATCCAGCTCGAGCCGGGAAGGAGCGAGCGTATTTTGATGACTTTGGACCTTGCTAATTTCCCTAATGGCAGTATCTATGAAACGGAAGTGGTATTAAGGGAGAGGGAAATAAATCAAAATATATGTTTCACCCTTCATGTAAACGACAACAATTTTACCGAGGTCACTCCTTATGACGAAAAAAAATTCAAATTAAAGTGGCAGGATTGGCAATCGCATTTTTATTGTGAACCGCCAAAAAGGGAACGAAATGCAACCCTTGTAAACAACGAAGCTTCCAACCAAAACACTAATGATGAAGAAGGAGAAGGATGATTTCTCAAAAGATGTAGAAAGTATTTTCCGTAAATCTGTTGAGATCAACAAGCATTATTTAAAGCAGAGCGCAGAATTGGCCAAAACCTTTGGCTCATCGGGACGCGAGCTAAAAAATCTGAAGCTCTTCCAGCCCGAGCTGATGATGGGGGCACTGACTTCTTTTACCAAAATGAATCTCGATCATTATAAAAATATGATGGACCTCGGTTTCGCCCTCACCAAAAAAGCCTTGATTCCAGATGTTGAAGCCGAATTTCCCGAAGAAAATCCTCCTTCCGATGAACCTTCCTTTATTCTTTCTGCTATTTCCCTTGCTGGGGAAAATGTGAGCCTGCAATTTATTCTGGATAATGTAAAAAAAGAGGAAGCCTCCTGTCAACTGGTGAATTCGGAATACGTAGATGTCAATAACAACGAAAGCATCTACAATTTCCCTACCGTTTTTAGACCCCAATCCTTTCATTTGGCTCCCGGTGTGTCACAAACCGTAGCTATTAATATTTCCCTAGATGCTAATATTCCCTTGGGTACCTACCAAAGTAAAGTGCAAGTTTTGGGTTTTGAGTCCAGTTACTTTCTTATAAGGCTTAGCATTGTTGAACGGTCGGAGAATGATTCAGAAAAACCTTCAAGATCAAGACCCATAAAAAAACCTGGAAATGGCCGCCAAGATGAAAAAAGACCAAAACAGCAGTAATCGGGGCCGAAAATTTGCCGACGATATTTTCAATGAAATCAAAAAGGACGATATACTTTCCAGTGCTCAAAAAGTAATCAATTCCGCCGTAAATGTTCTTGAAGAAGAAATAGCTGCAGGGATCCTTGCTGCCAAGAAAATTGAAAAGAAAGTTCTTGACGTTGACGAAATTCGCGATGATCCCGATGATCTGATGAACCGAATAAGAAGAGATACCCACGAAGCGGTAGATCTTTTTCTCGATGCCCTTACCGCGCTTACAAAACAGCTGAACAAATTTTCCGATAAGGAAAACAAATCCGAATCTGGAAAATCCGCGGCCACTGATTCAAAAAAAAGTCCCGTTCTGTCCCTGATTGAATCAGACCGGCCGCTACATCCTGGAGAAACAGAGGTTTTCACCTTTTCACTGATGGAAGATACCGCTGATGCAACGAAAATAAGTTTTCAAAAAACCGCTCTCTTCGGTCCAAATGGAAAAACCATAAGTGCTACGGCCATAAAGGTTTCCCCTTCCAATCTTGTTTTAAAGCCAAAAGAAGAACAGCAGGTAAAAGTACAGATCACCTTACCAAAAAATGCCGAACCCGGTATGTACAATGCCCTGATTACGGATAAGGATAATACCACCGTAAAAGTGGTTCTCAATATTGAAGTAAGCCAATAAGGATGGATAGAGGTTTAATGAATACGATGCTGGCTTCCTATGGTGCCGAAACATTAAGGGGAATAAAACAGTTTATTCCCGATAAGGAACCGCGGGCCTATCTATATAATCTGGTAGCCGAATATCCTAACCGAGGGGGAAAAGGCTTTAGGCCCGGACTCTGCATCGCAACATGTAAAGCATTTGGCGGAAAATTGGAAGGAGCGGCCAATTCTGCAATTTGTTTGGAACTTCTCCACAATGCCTTTCTTATTCATGATGATGTGGAGGATGAAAGTTTTTTCAGAAGAAACAAACCTACCCTTCACCAAAGCACCAATAATGCCATTGCGGTAAATGTTGGCGATGCAATGCAGGTACTCGGACTGTATCCACTGTTCAGCAATCGAAAAACGCTCGGCGATAAGCTTGCGATGCAGATTTTCCTCGAGGTACAGCATATGGTTACGGAATCTGTGGAAGGCCAGGCCATGGAATTGGGATGGCGAAAGAATAATACCTCCAATTTAAAGGAAGCGGATTATTTGCGGATGATTCTGAAAAAAACCTGTTGGTACACCTGCATGCATCCCATCCGCATAGGAGCCATCATTGGAACCAAGGGACGGATAAATCCGGATAAATTTGACCGTTTGGGATATTTTATGGGAACTTCCTTCCAAATCCAGGATGATGTGCTAAATCTTATTGCCGAAGAGGAGAAATACGGAAAGGAGATCGGGGGCGACATCCTTGAGGGAAAACGCACCTTGATGCTCATCCATTTAATGGAAAACTGTAATAAAAAGGAACTTGGTAAAATCTCAAAGTTTCTTTCGGTATCCATCAGGGAAAGGACCCAAACTGAAGCTATGGAAATCCTGCAGCTTATGCACAAATATGAGTCCATCGGCTATGCCAAGCATACCGCACAATATTTGGCCGGAGCGGCTCTTAAGGAATTTTATACCCTGTTTTCCCATTTGCCCGATTCTGAAGATAAAACCTTAATTGAAAGCATAATTCTTTATATGATTAATCGAGAATATTAATGCTCATCGTAAAACAAAAAATAGAATACGATTGCGACGTGCTTATTGTCGGTGGCGGACCATCTGGCAGTGCTTTGGCATTTCATTTGGCAAAAAATGGAACCAAGGTTATTGTTGCTGAGGCCGAAAAATTTCCCCGCGATAAGGTCTGTGGAGATGGGGTAAGTCCCATTGCCTTATCTGAATTGGATAAAATGGGAATTACCCGAACCAATGTATTTGCAAAGGCGAATGAGATAAAAAAAGTAGGTTTGTTCCTAAAAGACGATGAAGTATATATCAATCTGTCCAAACCCGAACACTTGAAATTTCACGCCCGTATCATCCCGCGCATTGAACTGGATAATATGATCTATGGGGCAGCCAAAAATGCCGGGGCCACTTTTATGGAAAACAGCCGTGTCCTAAAATATAGCATTTCTCCCACTGCAGCAGTTGTTACCGTAAAAACTGTGCGTGGCCAAAGTACGATAAAAGCCAGAATGGTAGTTGGTGCCGATGGCAGCCGTTCCACGATTGCCAGACAACTTAGAGGAAGCAAACCTTCCGATGATTACCAGTTATTGGGACTTCGGGCCTATTATAATAATGTGAACGGTCCCACCGATCGGGTGGATATTTATTTTAGTGAAGAAGGTTTTCCCGGTATTTTTTGGATGTTTCCAAAGGGAAAAAGCGATGCGAATATAGGAATGGCCATGGTTTCAAAAACCTTTCCCAAGAAGCCGGACCACATTAAAAATCTGCTCCAGAACCATATTGCCAACCATCCGGAAATCCAAAAGCGAATTGGCACGGGCACTTTGGAAGCAAAAATGGACGGATGGCCCATCACTTTTTATAATAAATCCCAAAAACTCTGTGCCGATAGGGTTTTATTGGTAGGAGAGGCGGCCGGGTTTATAAATCCGTTAAGCGGAGATGGCATTCAATATGCTCTGTTGAGTTCCAGTTGGGCTGCAGAGGCCATAGAAAAATGTTTGGCCCAAGATGAATTTTCCGAATTCAGTTTAAACTCCTATGTTAAAAGAGTGAACAGGGAAGTCGGTTTTGACTTTGCCCTTTCAAACCTTTTGGTGTACTTCCCTAAAAATAAAACCCTGACCAAAGTTTGGATGCAGATCTTGACCATCCTCATTTCCCGGGCCAAGCACGACAAGGAATATGCAGATATTATAGCGGGTATTTTTGAGGGCACCTATCCTTCCTATAAAGCCTTGACCCTTCCGTTTATTTTGAAATCCATAAAACAGGGAGGAACAGATGTAGGAAAAGCAATTTTGGAAAGATTAAACCACCCAAATGAACTAGTTGAAGATTCTGCAGAGGTGATCCATTCTATCTTTAAAATCATCGATGAAGTAAAGTCCAATCCCGAAGAACAGTTAAAATGGGCAGGCACCACCCTTTCCAAAACCGCCACCGTCGCCGGCCATCTAATAACCAGAATCGATTTAAACAAAATCCGAAATCACCTTTAGCTGCACGCACGCAGCGCAAAGTCTCCGACTTTGAGCCTTTTTACATTGTATTATAAGTTCCATAATTTCCGTGGCATCTTTCGATGCCAAGCCCTATTTATATTTGTCCGCTGCGCAAAGATTTTGACTTTGAGTCCCGTGCGCAAAGTCTGCGACCTTCGCTGCGCAAAGTCTAAGACTTTGAGCCTTCCAAATTGTAATATAAGTTTCATAACTCCTGCGCATCTCTCGCTCCATTTCCCACAAACCCCTCGCTGCGCAAAGTCTAAGACTTTGAGCCCTTTCCAACAGTATTATAAGTTCCATAACTCCCGTGGCATCTCCTCGCTGCGCAAAGTCTTTGACTTTGAGCCCTCGCTGCGCAAAGTCTTTGACTTTGAGCCCTTTCCAACGGTATTATAAGTTCCATAACTCCCGTGGCATCTCTCGATGCCAGGCCCGATTTATATTTGCTAACACATATACCTCGCTGCGCAAAGTCTTTGACTTTGAGCCCTTTCCAACAGTATTGTAAGTTCCATAACTCCCGTGGCATCTCTCGATGCCAGGCCCGATTTATATTTGCTAACACATATACCTCGCTGCGCAAAGTCTGCGACTTTGAGCCCTTTCAAACGGTATTATAAGTTCCGTAATTCCCGTGGCATCTCCTCGCTGCGCAAAGTCTTTGACTTTGAGCCCTCGCTGCGCAAAGTCTGCGACTTTGAGCCCTTTCAATTGTATTATAAGTTCCATAATTTCCGTGGCATCTCTCGATGCCAAGCCCGATTTATATTTGCTAACACATATACCTCGCTGCGCAAAGTCTGCGACTTTGAGGCCTTTCAAACGGTATTATAAGTTCCGTAATTCCCGTGGCATCTCTCGATGCCAGGCCCGATTTATATTTGCTAACACATATACCCGCTGCGCAAAGTCTGAGACTTTGAGTTTTTCAAATTGTATTATAAGTTTCATAACTCCTGGGCATCTCTCGCTCCATTTCCCACAAACCCTCTATTCCCTAATCTTATAATTTTGGTTACCTCAGTTATTAGATAGAAAATCATTTTAATAGACTTAAATCCTGAACTTGGGCATGAAAATAATTCGACATTATTTTTTATATTGGTTGTAAGGAAGTGAAGCTCCTTATATGAGGGCATTAAATCATGATTCAGATCGAAATTCATAAAGAAGTTATACAAATCGATTGGTTAGTCCATCAATTTGAATCCTATAGGTTTCAGGACGCTGCGATAGAGGATAAATTTTTCCCGCGCCCGTATGTATCCTTGATTTTTCATTTTAAAAGTCCGGCACTCCTTGCGGATGTTGAAAAAGTGAAGTTGGACCCTTATTTTGTAGCTCCTATTATTCCCCAAGCATTTAATCTGGAGTTTAAGGGGCAGATCGATACTTTCGCGGTTACCTGCAAAGCCACCGTATTTTCCCGACTCTTCAAGATTGATATGTTTCCCCATTTAAAAAGAAGTATTGCATTACCCGCAGCTATGTTTCTACCGCTATGGGAAGAAATGGCCATCTTGGAATCTACTGAAGCGCGAATTTCCCATTTCTCAAAGTTTATTGATTCTTTTCAAGACCAGTCTTATGTATTGGATGCGGTGGACATACTTTATGACAAAATTCTTGAAAGGGGTCCCCAGGTGCCCTTAAAGGAGATTTTTCAAGAATGTCCCGCCAGTAAAAGCACCCTGCTTCGTAAATTCTTAAAACGTACGGGAGTCAGTCCCAAAACGCTTGTCCGCATTGTTAGACTTAATAATATTTGGACGAAAATTAGTAGTGGTCATCCTGTTAGTTATCCCGAGATGGTTTACCACGGCAATTATTATGACCAATCCCATTTTATTAACGATTTTTCCACGATAATCGGTGAAACTCCCGGCAATTTCTTCAATAGAAACCTTCAAAATGTAAAATACTTTTCCGGCATTTCTTCGTCGATCTAAGTTGGGACTTTTTTCCAATCACAGGAATTTTCTTGGGTATATTTTTATGCTTTCCCTTTTACCTAGAAAAGTCAAATCAAAGCATTACTACTATGAAAACAAAAACATTTATATACGCACTTGGCCCGTTCCTGTTCCTATTTATTAGCACAGGGGTTGAAGCTCAGATTTTAAATAAAATCGCGAATAAAGTCCAAGAAACTACCGAACGGAAAGTTCTCGACAAAACGGAAAAGAGCACGGAAGATGCTCTTGACGGATCCGAAAAGAAGGTAAATACCACAAAAAATAAAAAGAATAATAGCAAGGAAGATAGCCTAATAACAGCTGGTCCTGATGAATCAAATGTTGGTTCCGCAGATTTAATTTCATATGCCAATTATGATTTCGTCCCCGGCGACCAATTGTTATATTATTACGATATGGCCGGTGAACGGGATTCCGAAATTCCCGGCAGAATGTTGTTGGATGAAGGCAATTTGGAGATTCAAACTTATAAGGGAGAAAAGGTGTTGTACATCCCTGCCAGTTCCGAAGCCTATTTCAGTCCGCAAATGACAGATAAAAATTATTTGCCGGAACAATTTACCTTAGAATTCGACATTCTTTCTAATGGCGGGTTAAAGACCACTACCGACGCCTCAGAAATCACTTTGTTTTTTAGGGGAGAGGATGAAAGTGTGGGAGCCTATGGCAACGCCACAGCGCCAATTCGAATTGTTCTTTCCGGTATTTCGGGAGATAATGATACGGCGAGTTACCAATTCGGGATTTTTAAAAGTGACGATTGGATTGGTGCAGTAAACAAAAATTTTCCTGCTGAAGCGGTAAATCCTTCCCAGAACAATTGGAGGAAGGTGGCATTCTACATGAATAAGAATATTGGGAAACTTTACTTAGATCAGCATCGTATTGGGATGGCAAACCAAATTGAAACAGGAAAACCCGCAAAATTGGATATTGCCGTAACCAATCCCGATCATCCAGTGATGATTAAAAATTTTAGGATTGCTGCTGGCGGCGCCGATGCTTATAACAAAATAATGAGCGACGGAAAAATTGTTGCATACGGAATCCAATTCGATGTAAACAAAGCCACCCTCAAACCAGAATCCATGGGCACTATAAACGAAATGGTAAAGATGATGCAGAGCAACCCCGCTTTAAAATTTGAAATCACTGGCCATACCGACAGCGATGGTAAGGATGCCCTTAACATCCAATTGTCGCAAGACCGAGCCGAAGCCGTAAAAACGCAAATGATCCTAATGGGAATTGAGTCCGCACGCTTGACTGCCAATGGTTTTGGCTCGAAAAATCCCGTTGCAAAAAATGACACTGCAGAAAACAAGGCGCGTAATCGGAGGGTGGAGTTTGTGAAACTTTAAATTACATATTTGGGCGAGCCCGCTGCTCAAAGTCTGCGACTTTGAGCCTTTTCAACCCCCGCTGCGCAAAGCCCGCTGTTCAAAGTCTGCGACTTTGAGCCTTTTTACTTTGTATTATAAGTTCCATAACTCCCTTCGCATCTCTCGATGCCAAGCCCAATTTATATTTGCTAATACATAAATTTCCCGCCGCGCAAAGCCCGCTGCGCAAAGTCTGCGACTTTGAGCCCTTTCAATTGTATTATAAGTTCCATATCTCCCGTGGCATCTCTCGATGCCAATCCCAATTTATATTTGCTAACCGGCTACGCAAAGTCTTCGACTTTGAGCCTTTTCAAATTGTATTATAAGTTCCATAACTCCCATAGCATCTCTCGATGCCATGCCCGATTTATATTTGCTAGCACATACATTTCTTTCATTATATTTACTCGAAGCTATTATCCTATGAAAGAAGGATTTATCATAAGAGACCAATCTGCTCCACATTTCATTACGGCAACAGTAGTGGACTGGATAGATATATTCACTCGAAAGATTTACAAAGACTATGTCATAGATTCCTTAGATTATTCAATAAGGAATAAAGGTTTGATAGTGTTTGCCTATGTGATAATGAGCAATCACATTCATTTAATAATTCAGGCCAAGGACAACAACCTCTCTGATGTTATTAGGGATTTTAAAAAATTTACTGCCAAAACCATTCTAAGGGAAATCGAGACTAGCAATGAAAGCCGAAAAGGATGGATGTTGGAAAGATTCATAAAAGCCACAAAAACCCATTCGCGTAATAAGAAATATCAATTTTGGCAATATGGGAATCACCCCGAGGAAATTTATACGGAGAAATTTCTATGGTCAAAAATAAACTATATCCATCTCAATCCAGTGAGGGCAGGAGTTGTTGAAAATGCAGCGGATTATCTTTATTCCAGTGCTTCCAATTATATGGGAGGTCGGGGAGTTTTAACAAATATTGAAATCGCTGCAAATCCTGTTGTTGATGTATTAAAGCCGTCATCATTTGATAACTATCTGCGAATGTAGTGGTTTAATGCAGTTTTGGTATGGCATCGTGAGATGCCGGTGAAGTTTAGGAAAGTTCCATTGAAAATTGTGAGGGGCTCAAAGTTGGGAGACTTTGCGCAGCTGTGGCGAATGTAGGGGCTTAATGCAGTTTTGGTATGGCATCGGGAGATGCCAATGAAGTTTTGGAAAGTCCACTGAGAATAGTGAGGGGCTCAAAGTCGGGAGACTTTGCGCAGCTGAGAATGTAGTGGCTTAATGCAGTTTTGGGATGGCATCGGGAGTTGCCAGGGAAGTTTACGGAAGTCCATTGAAATTGTGAGAGGCTCAAAGTCGGGAGACTTTGCGCAGCTGTGGTGAATGTAGTGGATCAATGCAGTTTTGGTATGGCATCGTGAGATGTCAGTGAAGTTTAGGAAAGTCCACTGAGAATGGTGAGGGGCTCAAAGTCGGGAGACTTTGCGAAGCTGTGGCGAATGTAGTGGCTTAATGCGGTTTTGGTATGGCATCGTGAGATGCCAGTGAAGTTTAGGAAAGTTCCATTGAGAATCGTGAGGGGCTCAAAGTCGGGAGACTTTGCGCAGCTGTGGCGAATGTAGTGGCTTAATGCAGTTTTGGTATGGCATCGTGAGATGCCGGTGAAGTTTAGGAAAGTTCCATTGAAAATTGTGAGAGGCTCAAAGTCGGGAGACTTTGCGCAGCTGAGAATGTAGTGGCTTAATGCAGTTTTGGGATGGCATCGGGAGATGCCAGGGAAGTTTAGGGAAGTCCATTGAAATTGTGAGAGGCTCAAAGTCAGGAGACTTTGCGCAGCTGTGGAATGTATTGGCTTAATGCAGTTTTGGTATGGCATCGGGAGATGCCAATGAAGTTTTGGAAAGTCCACTGAGAATGGTGAGAGGCTCAAAGTCGGGAGACTTTGCGCAGCTGTGGCGAATGTAGTGGCTTAATGCAGTTTTGTTATGGCATCGTGAGATGCCAGTGAAGTTTAGGAAAGTCCATTGAGAATGGTGAGGGGCTCAAAGTCGGGAGACTTTGCGCAGCTGCGTTGACTTTGCGCAGCTGCGGCGAACGTAATGGATTAATGCAGTTTTGGTATGGCATCAAGAGATGCCAGTGAAGTTTAGGAAAGTCCATTGAGAATCGTGAGGGGCTCAAAGTCGGGAGACTTTGCGCAGCTGTGGCGAATGTTGTGGCTTAATGCAGTTTTGGTATGGCATCGTGAGATGCCGGGGAAGTTTAGGAAAGTTCCATTGAAAATTGTGAGAGGCTCAAAGTCGGGAGACTTTGCGCAGCTGTGGTAACTATCTGCGAATGTAGTGGTTTAATGCAGTTTTGGTATGGCATCGTGAGATGCCGGTGAAGTTTAGGAAAGTCCACTGAGAATGGTAAGGGGCTCAAAGTCGGGAGACTTTGCGCAGCTGTGGCGAATGTAGTGGTTTAATGCAGTTTTGGTATGGCATCGGGAGATGCCAATGAAGTTTAGGAAAGTCCACTGAGAATAGTGAGAGGCTCAAAGTCAGGAGACTTTGCGCAGCTGTGGAATGTATTGGCTTAATGCAGTTTTGGTATGGCATCGGGAGATGCCGGTGAAGTTTAGGAAAGTCCACTGAGAATGGTGAGGGGCTCAAAGTCGGGAGACTTTGCGCAGCTGTGGTGACTTTGCGCAGCTGTGGTGAATGTAGTGGCTTACGGCAGTTTTGGTATGGCATCGTGAGATGCCGGGGAAGTTTAGGAAAGTTCCATTGAAAATTGTGAGAGGCTCAAAGTCGGGAGACTTTGCGCAGCTGTGGCGAATGTAGTGGCTTAATGCAGTTTTGTTATGGCATCGTGAGATGCCAGTGAAGTTTAGGAAAGTCCATTGAGAATGGTGAGGGGCTCAAAGTCGGGAGACTTTGCGCAGCTGCGTTGACTTTGCGCAGCTGCGGCGAACGTAATGGATTAATGCAGTTTTGGTATGGCATCAAGAGATGCCAGTGAAGTTTAGGAAAGTCCATTGAGAATGGTGAGGGGCTCAAAGTCGGGAGACTTTGCGAAGCTGTGGCGAATGTAGTGTTTTAATGCAGTTTTGGTATGGCATCGGGAGATTCCAATGAAGTTTAGGAAAGTCCACTGAGAATGGTGAGGGGCTCAAAGTCGGGAGACTTTGCGCAGCTGGGTTAAATTGCAATTATTGCCCTTCATTCTTCACCTAAATTTTTGAGAGCAAAAACTGATATATTTTTCTCCTTTATTTATTTTTATGGGAAGTAAAAGCCAGTCTTTCTTAAAAACTTCCTTTATGAAAAAATTAAAGACAGAAAGCCAGTACGCCCTGCTCGAGATTTTAAAAGTTCGATTTGATGCCCACGCTAAAAGATTTCCAAATTTGGATTGGTCTAATGTAGAAGCAAAACTTTTAAAATCTCCCGAAAAACTATGGACTTTAAATGAAATGGAACGCACCGGTGGCGAACCCAATTTATTGGAATACGATAAGGATGCAGATGCTTTCACTTTCTGCGACTTCTCCAAAGAAAGTCCGAAAGATAGAAGAAGCCTTTGCTACGACAAAAAAGCTTGGGAATTCAGAAAGAAATTCAAACCCGCCGACAATGTAAAAGATGTCGCCTCGCGAATGGGAATTGACTTAATGAACGAAACCCAATACAGAAAACTGCAAAGCTTCGGTGATTTCGACACCAAGACCTCCAGTTGGCTGGAAACTCCAGCAAGTATCCGAAAATTGGGAGGTGCCATCTTCGCCGACTTCCGCTATGGGCAGGTTTTTATTTACCACAATGGCGCGGAATCGTATTATGGAAGTAGGGGGTTTAGGGGAGTGGTGAGAGTTTGAGTGTTTTTTTGTTGATCGACTTGGTTCCTTATCTCCTGGTTTTTATAACCAGATATCCACTTCATAAGGTCTCAACTTCGA
The DNA here is from genome assembly GCF_004022485.1 of Aequorivita sp. H23M31. Lineage (GTDB taxonomy): Bacteria > Bacteroidota > Bacteroidia > Flavobacteriales > Flavobacteriaceae > Aequorivita > Aequorivita ciconiae. The sequence goes on from NZ_CP034951.1 coordinate 3,118,269, forward strand.
ATTGTTTTTTGAATCTTATTAAGAGTTCAAAAGCTCCACGGTTATTTTTCTATTTAAATCCCTCCTAGGCTGAGAGTTCCACTTTTACAACTGCATTTGTCCCTTACTTTTCCGGGCTGTGCATCTATCCTTATCTTTGGGGAAATAAAAAAATTTAGATTGTGGCTGGACATAGCAAATGGGCAAATATCAAGCGCCGAAAAGGTGCACAGGATAAAAAACGTGGAAAGGAATTTACACGGGCAATCAAGGAGATTTATGTTTCCATAAAGGAAGGGGGCAGTGCCGATCCTGATGCGAATCCCGCTTTGCGTAATGCTATTGTCAACGCTAAGGGGGTCAACATGCCCAAAGATACTATAGAGCGCGCCATCAAGAAAGCCAGCGGGGACGATGCCGATAATTATGAAGAAGTTTCCTTTGAAGGCTATGGACCAAACGGAATTGCCTTTTTTGTGGAATGTACTACCAACAATACCAACAGAACAGTGGCCTCTATCCGTTCCATTTTTTCAAAAAACGGCGGGAGTCTGGGAGTAAACGGTTCCGTAGAATTTTTGTTTGAACGCAAAAGCGTGTTTACCATCGAGGAAAAATACATACCCATGCCTCTGGAGGAACTCGAACTGGAGCTTATTGATTACGGGGCCGAAAAGTTTGAGTTGGAGGAAGGTTTTTTAACCATCTACGCCGACTTCACTGATTTTGGAAAAATGTCTGATGCGCTGGAAAAACTCGGCATTGAAGTAATCCAATCCACGCTAGACCGTATCCCTTTGACCACAGTTGAACTCTCTATTGAAAATGCGAAAAAAATTTTGGATCTAGAGGAAAAGTTTGAGGAAGATGAGGACGTTCAAAATGTTTACCACAACCTTGAAATCACTGATGAGCTGATCGCTGCGATGGAGGGGGAGGAATAGGTGTTTTTTTAATGTTTATTTCTATCTGCGGATGTAGAAGAAACCTTAAAAAATAGATTTAATTGGTATCAATAGATGCCGGTAAATTATAACATAATAAATTGGAATTGGGCTCTTTCCCAAGGTCAGCAGCCTTTGTGAAGCCTGGAACTAGTTGACCAAAAGTTATAGATATTTAGCGAGATTATGTTGGAATTGTAAGTACCAGAAAACTCTGTTTTGCTTAACGGCTCACTCAAATTTTTTTCTTCCAAAATATTCTTAAATTTAACACCATGAATATTCAATCATTCAATGACATCAAGGAGTTGCTAGCGGCACTTAGACGCGAGGACAAACTTCTTTATGAAATGTTCGGGAAACGAAAATCTCTGGAGTTTAAACTCTCTTACGCTAGAGAGTTGGTAGATTATGATGAAGCGCGCATAGAGTATCTAATTGAAAAGAGTGTCTTACGTCAGAATGGGGGTTTGTTGGAAATTGATGATTTGTACTTGCGGTTTTTCGAACAAGTTCTTGAAGTAAATGAAGAGATAAATCTCGCATCAATTGATGAAAACATCAAATCCATTCAGGAAAATATTGTTTATTTCCTGAATGAAAATAACGAGCACAGAAAACACGCTTATCTGCGGGAAATAAAAAGAACCTTCCGCAAAATTGGAATTGTAACCATCCGAAGTGTTATTGATCTAAGACGAAAAGTTGACAACACTTTTAAAAATGAACCAAATTTCAAAAATAAACAGCTCAAATTAAAGCATCTGGATGAGAAGAGGATTATGGTGAGAAAACTCCAAGGCCAAGCAATTGAACTTATCAATGAAAATCAGCCAGTCTTTTTTAAGACTTCCCAGGATGAGGAATTGAAACGGATTATTACCGAATTGAAAATTCAGTTGAATGAATGCTCCCACAATCTTATAGAAATTGAAAAACAGATAATCAACTACCTGAACCAAATAAAACAACAAGGATTGTTTTTGGAGAAGCTCCGCAAGTTGAAATATCTCAAAGCTCATTTTACCATTGAAGCTGAAACGGATATCGAAGAGCAGCTGTCAAAAAACAATCTCCTCATTTTTGAACGAAGACAGAGTGAGCCCCTTAATCTGTCAATAGATTTTGTAATCAATGACGAAAGAGCTTTCGAAGCTATTAAGAAAGCTGCCACTAATTTTAAAACACGAATCCAAAATATTCCTCAGCTTGCGGAAACTATAGCTACTGATTTTCTGGACAACAACGTGGAACAGGAGATAATGATCAATCTCGAAGAGGTGCGTAATCATTTTTTGGCTACTGGCGATAATCTCTTCAGTTTTATCAAAAACTACAACTTCAATAAGGAAGTAAGTTTTGAAGAAAGGGTAACAATATATTGTCAGCTTATATCACTTTATGATCGGGAATTAAAAGTCACAAATGAATACGAAAACCTTAAGGGAGTTGAGTATGCTATGGTTTATCCGAAATAGAAAAAAATGAAAACAAAATATACCTCCGAAATTTTTGAGATACTCCGCCGTGGCCGGTTTATCTGCTCCAATAGTCCCGATGACCAGATAAGAATGTTATACGGCATTCTTGAGGAGGAGGAAACATTTATTGAGTTGCAGAGCTATTTCAACCACATCAACTATCATTTGGAGCACGGAAACGAATATTTCTATTTCAGTCGCTCGGAAAGCAATGCCGATCTGGATCGGAAATTAAAAAAAACATTTGGTTGGATTGATTTACTAGACTTTTTAAAAACCTTTGACCTCTCATTCGATATTGGTTTCCGATTTTCTCCGGCGGAAATAACTAATCAGTTAAAGAACAATGCGGATCTAAAAAATAAACTGGATAACCTGAAAATAATAGGTGCCGATAAAAGAAATTATTCTGAAAGAGTGAAAAAAGTAATCGAACAGCTGGTAAAGGATGATTTTGTGGCATTGGAGAATGAGATGAACGAAACCTATAAAGTACTTACCTCATTTAATTATTTAAAAGAATTGGTGACCGCTATTAATATTCCTGAAGAAGTAGAAAATGAGATACCTGAATAAAGTTGTTTTTATAAACAGTGCCTCGGTAGCCTATGCTGAAATTGAGCTTGATGGTAACGTGCACTTGATTGGCACCCAGGGAGTAGGAAAAAGCACCCTTCTGCGGGCTATTTTGTTTTTTTACAACGCCAATAAAACAAGACTCGGAATCCCGCGAGAAAAAAGAGGATATGATGATTACTATTTTCCTTACCAAAATTCTTATATTATTTATGAGGTAATGAAAGACGGTGTTCCATTTAGTGTCCTTTGTTATAAAGTGAACGGAAAAGTGGCATTTCGTTTTTTTGATTCAGGGTATAAACAGGAACTTTTTATCGATGACCACAATCGAGCATTTGAAAATTGGGAACAAATTCGTAATGCTTTCGGGAAATCAATTTATTACACTCCAATTATTGGTAGCTACGACGAATTCCGAAAGATAATCTATGGCAATAATAAGTCCTTAAAATCTGAATATCGAAAATATGCGATTATTGAAAGCAGGCAGTATGAAAATATTCCGCGCACTATTCAAAATGTGTTCCTAAACTCCAATTTAGAAGCCAAGTTCATCAAGGACACCATTATCAATTCGTTGAACGAAGAGGAGTATATCATAGATTTGGAGAACTATTCCAAAAATCATCTCCGCGATTTTGAAAGCCAGATTAATGATATCTCCATTTGGTTCAGAAAAAACAGAAAAGGCGAAATACCTATCAGAAAAGAAGCGGATGGAATAATAGATCAGTTTCGTATCCATAATTTTCTAAATCAAGAAAAAACTGCTTTATTCCGAAACCTGTTGGCACGAATGCTGTTTGTGGAAGAACAAAAACCATTGCTCCAGGTGAAGATTTCCGAAGAGTCACGAACAAAAGATAGATTGGACGAAGAATTTAAAAAGCTAAAGGATTTACATAAAGGTCGCGAGCAGAAATTAATTTCTAAAATCGATTATTTAAAAAAGCAGATTGCCGGAGCTCAAAAAAAACAACAGGAATACCAAAAACTTGATATAGCAAATTTAATATCCAAAGTCGCTGAGAAAAAATCCCTTCTACAGGAAATGAAATCTTTGGAAGAGGAAAAAACACTCCTCACCTCAAAATTTGCGGATATTAAATCGAAATATGAATCGCTGATCAAACAGATTGAAAATGAAAAGCAGACTTACTTAAATACTAAAACATCAGAAATAAACCTATTGGATCAGGAGTTTATACGTGTCGAAAGAGATTTATTTGAAAGCTATAAGAATATAATAAAGGAAATAAATAGTAACTCCGAAGCGGAAAAAACAGCCGCCGTAGAGGAGATTAAAAGAATAGAAGAGGAGAAGCATTCCATTGAAAGGCAAAAGTCGGAATTAAAATATCAAGTATTCTTTGAAGCGGAAATAACCGAACGCAAAGAAAGGGGAGAGCAACTGCTCGCGAAAATATCAGCCGGAAAACACTCCATTTCCGATGCCCAGCACCAAATTAGGAATATTAAAAAGGAATGGGAACTAGGAATTGATGAAATCTCCTCCAAATTTAAAAACAAAACTGACAAGATAAATGCTACTGGAAAGGAAGTTGAAAAAGCAATAGAAAAAATTGAAGCCAAAATTCGCCAAAGCGAAGATTCCTTCTATGGATGGCTGAACAAAAACGTTCCATATTGGGAAAACACTATTGGCAAGGTGATCGATGACACTACGCTTTTCCATTCCCGTCTAGAACCCCAGAAGCTTGAAAGGGACGAGAAATCCCTTTTTGGCATTCAAATTAATTTGGAAGCCCTGGAGAACAGAATTAAAAGTGTAAAGGAATATCAACAGGAAATAGCGGATTTAAAAAAGGAATTGGAGCAAATCCAAAAAGATATTTCCCGAATTGGGGAAGAAAAAGAAGCGGAACAGACTAAATTGAAAATTGCTTTTACCAGAAAGCTCAAAGATTTAAATGATTCAATCGCCCATTCCGAATATCAGGTAGATCAGAATGAGGAAAAAAGAAGGAGAAATAACCTTGAATTGGAAGAATGGACTGCGAAATCAAAAGAAGAGAAAAATAATAGAGTAACCTTAATAGAAAATAGGTTAGACGGCATTTCCTACGAACTTTCACAAGCCGCAGATAATCTATCCGCAGTTCAAAAGAACATCTCCCGAAAAATCTCATTAAAAGAAACCGAACGGGATAAGAAAATAGAGAACTTGGAAAGCCTCAAGAATCAAAATATTTCAAAATTGAACACTGCCATTCTCGAACACAAAGAACAATCCAATCTTCGAATTAAGGATTTAAAGAACAAGCAGCTAAACGAATTGGAGGATAAAGGCGCGGATAGAAAAAGACTTGAGGAAATTGGAGCAAGGGTATCGACAATTAGTAGCTCCCTACAATTTATAGAGCAAAATGAAAAAACTGTAATAGAATATCAAAAAGATAAAAGAGAACTTTTCGATTCTCTTCCAGAATGGAAAACACAAAAGGCTATTTTGGAGCAACAACAGCTTCAAAATACTGATGCTCATAGAACGGAACTTTCTAAGGTAGAGAAAAAGTTGTGGGATCAAGTAACAAATATAAAAGCTCTTGAGGCAGAATTTGAGCTCTTTGAAAAGGATATTTTGGAGTTTGACAATTTTCAGAAATCCGATGCTTATGTTTATCTCGTAAAAAACCTAAAGGAATCTTCTGATGACGAAGAAAGGGATGCCTCAGAAAAAGCATCGGTTCTTATTTCTGAAATAAATGATAAGCACTATAAGGGGATTAAAAATGTTCAAGATCTTCAGAGGGCCATCAATGGTTTCGCAGGAAAGTTTAACGAAAGCAACGTATTTAATTTTCAGGTTCAATATTATAATGAAGAGGATTACCTCAATTTTGCCTTAAACTTAAAAGAGTTTATCGAGGACAATAAAATACAGGAATATCAAAAGCGTGTGAACGAGCGATTTGGAGGTATTATCAATCAAATAGGAAGAGAGACTACCGAACTAATTTCCAAGGAAGCCGAAATAGAGAAGACCATCAAAAAAATCAACGATGATTTTCTGCATAAAAATTTCGTGGAAGCCATAAAGGAAATGCAAATACGCACCCAAAAGAGCTCCAATCCCATTGTTTCCCTTCTCCTTGACATAAAGGATTTTAACGATGACAATAGTCTACAATTGGGTCAGGTAAATCTTTTCAGCACATCAGAGTCTTCATCAAAAAATCAAAGAGCAATTGATTTGGTCAAGCAGTTAATCAAAGAATTGGAAAGGGCCAAGACCACAACTTTAACCTTATCTGAATCTTTTGATCTTCAATTTCGGGTCGTCGAAAATGACAATGATTCCGGATGGGTTGAAAAATTATCGAATGTTGGGAGCGAAGGTACGGACGTACTGGTAAAAGCCATTGTAAATATTCTACTTCTTAACGTATTCAAGGATAGCGCCTCAAGAAAGGTCAAAGATTTTAAATTGCATTGTATGATGGATGAAATTGGACGATTGCACCCCAATAATGTAAGGGGAATTCTAAGGTTTGCCAATGAGCGAAACATATTGCTCATCAATGGTTCCCCAACCAGTCAAAACGCGACGGATTATAAATACACTTATAAATTGGCCAAGGAACAATCTAAATCTAATCCAAAAAGATATCTCACCAAGGTGAATCGATTGATAAAAATGAATACGAAAGTACTACATCGATGAAACTAACTCCCAAAATCGCCAAGATTCTTTATCGACTTACCGAAGGTGAAATCTTACCCGCCAGTTCAGCAAGAAGTGCAGTTGTCGATGAATTGATTTCTGAAAATATTCTTCTTCAAAAAGGGAAACATCGAAAAACAATAAATTTACTTGATAAAGAATCACTTTCAAATTTCCTGTCCAACCAATTGCAGATCCATAATTTGCAAGAGTATATTGCTGCTTTGGAAGATAATACATCCAGCCGAGCTGACTTTGTGAAAGTCGCAACCGATTCCAAAACCTCAAAAGAAAGAGCTTTTCAAGGTTTTCTGATCAATTCTTTTGAGGTGATCCAGGGTACTTTAAACGGTGAGAAATATACATTTCACCCACAAGAAGGCAGCTTTGGTTTTATTTATGATTATAAGAATTTCCAGATTCCTGAGGATATCACAATTGTCGGTGTGGAAAATGCCCGAAATTTTCGACATCTTCACGAACAGCGATATCTGTTTCCAGACATTAAACCATTATTTATTTCACGATATCCCCAGAGCCAGCATAAGGATTTGATTTCCTGGCTAAAGATGATACCGAACAAATATCTTCATTTTGGTGATTTTGATATGGCTGGGATCGGTATTTTTTTGAATGAATACCAAATATACCTTCTTGAGCGAGCCCAATTTTTTATACCCACAGATATCCGCACACTGATACGGAAATGCGGCAATCGGCAGCGCTATAACAACCAAAGGAAAAACTTTGATTTAGATAAAGTTGATGAACCTGCCCTTGAGAATTTGGTAAGGATAATCGAAAGCGAAAAAAAGGGTTTAGATCAGGAATATTTCATTGGACTTTAAATAAATCTATGACTCATTTTACCCCACCGACATCTTCGCCGAGGCATTCCACAAATATTGTGGAAGAGGTTCAGCTAACTCCCAATTAATACTCATAGGTTTTGAGCCGTAATGGTCCTGAATATTACCTTCTCCTACGAAAACATATCCCATTGTGTTTCCAAATTCATCTTTGGCTTTCTCCCTTACGAATAATAATATTTTCTTTTCTAACTGGAGATGATGAATATAAGTTAGCCCTTTCCCGTGGTCTGCTCGGGTTTGGTTTTGGGATTGCCAATGGAACAATGTTTCATTCACGGCATAATCGTTATACATTGTAGTAGGAGAAAAATCTTCCTCTGATTTTATCAAGTCAACAAACAAAATTTCTGTATTGAGTTCTTTGTTTTCAGCTACGCCTTCCCGATTAGAAGACTTTTTGTTGAAGGTGCTCAGTCCAAATGCCACCAATATTTGATCTCTTGTGTAGCGGGAATGAACCTTTAACGGTTGCCTATAAGGTAAGACAATATCTATTTCTTTAAAGCTTATCTCGTCGATCAGTATTTCCAAGACTTCTATCATTTCCTCCACCAGAGACTTATTTTGTCCAATTGCTTTTATTCCTTCTTCCAAAGTATCGAAACTGCCTGCATTTTGCCAAATGTCGTAATAAAGCATTAGTAACATTATGCGTTGTTCTTCATTAAACTTTGAAAAATCGGGGTTAAATCCCTGGTTGGCCATTTTTAAAATAAATTCAAAATAACTGGTAGAATTTGTGGAGAGCCATTTTCTTAAAATTGTTGAAACAATTTCTTTTTCATTGGTCTCGGGAAAGTCTTTATGTTTTCCAGCTATTTGAAGTAGCCGTTTCCAACTTCCTCTTTTATAAATCGTTTGTAAATTAAGATTATTAAAGGAAATGAAATTTGCCAAGGTTAAAGGCAATGTAGTCTGATGCTCGAAATTTTGAATTTTTTGAATCAGTTGCCGTCGGTTAACTGAAGTGGCCGCAATAATATTTTCAAGAATATTCTGCTTTGCTTTCTTTTCCAAAACTATGGAGCATCCCAACGGTAGATGCGGGAAGTTGTCTTCAATTTCTATTTGAACAGGTGTTGAGGTTTTACCAATTAGTGCCCTAAATTTATTTTCAAAATTGTACTCCGGTCTTGAGTTGGCTACAAAGTCCAATACTGAAAGACATTCTTTGTCTTCCGCAAGTCGAAGACCTCTTCCTAATTGCTGAAGGAATACGGTTAGGCTCTCGGTTGGTCTTAAAAATAAAACGGTATCAATTTCAGGAATATCCACTCCTTCGTTAAATATGTCCACTACAAACAAATAATTGATTTCCTTACTTCTTAGCTTAAGTCGAATTAGCTCTCTGTCTTTGGAATTCTCACTGGTTAAATAATGGGCTTTTAAACCTGCCAAAACAAATTTTTCGGCCATATACTTTGCGTGTTCAATGGTAACGCAAAATCCTAATGCCCGGACGTCATTGATATCTCTTAAATATTTATCTGCGTTATTTATTATCTCACCAACACGACGGTCATTTGATAAATATAACTTAGTAAGTTCGCTAGGGACGTATTTCCCATTTTCCCATTTTACTTTTGATAAATCCACACTGTCCGAAATTCCGAAATATTGAAAGGGACATAGCAGTTTTCGATTTAGAGCTTCTGGCAATCTTATTTCTGCTGCGACTCTATGGCAGAAATCTTCAAGAATATTCTCGTTATCCATTCTTTCAGGAGTGGCGGTTAAACCTAAAAGAACCTTTGGTTTGAAATAATTTACTATAGGTCGATAGCTAGAAGCAGAAATATGGTGCACTTCGTCTACAATAATAAAATCGTAATAAGAAGGTGAAAGAGATAAGCTGTCTATGCGATTTTTTAAGGTTTGGACAGACGCAAATACAAATTCAAATTTATCTGGCTCTAGGCCATCTACCCAGAGCTCCCCAAAATTATTATCTTTTAAAACTCCCTGAAACGTGGATCTTGCTTGTGCCAAAATCTCTTTTTTATGGGCAACATATAAAAGTCTGGCAGAAGTGTTCTTTTGCATAAAACTTTTATAGTCGAATGCAGAGATAACTGTTTTTCCAGTGCCTGTTGCAGCAACCAAAAGATTTTTGTGTCGGTCGTGAACAGTCCTTTCTACCTCCAGTTTCTCTAATATTTCTTTTTGGTATGGATAGGGCTTTAAATCGAAAAACGCCAAATTATTAAATTGCTGTTGTGGCATTTTCCCTGACTTCAAGGAGTTGATTAATTTTCCTGAATGTACTTCGTCGTTAAATAATTCAAATTCGTTGTTTCTCCAATAAACGTCAAATGTTTTTTGGAACTTGTCTATTATATGACTCACCTCTTTGGTTGTTATTTTAAGGTTCCACTCCAGACCATCAGTTAAAGCTGTTCGAGAAAAATTTGACGAGCCAATATATCCCGTATGGAATCCGGTATTTCGGTAAAACAAATAAGCCTTAGCGTGCAATCTTTCATTTCCCGTATTGTAGGATATTTTAACCTCTGTGTTTGGCAGTTTTGAAAGTAATTGAATGGCTTTATAATCGGAAGCGCCCATATAGGTTGTAGTAATTACACGAAGTTTTCCTCCGCGCTCTGTAAATTCCCGAAGTTCTTTTTCTAGTATAATTACTCCTTTCCATTTAATAAAGGATATCAATAAATCTACACGATTAGATGAGAGGATTTCTTTTTTTAATTCGCTCTCCAATGAGAGGCCCACATTTCCTCCGGTAAAAAGTTCACTATGCGTTAAGCGAGTGTAAGGTGTAATTTCTTTTAAATGTAAGTCCAAGTTGGAAAAGTGCGCATCTGTTTTTCCGAACACCGCTTTTAAAATTCGTCCCTCAGTTTTTACGAGATCGCCTTCCAATTCGTCATTCTCCAAAGCATCCTTTAGAATTCGAATAATTTTATTGGCTATCTTAATCTGATTTTCAATTGCGTGCTCCCCTTTAATTAAGGATAGTGCGTAGTTAATAGAAGAATTTAGATGCTTGGATAAAACTTGGGCAGCTTCCTCTTTATCAAGTGATGATTCCTTAATATAAAATCGTGAGGTTTCAAGTTCGTCCAATTTGGATGCCACTAACTTTGTAATTAGCTGCTCATATATTCCTTCAATCATTTTAAATGTCTTTGTAATTCTGTTATTACAGGGATATCTGCATCGGCCAAATTATAATTTTTCAGTTCTTCAAACGTAATATATCTAAAGTCTTTGTGTTCCAAAAGTTGAATCTCTCCTGAAATATATTCACAGAGATAGGCAATTAAGTTTATTTTAAAAGTAACATAATCGTGGATATGAGAGGAAATTCTTTGTGAAGGAGAAATTTCAATGTTCAGTTCTTCTTTGATTTCTCTAATGAGTGCTTCTTTTTCATTTTCACCTGCCTCCAATTTGCCTCCCGGAAATTCCCACTTTAACGGCAAATTCATTTTTTCGCTGCGTTGGGCGATGAGGATTTTATTGTCCTTTTGAATAATGGCACAAACTACCTGAATCATATTATAAAAAATGTGAAGACCAAATCTAAAGAATCCAAATCAATTCGTAAGGTAAAAATTGTATAGAAGAGTGATAATCGGGTAACCACGACACCCCTCCAGACCTCACAGGTTTCAAAAACTTGTGAGGTCTTTTCAGTGCGTTTAGAGTCAATCCATTACACCTCCTCCTGACACCCCTCACAAAAATATGTACTCCGTCCACCCACCTGAATCTTTTTCACTTTTCCCTTGCATCCCGGACAATCATCGCCTTCATTTCTATGCGATTTTAGCCAACTGTCTGGGGCTTTCTCACCTTTTTCAATTATTTGCGTGGCCTTCTTGAGCACTTTTGAAATATTGCTGTAGATGGAGTTGAGTTCCTTTTTTGGAAGATTGGAAATTTTGGTCTTGGGATGAATATGGCTTTGGAAGAGGATTTCATCTGTGTATACATTTCCGATGCCTGCGATGTTGTGCTGATCCATTAAAACACTTTTTGCGCCCGCGGTTTGTTTTTCCATCATTGCCATAAAATCTTTCTTGGAAATGGAAAGGGCGTGGGGACCAAGGTTGTGTTCTTTTTGGAAATCCTCTACGCTGTCGGCTATCCACACTTTTCCAAACTTGCGCGGGCAGACGAAAGAAAAGTGGGTGTCGTCCTTAAAATGGAAGGTGATGATGGCGTGTTTGGGAAGTTCCTCCAGCGCAGAAAAGTCAAGCTTGCCGCTCATCCCAAAATGCAGTACCAACCACTTTTTGGCGTCACTATTTATAAAGAGATATTTTCCCAATTGTTGGGTTTCTGTAAACGTTTGGTCCTTAAAAGTGTCCGTAAACTTTTTCTGGGTTTCCTGTAGGGGTTTTGCGGCTCCGAAGCTTAGTTTCATTACTTTTTTATGGAGCAGGGCCTCGTCGGCAAATTTTTTGACATGGGCTATTTCGGGTAGTTCTGGCATAGATTTTCAATTTAAAAATAATTGCTACTCTTAGATTTAGGAGATTTTCATCAATATTATCTCCTCTATTGTCCTTAAAGATACATAGCAGACATTATTTATTCCCTGATTTTCCCGACTTTCAATTCGACGGATTAATAAACCACTTTAAACTGCTTTGTTTCCTAATGTGGCATCCAGAACTATTCCCAGAATCAAAAATATTATAGTAAAGGAAATCGAACCGAAGATATAAGCAAGTCCACCTTTGGCATAATGAAACCACTTATTACCAAAAACCTGGCCTATGGCTCGGACGGCATAGATAAAACCTACCATGGACCCTATGGTAACGAGATTAGTGTTTGAGGTATGCTCAAAAAAACCAAAAATGGCAAACAATAGCATTACCATTCCCATTACGTAACAGAGTAATACAGCCATTTCGAAAATACTAAAGGGATGTTTTCGGAAAAAGAGTTTTAGCCAACCAGCTATAAATATGCTCATGATTAAATTGCTATACCCGTAGTTCTCTGTAATCCATTTAGCAATGGATGTTGTGTAATTCTGCACCTCCCCATTATGGTTCATATATTTGGCTTGAAATGGAAAATAATAGTCTATAAGGGAATAGATTAAAGAAGCTAAAATCACAAAAACGATGGGTTTCATCAATCGTCTTCTATCTGTTTGAATATATGTTTTAATTGCTTTGCCTGGCTTTAAAAGAAGTTGGATTACGGTGTACAAAAATCCTTTTTCGAGCATAAACACACTCCGAATTTCTGATGCTATATAATGCCAATCAATTTTGGGTACTTCGGGATTTTGCCCGCATACTTCACAGGAATTGGGTTCTATTCTTTCCATTGCACATAGTTTTAGAATGAACAACTAATTGATTTAATACGAACTAAAATAATAAGAAATTGGGTAATATCATAGTCTTTGAAAGTTCAGGATTTTGAAACTTTTGAATATTTTCCTTAATTTTTGGTAGGTTTATTTTAAAAGAATCTTATTCAAATTTCTACGCGAGATTGTTTTGTTTCTTCCTCGCGTGAGGGATAATAGTGGAAAGCCCGCAGCCCTAACCTATATAATATTGCGTCGTTCCTCACAATATTAGGGCGAGGACTTGTAGCGGATAGCCCGACCTTTTGTGCAGAAGAATATTTGTGTTGAAATCGAAAATGGAATTCACAAAAGGGCACGCCCAAATTATTATCCGTACATACTAAAATATATGCTTATTTAAAAGGTTTTTAGAAATAGGGTCGCAAAGTTGCCTGCATATTTGGCCTTTGATGTAATCAACTAAAAGGAAGCGGATTGAGATACCAAAGGGGTGGCTAATAAAACATCCCGCAAACTATTGATTTTCCGAGTTTTGCTCTAGTGATCCCCTCTTAAGTTCCCGTAAAAGTGAAAGCTCCTTTTTTATCTGGGTTCCGATAAGAAGGGCCAAGGCCATAAATATGAAACACGAGGAGATGAGAATGTAAGTGTAGAATCCGGAAGACAACGATTCCTTAAAGGAAGGCAGTAATAGAATAAATCCTACAATATAACTTCCGAATAAAATTGGGGTAACTATAAAATGTGTAACCTTTCGTTGCCGGTAATATTTAATAAGTTTGCCGTTATACATTTTCATGTCTTCATCCACGGGTAAGTAGGATTTCTTGACCATAGCGAAAAATTCAATCCCAATGCGCAATAAAAGACTGCCGATCATTATTCCCAATCCCAAAAACACGGTGGCGAATTTATAGGCTGAGACATAAATGAAAAACAGAATTAATACCAGAGCGGTAATTCCCAGGACTACTTGACCGATTTGCTGCTTTTTATGGATGTTCTTGGATTTATCCAAAATATCTTTCCATTCCTTTTCCGATGTCGCTGGGGTTTTGCGAGTAGCCCACTCTTGTTTTATAATATCAAAATTGCTCATGATTCACACATTTTGTTAGTTGTTCTTTTATTCTATGTAATCTTGTTCGTACAGCGGCGTGACTTATACCAATAATCACCGCTATTTCTTGTTGGGGTACGTTGTCCAGTTCCAAAAGGATTATGGTTTTATTTTCTGGCGGTAAGGCATTAATACAATTGTACATTTGTTGAAACTGCTTTTCGGTTTCACTTATGTTGGGACTACTTTCATTGGCGATGTCCATTTTTAGGTCTACGTATTTTTTCTTTCGCAATTCCTGTAGGCAGGTGTTTACTGTGATCCTGTAAATCCAGGTGGAAAGTTTTGCCTGTCCGCGAAAGTGCGGGAGATGTTGCCATACTTTTACAAAAACTTCTTGAACCAGATCTTTTGCCAGAAAGGTGTTTCCTTTTACATACCCTAAACAAAGACTCATGACCGGCTGATAATTGGTCTCATAGATTTTTTGAAAGTCTTTTTCTTTACTCATTTTCCTTCATTACGGTATTGATTTGTTCCTTTAACCAGTCTGGTCGATCAAACATGATAAAATGTCCCGATCCTTCAGCAAAAATAAGTTTATACTGCTTTAGGTTTTTATATTGCTTTTTATAAGTTATTTCCGCCTGCTCTTTTCCATAAGGTTGGGTTGCCGCTAAAATAGTCACGGGAGTTCTAATTTTTTTTAGGGAATCACGCAAATCCAGTTTTAGAAGATCGGTATAACCATTGACATAGGTCTGTCGGTCACTGGTTTTTATCCAATTGGATATCACTTTCTGTTTCTGAAGATTGCTGGTCATAAAGGCCGCCGATTGATCGGCCATATCTGCAAATGCCGGTTCGTCCATCGCTAAAATTTGTTGACTATGGAGATTGTCGTATTGCAGTGCGTCTGGATTGAAATCAGGAATCATTAGGGCACCCATTGCAGGAAGTGCATCGACAACAATGAGGTGGGAATATTTATCACTATTCGCTGTCAACCATAATCCCAAAGTTCCACCCATGCTGTGCCCAATGATGATGGGATCTTTTAGATGTTGTTGGATGACATATTGTACTATCTCTTCTTTTATTTGGGGCAGCCAAGGAAACGAAATAGAAGGAACGTCTCCAAAGCCGGCATACGTAAAAGCGTGCACTTCATAGTTTTTTTGAAGTTCTGGAATGAGATCATCAAAGACGTCTGCAGTACAGGCAAATCCGGGAAATAATAAAATGGGCTGTCCCTTACCGGTCTTTGTAACCTCAAAACTGTTCTGGCTCTGAGCTGTTATAAAAATGAAAGAAAGAAATAAACTAAAAAGTAAAGTCGATGTTTTCATATCTAAAGGTTTTGTTTTGCCTTTAGATACACTTGTTGCAAAATGTTACATCTATTATTTTAAATTTAATCGGAAAAGGATTTTGCGGTATGATGTAGATGGAAAAATTCCATTTTCCCCTCTTTGTCTTTTAGCGTAGTAGAGTTATTTAGTTTTATGCACGTGGGATCACTCATCGATAATATTTTACTTGAAAACTTGAATTCTCTGCATTTGTAGTGGGAGGGATTGCTTCGTTCCCCGTAATATTAGGTGAGGACTTGTAGCGGTGGCCCGACCCTTTGTTCCGACGAATATTTCTGGCGAAAGGGGGAACGGGCTGTACAAAAGAGCACGCCCTGGAATATTAAAATACTAAAAAAATTAAGGTAATTATTGTGCCTCCGGCTCCTTGACCTTAAAGTTCTTCAATTTGAACCGAACGATATCACCGGGTTTCCAGGTTTGGACGGTGGTTTTGAGAAGTATACTTTGGTTTTCGAGGAGGTTTCTTTCCGTGGAGCCCTTTTCACAAGCTGTGCAGCGATTACAGCAGACCTTTAGCTGCATATGATCTCCCAGATAAGTACATTGCTCGACCATACCACATAAGTGCGGTTCCTCGGCGTTGCAAAAATCGGTTTCCTCCGCCCGGAAAAAGAGTTTTACCTTACAGTTTTCGCTGTCGGTGGCGAAGGGGCAGTCTGCGAGTTTGGAGACAAAACCAAATGGAGTGTTGAATCCGCCGTCCTCAACAGTGGCTTCCAGATTATTTGATTTCCCGAAGAGTTCGGCTACGTAGGAAGAGCTGGGATCGTTGTATAAAGTGTCGGGCGTGTCAATCTGCAACAACTTTCCGTTGAGCATCACGGCAATCTTATCTGCGGTGGAAAAGGCATCCTTGGTGTCGTGGGTTACCAGAATGGCTGTGATTCCCATGGCTTTGATAATCTGTCGGACTTCCTCGCGCACCTGATCGCGCAGAATGGTGTCGAGATTACTAAATGGTTCGTCCATCAAAAGCAATTCGGGTCGAGGTGCCAAAGCTCTAGCAAGTGCCACCCGTTGTTGCTGACCTCCCGAAAGTTGATGCGGATATTTTTTTACATCCTCTTTAAGGCCCGTGAGTTCGATGGTTTCGTAAACGCGTTTTTCGGCTTCTTTTTTCTTTAAACCTTTTAGACCAAAAGCAACATTTTCAAAAATGGTAAGGTGTGGAAATAGGGCATAATCCTGAAAGACCATACCTGTTTTCCGTTTGTTGGTAGGCAGGGATTTTCTTCCACTGACAATAATTTCATTATTTAATGTTATCTCGCCACCATCTGGATGTTCGAGTCCCGCAATCAAACGCAACAGAGTAGTTTTCCCAGAACCGCTTTCACCAACCAGCGCAAGGATTTCCCCTTTTTCCAAAGAAAAGGAAACCCCATCTACGGCGTACTTATCCGCACTTCGGTACTTCTTGCTTATGTTGTTTAATGTTATAATTGACATCTTGTATTTTATTTAAATCAAATTAGTCGATAGGTCTATGAGTTTAGAAAAATTTCCTCAACTTTTTCTTAGTCGATGAGTCGATGAGTCTATTAGTTTAGAAAATCTCTCAACTCCTCAACTTTTAAGTCGATGAGTCGATGAGTCTATAAGTTTAGAAAAAATTTCTCAACTTCTCAACTCCTCAAATTTTTCTTAGTCGATGAGTCGATAGGTCTATGAGTTTAGAAAAATTTCCTCAACTTCTCAACTCCTCAACTCCTCAACTCCTCAACTCCTCAACTCCTCAACTCCTCGACTCCTAGACTCCTCAACTCCTAAACTTTTAAGTCGATGAGTCGATTAGTCTATTAGTTTAGAAAGTTTTTCATTTCCTCACCATTTTAACTCAACTCCTCAACTCCTCAACTTCTCAACTTTTTCTTAGTCAATGAGTCGATAGGTCGATGGGTTTAGAAAAAATTTCTCAACTTTTCAACTCCTTAACTTTTTCTTAGTCGATGAGTCTATATGCTTAGAGAAACCTTCTCAACTCCTCAACTCCTCGACTCCTAGACTCCTCAACTTCTTTTTGTCGATGAGTCGATGAGTCTATTAGTTTAGAAAATCTCTCAACTCCTCAACTTTTAAGTCGATGAGTCGATAAGTCTATGAGTTTAGAAAAAATTTCTCAACTTCTCAACTCCTCAACTCCTCAACTCCTAGACTCCTCAACTTTTTCTTAGTCGATGAGTCGATAGGTCTATGAGTTTAGAAAAATTTTTACACTCATTTTATGTCGATGAGTCTATATGCTTAGAGAAACCTTCTCAACTCCTCAACTCCTCGACTCCTCAACTTTTTCTTAGTCGATGAGTCGATAAGTCTATGAGTTTAGAAAATCTCTCAACTTCTCAACTCCTCAACTTTTAAGTCGATGAGTCGATAAGTCTATGAGTTTAGAAAAATTTCTCAACTTCTCAACTCCTCAACTTTTTCTTAGTCGATGAGTCGATAGGTCGATGAGTTTAGAAAAATTTCTCAACTCCTCAACTCCTCAACTCCTCGACTCCTCAACTTTTTCTTAGTCAATGAGTCGATAGGTCGATGAGTTTAGAAAAATTTTTACACTCATTTTATGTCGATGAGTCTATATGCTTAGAGAAACCTTCTCAACTCCTCAACTCCTCGACTCCTAGACTCCTCAACTTTTTCTTAGTCGATGAGTTTAGAAAAAATTTCTCAACTTTTCAACTCCTCAACTTTTAAGTCGATGAGTCGATAAGTCTATGAGTTTAGAAAAAATTTCTCAACTTCTCAACTCCTCAACTTTTTCTTAGTCGATGAGTCGATAGGTCGATGAGTTTAGAAAAATTTTTACACTCATTTTATGTCGATGAGTCTATATGCTTAGAGAAACCTTCTCAACTCCTCAACTCCTCGACTCCTCAACTTTTTCTTAGTCGATAGGTCGATGAGTTTAGAAAAAATTTCTCAACTTCTCAACTCCTAGACTCCTAGACTATTCCACTAAAATTTGTGATTTATACAATCCATCAAGCATTGCTGTAATTTCACTTAAATCTTTCCGTAATTCCAAATAAACATCCTTTTCTAAAAATTGTAAGTCTCTTGACAAAATACATTGATTTAATAATTCTAAGGCGGAGCCATAAGCTATTTCAGTAAAACGAGCTCGGTCTTTTTGTGAATGCCTCCCTGTTCCTTCGGCGATATTAGATGAAATTGATATTGCCGCCCTTCGCATTTGACTCGTTAAACCAAATCTTTCTTCGGAAGGAAAACTTAATGTTGCTTTATATATCTTAAGTGAAGTTTCCCTCGATTTCTGCCAAACCTTTAATTTTTCAAAACCGAAGATTTTCATAACTTTTAATAATTTTATTTGGCTTTTGCAATTATTAATTTTTCTTACTCCTCAACTCCTCAACTCCTCAACTCCTCAACTCCTCAACTTTTAAGTCGATGAGTCGATAAGTCTATAAGTTTAGAAAAATTTCCTCAACTTCTCAACTTTTTCTTAGTCGATGAGTCGATAAGTCTATGAGTTTAGAAAAATTTCCTCAACTCCTCAACTCCTCAACTCCTCGACTCCTAGACTCCTCAACTTTTTCTTAGTCGATAAGTCGATAAGTCTATGAGTTTAGAAAAAATTTCTCAACTTCTCAACTCCTCAACTTCTCAACTCCTCAACTCCTCAACTCCTCAACTTTTAAGTCGATGAGTCGATAAGTCTATGAGTTTAGAAAAATTTCCTCAACTCCTCGACACCTCAACTTTTTCTTAGTCGATGAGTCGATAGGTCGATGAGTTTAGAAAAATTTTCTCAACTCCTCAACTCCTCAACTCCTCGACTCCTCAACTTTTTCTTAGTCGATAAGTCGATAAGTCTATGAGTTTAGAAAAATTTCCTCAACTTCTCAACTTCTCAACTTTTTCTTAGTCGATGAGTCTATATGCTTAGAGAAACCTCCTCAACTCCTCAACTCCTCGACTCCTCAACTTTTTCTTAGTGATGAGTCGATAGGTCGATGAGTTTAGAAAAATTTCCTCAACTCCTCAACTCCTCAACTCCTCAACTCCTCAACTTTTAAGTCGATGAGTCGATAAGTCTATGAGTTTAGAAAAATTTCCTCAACTTCTCAACTTCTCAACTTTTTCTTAGTCGATGAGTCTATATGCTTAGAGAAACCTTCTCAACTCCTCGACTCCTCAACTTTTTCTTAGTCGATGAGTCGATAAGTCTATGAGTTTAGAAAAATTTCCTCAACTTCTCAACTTTTTCTTAGTCGATGAGTCTATATGCTTAGAGAAACCTTCTCAACTCCTCAACTCCTCGACTCCTAGACTCCTCAACTCCTCTTTCCCCCAATCACATTATTCAATATTATTATCGGAATCACTCCCGTTAGCACCACTACCAGCGACGCATTTGCCGATTCGGCTATCATTTCGTTGGTTGCCATATCAAATGCTTTTGTTGCCAAGGTGTTGAAATTGAAGGGTCTTAAAATCAATGTTAATGGCAATTCCTTCAAAATATCCACAAAAGCCAACAAAATTGCTGCGGCAATACTATTCCGTATCAAAGGTAAGTCTATTTTCCACAAAGTCCTTACAGGTGAAGCTCCCAAAGATCGCGCCACCTCGTTTACGCTAGCGCCCGTTTTCTGGAATCCTGCGTCAATTGCGTTATAGCCAACGGCCATAAATCGGACAATATAAGCAATTACCATAATAAACAAAGTTCCCGAAAGTATCATTCCTACCTGATCGGCAGTGACCCAAGAGATAAACCGATCTAACTTCATCATCGGGATCATTACCCCCACCGCTATAACCGCTCCGGGAATCGCATATCCCATAGAGGCGGATCGGGCAATGTGCCGCGTCCATCGCAACGGACTCAACCGAGTGGCGTACAACAGGAATATTGATAAGATTGCTATTGCCACTGCCGACCCAATTGCCAGGGAAAAACTCCGCAGTATAAGAATCCCGAATTCCGAATCCACCACATTTCGCCAAGTGAGTGCAACCCAATAAAAAAGTTGGGACAGCGGCATAATAAAACTGATCATCAGCACAAAAGCACTAAGTCCGGTATATAGCCATCGACCGCTCCAATGTTTTGGGACAATCCTCAGTGCCGGTCGGGAACTTGCACTTTGGGTGGTCCAATTGCGACTGCCTCTTTGGAAGTTTTCCAGCCAAATCAACAGTAAAACAATCAATGTCAAGATTGCGGAAAGATGGATGGCGGTATTAATATCCCCAAAGGAGAACCAAGCCCTGAAAATTCCCGAGGTAAAAGTGTCGACACCAAAATACTTCACCGTTCCATAATCGTTGAGCACTTCCATTCCTACCAAGGCGATTCCTCCAGCAACGGCTGGTCTTGCCATGGGAAGTGCGATTTTGGTAAACACACGCCATCGGTTGCTTCCCAATAAAAGAGCTGCTTCCTGAAGTTCACTTGATTGTCGCATAAAGGAGGCTCGACATATCACATAAACATATGGGAATAGACTGATTGAAAGAATGAAAATAGCACCTGGCATATTCATAATATCAATTATAGCACCCTTAAATTGAATATCGAAATTGTTTCTTAGAAATGCCTGAATAGGGCCGGTATATTCTAAAATCCCCACATAGCTATATCCCATCATATAGGACGGAAATGCTAATGGGAGAATAAGTAGCCATTCAAAATATTTACGTCCAGGAAATTCATATACCGAAACAAACCAAGCCATACTTACTCCCAAAATGAAAGTGCCTATGCCAACTCCAAAGAGTAGAATAAGTGAATTCGAGAAATAGGTGGGAAGCAGGTTGGTAACAATGTGCTGCCAATGTTCGCCGGGACTATGAAAAAGCTCAATTAAAATGGTGAAGATTGGTGTTAATACCAATAACAGTATTACCACAGCCCCAGCCGTCCATTTATTCCACCAATAGATGGATTTTTTTGATTTTTTCAATTAGTAAAATTTCAATTAAACCATTAATTGAGAAGTGGATTTGGTTTTGAGCCCATGCGTTGAGGAGTTTTTGAAAATTCTCAATTCTCACCTCTCACCACCAACCAACTCATTCTATTTCCACCCAACTTCATCAAAAATCTTTACCGCCTCACTGTTCAATTCTCCGAGTTTGATTAATTCTACCTCATCAGCTTTGAAATCACCCCACTCTTTTAGGATTGCGGCTTTTGAGGCGTCGGGATTGACAGGGTATTCATAATTAAGATTTGCCAATGTTTGTTGTGCTTCTATTCCGGAAAGGAATTCGAGTAGTTTTACGGCATTTTCCTTATGAGGTGCATATTTGGTAACTCCCGCGCCACTGATATTGATGTGGGTTCCACGATTTTCTTGGTTTGGGAAAATAATTCCAACAGATTCTCCAGCTTTCTTTTCTTCTTCATTTTCGTCATTAAGCATCAATCCGATATAATAGGTGTTAACCACGGCGATATCACCTTCTCCAGAAGCTACGGCCTTTACTTGGTCACGGTCGCTTCCCTTTGGGTTTCGCGCCATATTTTCAACTACGCCGGCAGCCCATTCCTTGGCTTTTTCTTCGCCATCGGCCACAATAATGGAAGCTAAAAGAGATTGGTTGTAGATGTTTTCTGAAGAACGGATTACAATCTTATCCTTCCATTCAGGATTTGCCAAGTCTTCGTAATCCTTTAGACTTTCTGGATTGACGCGATCTTTGGAATAGGCGATTATCCTTGCCCGGTAAGTCATTCCAAACCAATTGCCATTCTTATCACGAAACCTTGGGGCGATATTGGTTTCCAATATTTTTGAACTGATAGGTTGGAGCAGCCCTTTGGATTGAGCACGATATAAACGTCCTGCATCTACCGTAATCAGAATATCAGCTTTGGAGTTTTCGCCTTCTGTTTCAAGACGCTGAATCAGCTCGTCGGCACTAGCATTTACGATATTCACCTTTATTCCCGTTTCTTCCGTAAACTTTTTGAAAAGTTCGTCATCTGCTTTGTAATGACGATGGGTATAAACATTTACTTCTTTTTCCTTGGACGGATTTCCGCAGGATATTAATACACTGAACAGAATGACGGCAAAACCGAATTTTAAAAATTTATTCATTGTTGATTTATTTATTGTTGTTTTTAGACTTTTAGATTTTTGTTTCAAGTTTTCAAGTTTCAAGTTTCAAGTTTCTTGTTTTTGGTTCTTTCAACTTAAACTCGATTATTGAACTGAGCCGAAGTGTGATTCTTCAAACTTAACATCGGTTACTAAGCGAAGTCGAAGAATAGTCCCTAGTTTCAGCTTCCAAGTTCAAAGTTTCCACTTCGTACTTCCGACTTAATCGTACTTCATTCTACCAGCGCCGGCAAAGGTAATCTTATTTAGACTCAATACAAACAAGGTTGCAGATTCTTTGGAAAGATTCGTTCCCAAAAGAATAGGTAGGAAATTCGGTAGAGCTTCAAATAAGGGAAGGAAAAGAAGGTGTTTTAAAGAGAAAAGAAGCAGTTATTCCTAATTGGAAATTTCTTCGCCTGGGCATTTCGTTGTCCTTTCGGGCGGGGTATTTGGTGAAATCAAAAAGGAGATGTTCGTGTATTAGCAATTGTTCCATATCATCAATTCCCTCTGAAATCCTCCCCGAAAGATGAGGAAGCATGCGTGCGTAGAAACGGAGGGATTTGTCCTCTCTGTTTCCCTCAAATTGGATATCAGAATATACTTTTGGATGAAAATCACCAGGGATGTCCGTTATAACTGGAGTTTTGGCATTTGCCAGACCAATCAGACATGCTCGAGCAACACAGGCAATGATAATATCGATTTGTTAATATTATCACAATGCAATATAAGTAATGATTTTAAATTTTCACATTCCACTTGGGGAAACAAATTGTATTTTTAAAGTGAAAATCAACCTTAGGAGATGATAAAACAATGGATACAAACAATAGCGATTATTGGTTTCGTCTCCAAAGGATTTGTTTATGTGGTAATAGGAATTCTTTCGTTTTTGGCCGCTTTCAATCTTGGTGGACAAAGCTCGGGCACCAATAGCGCTTTGCTATTTTTGGAAAGACAACCTTTTGGTCAATTTATGCTTGCAGCATTGGCTGTAGGACTTCTCTGTTATTCGTTGTGGATGTTTATCCGAAGTATAAGGGATCCGGAAAATATGGGGTGGGACGGGAAGTGGAAATTAATGCGGATAGGAATTTTTATAACTGCCATAGTTTACACGTTCTTATCACTGCTGGCGTTTTATCATCTTTTTAAATCCGGAACTGCAAAAAATAATCATACCTATTTGAATTTTATAGGATCAAACTTGCTTTCCATATTGTTCATTATTATCGGCATTGCATTGCTTATCCAGTCTGTTTTTTTATGTATTGGTATTTATAGAGGCGGGTTGATGGACCAGTTTAACTTAGAAGGAAAAAAAGGTTCACATTTATTGCGCATTGGTGGGCAATTCGGGTTTTACGCCAGAGCTTTCGTCGTACTTATTATTGCGTACTTCTTTTTGAGGGCTGGATTTTATAGCGGGAATCATGAAGTGAAGGGAATTCAAGATGCATTTTCTTTTTTGGACAGCTCCACCGTGGGTAGAATATTAATGGGAATTACTGCTATCGGCTTTGTTTCCTATGGACTATTTTACATCCTTCTTATCCGGTATAGGACTTTTGAGTGAAAATTGCGCTGGTCAAACCTTTTATATTATAAAAGAACTTTTTTTCTCGAGCATCTCTGGAGTAATCCAAAATCGGAATTTAAATATGTTTTTTTGTAATTTTCGGTTTATGAATGGTATAGAAATAATTAAAAGCGATCTCCCCGTACGGGAAACAGTTACAAATATTCTCCGAGCGATAGAAAATGAGAGATGGCATCTTTTTGCCCATATTGATCACGCCGCCGAAGCCAAAAAGAAAGGTCTGCCTTTGCGCCCCACCGAGGTTATCTTATTTGGTAATCCAGAGATTGGAACCTGCTAATGCAGAACATTCAATCCGTATCAATTGATTTACCTATGAAAGTTATGGTCTGGGAAAATGAGGACGGTATTGTTAATATTGGTTACAATACCATCGAATGGCTTAAAAGACGGCATAATCTAAGAGATGATGAAGCCTTGCGAAGTATCGAGGAGGCTGTAATGAAAATCTGCACTAAATCACATCTTCCTTCTTGAGACCAAATAAGAGTGCTTTTTATGCTTGTAGTTTTTTCTTTTAGATCCACGCTTTTCTTCATTCATGGCTTGAATTCCAAAACTGCCTATAATCCAAATTTTGTTATTGAAAACTGTGGTAGTTTGAAGTTGAAGTTTTAAAAAAGCAACTTGTTGTAAAATTCTCGTTCAGGTGGCGCGGTCGTCCCTATCCTATATGTTGGATAATCTAATAACGATTAATCCAATTTCTAGAAAGATCTCCGAATTTTATCATTTTTTTCTCCTCGGTAGTCGTCCTCAATGTTACGGACTTCCTTGAGTTCGTTTTTTTAGATATATGCGGATATGAAATTTAGAAACTCTCTGGCTAAATCTTTAGCATTTTATAGGAAACTAAGTTTTATGATCGATAACAAGATTGTATTTGCTCAAAAGTCCTGCTAATGTGGAGCTATCAAATTTTGAGTTTTTAAGGCGATTGATTTCTGGGTCAATAGAGAAATTTCTGGAGGTCCGGAAATCGGTTTTTTCGAGAATTGTGGAATTGAAAGTGGCGCCTGTTAAATCACAGTTTTTGAAAATGGCGCTGGTTAAATCACATTCCACAAAATCCACTTCTTGAAGTTGGGAATTTGAGAATGATGTATTTCTTATTTTCTTTTTATAGAAAGATGAATGGGTGAGAATGCAGTTTTCAAAACCAAAATTAAGACCGAAATCGTTACAATTATCGAACCTAAGGCCGAGCATTTTGCAATCCTTAAACTTAACATCTCTAAACGCCGTGCCGGCAATGTTGGTAAGACTCAAATTACACCCTATAAATTCGCATTCGGTAAACGTCGAATTCGAAAGATCCGATTCCGACAAATCGCACTCTTCAAATCGACAGTTCTCGTATTCACCTCTAATTAGGGGATTCTTATTTGAGTTTAATTTTTTAAATGTTCTGTCTTCTATGTAGGACTGGTTCATTCTGAATTATGGGATTGTTTGAAAGGTATCTTGATTTACCTATATTATAGTTAATGCGTTTTTGAACTGTAACTGTGTGCGATGGAATGTTTCATAAACTAGGCTGTAAAGATAGACATCCCGTGCTGATGGGGTGCAGATATTCTTTCTTGAATAATTTTTTTTAATGATGTTTTTCTTGGTTTAGAATATAATTATAACCCGTCTCAATATGAGAATGGGAATATGAAAATACACCATAACCTTCTTGCCAGGAAAATTTATCGGAAACATATTTGCTACTATTAATGAAATTGGTCGAATTGTTTTTTATATCTCGCACGAAAATATTCCCAGATTAATTGCATTGAATTTTTAAGAAATCGAAAATTATTTTAAGGTTTTTTCGATATATTTGGTTTCTATCTGAGCTATAATGAAATGAAATTTATGAAAAGACTGTTATTCCTATTTCTATTTCTTTCCTTCGGAATTCTTCCCGGTTTCGCTCCTCCTTCAATCCTTTCCAATAGCACCTATATTCATCCCGTTAACGAGGTTGTTTACATTACCAAATCAGGAACTAAATATCATCGCGGTTCTTGCCATCATCTGAAAAAGAGCAAGATTAAAACCAATAAATCAGATGCCAAAACTGCGGGGTACACAGCTTGTAGTGTATGCAAGCCATAACAATTCCTTCGAAATTTTAGAAATTCAAATAAATATTTTTTATTAGAATAGTTACCTTCGGAAAACTTATTCTAAAACTTTTATTATGAAGCAATCTTTTTGGATGTTGGCGCTATTTCTCTTCTCTTTATCCACAAGTGCGCAATATGACCCCTCAAAAATATTCGTTCCCGATTTTTATCAGCATAACGGAAATACTTTTCGTAGCGCAAGTGGAAAACCTAGTGCTGATTATTGGCAAAATGAAGCCGATTATACGGTAAAGGTTGCATTCAATGTAGAAACCCGTTTATTGAGTGGAGATGTAACTATCGATTATACCAATAACAGTCCGGATGATCTGGATGCTCTTTGGTTGCAAATGGACCAAAATACCACCAAAAATGAAGCTCGCGGAAACATTTTACGAAATCCGAATGGAAAGCCAGATGAAAAACAAGGATATAGAATTACTAAAATCCGACTAACAAGGGAGGGAAAAACTAAAGAAGTGCCATTTATTGTTGATGGAACAAGAATGCAGATACGTTTACAAAACGTTGTAAAGCCAAAGGGAAAAATTCAGTTGGCAATAGAATATTCGTATGAGCTGCTGCCCAGGGGAGGCGGTTGGCGTTCAGGATATATGGATGATGAAAATGGGAAGATATTCGAATTTTCATATTGGTACCCTCGGATGTGTGTTTATGACGATTATTATGGATGGAACACATTGCCATTTATAGGTGGTGGTGAAATGTATCTGGATTACGGCACTATTGACTACCAAATAACCGTTCCCGCAGATCAAATTGTAATCGGTTCGGGAATACTGCTGAATGAAAAGGAAATTTTGAACAGTAAAACCTTGGATCGTCTTGATAAAGCCAGAAAATCTGAGAATATAGTTTTTATAAGAAGTTCCGAAGAAATAAAAAATCCAGTCACAAAAAATAATTCTGGGAATGTGACCTGGCATTTTAAGATGGAAAACACAAGAGATGTAGCTTGGGCTATGTCCAGTGATTATATTTGGGATGCGGCCAAGATAAACCTCCCCAGCGGTAAAACCGCTTTGGCCCAATCCGTTTATCCAGTTGCCTCTACTAAAAACGGAAGAGCGTGGTCAAGATCCACCGAAATGCTGAAATATTCAATTGAGAATTATTCCCAGAGATGGTTTGAATATCCGTATGCCGTAGCCTCAAGTGTCGCTGGGTCAGTAGGCGGAATGGAGTTTCCGGGATTGGCTTTTAATTATTGGGATGTGGAACCTTATATGATGTTTTTACTGGCTTCCCATGAAATTGGGCACACGTGGTTCCCGATGATAGTGGGATCGGATGAAAGACGAAATCCTTTTATGGATGAAGGGTTTAATACGTTTATGAATGTTTATGCGCAGGCGGATTTCAACAATGGCGAATTGGCACCCAAACGCGATGGGGAATATGCTCCAAACGGCGGGAATCCTGCTGATGAGATCATTCAGGTAATTAAGGATGCCAAAGATGGCCCCACTTTAATGACACCGGCAGACAACCAGAATTATAAATTCGTACATCCATTGGCATATTTTAAATCGGCTTTTGGATTGGTGCTTTTGCGAGAGGTGATTTTGGGTCCGGATAAATTCGATTACGCGTTTAGGCAGTACATTAAAAACTGGGCATACAAGCATCCGAGACCTGAGGATTTTTTCCGAAGTATGGACAACGGATCGGGAGAAGACCTCACTTGGTTCTGGCAGGGCTGGTACCACAACAATTGGCAATTGGACCAAGCTATTTCAAAAGTAGAATATACAGAGGATAAGGAGACCAATGGTATAGATATTACGGTTACAAATAAACGTCAAATGGTAATGCCTATTTTGGTTAGCGTTGAAGAAAGCAATGGCAAGACCCATAATTTTACTGTCCCCGTAGATATTTGGAAGTATGGCGCAGATGCGAAATTTCATGTAAATACCACTTCAAAAATAAAGCGAGTCCTCTTAGATGCCGGTCATCAAGTACCGGATATTGATCGGGCCAATAACGAATGGAAAGGATGATCGACGTTGTTGGTGAGTGACCTTTCCGATTCCTAATGGGTCGTCACAACACCTAAGCACTTTAGTGAAAAAGTAAGAGCTGGAAGATTTATATTGTTTTTCGGTAATAAGAAAATCGTCTGAATATCACAATCCAAATTGCATTGAGGATGTATGGATGCTAAGGTTTTAGAATAACTATCTTTAAAATAAAAAAAGTATGCTTCCTATTATACAGTCACCAACGGAAACAATTCAGCACTCGATAAACCGCTATTATCATGAATTTCTTCAAGTGCTGCCAAGAATCGCATTGGGGATTCTCGTAATTGTTTTAGGAATTCTGATTGCGCAGGTACTTACAAATTTTTACAAACACAGGTTTCAACAAAAGTCGGAGGACCCTCTAATGGCTAAGTTTTTGGCGCAGGCTATTAAAATAATCCTGATCATTATAGCCATAATGATTGCTTTGCGAGTAGCGGGCCTTGATGGAATTGCAACCGGTCTCTTGACAGCCGTGGGCGGCGGTGCCATAATTTTAGGATTCGCATTTCAGGATATAGGGAAGAATTTCTTGGCTGGAATTATTTTGGCTTTCAACAGACCTTTTAATATTAATGACACTATAAAAATTGACCATATCTTCGGAAAAGTTAAGGCTCTTAGTTTTCGGTATTCCCATATAAAAACCTTTGACGGAAGGGATATTTATATTCCGAACAGTGATGTACTTACCAAACCCGTGGAGAATTATACCGCCGATGGATTTTTCAGAGTAGATTTTACCGTGGGAATTGGTTATGAAGACGATATTTCTGAAGCTAAAGAAGTAATTCAGAGAATACTTGACAAAAATACCGAAATTGTTCGTGATGCTGAGCACGAAAACTTTGTGATAGAAGATGAATTGGCTGCAAGTACAGTGAATCTTAAAGTGTTTTTCTGGGTAGATACGAAAGATTATCGAAGGGCATCTCGCGTTTTACGAGGGCTAATAATACGAGAAGTTAAGGAAGATCTCTTTAATAAGGGATTCAATCTTCCGGCGGATATTAAAGAATTGAAAATCTATGGTACTGAAGATGCAATTCCCATTACCTTTAGAAATATTCCTGAATTTCCTCAAGTGCCGAAGCAGTAATTTTTCAGTTATTATCTTTTATCTAATTGGAACTTCCTTTCCCTTTTAATTAAATGGAATTTCGTCGTTAACGCTAGTCCCTTTATTGTGAGGGGGAACTTTGGAGTCATTTAACTCGCTATGCTTTTTGCTATAAATAAAATAGATTGCCAGTCCCACGACCATCCATATAATAAACCGCAACCACGTAATCAGCGGTAAGGAAATCATCAAATAGCTACAAATTAATATTGCGCCCGAGCAGATAAGTTTGTAGGCGGGAACTTTGAATTTCCGCGTTCTTTCCGGTTGTTGGACTCTTAATATCCAAACACCGATTGCTACAAGGACAAAAGCAAATAAAGTTCCGATGTTGGTTAATTCGGCAACGGCACCTATATCCATAAAAGCTGCTAAAAATCCTACGAGCAAACCGACGGCAATAGTGGAGTAGGCGGGGGTTTTAAATCTTTTATGCACGCGACTAAACTTTTTAGGCAACAAGCCGTCCCGGCTCATAGAGTAAAAAATTCGGATTTGACCTAACTGCATTACCAATAAAACTGTGGGCATGGTAAGTGTAATTCCAAGAGAAATAAGAAAGGCCACTTTGTTTTCTCCCACGGCCTCCAAGGCTGCGGAAACGGGCCGTTCGTTGGCAAGAATATTTAAGGGCACCATTCCTGTCAATACCGCGGAAACAGCAATATATAAGATGGTACACACTATTAAAGCTGCTATCATTCCAATAGGAAGATCCCGTTGCGGATTTTTGGTTTCTTCTGCAGTTGTACTTACGGCATCAAAACCGATATATGCAAAAAATACCAAAGCCGCACCGGTCATAATGCCGTTCCATCCATTGGGAGCGAAATTTTGCCAGTTTTCTCCGGGATCAAAATGAGGGAATCCGAAATATAGAAATAGCCCTACAAGACCCAATTTGATCAAAACCAAAAAAGAGTTAGTTCGTGCTGATTCTTTTATGCCGATAATCAGCATTACCGTAATCACAAAAGTGATGACAAATGCGGGCAAATTCATTAAAGAAATAACGTGTGGCAAGGTCTCCCAACTGCTTCCTAATTGCGTTTTCAGTGCTTCCGTGAGCGGCTGCCATTCCCCGTTGGTGAGCACAAGTTCCGTTCCTGTGGAAGCTGATAAATTCGCCGGCAGATGAAGTCCCAGTCCATTTAAAAAGTTTTTAAAATATCCTGCCCATCCTATGGCTACAGCTACATTTCCTATGGCGTACTCCAAAATAAGATCCCAGCCAATAATCCAGGCAACTATTTCCCCAAATGATGCATAAGCATAGGTATAAGCACTTCCGGATATCGGAATCATTGAGGCGAATTCGGCGTAACACAAAGCTGCAAAACCACAGGCTAGACCTGTGATGATAAAACTGATTGTAATCGCTGGTCCTGCGCCGAGTGCATCCTTCGTGCCCGCTGCGGCCTCACCCGTAAGTACAAAAATACCGGTTCCAACGATGGCCCCGATTCCCAACATTGTGAGATCGAAGGCGGTTAAGGTTCTTTTAAGAGAGGAAGATTCAGCGTCTAAGGCAAGTTGGGCTGCTGATTTTCTGCGGAAAAGCGACGAATAGGATTTCATTCATCATAATTAGTAAGTTAGTACCCCGTGCGGTATCAAAAATCTTACTCTAAATTAATTCATTTTGAATGAAATAGGTTAAGTAGAGGAAATTATTTTCAGGTTTCTTTGCACTTATTTTTTTAATTGTAATGTTTTTTATTATTTATTAATGGCTTAATAGCACTCACAAAATAGTAAAAGTCTTATTATTTTTTAGCTGAAGAATTAAATAGGGAGGCAGGATAATCTCAGTGGATTAGGTACCGAGGATTTCCTTTTTATTATCCTTTTTTAGTTAAAACTATACGTTGATAGCTCTGAAGGTTTTGCATTATTGAAAATGGCAAAAGAATTCCGGCGATGGTATTTTTGATCAGGTTTTTCGGAACGAGAATCATAATAAATTTTGAAATCATATAATATTTGAAATATTTTTTTGCCAATCTATGAAACCGCTTCAGATTGGGCATGATTGCTAGTGAGATGTCATCATTTACACTTATTTCAAATCCTGATTCTTTTGCAATTTCCAGCCACTCCAAAATGGTATGCCCCGTATTTACGGCCATTGTTTTTTCAACGAGTAAAGCCGATTTTTTTTGGAGAGCAGTTGAAGTGGTATAGTTTTCCGTTCTAAATCCGTCATAAAGTATAAATTTTCCGCCAGTTTT
This sequence comes from Aequorivita sp. H23M31, assembly GCF_004022485.1. Classification (GTDB taxonomy): domain Bacteria; phylum Bacteroidota; class Bacteroidia; order Flavobacteriales; family Flavobacteriaceae; genus Aequorivita; species Aequorivita ciconiae. Next base: position 3,149,745 of record NZ_CP034951.1, read on the forward strand.
TAAAACTCGGTAGACTTCATCCAATACGGTTTTAGGACTATCGGAATGACAGACGCTTTCCAATTCAAAAACTATGTCGAAAGTATTGTCATCAAAATTGAGAGAGTGAAAATTACCATAAGAAGGTTGAAGGTTCCTTAAATTTTTCGCTCTTTTCTTGGCATATTTTAGATGCGTTTTGGAGATATCTATACCGTGAAATTGTGATTTAGTATTGGAACTTGCCAAATAATGGGAGTTGAAACCTTTGCCGCAGCCCAATTCCAAGACCTTGAAATTCGGTTTAATATATTCGTTTATTTCTTTTACCTGTTGGTAATAGCCCTCGTCATTGAAAATACCATCATAATTTACCGCCATATGTACCGAACCGTCCTTGGAATGTACAAGGTTGTATGCCGCGTTGCTTTCGCGATAATATTTTTGCACTTTGGTTTTATCTATGTCTTCATTTATAATGGAATCCGTGTTAAAAACCCTTTCGATCTTATCTACATATTTCTGAAGGTTTTCCTGGCTTTTAAAATAATTGTTATCCATAATAGGCTGTCGACGTTTTTTGTAAAATGGAGCAGAAATGAAATTTATAATATTTGGAGGAAATTAAAGTGAATTGATTCAAATGTAATGAATAAACCCTTTCTTTTTTCCGAAGGCAATATTTCACCTAACCCAATAATCGGCAACTAATATTTTGTGGGTAGCTTATTTAAGCGGAAGAGGTTTTAGGTTTTTATCGAATCATGTCACCAAAAGGTATGATGGTTTTAAATCCTTTATTTTTGAAATATTCCATTTCTGAAAAAGTGCCTGTTGCCAATACGAAATCTCCTCCCCAAGCCCCCAGACTTTTTATTGAATGAGGATAATCCTGGAAAATTCGAGATTTGATGGTGGGCAGTTTTAAGATTTTAGAAATTATTTCTTCGTGTAGATCTATTAAATACTGAAATTCAGATAGTTGCGTAATCTGTAAAAGTTGATTTCCGATTACCGATATTTCCTGAATTATTTCCCTTGGAATTTCAGTTTTTCTGTAATGGGCAATTCCTTCCTTGCTATCCTGTTTTTCATTTAGGTGTATGAAAAATAAAGATTCTTTAAAATCCCATTCTAAATTAACTTTCTGAAAATGAGGGTTGTCTTCCAACAATTTATACAAAATGGGAAAGTTGTGCTGTGCGGCGGCTATGTCATAACCACTGCCACCAAAACTTTTATTGAGAAGAGTAAAAGCATCTACGCTTGCCCATTGTGCGATGTTATTTATTAATGTAGAAGATGTGCCAAGTCCCCAAACTCTGGGGAAATCCAATTTAGTCCTTACCTCAATTCCCGAATTGGTAGAAAGAAAACCTGGATTGAGATTTCTTGCTTCTTGAAGGATCTTTGAAAGAGTCTGGGAATATTTGTTTTCCGGATTGGAAGGTTGTAGATTTTCCAGTTTGAACGATTCCTTAAACCAAATCTCTTCCTTTTCATCTAAACTTTCCCAGTGAATTTCCGCTTTTTCCGCAAATTCAATTTCCAATGACTGCCCATATTTTGTAGGAATTGCGAGTGCAAGTGCCCCATCCAGTACCACATATTCGCCAGTGAGCAATAATTTTCCGTTACTGTGGAAGGATTTATTCAAAGGAATGATTGATTTTGATGTATTATTTAAACAAAATAGTAGTCGAAATATGATAGATATAGTTAAAGAAAATATTTCTTAATATTCAATCAATGCCAAAGTTAATTCAAAAAAGTCTGATCATTTAATTGTTTAACTGACAAGGTATTGTGGCGAAATATTCACCTGGATTTTGTCTGCAACTTTCCGTAATAATTAAGATAGCTAAATCCCCAAGCGGCAAAGTCTAATTTACCCAATAAACAATAAACAATAAATCCCCTCATCCCCTCAATTTCGCCAAAAACGCAACCACAGCATTATGCGAAACCTGGTTTACTTTAAAATATTCCAACGCCTGTTCTTTCTCTTCTTTAGAAGCCTCAAATTGATTTAGGATATTCATTAAATGCATTTTCATATGCCCTTTTTGGATTCCGGTGGTTACCAGGGAACGTAGAGCGGCAAAGTTTTGGGCAAGGCCGGCGACGGCTATTATTTGCATCAATTGTTTTGCATCCGGTTTTTGCAAAATTTCAAAGGCAAGTTTTGTCAATGGATGAAGGGATGTTAATCCACCAACGGTGCCAATGGCCAACGGCAATTCTATCCAGAAAGTAAAAATACCGTCTTCTATTTTTGCGTGTGTCAGACTTCCGTAGTAACTGTTTCTTGCAGCATAAGCGTGTACTCCCGCCTCCACCGCACGAAAATCGTTTCCGGTGGCGAGCACTACTGCATCTACACCATTCATTATCCCTTTATTGTGAGTTACGGCACGACGGGTTTCTGTTTTTGCAATTTCTATTGCCCGGATAAACTTTTGTGCAAACTGTTTCCCATTATGATGTTTTGTAGTAAGATCTTCAACGGGGCAACTAGCTTCGGCGCGCACTACACATTCAGGAACGTAGTTCGATAAAATGCTCATTACCACTTCGGGCAACTCATTTACTTTTTGAAAAGCTTCATAATTTCGGGCTTCCTCTTCAAAAGTCTGCGCCATTTTCTCCAAGCAACTATTGATAAAATTTGCCCCCATTGCATCCAAGGTCTCAAATGTGGCATGGATGTAGAAGTAACCTTCCAGAATATGTGATTTGTCGACAAAAGAAAGGTCTAAAAGTCCCCCGCCCCGGCCCTGCATGTTCTTTTCTAGGGACTGAATGCTTTGGCGAAGTTTCGGCTTTACGTCATTAAAGAATTCCTCAATATCTTTTTCACTTCCAAAAAAATTAAAGTGGATCTGTCCATTTTTTACCGTAGAGATTACTTGAGCATGAAATCCACCGCGATCCATCCAAAATTTAGCCGCATTGCTTGCCGCGGCGACTACAGAACTTTCCTCTGTAACCATTGGGATTGCATAGATTTCGCCGTTTATCAAAAAATTAGGTGCTATACCAAAAGGAAGATAATAATTGGAAAGTGTGTTTTCAATAAAATCATCGTGAAGCTGCTGTAATTCAGTATCTTCATTCCAGTAATTCTTCAGAATCTGGATAAAATGTGGATTTTCCTGCAGGTAGTTGGCTGCAAGCCATGCAATTTTTTCAGTCTTAGATTTTTTGGAAAATCCAGAAACAGCTCGATTCATGGAATTGTTTAAAAAATGAATTGCAAATATATGATTTCAAACTGCGTTTCCGGAATTCATTTAGATAAAGAAAAAGACGATCGAAAACCCTTTGTGAGTTTTTGATCGTCTTTTTGGAGAGAGCTATTTTAAAAGTCAAATTGACGACAGGTTTGTAAATGATCGCCGAGTTAACATTCTAACCCTCCTTTGTCTGTGCGTCCTTGACGGGAGTAGGGCGTACGTTAAATTTTTTTCTTCGCGGTCTCAATTTTCCATGACTGCCAATATTAATCTTGCCGCGTTTGGTTTTCTTATCACCTTTTCCCATTATTTCTTATTTTGTTGTTTCTTAATGGTCTTTTCATCAATATCAAACTTATTTGTTTTTTGATTTACGTTTCCCGTGGGATTGGTGGGATTTTTTTGTTCCGTTTTTCTTTCAAACTTCTTTTCCATGATTTTTTCTTTTCTGGTTTAAAATTCTATAATGCTTATTGAGTATAACACCTAAATTATGGAGTATGATTGTCACGTCGAGCGCAGTCGAGACGTTTTTATCTAACCTTTCGACGGCGCTCAAGGTGACAAAAACTTATTTTAGATATTTAAACGAACAAGCATAAGGTTCTAAAGCCTAAATTAATCAATGCAATCAAGAATCACTATTAAACTCTTGCCAAATTATGGTTAAAGCGGGGGAAAACGGAATTGAAATCGGAAACGAAAACGAAATCGAAATCGAAATCGAAAATGAAATCGAAATCGAAAATGAAACCTGCCTGCCGGCCATGCGGTCTAAATGGAAATTTTTCTGTTTATCGGCAAGTTGAAATCAAATAGAAACTACATCTAGAATTCTTCAACTGTTTTTCAAAATCTGGTATTTGGTATTTGGATCTTGGAATTTGGTTTTTACCTCATTCCTCAACCCAGTTCTTAATTATCTCTTTTCCCTGTGGGGTAAGTACACTTTCTGGGTGAAATTGTACTGCACAGATGTCGTAGAATCTATGTCTAAGAGACATAATATGCCCATTCTCATCAATTGAGGAAATTTCCAACTCGTCGGGAAAGGCTATATTGGAGACTATCCAACTGTGATAGCGACCAACTTCTATTTTCTTAGGAAGACCTTTAAAAAGTGGTTCATTTTCCGAGAGAATTGTGGCTTCAGTGGAAACCCCATGGAAAACCTGTTCTAAGTTTTCCAATTTACCGCCAAAAACTTCCGCGATTGCTTGTTGGCCCAAACACACTCCCAAAATGGGTTTTATACCTATATATCGCCGGATGATTTCCTTTAATTGACCGGCTTCTTCTGGAGTTCCAGGGCCGGGAGAAAGAAGTATTTTATCGAAAAGTATGCCTTCTTCCAAAAGGAATTGGTCGTTTCGTCTTACACTTACCTTGCAATCCAAATCTTCTAAGTAGTGGACTAGATTATAAACAAAACTGTCGTAATTATCTATAACTAGAACTTTTAGTCGTGTAGAATTTTTTACGGACATTTTATATTATATGGTGAAAGTGAGATGGTTGTGACGTAGGTAAAGATCTTCACAATTAATTGATCCAAATATAATTCGTATTTCCCGTTTATGGAAAAAAGCTTAATATTTTGATTTTGATTTCATCGGAATGATTTCTTCGTTATGATTCCTTATTTTTGCACCTTAAATTTTAAGTAATGACAAATTTAACTCAAGAACAGTGGTGCCAGCAGTTGGAAAGCGACGATAATGCCGTAATCCTCGATGTGCGTACTCCCGCGGAAGTTGCAGAAGGCTTTATTCCTGGTGCCATAAAACTCAATATTCAAAATACATCTGACTTCTATGCGAAAGCCCAAGAGTTGGATAAATCAAAAAACTATTATATCTATTGTCTTTCGGGAGGAAGAAGTGGACAGGCTTGTGCCTTGTTTAATGCTTTGGGAATAAAGAACGCCTACAATTTGATGGGAGGTATAATGGCTTGGAAGGGAGAACTTGTAAAATAAAATGTTATGATTAAAAAGAATATAGTATCAATCGTAGCGCTGTCGCTGCTGTTTTTTTTCACTGCTTGTAAGGACACTAGCTCGGCAAAGGAGATTAAAGTTATTTCACCCCAAGAGGTTAAGGAAGCGGTTTATGATGATGCTCCCCATCAATTGGTTGATGTACGTACCTTAGAAGAATTTAAGGAAGGCCACCTAAAAAATGCACAAAATATTTGCGTTACCGATGACGATTTCGCCAAACAGATTGAAAAATTGGACAAAGATGAACCTATATACGTTTATTGCCGAAGTGGAAAACGAAGTGCAAAGGCGGCCCAAATATTAAAAGATAAGGGTTTTAAGGAAATTTATGATATGGACGGAGGCTATTTAAACTGGGAAAGTCAAAGATTCGACACGGAACTTTAAAATCCATAAAATTCTTAACCATTTTTCTATTTGCTAGTTAAATTAGAGCCAAACCCCATTTTCCATATACTCAGCGGATTTTTATCGACGTAACTTAGCTTAAAATCGAAGGTTATGGATGATGAAAGTGAAATAGTATTAAGAGAAATCAGGTTGCTCATAAAGGATAGTTGCGATTTTGTAATGGAGCCAAATGAGGAATTTAAAAACTTTCACAAATCCTTTTTGAAATTTTCATTTGGGGTTTTGGATGTAGAAATAAATTACGCTACTAAAAGCATTTCCACTTGGAATTCTAAGCCTTTAACAGGTTCTACCATTGATCTCCGTAATTTTGGAGATGCTCTGCTGGAAAAATTAAATTATGTGGACTTAGAGGAAACTCTTTTAGGCTGTGTTGAACAAGGAGTATTCAATGAGCGGTTTTATAAACACCTTCTGTCTGATTTTGATCGGATCAACGATGAAAATGACATAAAGACCGCCTAATTTTATTTTTGAAATCTGAATAAAAATCTGCTGTCCTAATTCGTAATTTTTAAAGTGGATTTTTTTTGATCGCTTAAGATCATAAATCGAAACTCTCGCGGTAAATGGCGAGAGTTTTTTCATTCACTATTCAATTTGAAATATAAATCTGAAATTTTAAGTAGTAGTTGTATCTGCAGAAGGACCATAACTACCTGGAACAGGAATATCCAACAATCTGAAATAAACCCCCAATTGAGCACGATGATGAGTTATTTGATTGAGCCCCTGTCTCATCGCACCATATTTGCTCCATTCCATTAACTTTATTCCATCTTTACGAATGCTCCATTGTGGTTCAAGATCTTCTTCTTTGGCCTCTTCCAATGCTGTGATAGATTTGTTGAACTCTGAGTCCAATTTATCCTGTAAACTTTTTTTATCCTCACCGATAATGGGCTTGTAATCTGATGATAAATCAATGAAATCCGTATTTAAAATAATATATGGCCAGCCAAAAATATCCAGTATATGGTTGGTGAGCGACCCAAGTTTCATGCTCTTTGAATGTGGGGCATAATCATTTTTATTCGTTGGAAAGCCCTCCAGAAAATTCTGGGTAGTGATATATTCCGCAGTAAGTTCTTCTCTTAAGTTTTTTAAAGTATCCATAATTTCTTATTAAACAGTTATTGAATGGGAGTATAAAAAGAAAGAAGTTATTTGGTAAGGGACGACAACTTTCTTCAATGGAATTTACTAATTAAATTTAATTTTTTCATGCGGAAAATGGGTTAAATTTGCAGCTTAAATTTCAGTAAATTGACAAAACAAATTACAGACACTATTATTATGATCCGCCCGGTCGCGTTTAGAATGAACGAGCAGACAGCGGTAAATAATTATTTCCAAGAAGATCTGGATATAAAAAATGCCGAAATCAACACAAAGGCACAAGCGGAGTTTGATACTTTCGTAGAAAAGCTGCGCGATGTTGGGGTAAACGTAATAGTAGAAAATGATGATCTGCGAATGGATACCCCAGATTCCATCTTTCCGAATAACTGGATTAGTTTTCATGAGAATGGGGATATAGCCCTTTATCCAATGTTTGCTGAAAACCGAAGGAGAGAACGTAGGGAAGAGGTTTTGATCCGTTTGGAAAATGAGGGTTTTGTAATTAAAGATGTCTATGATTATACACCCGCAGAGGAGGAAGGTTTTTTTCTTGAGGGAACTGGAAGTATCTTAATGGATCGCGTGAATCGTAAGGCGTATTGCGCTCTTTCCGCGAGGGCAGACGAGGAATTGTTGATAGAGTTTTGCGAGGACTTTGAATATACGCCCGTAATATTTACTGCATACCAAAACGTGGATGGCAATAGAATGCCAATTTACCATACGAATGTTATGATGTGTTTGGGAGAGGAGTTTTGTGTAATCTGCCTTGATAGTATTGACGATGCCACCGAACGTAATAATGTATTGAAACATCTTAAACAGGATAGAAAAAAGGTAATCGCCATAACTGAGAGCCAAATGCACCATTTTGCTGGAAACATGCTCCAGGTACAAGGTCGGGACAAAAAATATTTGGTTATGAGTGCAGACGCCCATAGCTCATTGACCGACCAACAGATTAAAATGATTGAGGAAAGCTGTGAGATCCTTAGCAGTGATCTTAGCACTATCGAAACCTGTGGCGGCGGAAGTGCACGGTGTATGATGGCAGAGGTATTCCTCCCGAAAGCCTAATCAGGAAGGTTTTTGATATTTGCTGATATTGCGGATCATCCCATCAAAAATAAAATGGTGGAAGGGAAGCATTGAATACCAATAAAGTCTTCCCCAAAGTCCCTTGGGCCTGAAGGTGGCAGTCTGTATAAATTCATTTTTGTCATTAATACAGAATTCGAGCCATGCTTCTCCTGGCAATTTCATTTCGGCAAAAAGTAACAGCCTCTTATTTTGTTTATCCGCATATAAAACTCGCCAGAAATCAAGAGCGTCTCCCGTAAATATTTTATTAGGGTTTGTTCGTCCTCTGCGTAGCCCAACGCCACCCACAAGTCTATCCATAAATCCGCGTAATCTCCATAGAGTGTTTCCATAATACCAGCCATGGGTTCCGCCAATAGACCAAATATTTTCCAGCACTTGCTCAGGATTGTCAATTTTTACAACTTTTCTATCCTTTAGACAACCATAAGTTGGTACTTGTATATATTCTTTAAGATTGGTTATCCGCCCAGCTACCAATGAATCTTTCCAACTGGAAACAACTAGATTTTGCTCTATTTTTTCAAATGCTTTTTTAATGGATTCCTCATAGGAAATGGGTTTAATATCCAAAATCTCCTGAAGTTTTTTATCTTTTGCAACAACTTCCATTTTCATACTATCCACCAGATTAACGGCCAGTTTGTAAGAAGTTGAGGTAACAAAGTACAACCAGTAAGAAGACAATCGTGGTGACATTACTGGTACGGGAATTATCCAAAGCTTTAGACCTCGAATTTTGGAATATTTTTCTAACATCTCCCTATAGGTCAAAACATCAGGGCCGCCTATATCAAATGACTGATCGTAGCATTTTTCATTATTTAATACTCCATAAAGGAAATGGATAACATCGCGGATTGCTATTGGCTGAATTTTGGTTTTTAGCCATTTGGGAGCAATCATTATTGGAAGTTTTTCACATAGATCGCGGATAATTTCAAATGAGGAACTTCCGCTACCAACCACAATTCCGGCCCTTAAAACGGTGAGGTGATAATGGCCTTTATACAAAATATCCTCTACTTTTTTTCTGGAAGAAAGATGTTTGGACAGTTGTTCTTCATTAACGATACCACTTAAATAAACAACCTGCTTAACCGCGGTTGCTTCCATATATTTATTAAAATTTTCTGCGGAGCGAGCTTCCATTTCATCAAAGTCTGTAGTGGAAGAGCTCATAGAGTGTATTAAATAATAAGCTGCATCAATATCCTTCGGAAATCCTTCTGTAATTACTTCTTCAGCAAAATCCACTTCAATTACAGAGACTTTACTTGTAGTTTCGGGGTCCAAGGGAAGCCTATTCTTGTCGCGGACGGCACAAATTACTTCATGACCATTTTCGAGAAGTTCTGGTAAAAGTCGCATGCCAATATATCCATTGGCGCCGGTGAGTAAGATTTTCAAGACGGAATAATTTGTCTAAAGATAATTCAAAACGATTGAACAAAGGTTAAAAAGCCGTTAACAGTAAGCATCGCATATGTGTTAAAGAGCTATCTTTAGAGCAGAACCAAAACCAATAAATTATGAAAATTTTGAAATTAGTACTTATGATTGTCGGTGTTGTGCTAGTCGTTATAGGCTTGTATAATGCTTTTGTTCCTCAGGAAGTTGTAAGTATCGGGCCGTTAGAAGTCAATGCCAAGGAAGGTCTTTCAAACCAGACTTTAGCAATGATCGGTTTAGGAATTCTTGCCTTAATAGCTGGAGTTTTGATTAAAGATAGAGGATGATTCTTGTTAAGAGGTGCATATTTAGCAGCTAAAAATTATTGTTTCTCGATTTAATGTATTTCTTTGATTGTGATATTACTATGCAAGGATTGGGGAATTTTAAACATCTTCAACGCTCCCATTACCACTCTCAATTTTAGCCTTTAGCAGTTTCTTCATAAATTGATGGACATCCTGGTCCTTATCCCGAGCTTGGATCTTTACAAAATAATTGTCCATGTAAATTGAATAGTCTTCAGGGCTCCCCTTGTATACCACTAGTTTGTGGTAGGGTATAATAAGTGCGTAAGGATCAAGACCGCTTCGGAAACCTATAATAATACCTTTTGGTCGCAACTCGATATTACAGACATTTCTATTATTGTCCAAATTCATCAAATTAGTTATCTGAAGGCTTGCGTCGAGCATTACTAATTTAGGCGAACCAATTCCCCCCATTTTTAGACGTTGCATTATTGAGAAGGGTTTTCCCAATGTTGAATCTATTTTTCTAGTATCTTCTTTATTTGAATAAGAAACGTGAAACAGCATTTTTTAGATTAAAGATACCGATTTCCAAACTTTTCAAAATTTTAAATCGTGTATATTTGCCCCTTCAACAGTGGCTCGTAATAGATAATCAATTTTCAGGATTAGAAAATGAATATTATATTTTTCGTAGCTCTGAAAACATAACTCATAACTAGAAAAATGTCTCTTCAATACACATTAGAAACCCAAATAAAAGCAGCAGTAAAGGAGCTTTATGACGCCAATCTTGAAAATGTAGAACTCCAACCTACGCGGAAAGATTTCGAGGGAGATATTACTGCGGTTGTTTTTCCCATGTTGAGAGTTGTGAAAGGAAATCCCGTTCAGATTGGAGAAGCCATTGGGAAATATCTGATGGAGAACGTTTCGGAAGTGGAAAGGTTCAATGTAGTCCAGGGCTTTTTGAATATTGTTTTAAGCGATTCCTACTATTTGGATTTTTTCAATTCGATTGAGGATTTTTCTTCCTTCGGAAAAGTAACTCAGGGGAAGGAGGCATTAATGGTTGAATATTCTTCGCCCAATACGAACAAACCACTTCACTTAGGCCATGTGCGAAATGTCTTGCTCGGTTATTCCGTTTCGGAAATAGAAAAAGCTGCAGGAAAAAAGGTGTACAAAACGCAGATAATTAACGATCGCGGAATTCATATTTGTAAAAGCATGCTCGCCTGGGAGCGATTTGGAAATGGTGAAACTCCCGATTCCACAAATCTAAAAGGAGACAAGCTAGTGGGCAACTATTATGTAAAATTTGACCAAGAATATAAAAAACAAATAGCTGCGTTATTAGAAGAAGGTAAGACGGAAGAAGAAGCAAAAGTACAAGCGCCAATAATTAAGGACGCTCAAGAAATGCTCCGGAAATGGGAAGCGGGTGATGAAGATACCGTGGCTCTCTGGAATAAAATGAATGGTTGGGTTTACAAAGGTTTTGAAGAGACCTATAAATCCATTGGTGTGGATTTCGATTTTTACTACTACGAAAGCGATACCTATTTACTTGGTAAGGACATCATAGAAGAAGGCCTTAAGAAAGATGTATTCTTTATGAAAGACGATGGTTCTGTTTGGTGCGATCTCACGGATGATGGCTTAGATGAAAAACTTGTTTTGCGAAATGACGGAACTGCTGTATATATGACCCAGGATTTAGGTACAGCAGTGCAGCGTGTCAAAGATCATCCTGATGTGGGTGGAATGATTTATACTGTTGGTAATGAACAGGATTACCACTTTAGGGTTTTGTTCTTGATCCTAAAAAAATTGGGATATACTTGGGCTGAAAATTTATATCATCTTAGCTATGGAATGGTCGATCTTCCTTCAGGAAAAATGAAAAGCCGTGAAGGCACAGTGGTAGATGCCGATGATTTAATTGATCAAATGACAGAAACCGCTCGAAAAATATCGGAAGAACTGGGAAAGATTGATGAATTTTCTGAAGAAGAAAAGGAGGAATTGTATAAAATGATCGGTCTTGGCGCTTTGAAATATTATATTCTAAAAGTAGATCCCAAAAAACGAATTCTTTTCAATCCAGAAGAAAGTGTGGATTTTCAAGGAAATACCGGACCGTTTATTCAATATACCTATGCGCGGATTCAATCGATACTTAGAAAGGCCGACAATGCCAAGGTGAGCGCAGTCGAACCCTCTACTGCGCTCAGTGCAAGTTCCATAGAAATGCATCCAAAGGAAAAGGAACTCATAAAAATTCTTCAACAATACCCTGAAACTATTCAATTGGCGGCTGAAAATTATAGTCCGGCATTAATAGCCAATTACACGTACGATTTAGTAAAGGAGTTTAATAGTTTCTATCAGAATGTACCCATTTTAGCCACTCAGAATGAAATTGAAAAGGTGTTTCGGGTAAAACTATCAGGAGCAATTGCTGAGGTAATAAAAAGTGCGTTTGCTTTGCTAGGAATTCAAGTTCCAGAGAGAATGTAAATAATTCAGAATTTAGAATTATTTCCCGTATAAAGCTTTTCCCGCAGCCTCATAATGGTCACCTTTTGTCCAAAATGGAGTTTCGGGATTGTTGCCAATTAATCTTCCTGCCAGCACGTAACTTTGGAAAAACTTCAATAAATAGTCATAATCTAAGGTATTTGCCTCATCACCAGCTTGATGGTAATATTTTGTGACATCTCCATCAAAAGATCGAAACCCTAAAGAGAAAGTAGGCGCTGGGATTCCGCTATATGCGAACCATACATTATCACTTCTATCAAATAGATTTTGTTCGGGTGCGGCATCCTCAATTGCCGTTAGCCCAAAGGATGTTGCGGCTTTTTTTATGTCTTCCTCCGCCGTAGTTCTGCTAAGTCCAATTACAGAAATTACGGATGTATCATTGTAGCCAGCATTATCGCTATTAAAACAATAAACCATTTGGTTCAGTGGCAATACGGGATTGAGGACATAATATTGGCTGCCAAGCAGTCCTTTTTCCTCTCCTGTGAAGAGAATGAAGAGAGCGGAACGTTTTGTGGGATACTTTGCCATGTTTTCTGCCATACTCAAAACAGTAGTCGTTCCCACGGCATTATCACGCGCGCCGTTGTATATTGAATCTCCAGTTGAATCCGGTTTTCCGATACCGATATGATCATAATGCGCGGAATAAATTATGAATTCATTTTTCAAAATAGGATCGCTGCCTTCAACCATTCCAATTATGTTTTGGGAAATAATATCGAATTTTTCAGGAGCGCCCAAAATGAGATTCGCTTTTATTTTTTTCTTGGACCCAAGAGATTTTGCATAACTATTATTTTCATCCTTGATCCAAACGTAACTAAATTCATGGGAAGTTTTTTTTTCTAAAGATTTATCCGAAATTTCTAACTTTTCACTGTTAAGTGCCTCATCAATATAGCCCCAGATAATGTCATTTGTGTTGACAAATTCCACTATTGCAACGGCTCCGTTAGCTTTTGCCAATTCCGCTTTTTGAGCTACCAGGTTATAGGCTTCTTCTGGATTGGATATGTTGGGTCCTCCAGATTTTATGAGTACAATTTTTTTACCTACATCCTTGCCCTGGTAATCACTTTCTAAGCCATAGCCCAAAAATATTGCATCTCCTGAATAGTTTATCTCTTTATTTTGAATAGGAACTTTAAACTGAGTTTCTTTCCCATCTATTGTCAAAATAAAATTTTTGGAGGGCACAGTCTTCTGAAGTTTGATTTCTTGAAAGTAATTCTCCGTATTTGAATTGTTAAGATTTTGTTTTACAGGTTTTACTCCATAACTCCGTAATGAATTGGCTAAATAAGAAGCAGCAATTTTGTTCTCATCGGATCCCGTATCCCGGCCTTTTAGTAAATCATCAGCCAAAAAATAAATGTGGCCTTTTATTTTTTCCTTTGTAATTGTTGAAGAAGCTTTTTCTTTTTCTGATTGGGCATATACAAAGGGAAAGACTAAAAGGAATAAAAGCGAAAAAAAGGACGTTTTCATAATGGACCGTTAGGAATAAAAAAAAATATTTAATAAATCGTGAAGTGCTTAATAAGGTTCTAAGATATCTTGTTTTTGAAAAAGATAGCTGGCTAATAGCTAAACAATCCTTTTCTCAAATTAAAACCTTCTAATTACGCTTGATTGCGATTTCAGAATTCAAAATTCAGAATTGAAAAATCTCATATAAAGAACTATAATTTCCTAATCCCTAATCCCTAATCCCTATTTTAAATTCTCTTTATCCAAGTGGTAAATCTCCATAATTCCTTCCAACACCTTTTCGAAATCGATTTTCAAGTCAATCAATTTTCCAGTAGCCATATCCATTACCCAGCCGTGAACAGCAAGTTTTCCTTGACGGACTGCAATTTGTACATCGGCTGTTTTAATTACGTTTACACACTGTTCCTGTACATTGAGTTCTACCAGTCTTCTGTATTTTTGCTCCTCGTCTGCAATATCCTTAAGTTCGTCGCGATGCAGGCGGTAAACATCTCTTATATTTCTCAACCAAGGGTTCAAAATTCCCAGATCCTTGGATTGCATGGCCGCCTTAACACCACCGCAACCATAATGTCCGCAGATGACAATATTTTTTACTTCCAAAATACTTACAGCATAGTCTATGACACTCATTGCGCTTAGATCGAGATTGGAAACCATATTTGAAATATTGCGCATTACAAAAACATCGCCGGGTTTTACGCCCATTATCTCTTCGGCGGTTACCCGACTATCGCTACAGCCGATATATAATATATCCGGATTTTGGCCGTCGGCTAAATTTGTAAAATAATCAGGATCGACACCAAGTTTCTCATTTACCCAAGCTTGATTGTTTTTGAAGATTTGTTCTATATCCATAATTTAAACTAAATTTTTTTGAGATTATAAAGGTACGCAATGTTGAAAATACCTTTTTAGCAATTTTTTGGATTTTTTGAGCTTTGATCCTGTATGATTTTTTAAATAGCGATAATGAGAATTTTTTCGATGTTTTTTTATTATTACTAATCGATGCCGTTATAGGAAGACAATTACGGAGGATTCCAAAATATTATATTGTCCCTTTAAGGACATAATATTGGCAGCAAAAAAATAATAGGGGGAGGCTGTGCCGTTAGGTACAGTATATCTATTTCTTCAATTCCTTTAAAATTTCATTTATTGCGCTGTCCAATTGCGGTTGGTTGCCCAAGAGTCTATCTTTAAAGTCTTCTTTTACATAAATATCCGGCTTAACCCCTGTCAGCTCTAAATCGTCTCCGCTTAAAGTATAACAGCCCCACGATGGCAATCGATAGACTGAGCCATCTATCAGACGGCCAGCACTTGTGAAAATAATCCAGCGGTAGGTTTCGGTTCCAATTACTTTTCCCAAACCTAGTTCTTTGAAGCCAGCAGCTGTAACTTCGGCATCACTTAGCGTTTGTTCATTGATAAGGAGGACCATCGGTTTGGATCCAGGTGTAAAATTGGGTTGGGGAGATAATTTTCCATCTCTATATTTCCATTGGGTATAAGGCTTTTGTGAGAGAAACTGCAAAACTGCATCGTGTACATTTCCACCTGTATTATTTCGTAAATCCAATATCAGCGCATCTTTTTTATAAGCTTCCGAAACCATTTCTTTCATAAAATTTTGAAGCTCATCATTGCTCATATTTTTCATATGGACATAGGCGATTTTATCATCACTTTTCTTGTCAACATATTGCTGATTGGTTGCAACCCATTCGTCATAAAGCAAATCCTTGAATTTATTGGAAGGGATGGGATGGAGGTTCACTTGGATTTCTTTACCATTTCTTTTAAAAGTCAATTGTATTTCGCTATCCAGGGATGGCTCCGAAAAATATTTTTCTCTATTAATAGTTGCATCAACGGGTTTTCCCTTCACGTGCGTTAGAACGTCTCCTGGTTTAATGTCCATTCCCTTAATATCTGCCGGTCCATCATTGACAATACGCTCTACTTTGTAAGGATTGTGTTCTGAAAATATTATTCCTGTTTCTAATGTTGAACTATTGTAGAAGGTTTCATTTTCCTTCCCAGAGGAATAAAAACCAAAATGGGAAGTGTTTAACTCACCCAACATATCATTAAAAAGCAAGCTTAATTGTGATCGTTTGGTGATGAATGGTAAATATTGGGCATACTTATCCCTGAGCTGCTGCCAGTTTTCCCCGTGAAAACCTTCATCGTAATAATTAGACTCGAAGCCGGCCCATGCTTCATAAAACATCTGCGTGAATTCATTGGCCAAATCTTTTCTGAAGGTGGCTTTAGTTTCAATTTTGGAAAGTTTGTTATCACTTAAGTTCATAGTATAAATACTGCCATTTAATAAGGCGAAATAATCCTTGCCTACTTGATATAATTGACCGTTCTCAATTACCATGTCGTCAACCTTTTCAGTTTTGTTCTTTTCAAAAGGTTTGATAATCGTTCTCCAAAGATTTTGCTTTCCTTTATCGTGATTGGAAAAAAAGTACACATAGGTGGTATCGTCCTTATCGATTAAAAAAACATCATTTTGTGAACCGAACTGTGGGCTTATAAGCTCTATTCGATCCATCAAATCTTTCGTATTGAGGCTTATTGTAATGGGCTCTTTAATACTATCTTTTTCCTTTTCCTTTTCCTTTTCTTTTTTCTCTTTCTTCTCTTTCTTCTTTTCTAACTTATCCTTTTCCCTTTTATCGTCTTCTTTAAAGAGTTCGTTGAATTTTTCGCTTTTAAATGGAGTGTCAAATTTGTCCAAAGCTACTCTGTAAATGTGCGTATCCGCGGTCCCCGTTGGAAATCGGGGCTGGGTTAAATTGGATTCAAAATAAATATATTTACCGTCCGGAGACCAGGCGGGATTACTTTCGCTAACTCCAGTATTTGTTAGGTTTGTGATTTTTTTAGTAGGAATATGATAGGTAAACAAATCGAGTTCGAAATTGCGAAAAGCACTATAAAGAATATAGTTGTCATCGGGTGAAAATTGAGGCGATGGTGGATCCAATGCCCAAAATTCATCTTTCAAAATTGTGGTACTCTTGAATGTTTTAAGATCTATCAATCGCAACTCATCCCGGCCGCTTATGTATGCAGCATTTTCCATTTTGTGATCTAGAACAATACTTACATCATTTTTTTCTTCATTGGAAATACGTTTTTCATTTCCGCTACCGTCAGCGGAAATGGTAAATAGGTTGGTATATCCCGAAACAGTTTGATTGAATAATAGCGTTTTATTATCCTTTAACCATTTTACTTCCTTGACGCGCTCTTTGGGATTGGTGTTTATTTTTTTTATGAATTTACCTTTGGTGTCAGATACGAACAATTCGCCTCGAGAAATAAAGGCCATCTTTTTATTATCCGGCGATATTGAGAAATTTGTGATTTCCCCTTTTACATCAAAATCCTGTGACTTGTTGAGGGTGTTGCTAACATTTATCTGGATTTTGACTTTCTCGGTTTTATTCGTGGCTACATCGAATAGAAAAATTTGATAATCCTTTGAGAAAACTACTTTGTTTCCGTTAGCACTCACCTGTGGCCAACCAATTGAAGTATCAAAATTGGTAAGTGCCGTTTTGGTATTTCCTTTAAGGGTGTACAGATTATATTCGCCGTTTTCTTCATCAGAAACGAAATAAATAGAGCCATTTTTATCAATGGTCGCCCACATATCCTTCCCTATATAATTTGTATGTTTTTTGAATTCCTTGGTCTTTGGATTGTATGATTTAATATCTGGATTGTATGCGCCTTTATATCGTTTACGATGGGTAAACATTTTGCTTTCCCAACTTTCATTAAAGAAAATTTCACCGGTTTTTGGGTGAACTACAACATTATGTACATTGTTGAAATAATTTTCAAACAGGCGGAGGGGCGTATTTCCCGTAATCGACACCTTATAGCCGCTAAAACGGTTATAACGAGATGAGGTAAAATAGATTTCTTTAGAATCCCACGACCAGCTATCAACATCATCTGCAGCACTATGAAAGGTAAGTTGCTTGATTTCCCCTCCATTTATGGGCATTACATAAACGTCCTTATTTCCATATTGGGTGGAACTAAAAGCCAACCATTTTCCATCTGGTGAAACTCGCGGTAAGGTTTCTTCGCCGTCCATAGCCGTAAGCCTATATGCTTCTCCACCATTTGACGGGACTTTCCATAGATCGCCATCGTAACTAAAAATTATGGTTTGTCCATCTGGGGTTAAGGTTGGGTCAATTTGAATATAGGTTTCTTGGGCGTTTAAAAGTGAAGTAGTACCTAGGAGGAAAACTAAAATTGATAGAGAAAAGAGGTTTTTCATTGGAATTTTTGATAAGTAATTAGGAGCGGTAATTTAATTATTTTAAAAGTATTACAAGGAAGAATTCTGAAGTGTGATATCGTCTATGTTTCTAAAGAATTTTATCATTCCTTATCACTCTTTAATTTTTCAAAAGAATTATTTTTTGCTTATGGACTTTCATTTCTGATAGGTGGGTATTCTTTGCGAGAAATTCGTACGTGGCCATTGCGCGGATGTTTTCTGTGTTTTCACTTCTTATAATTCTTCCATTTTTTGTAATGTGTTTCAGGGTGAAAAATCCATTTTATGTGGAATCGTTTCAAACGATATATAGATTTCCCGAGTCTGTCAATTCTGAAAAGGGTTGGCAAGCCCATCTTTAGTCTAGCAACTAGCTTTCAGCATCTAGCATTTAAACTAAAAAACCTCCCTTCAGACAATTATTGCCCAAAAGAAGGTCATACAACAAGGAATTATAAAAAAAATTATGTAGTGCTGATCTCAGGTTTGCTCAATCTTGCCAAGATAAATGCCGAAATGGCCATTACAATATCTCTTACGGCAACATCGGGATGCCACCAGGTAAAGATGAGGCTCAGTGCAATTAGTAATAGCCAAATGGAGACGATGTACGCTCCAATTTGTGTTTTTACTGCCACAATTATTCCCGCGATAATTTCGATAATACCGACTATTTTCATAAAAGTTTCTCCACTAAATGGAAGCATTTCCAAAGTTGAAGGAGCTAAATAGGAATCCCATTGCACCAAAATATTAAAGTACTTATCAAGTCCCGCCACAATCGGAACGATAATAAATACAAATTTTAAAACTGTATGTATTTTGTTTATTTCCGAAGTGTTTGTCATTGTTGTCATAATATGGATTTTTAAAATTATTCTTTGGGGTTAGATGACCATAAATCAACTCGGTTACAAAATTTGTAACTTTATTAAAAAAGTGGCATCTAAAAAGAAACATCAAACATGAAAGCAGTTCGATCAGATAGGTTTGCCATTACCCAATTATCCGATTCGCAGGTGATAATGCGCGTTTTGGAGGGAGAAAAGGAATTATTCGAGATTTTGCTCCGTCGTTACAATCAGCGCCTTTTTAGAGTTATTCGAAGCTATATTGCTTCAGAGGATGACGTAAGGGATATTATGCAGGAAGCTTATGTAAAATCCTATCTCAAATTGGGGCAATTCAATAATCAAGCTTCATTCTCTACTTGGCTTATTCGAATTGGTATTAATGAGGCCCTGCAATTTATAAGAAAACGAAAACGCCAATCTGAGAATTACGGTAAAACTGAAAGTATAGAAAATGTGTTCCACCTACCAGATACCAAACAAATGAATCCAGAAAATCAAGTTATAAAATCTGAAACCCGGGTTATTCTTGAACGGGCGGTCGATCAATTACCTGAAAAATACAGAGTGATTTTTGTACTCCATCAAATTGAAGGATTATCCAATGCGGAAATTGTTGAAAGTCTGAAATTGACCGATAGCAATGTGAAAGTACGCCTGCACCGCGCAAAAAAACTTCTAAAGGAAGAGCTATTTAAAACCACAAAGGATGCTTCCATCTTTGAATTTGGAAATCATAAATGCGACTTAATGGTGGAAAACGTGATGGATAGGATTCACGGTTTGTAAATCTAAATCAACCGAGTGAAATAAATGGTGTCGTTATTTCGAGCGAGTCGCGAACAATGTCAGTTCGGCGCAGTCGAGAACAATGTCAGTTCGACGCAGTCGAGAACATTGTCAGTTCGGCGCAGTCGAGAACAATGTCAGTTCGAGCACAGTCGAGAACAATGTCAGTTCGGCGCAGTCGAGAACTCTGTCAGTTCGAGCGCAGTCGAGAACAATGTCAGTTCGAGCGCAGTCGAGAACAATGTCAGTTCGAGCGCAGTCGAGAACATTGTCAGTTCGGCGCAGTCGAGAATAATGTCAGTTCGAGCGCAGTCGAGAACATTGTCAGTTCGAGCGCAGTCGAGAACAATGTCAGTTCGAGCACAGTGGAGAACAATGTCAGTTCGACGCAGTCGAGAACATTGTCAGTTCGGCGCAGTCGAGAACAATGTCAGTTCGAGCGCAGTCGCGAACAATGTCAGTTCGAGCGCAGTCGCGAACAATGTCAGTTCGACGCAGTCGAGAACAATGTCAGTTCGACGCAGTCGAGAACAATGTCAGTTCGAGCACAGTCGAGAACAATGTCAGTTCGACGCAGTCGAGAACATTGTCAGTTCGAGCGCTGTCGCGAACAATGTCAGTTCGGCGCAGTCGAGAACAATGTCAGTTCGGCGCAGTCGAGAACATTGTCAGTTCGAGCGCAGTCGAGAACAATGTCAGTTCGGCGCAGTCGAGAACAATGTCAGTTCGAGCGCAGTCGAGAACAATGTCAGTTCGGCGCAGTCCAGAACAATGTCAGTTCGAGCGCAGTCGAGAACTACCGTTTTACAAACTTCAAACTGCCAGTTTGATTCTTACTGCTGACTTTCACCAAATAAACTCCATCCGAATATTCCGAGACCTCCGTACTAAATATTGAAGAATCATTATCGAAGTTTCCAACATGTTGGCCAGTTATTGAATAGATCTTTACGTTTTCAATATTATCATTTGTAGATTCAATGGTGAATGTATTCAAATTTGAATCATAAAAACTCACCAGCTCATTTTGTAAAATTTCGTTATTATTTGTTCCCAGAAAAACATCGTCAAACTTGATCACTATTCCTCCCGAGCCAACGATGAGACCAGAACCATCTTCAAAAAATCCAATTTCATATAACTGGTTTTGACCGTTACCTACAAAGATCTGGTTCCAAGTTTCTCCATTGTCTTCAGAAAAATAAATATCAGTATCTGTACCGCCGGCCATCAGTTGGTCCCCTTTATAAGCCAATGCATAAAAATGATGGTATCCAGTGGCAAAATCGCTCCAAGTCGCTCCGCTATCGTGGGTGGTTTTCAGCAATCCATCTTCGCCTGCTACAACGCCATTTTGCAAATCTTTAAAGTAAACTGAAAGAAAATAGTTTTGGATAATTCCCGAATAAATTGCCGTCCAGGTATTACCGCCGTCCGTCGATTTAGCAATTCGCTCATCGGCACCTACCCCAAATAATGTGGTTTCATTTGCATAGGCAATACTGATTGCGCCAATATTTTCAACATCAGAGGCAGGAGTCCAAGTATCGCCACCATCGGTTGTAAGATAGACCGCAAAATAAGGTTCGTCATCAAGTTGTGCCGAAACGAATCCGATATTTTCATTATAAAAGGAAAGATTGTTATAGAGATAAACATTCGTTCCCACATTGAGCGTGGTCCACGTTTCTCCACCATCTTCAGTTTTCATAAAAAGGTCATATCCTGCAACAAATCCTTTTTCTGTTGTAACAAATTCAATTTTCTCAAAACTTGTAGAAGTTCCCGTAAGAGGATAAATCTTCTCCCACGTTTCTCCCGCATCTTGGGTTTTTATAATAATCCCTTCAGTATCATAAGTAAATTTGGACCCAGCGGCATAGGCAATCGTATTTTGACCTTCTGGAATTGAAAGATCGTATAGGATGAAGTCCGTGCCGGAATCCTTATATTCAAAAGTCTGTCCATGAATAAAGGATGTGCTTATAATTAAAAGCAATAACGTCGATAAGACTTCTTTGAAAGAAAGGGTAGAAATTTTCATTGGGGATTTTCTTTAGGTTTTGCTACAAAGATAGAGAAGCAATCCCGACGGTTAAAACAAAATATAAAATTGGCCATGTATCAGTTATGAAATTAGGGTCCAAATCCCTCTAATTTAATTGCAGAACATTAATGAAATGATAAACTTAAATTATGGCGTTTTACCACGAATAAAAAGGTATAAAAAAATTCGTGTATTAATCATACCCTAGCTGACTTCCACTCCCACTTTGAAAAGGAGTTTTTTTAGTGAAGGGCGGTCTAGTTTTCTTGAAACCTTTTAAATGAAATAAAAAACCTCCACCCAGAAAATTAAACGTACCTTCGCCGCTTATTAAAACCGTCTTCTTAGTTTTAATGGTTTTTAAAAGGACCGAATTCTAAAAGCGCCGCGATATACAAACTAACCTTTTACAGTAGGTCTAGTATCTAAAATCTAGTAGCGCAGCGGTCTAACATCTAAAAAATTATATGTCATTTAAATCTCTTGGGCTGTCCGATGCCCTGCTAAAAGCTATTAGCAAAAAAGGATATGATACGCCATCGGCGATTCAACAAAAAGCAATTCCATTAATTTTAGAACGAAAAGATGTGCTGGCTTCAGCACAAACGGGAAGTGGAAAAACGGCAGGTTTCGCTCTGCCCATATTACAAATTTTAAACAATGAGCCGTCTCTAAGAAAAAGACCCATCCGCACCTTAATACTTACACCTACACGCGAGCTTGCCGCCCAAGTTGAGGATGAGTTTCGTGAATATAGTGAGTTTACCGATATGCGCTCCACCGTAATTTTTGGCGGAGTAGGAGCGAATCCTCAAATAAAAGCCTTACGAAACGGCGTGGATATTTTGGTGGCAACTCCCGGAAGACTTTTGGATCTTGTGGGGCAAAATGCCTTGACCCTTTCCAAAGTGGAAATTTTGGTTCTGGACGAAGCGGATAGAATGCTCGATATGGGTTTTGTCCGCGATATTAAAAAGATTTTGGCGCTGCTTCCTTCAAAAAGACAAAACCTATTATTCTCCGCCACGTTTTCCAAGGAAATAAAAAAATTGGCCAATGAATTTTTACACAATCCTGTATTGGTTGAAGCCACTCCCGAAAACACCACGGTGGAAAAAATAGATCAGACCGTTTACCGAGTTGATAAAAACCAAAAGACCGATCTTATCATTAAACTTATTTCGGAGGGGAATTGGCCACAAGTACTGGTTTTTACCCGGACAAAGCACGGGGCGAATCGATTGAGTGAAAAATTGGAAAAGGCAAAAATCACTTCCGCCGCAATCCACGGAAATAAAAGTCAGGGTGCAAGGACCAAAGCGCTTTCTGGATTTAAGGAAGGCAAGGTCCGGGTTTTGGTAGCAACCGACATCGCCGCCCGGGGACTGGATATTCCACTATTGCCACACGTAATCAATTTTGAATTGCCGAATATCGCCGAAGATTACGTTCATAGAATTGGACGTACCGGAAGAGCGGGAGCCGCTGGCGAAGCAATTTCTTTGGTGAGTTTGGATGAGGTCGGCTATTTAAAGGATATTGAAAAGCTGATTGGCGAAAGGTTGCAACCAAGAACACTTCCCAACTTTCAACCTACTGAAACTATAGCAGATGTAAAAGCCCAAGAAGTAGAAGCTAAAAAACAAAAGGCACTTCACCATAGTAGAAGGCGTGAAGGTGGAAATAGGGCAGGAGCTAGTTCTAAAGGGAGAGGCGATAATAGACGCAGATAGGTTTCGAGTTATGAGGTATGAGTGGTTAGTGGTGAGTGGTGAGTGGTGTGGGATGACGGATGACGGATGACGGATGACAACTCTGCTTAGTGTTCAGTGCTCGGTGTCCAGTGTTCAGTGTTCAGTGTTTGATTTAAAAAATTAATGCCTGTCTTTTGAAAATGTAAAATAATTAATAACCGTTCAACTCTAATCAGGGAAGTTTATATTCGGAGCTTGCCCACTGTGGTAGGATTCTGAATTCATAATTCATAATTCTGAATTCATAATTCTGAATTTGCTCAATCCTCGTTTTTAGTTAAAGAATTTTAAAAAGGCAGTTCGTCCTTGTCCAAATAATCGTTGTTTTCTGCTCTGTTTTCCCTAGCATCTTTATCCATATCAAACGACAAGTCTTCTTCATCTTCATTCCAAAACTTTAAGCAAGGGCAGTAGGATTCCAACTCACAGTCTGGTGCATACCCGGAACAGAAATCAAACACCCTCATCCCTAACTTGGGAATGTCGGTTTTGGCATTGAGCGTATCCACTGTCAGTGAATATGCCATTGGCAAGGGTAGATTATCAGGAAAATCGATTGACAGATTCCAGGTCTCCATCATTTGCTTAAATGCGTCACATACTTTTTGCAGATCATCACTTTCAAGTTGCTCTGGTGGGGGAAAATTTATGGTTTGGAGGCCACAGTAGTAACCAAAGGTGTGGGGCGGTTCACCACCTTTGATATAGCGCTCCACTTCTTCAATATGTTTTTCAAACGCTTGGTCTTCGCTTATATCGTCAACATAAAAATCTTCACTCGACTCGTCTTGATGAGCTGCAGCTATATCGGAAAGCAAATGAGGAATATAGGGGTGCATGTTTTTATTTGGAAAATTAAATAATATTTTCGAATCTAGGCTATGGAAATGACATAAGTTACTTTAATTAAGATGATTACCAATTGTAGTATATGAAAATACGGGGATGAAATGGGTTAAAAGAGATATGTGAATTTTACAATCTCAAATCTTCTCCAAATTCCGAATTGTCCAAAGTCGGTTGCTGTATTGTTTTGAAAACCTAAAAAGGAGAAAAGATTTGCTAGCGACAAATCTTTTCTCCTTTTATAATTTTACTGCTTTACCGATCACCGATCACCGATCACCGATTCTATTAAAAACCCATGTGCGAGAGGCGACAGCGGTTCAAGAAAACTGTGAATTTAAGGAAGATATTATTTTTTACTGAGCATTTGCTCCACAAGAGCTTCTAGCTTTGTGATTCTTTCTTCTTGGGTTTCTATTATTTGTTACTGTTCTTGAATGGCTTCTGTAAGAATGGGTATCAATGCGGTATAATTTATTGAAAAATACTTGGGTTTGGTCTTAGGTTCATCATTGTAAGCACTATTGAATTTATGGTTAGGCAAACTTTTAGAAATCACCAATCAGGAAATATTTCCTTTAGTTCCTGTGCTATAAAACCAAAAGATTTTTCATCTGGATAAATTATAAATTAAAAAAAGAGAGAGTGTAAAGAGTTTAGATTGCTCTATTAATAGGTCAAACCCTGTTCCAAACCGGTTCTATTCAATCATTTTGGATTTCTCACTTAACTCCAGAATATTAGGGGAGAAGCTTTTCCTCCAGTGTCTGAATCTTTTTACTTTGGGATTCAAAGACAGCCTCTTGGTCATTGATGGTGGCTTGTAAATCAAGAATAACTTGATCTTGGTTTTCGTTATTTCCTCTGGAAGAATTTTCAGAAAGCGTACTGGAATCATTGCTTGGACGTGGACTTCCAAGAGGTTTCCAAGAGGCGTTCCCTTTATCATCACCAGCTGTAAGTACTCTGCCCACTCCTTCGCTACCATCCTCCAGTCTAAATACGAAAGAGGCGGGAGCGGTTTCCGCCTCCTCGGTTACTAATACATTGTCAATGGTGGCGCCCCAACCATCCATGGCCTTATAATGAAAACGGATGGAATAATCATTTCCCGGAACCACAGTTTGTGTTTCAGAATAGCGACCATCCACGCGGCTTTGGGCTGAACCTTGGTATGTGGCCAATACTGCTACCTGCTGATCCGTAGTCTCATTATGTAAATAAACCCAAAGCCTGTCTGGAGTCTGATAAACTTGCAACCTGAAATCATACGAAATGGCAATCGTGGTTTCTGTGGGAGTGGAGGCAAATCGTACAATAGCGGTGGCATCCTGACTACAATTTCTTGGAAACCCAGGAGAGTTGGAGTTAATATGCAACATATTATCCCTACAATTGTCGCATACGTAGGTGCCCGGAACTTCCAGTATGGGATCCACTTCCCAACCTTCAGTAAAACAACCAACGCCTTGCATATCACTTTCTTGTTCAACCGTATAGGAATCAAAGTTTTCATCCAAAAGCGTTCTTGTCCCTGAACCGCCAGGAAAGGAAGTCCCCTTTATATGCAAGGTGGCCTGCGGATTGGTGGTCCCTATGCCCACGCCCCCATCTTGTGCCAAGAGGGGAAAAGACAATAGAAAAACGATTGCAGATAAGGTTAAGGTTCGACTGAAAAGGGATTTATATTTCATGGGGAGTTAATTTGGGGTAAGGTTGAAATCAAAAAATAAAAGCTAGATTTTCACGGTTTGTTTTTCAAATTTGAACTGTTGACGGTTTCTTGTAGGGTTTGTATCCTTTCATTCTCTGTCTCCAAAACAATCTCTCTTTCGCGTACAATGTTTTTCAGATTGCTCAGGAGTTCTAGGTTTTTACGAATTTCTTCCGAAGATCCTGTGTTTAAAGAAATCCCAGAAGAATCATTACTAACGGGTCGGAGTGCTGACACGGGTTGCCAAGAAGCATTTCCATCAGCATCTGAGACAAGTACATAGCCAGGACCTTGTGTGCCGTCTTCGAGCTTAAAGGCATAGGCTCCTGGAGCGCTCACCGCCTCCTCCGTTATTTTTATATTATCAACGGTTGCACCATAATCCCATTCACCAGTGTACCTAAAACGCAATGAGTAATTCGTTCCTGGAACAACTCCCAATGTTGTTGTAAAAGAGGTATTGGTGTTAGTCTCAACGGTCTGTAATGTAATTTCGGTAGTATCGTCTTCATTGTGCAATAAAAAGATCAATCTTCCATTACCATTATTGTAAGTTCCTCTAAAAATCTTATAATCAAACGATATACTAATAGAAGTACCCGTTGTAGTAAACGGAACAAATGCAGTGGCATCCAGAATGCAGTCGTACTCATCCGAACTAATATTTAGCATTCGACCCGTACAAGCCGAACAACCAGTACGATCATATGGACTATTTGTCACCACCCACGCGTTGGGCGGGCAGGATGAGGTTCTGCTGTTTACTATTTGATTTGGATATTGTCCAATTGTGGTTGAATTAAAGTTTTCATCCAAAATAGTATTTTCACCAGTTACGGGCGCAACATAATCTCCTTTCACATGCAACATGGCCTCCGGCTCGGTAGTGCCAATGCCAACTTGCGCAGATGTACTTAAAGTGAAGGAAAGAAAAACGATGCAAAAAAAGACGAGATAGTGAGGTTTATTATTTTGGGAAGCCATTTTACTTTTAGTTATGAGTGGTGAGTGGCGAGTGGTGAGATTCTGAACCGATAACCACTCGTTATTAATCTTTTATTTTTAGTCTTTTAACAACTTCTTCCATTTCGGCTATCTTTTCTTCTCTTGCTTCAATCAAGACTTGCCGTTCGCGAATGGCTTGTTGTAATTCGTGGATTATCTCTTGTTGGTTTTCTTTGGAAGAGTTCTCTATCGCATTGAATTCTGATTGTGAAATATCAGAGGACATAGGTCGTGGAATTGAAGGGGACTTCCATGCGGCATTGCCATACCCATCGGTGGTAAGCACATCACCAGGTTGGACGTTGCCATCATCTATTCTAAACGCATAGGAAGCAGGAGTTCTAGCTATTTTTTCTGTTACCTTAATGTTGTCAACTGTGGTATAATATTGATAGTTTCCAGTATAGCGGAAATGGAGGGAATAACTGTTACCACCAACTACCGGCCAATTCCCTGAATAAGAAGCGTTATTATTGAACCCAGTAAGATTCGCTATTTCAACCGATGAACTTAAAGTATTATTATACAAATAGACCTGTAATCTTTCACCTGCACCACGTATATAATAATCAAATTTGACAGAGATTTCAATAGCAGTTGGGTCTGGATTAGAAGGGAAATTTACAATGGCTGTGGCATCCATATTACAGGTATACGTATCATAGGAGCTTGCATATAACATTTTACCACTACAGGAAGCGCAAGTTCGATCTCCAGGAACACTTGGCGTACTAGAAGTGCTTCGTACTTCCCAACCATTAGTGGTGGTACAACTACCTGTACTGCTATTAGTCCCCGTAGGACCAATTGCCCAAGAATTAAAATTTTCTGTGAATAAAGAACGGTTAGAAGTATTAGGAGGACTATAAGTCCCCTTCACATGCAATGTTGCCGTGGGGCTGTTGGTGCCAATTCCTACTTGGGCAGTTGCAGAAAAAATTCCAATAAGGAATAGGAGGAAAAATAAATTATTCTTCATTTGTAGTGGGGGTTAAATGAGAAATTAAAGACGTTAAGCTAGAATTGTAAGTTAGGTTTAAATCAAAGTGTTAAATTAAGTTAATGATGGGTTTATTCTTGTCGATTTCTGCCATCATTTGCACAAATATATAAAAATTTGATAATGACGTTGATTTCATCTTGATGTTTTTCATTTTTTACGTAAAATTTTGATTTTGGGCTTCTAACTAAGATTGGTATATTCACCATTGAAGTAACTTTATTCTGAAAAGGTTTAAATGAAAAGTTATTTATAATCCTCGACTAAGAGGTCTGTAATTGATAGTGATAATCGTTTTACGCCAACCTTATGCAAAATAATTTTTATAAACAGCCGTCGCAAAATCTTGAGACAGTTACCCATTTGGTAGCTTCGGAAATGGGAGTTGCCTTATATTTCTCCGCTCCAAATTGCGGAATTTGCGTAGCCCTAAAACCGAAGATTACGCAGTTAATTTCCCAAAAATTTCCTGAGATAAAATTTAAGGAAATAGCTTCAGACCAATCTCCCGAAATTGCAGCGCATTTTGGGGTATTTTCTGCCCCCACACTGTTGGTCTTTTTTGAAGGAAAGGAGTTCAGCAGGAATGTACGCAACCTGAGTCTTTTGGAATTGGAGGAAAAACTGCAACGTCCTTATGGGATGCTGGTAAAATGATTTTATAAAACTTCAAAAGATTTTTGACTTATGATCATTTTAAAAGTTGAAATTCACTTGTAAATCAAGGAGAAAAGTTGAGTTCTTTTTTCAGAAATAACGGTTTTGCAGAATCCGAAGGATTCCCATATTTATAGCAAAAATTAGATGATAATGATATTTGACCCCGCTGGGGTCATATCTTCCGTTTTCACATATTTCTATAAATATTTAATTCCTGCCTGGCCGGCAGGCAGGCCTTCGGGATATTCCAAGGCTTAATGATACTGATCAAAAAGGTTAGCAAGTCGGAAATTTTCATAATAAAAATTTGCTATTTCGATTTATCTGGTTCCCCTAACTCCACACGGGTAAGTTGATTGTCTTGAAAAACCAATCTTTAATTGGTTCAACTTGTCACTACTTCAAATTCTATATTGTTTCCCGAGCCCATCGACAAAGTTCAGGATAAACTCCGACGAGGATAACTTCAACTTCTCCAGATTGCTCGATTTCGATTTCAGTTTCGATTTCGATATCACCTTCCTTATTCTATCTTTGCAAACTTTCAGATGAAAAAAGCTATAACCCAATTTATTGACTCTTTTTATTTCCTGTTTAGGTCTTTCCTGCCTTTGAAAACCTATCGGTATGCGGTTTGCGGCGGAGGGAATCTGTTGTTTGATATTTTTCTTTATTTCATTTTTTACAATTTCATCTTTGCCAAACAAAATCTCAACTTGTATTTTATTGTTTTAAGTCCGCATATTGCATCTCTCTTTGTTGTTTTTCCTATAACATTTACAACAGGATTTTTATTAAACCGCTATATCACTTTTGAATATTCCAATCTTCCTTGGAAAACGCAACTTTTTCGCTACTTTCTTGTAGGAATGGGCTCGTTGCTTCTTAGTTATGTTGGACTTAAATTCTTAGTGGATTATCTAGGTTTCTTCCCAACTCCTTCCAAAATTTTGACCATCTTTGTTACGGTAACCTATAGTTATCTACTTCAGAATTACTTTAGTTTCAGAGTGAGACGAACAGAAAAGATCTGAGCGAATATGTGATATCCGCTTGAATGCATCATACAATTAATCTATATGGACCTATATCTCTAGATTATTAATCCCTTCAATGTGAAAATCGAAACTTCAGAAGCATCCATTATTCGTTTAATAACTGAGCAAAAAGCTTTTTTTGCCACTCACCAAACTAAGGACATCGAATTTCGATTGGCGCAGTTGCGAAAGTTGAAAGATGCTATT
Organism: Aequorivita sp. H23M31; assembly: GCF_004022485.1. Classification (GTDB taxonomy): domain Bacteria; phylum Bacteroidota; class Bacteroidia; order Flavobacteriales; family Flavobacteriaceae; genus Aequorivita; species Aequorivita ciconiae. Next base: position 3,179,583 of record NZ_CP034951.1, read on the forward strand.
CTTCAGAATCAAAAAAATATTGAAGATGCGCTTTATAAAGATTTGCACAAATCTCCTGAAGAAGTTTTTCTTACTGAAATAAGTTTGGTATTAAGCGAAATTGATAACCATATAAAATATTTGAAAAAATGGGCTAAACCGAAAAAAGTCCCAACTCCGATACACCTGCAGCCATCATCGAGCAAAATAATTTATGAACCTCTGGGCGTGGCACTGATAATTGCTCCTTGGAATTATCCCTTTCAATTGCTTTTTAATCCCCTTGTTGGATCAATTTCCGCAGGATGTTGTGCTGTATTAAAACCTTCTCCGGATGCTTCGAATATTGCCAAGGTGATGGAAGAGATTATTTCGGAAACATTTGATTCGAATTATATCAGTGTAATTCAAGGTGGACGGGAAACAAATACAATTTTATTTGCACAAAAATTCGATATTATCTTCTTTACCGGCAGTCCGAAAGTTGGAAGAGTGGTCATGAAAGCTGCTTCCGAAAATCTAATTCCGGTGATTTTGGAATTGGGCGGAAAAAGTCCGTGCATCGTGGATAGAGATGCGGATCTCGCTATCGCCGCAAAACGCATTATTTGGGGAAAACTTATTAATGCCGGCCAAACCTGCATAGCGCCCGATTATCTATTTGTGCACAGTTCAATTAAAGACGAATTGCTGAATAAAATTAAAAGTAATATTCTATTGATGTATGGAGAGAATATTAAAGAGAGCCGCTTTTATCCACGCATTATAAACGAAAGTGCGTTTAAAAGACTTTCGGGCTTGCTGGATGAAGGTAAAATTTTTTATGGAGGCGAGGGGGATTTGGAAGATCTGTTTTTTCCACCAACCATTATCGACGAGGTGAAACCCCATTTCAAAATAATGCAGGAAGAAATATTTGGTCCGATTCTGCCGGTTATGACTTATGAGAATCTCGATGAACCGCTTGAGTACATCAACAAAAATGAAAAACCTCTGGCCTTTTATTATTTTGGAGGCAATAAAAAAGCAAGAAAGGTTTTGACCAAGACCAGTTCTGGTGGTGCCTGTATAAATGATGTGCTACTCCACATTGGAAACCACAACATGCCTTTTGGAGGCGTTGGGAATAGTGGAATGGGAAGTTATCACGGCCGGGAAAGTTTTCTGGCATTCAGTCATAAAAGAGCAGTTTTAACCTCGCCTACTTGGTTTGATCTCTCATTGAAATATGTTCCTTTCAAACATTTTAAATGGATAAAGAAGTTTTTGTGAATCCGAACCTTTGCCGCCTTTGCGTATCTTCTGTGCAATATATTTACCGCAAAGTCGCGAAGGACGCAGAGAAAGGAAGGGTTGCTATTGGTTGTAATTTTTCAAATCTCTGGTTAAAACCAGTACGTTTGTCTTGATTCTTGGTTCTTGCAGTCCCGATGGCTATCGCTTAGTTCTTTTCTTTCAAGAATTGTAAAAAACCTTTCCCCATTTCCCCATTATTTCCTTTAATTTTATCCTCAAATAATCTTTAGATGAAAAATTATCTCTCCCTTCTATTCTTCTTTTTGATCTTTCTAAACGTTAGCGCCCAACAAAAAGAGCTTACCCTTGAAGATGCCGTAATGCAACAATACGGCAAGTTATATCCCAAACACATTAGCGGCTTTCAATGGATTCCTGGAACAAACTCCTATGTTTATGTTGAAAATGGTACCACGCTTAAAATGGGTGATGTCGATTCTAAAAAGAAAGGTCGGGAGTTTTCAATAGAAGAAATTGGTGAATCATTGGGTGCCGAGCTTAAAAGATTTTCTCCGTTGACTTGGAAAAACAGCAACTCATTTTATTTTGAAGCTGAAAAGCAATATTACCTGTATGATTCCGATAAGAAAACGGGAAGTATAATTTCAAAGGTTGACGATTCCGCAGAGAATCCTACACTACAAACAGATACGGGGATTATTGCCTATACAGTAGGTAACAACATATACATCCAAAAGCCCAATGGGGAAATTATAGCGGTCACCGATAATGATGATAAAAATATTGTTTCAGGCCAGGCTATTGCCAGAAGTGAAATGGGAATTACAAATGGGATCTTCTGGTCGCCAAAAGGAAATTTACTTGCTTTTTATCAAAAAGATGAAACCTACGTGGCGGATTATCCGCTTTTGAATATTATTCCCACTCCTGGAGAATTGGTTTCCATAAAATACCCCATGGCTGGACAGAAAAGTGAACGGCCCAAAGTGGGAATCTACAACTTGGATACCAAGAAAACCGTTTTTATAAGTCCCACAGGAAATCTGGATGATTATTTGACGAATCTTTCGTGGACCCCTGATGAAAAAAATGTGGTAATTGCAGAAGTAAACCGTGATCAAAATCACATTAAACTGGGATTGTTTGATGCTTCTACAGGAAATTTTGTGCGAACTATTTTAGAGGAAAAGAATCCGAAATGGGCCGAGCCGGAACATCCAGCGTATTTCTATTCAGATTCTTCAGAGGATTTTATCTGGATGAGCGAAAAAGATGGTTTTATGAATCTGTATTTGTGCAATACTAAAAAAGGATTCGTCCGTCAGCTGACAAAAAATAAATGGGTTGCCAACGAAATTCTGGGAAACGATACGAAAGGAAAGGAAATTTACTTTTCAGGGACCGGTGAATCTCCTTTGGATACCAAATTGTATGCGGTCACTATTTCCAACGGGAAACAGACTTGTCTTACCGAAACCAGCGGGACGCATAATGCCAGCATTTCTTCAGATGGAAAATATATTTTTGATCAATATTCCAATCACGACACTCCAAATGTTGCTCAATTGCTTAACAATAAAGGCAAAGTTCTCACCACATTTGTAGAAGCTGACAATCCAATTGCAGAATATAAGCTAGGAACAACAACTATAGGGAAATTAAAATCCCACGATGGTTTCGACCTTTACACTCGATTGATAAAACCATCTGATTTCGATCCAAATAAAAAATATCCAGTTTTGGTTTATGTCTATGGCGGTCCTCACGCCCAATTGATAACAAATAGTTGGAACGATGGTGCTGCCTTATGGATGAAGTGGATGGCGGAGCAGGGATATCTCGTTTTTACCTTGGATAATCGCGGCTCAGCAAATAGAGGTTTTGCGTTTGAAAGTGTTATCCATAGACAATTAGGGACAGAAGAGCTGAAGGATCAACTTGTTGGCGTGGATTACTTGAAATCCCTTCCTTACGTTGACGCAAACCGACTTGCAATTCACGGTTGGAGTTTTGGTGGATTTATGACCGTTTCTATGATGCTTCGCGATCCCAGGGTTTTCACCACAGGAGTTGCCGGCGGACCCGTAACCGATTGGAAATATTATGAAGTGATGTACGGTGAACGCTATATGGATACACCACAACAAAACCCCGAAGGCTATGAAGCAGCTAGTTTATTGGACAAAACCCAAAATCTCACCGGAAAATTGTTGACAATCCACGGTTCAATAGATCCAGTTGTGGTGATGCAACACGATCTATCCTTAATCAAATCTTTTGTGGACAATGGAAAGCAAATGGATTTCTTCATTTACCCAATGCACGAACATAATGTTCGGGGAAAAGACCGATTGCATTTGATGACCAAGGTTTTGAATTATGTGATTGAGAATAATAAATAGGGGAAGAAATCGGAATCGAAATCGAAAACCAAATCGAAATCGAAATCGAAATCGAAATCGAATACCAAATCGAAATCGAAATCGAAAACCAAATCGAAATCGAAATCGAATACCAAATCGAAATCGAAATCGAAAACCAAAACGAAATCGAAATCGAAAACGAAATCGAAATCGAAAACGAAACTTTTCTGCATGTTTACATATTGAGCAATGATGAAAAATCAATTACAAAACTTGTATCTTCCCCTCTGGGGGTCAGGGGGACTGACTTATAAAATTGAGAGAAATCTTGCAGCAGTTTAGTTTTTACCCTCTCTATTAACCATCTGCAATCCAATAATTGATACAATGGAAATTGAATTTTGGAATCCTACAAATTAACCGAAATTAATAATTGCAAAATCTTCATTGCTCCGTGTCCAAGAGGAGGTGGATTATTAGAAGATGATATAAGGGAATTGAGCGATTTGAACATCTCTCTGCTTATATCGCTTCTAACATTCACTGAGTCCGCCCAACTTGAATTATCTGCCGAGGCCGATGTTTGTAGATCGTATTCTGTGGATTTTATTAATTTTCCAATAATGGATAAAGGTATTTGCGGGTTTGACAATTTTGTGGAATTTATAGAATTGATATATCATAAAACCCAAGAAATGAATTCTATTTTAATCCATTGCCAACATGGAGTGGGACGAAGTGGAATGATTGCCCTGGGACTAATGGTTAAAAGCGGTAAAGATTTGGAAGAAAGTATAAAGCTGGTTAGTAAAAATAGAGGATATACTATCCCACAAAGTATTTCGCAGCGCAAACTATTGAGTGCCTATTATAAATCCCTTCTATAACAAATGGAATTCATTTTAAAACCGAAATCCAAATCGAAAACGAAATCGAAAACCAAATCGAAAACGAAATCGAAACCGAAATCCAAATCGAAAACGAAATCGAAAACCAAATCGAAAACGAAATCGAAAACCAAATCGAAATCGAAATCGAAGTTTAAAAATGAATTAACCAATCCTATTTTGATCTCCAATTCCGAAATTCCCGAATCCCGAATAAACGAATTATCCTTCACTGCTCACCACCTGTAATCCCACAACAGAAATAACTAACGTTGAAAGAAAAAACATGCGCCAGAAAGTAATGGGTTCCTTAAACAGAAGGATGCCCATAATAACGGTTCCCACTGCGCCAATAGCGCCCCAAACGGCATAAGCGGTGCCAACTGGAATTGGTTTATCGCCTCCCATGGCCTTAAAAAGCAAAAACATGCTAATGCTAACACAAATGGCAAAAGTGATTAGCCATAGCCAAACTTCTCTACCCGAAGAATGTTGTGCTTTTCCCAAGCTTATGGCAAATCCAGTTTCAAATAGGCCGCCAATTATTAGTAGAATCCAATTGATGCTCATATTGCCAAATATAATCTTTTCAAAAGACGTAAAAAAGATATTGAAGCTCGTCTTTTTTCCGAAATTTTCTTCGCACGCCTAAAAACTACGAGTTCAATAATTATAAAATCCTTCACAGATTACCCAATTCATTTTCGCTATTTTTAGCAAAGTGAAAAAAATAAAATGGAAAAAAGAGAATTGGGAAAATCCGGATTTTATGTTAATCCCATTGCCTTTGGAGGAAATGTATTTGGGTGGACCTTAGATGAAAAAGAATCCTTTAAAATCCTAGATGCTTTTGTTGATGCAGATTTCGACTTTATCGATACGGCAGATACATATTCGTGGTGGGTTGAAGGAAATATGGGTGTGGAATCTGAAACCATCATTGGTAAATGGATTGCCAGTAGAAGGAACCGTGATAAAATAATTATTTCTACAAAAACAGGTTCCCAGAACAATGAGCATCCGAAGGATATCAGTAAAAAGTATATTCTTAAAAGTGTGGAAGAATCTTTGAAACGCTTAAAAACAGATTATATCGATCTTTATCAAACACATTTTGACGATAAAGTTACTCCCGTTGAAGAAACACTTTCGGCCTATCAACAATTTATTAAGGAAGGAAAAGTACGAGCAATAGGAACCAGCAATATGTCGATTGAAAGAATTCTCGAATCTTTAAAAGCTTCGGAAAGAGAAGGGCTGCCAAAATATGAAACCCTCCAACCGCTTTATAACTTGATGGAGCGGGAAGCTTATGAGAAGGAATTGAAATCCCTGGTTGAAGAAAATGGAATGGGAGTTATTAGTTATTCTTCATTGGCTTCCGGCTTTCTCACAGGGAAGTATAGAAGTAAAGATGATTTTGGTAAAAGCCCGCGCGGAGGTGGAATGGATAAATATATGAACGAAAAAGGTCGGAAAGTTTTAAGAGCTCTTGATGAGGTTTCAGAAAAGCACGGCAGCACGCAGGCAACCGTTTCCTTGGCTTGGTTATTAAATCGGCCCACTATCACAGCTCCCATTGTAAGCGCAACCAGCTTAAAACAATTGCAATCCATTATTGATGCCCCAAATCTGAAATTGGATGCCGCCGATATGGAACTTCTCAATTCGGTTAGTAGTTGGCGATAGAAAATCTTTATTTCCTATTGAAAGACTCTTTTCTTCTAAATGGACTGTTATTCTTAAGTTTGACGACCTACTACCAATTCTTGGCCACACTGAATACTAAAAAATTCCTTTGATTCTCCTTTACAGAATGTTACCTTTGCACCTCGCAATCCGAAGCTTACAAAGCGATGTCTTCTTACTAATAAGGATGCGAAAGGTTACAACTTTAAAAAAGAAAGCTAGACTATGTTCAATAATTTAACCGATAAACTTGATAAGGCCCTCCACGTTCTAAAAGGTCATGGCAGTATAACCGAAGTTAACGTAGCTGAAACCTTGAAGGAAGTACGCCGAGCACTTCTCGATGCCGACGTAAACTTTAAGATAGCAAAGGAATTTACCAATACCGTTAAGGAAAAGGCCCTCGGCCAAAATGTATTGACCTCGCTTCAGCCAGGTCAGTTAATGGTTAAGTTGGTAAAGGATGAACTCACCGAATTGATGGGAGGAGAGACCGCGGGTCTAAACCTTAGCGGCTCCCCGGCTGTAATTTTGATGTCGGGTTTGCAGGGAAGTGGTAAAACTACTTTTTCTGGGAAGTTGGCAAATTTCCTCAAAACCAAGAAATCCAAAAAACCTTTATTGGTAGCTTGTGATATCTACCGTCCGGCCGCAATAAACCAATTGCACGTTGTAGGAGATCAAATTGGGGTTGAGGTTTATAGTGAACCAGAAAATAAAAATCCAGTTGATATTGCTCAAAAGGCCATTGCCTACGCAAAGCAAAATGGCTTTAATGTAGTGATTGTCGATACGGCAGGACGTTTGGCCATCGATGAAGCGATGATGACGGAGATTGCCAATGTCCATGGAGCTATCAATCCACAAGAAACATTATTTGTTGTGGATGCTATGACGGGTCAGGATGCTGTTAATACCGCAAAAGCATTTAACGATAGGCTTAATTTTGATGGAGTTGTACTTACCAAACTCGATGGGGATACTCGTGGGGGTGCGGCGATTTCCATTAAGAGTGTTGTCGATAAGCCCATAAAATTTATTGGAACCGGCGAAAAAATGGAAGCTATTGATGTGTTCCATCCCGCCCGTATGGCCGATCGTATTCTGGGTATGGGAGACGTTGTTTCCTTAGTGGAAAGAGCGCAGGAACAATTTGATGAAGAAGAAGCTCGAAAGATCCAAAAGAAAATTGCTAAAAACCAATTCGGTTTCGACGATTTCCTTAGCCAGATTCAGCAGGTAAAGAAAATGGGAAGCATGAAGGATTTGGTAGGAATGATACCCGGCGCCGGAAAAGCACTCAAGGATGTAGAGATTGATGACGATGCCTTTAAAGGAATTGAGGCAATTATCCATTCCATGACTCCTCAAGAGAGAACCGAGCCAGCAGTAATCAATGGCAGCCGAAAAAAGCGGATTGCAAATGGAAGCGGCACCAGCGTTCAACAGGTAAACCAATTGTTGAAACAGTTCGACCAAATGAGCAAAATGATGAAAATGATGCAGGGCGGCGGCGGCAAGAAGATGATGCAGATGATGGGGAAGATGCGGTAATATCAGTGCTCACTGTTCAGTATTCACTGAGCAGTAGAATCGGAATTACTGTGATATTCACTTAAACTGAATCAATATGAAGTTTCAGGATTTATTAGCTTATCGGAAATCATTTGAAACTGCGATGAATATTTTTGAAATATCAAAGTCATTTCCAAAGGAAGAAACTTATTCATTGACTAACCAAATAAGGCGTTCATCCTGAAGTGTTTCGGCGAATATTGCAGAATCTTATAGAAAAAGATCCTATCCAAGACATTATGCAAGTAAATTGACAGACAGTGACGCAGAGAATTCGGAGACGCAAGTTTGGTTAGACTATGCGTGGAGTTGCGGCTATGTTTCTGAAGAGTACCATAAAGAATTAATAATTGCCACTGAAGAAGTTGGCAAACTAATTAACTATATGATTTTAAACCCTCAAAAATTTGGTGTAAAACCAGAATAAATTTATTTTAACTGACCACTGACCACTGACCACTGACCACTGACCACTGACCACTGACCACTGACCACTGACCACTGACCACTAACCATTGAATACTTTTTTACCCATGACAATTCTAGACGGAAAAAAAATAAGCGAGGATATAAAAAACGAGATAGCCAACGAGGTTGATAAAATGAAGGCCAAGGGAGAGAAGGTGCCTCATTTAGCCGCGATTTTGGTAGGAAATGATGGTGCCAGTCTCACTTATGTGGGAAGTAAGGTAAAAGCCTGCGAACGGGTAGGATTTGAATCTACTTTGGTTAAAATGCCTCATACCACCAGTGAATTAGAGCTTCTTAATAAAATTAAGGAATTGAACGAGGACGATAATATCGATGGTTTTATCGTTCAGCTTCCCCTTCCTCCACAGATTGATACACAAAAAGTTTTGCTTACGGTAGATCCAAGTAAGGATGTAGATGGTTTTCATCCGGAAAACTTCGGAAAAATGGCTTTGGATATGAGTACGTTTATTCCCGCTACACCGTTTGGTATCCTAGAATTGCTACAGCGCTACAATGTTGATACCAAAGGAAAACATACCGTTGTTATAGGGAGAAGTCATATTGTAGGAAGACCAATGAGCATTCTTATGAGTAGAAAAGGATGGCCAGGCAACAGCACGGTTACCCTCACCCATAGCAATACAAAAAACATTGCCCAGATAACAACTCAGGCAGATATTATTATCTCTGCCTTGGGTGTCCCTAACTTTTTAAAAGCAGAAATGGTAAAAGACGACGTCGTCATCATTGATGTTGGGATAACCAGAGTAGAAGATCCCAACAGTCCAAAAGGTTACAAAATCACAGGTGATGTTGACTTCGAAAACGTTAGTAAAAAGTCATCTTTTATTACACCAGTTCCGGGCGGGGTAGGACCAATGACTATTGCCATGCTATTAAAAAATACTCTATTGGCAAGGGAGCAAAGAAGGGCACATTAAATGCCTTTTCCTTCTTTAATTTTCCAATCTAGATATTTGTGAAGATCACTTTCAATCCAGCCTGTCCCAACAGCAAGAACCGAGAGGTCATCGACGTATCCGATGCCTGGGATAAAATCAGGGATAAGATCCATTGGGTTAAGTAGGTATAGCAGGGCCAAGACCACGGTAGCTATTGTGAACCAGGGAACTTCGGGATAGACGCCATTTTTTACGTCTCTTAGCATAGCAATCATGATTTTTCCAAGTTCGGCGTATTTTGCTATGGACATTTGACCGCTAAACTTTTTGTTTATTGCCTCCTCATTGTCCAATACAACCTCAACATCATCATCGTTAATTTTTACCACCTCCTTATCCATTAAATTTTTAGTGGCTTCGTGATTGAAATCTGTTATTTCCTCATCTTCACCTAGAGATTTAAAATACCTTGATAAGCTTCCTTTTAGCGACATAGTTTTTGTTTTAAAGATACACCTTTACAAAAAATGAAAAGTTTAAAATTTTGTTATAAAAAGTATACCACAAGGTAAGTCAATATAACAATTAGAAAAAAAATGGCTAGCCAGTATGGTTTTAGTGCTTGAGGGTTTTTTCCGAAGAATAGCTTTGTAATTGCAAACATAAAAGAACGGTGCTTCGCAATCCAATTATAGGAATAGTCGCAAACCTTACTGAACAGATTATTTTTTGTGTACCATTTATGCCAAAATGGAAAGCTTGGATTAAAATAGGTAAGAATTTTAAAAGCTGAATCCGGACCACTATAAACTATTCCGTCGATATCGATAAATCGGGATGCTTTTTTGAATTCTTTTATTGGTATGTCGGCAAAGTTATTCGCCGTTTCCTGATAAGTGAGGTATTCTATTCTATTGCTTGTTTTGGAATGCCAATATGTAATCCAGTATTTGCAGAAAGTGCATTCCCCGTCCCATACCATTGTTGGTTTTTTTGGAGGGTAGCTAGTTCGATAGAATTTAGTGAACACTTTACTTTCAATTTGAAAAGATTTACGGTGACTTCTTAGTTGAAGATCAATTGTCTTCCTTGCCTACTCTGGCTTGAATGTTTGAGAGACTATTTAGAGGATTTCCTCTTGGGAATTTGGGACTTTTTTTCCGTATTCATCCCGATAAATCCTTACTATTACAATAAACAGACTTACAAGTAAGGGACCGAAAATTAGACCGATAAATCCGAAAAGAGGTACTCCAACGATTACTCCAATCAAAGTTATAAGAGGATGGACATCGTCGAGTCTCTTCAAAACATAGAGTCGGAAAACATTATCGGTCATCCCTACCACAACAAAACCGTAGAGAAGTATTCCCCAGGCCGCAAAATTGTCGCCGGATGAAAGAGTTAAGATGAAAACAGGCAATATTCCCAATAAGGTACCAACAAAGGGAATCATACTCGATATTGTAACAATTACAAACCAGAAAAAGGGATCTTCGGTACCAAATATTAAAAATCCGATCAAAGCCACTATCCCTTGGGCTAGACCGACCAACGGAATTCCGATGGCATTGGACCGAACCATAACTTGTATTTCCTTACCGATTTCTTTCAAATTAGTCCTATTCATAGGAATGTATTCAGTCAAGGATTCTTTTAATTCATGCCGGTTGGTGAGCATGTAAAACAACATAAAATACATCAATCCAATGGCGATAAATGCATTAAAGGTACCTCCCACTAAGCCCTCCAAATGATTGGATATCCAGCTTGTTATGGCAGAGGCATCGATGTCTGAGGTAAGATCATAGCCAAACTTATCCTCAACTTTAGAAAGTTGATCCTTTACCGCATGCACAACCTCTTCAGAATTTTCGACTGCCTTTCCAATTTTATTACCAAGCATCAATATTATACCGCTTATGGGAACTAGGATACAAATAAATGAGGCTACCAGGAGAAAAATGGCGGCCAATGTAGAATTCCATTTCTTTTTATTGACTAGAGTCCGCATCCATTTACGCATAATTACATAAAGAGTTATAGCCCCCAAGACACCCGTTAAGTAGGGTAATAATTCCCGAAAAATAAGACCGCCCATACAGAGTATAAGTAAAATGACAAAAATTTGTCTAATTATCTGTGGTGGAATATGTTTGGTCAATGGCATAAACTTGTTCTATATAAATGTAAAAGGTTAACCAATCTATTAAAAATATGGTTTGAAAAAATCAGTATTTATCTTATAAAGACTTGAGGGAATTGGCAATCCCTCAAGTCTTTTTTATACTTGTTGAAAAAAAAAAGGCTAATGATATTAATTATTTCGTAAAGCATGAATTAATTCTTTCTTGCTCATTTTTGACCGACCTTCAATCCCTACCTTTTTGGCTTCATCATAGAGATCTTTCTTTGTTCGGTCTTCGTAATCCTTAGCTTTTCCGCCTTTCTTTCCAGAATCCGGGGTGTTAGCAATTCTAGCAGATTTCTCTTTGCTATATCCTTTGTCTCGGAGTGCTTCGTATTTGTCTTCGTCTTTAATTCTTGAATCTGGCATAACATTAAGTTTTAAATGGGAATTATCAGTTTAACCAATAATTCCCTGTTACTATTTAATTTGATCTGTATCCTTACGATGTTTTAAAAGACCAATTCCAGCAAAGAAAAACACTATACCCAGAATAATTAACGCCCAAGCGTTCATTCCCACATCCATATTTCCAAAAGCGCTCAGAACACCTATAACTAATGTGATACCTCCAGCAATGGTCAGTATAAATCCTAAAATCTTAATCATAACTACATATTTTAATTGGTTAATTGAATAAAATTATACGAAACTAGCCATTCCATTATGGAACTTAACAAAATCTTAGCGCCTTGTGAGATTGTGCTATTCAGCCTCCCAGCCAATACGGAAATATTTTATTGGTGCCGAATCAGGAATTTGACTGGCATCTATGGTAGCCTCGGGATTATATCTTATTTCCTCGGGCAAATTTTTTGCATCTATGGTAAGATAAATGTTTGTATCAGAGAAAAACACTAATATGCCGTTAATAATTCTGTGGATGTTTGACACGGTATAGTTATCTCTAAAATCCTTAAACGTACTCGAGAGACCTACGCCTTTCTCAGTTTTATATCGTGGATCAAAAACTAGGACATCAGTTATAGTTGAATTGGGATCCGTTTCATTTTTAGGAGACAACAATAATAATTTTTGTCCTCCTTTTTCATAGATTTCTACCTCTCCTTGTGTCTCCAAAGCGTTAGGTGAAGAGTTTGTTTTTACAATTGAGTCCGCACTAAAGATCGAATCCAGCTGTTTCATTTTTGTGTGCTCTGTCAAATTTCCAATAGCATCCTTTTTTATGAGAAATGGATCGCTGTCCTTTCCACATTGTACAAATAATAAAGCCGTTAGGCCACCAAGCAAAAGAGTTTTTTTCATTTAAAGATTTAGTTATTGTTTATTTACGATTTACGATTTACGATTTAGAATTAACTCGGATCGACTGTTCATTTCTCACTAGCTCCTGCCTTCTATTTTCTGGCAAATACCTACTGCCTCCACTAACCACTGAAGCTATTTCATCATCTTTCCAAGAATTCCCAGTACACTTCTAATAACCGTGGGACTTGAAAAGGTCTTTATCCAAGGGTTGGCGGTTTTTCTACTTCTACTTGTCGTTCTAGAAGTAGGGTATTGTTTTGATGCAGTTTCCTTTTGAGACTTTTCCTTGGCTTCTTGGGTATTCGCTTCTTCAATTTTCCTTGTTAAAATTTCGTAAGCACTTTCCCTATCGATGGTTTGATGATATTTGGGAACCAGAGAGGAATTTTGGAGAAGTCCTTTTAACTCATCATCACTTAAAATATCCATCCTACTCATCGGGGCCCGCAACATGGTGTGGGCTAATGGCGTTGGGATTCCCTTTTCATTCAGGGCGCTAACCAAGGCTTCTCCAATCCCGAGAGCGGTGAGAACTTCATCGGTTTTGTAATAGGAAGAAACGGGATAGTTTTCCGCAGTTAATTTAATTGCTTTTCTATCTTTTGCTGTAAATGCCCGTAACGCGTGCTGGATTTTCAGCCCTAATTGGCTTAATACCGCATCTGGAACATCCGTTGGATTTTGGGTTACGAAATAAAGTCCTACACCTTTAGAACGTATAAGCTTTACGATGCTTTCTATTTGATTGAGTAGTGCTTTGCTGGCTTCATTAAAAATAAGATGTGCCTCATCAACAAATATTACAAGCTCAGGTCTTCCGCTATCACCCTGCTCTGGAAAAGTGGCATAAATTTCGGCCAATAAGCTTAACATAAAAGTTGAAAAAAGCTTCGGTCGATCTTGGATATCCGTTAAGCGAATAATATTGATATACCCCATTCCGTTGTCATCAAGCCGCAGTAGATCTTGCGGATCAAAGGATTTCTCGCCAAAAAACAAATTTCCACCCTGCTGTTCCAATTCCACTATTTTGCGGAGAATAGCCCCCGTTGAAGAAGTAGAGATTCTGCCATAAGATTCGGCAAATTGTTCTTTTCCTTCGTTTGTGGAATATTGTAATATCTTTTTGAAGTCCTTTAGGTCCAGCAAGGGAAGTTTATGATCGTCGCAGTATTTAAAAATCACCGATACAATTCCAGACTGGGTATCGCTTAGATCGAGAATCCGCGATAACAATACGGGACCAAACTCAATTACGGTTGCGCGAAGGCGAACTCCATCCTGTTCCGAAAGAGAAAGAATTTCTGCCGGAAAGCGCTTGGGTTGATATGGAAAACCTATGGCTTTGTGTCGCTCATCAATTTTGGCATTGGGGGTCCCTGGCTCGGCAATTCCGCTAAGATCGCCTTTAACATCCATCAGTAATACGGGAATTCCTTTTTCTGAAAGATTTTCCGCAATTATCTGAAGAGTTTTCGTTTTTCCTGTACCCGTAGCTCCCGCAATCAGCCCATGGCGGTTTAGGGTTTTTAATGGAATTTTTACATACGCATTCTCAACGGTTTCTCCATTGAGCATGGCCGTACCAAGAGTTATGGAATCTCCTTTGGTGGCATAACCGCTTTGAATGAGTTCTGAAAAAGAAGTCTTGTCTGCCATTATCCTGAAAATTTCATCAAAAGTAGTAAATAATGGAGCACCAAATAGTTCAAAGTCTAAATACTAAAATCTTAAATGGACTTTTTTTATGGATAGGAACAATATTTTAGAGAATCCCATTTCAAGAAACTAATAATTAATGAAGATTTAATTGGAGTTTACTCTTAGGAGTTTTTAGTTGCAATAATCGTACTTTTGCAGCCATGAAGAAGGAAGTACAAGATTTAGTGAATAAAGGATTGGTTTTACCTTTAATGGAAGAGTTCTATACCATTCAAGGAGAGGGTTTCCACAAGGGAACTGCAGCTTATTTTATAAGAGTTGGAGGTTGCGATATTGGCTGCCATTGGTGCGATGTAAAAGAGAGCTGGAATGCAGCAATTCATCCACCTACTACTATTGAAAGTATGGTTAAAAATGCTTCCAGTTACGCTAGAACGGTAGTTATTACTGGCGGCGAACCGCTTACTTATAATATGGGACCTTTAACGGCGATGTTAAAAGACCGGGGAATGGCCGTTCATATTGAAACATCTGGCGCTTATAAACTTACTGGCACGTGGGACTGGATTTGTCTTTCCCCGAAAAAGGTGAAATTGCCCACCGAGGAAATCTACAAAGTAGCCGATGAGCTGAAAGTAATAGTATTCAATAAAGACGATTTCCGATTTGCAGAGGACCAGGCTGCCCAAGTAAACGATAAATGTCTTTTGTATTTACAGCCCGAATGGAGCAAGCGTGAAAAAATGTCTCCTCTAATTGTAGATTACGTTATGCAGAATCCGCAATGGAAAGTATCACTTCAAACACATAAATATCTCAACATTCCTTAAGCTGGTTCCTATTAAAGTTAACGAGGATTTTTAAAAGGAATTTCTACATATTCATCATCCCATCCTATCAATAGAGTGGTTCCGTTATTTTCAGGTTTAAAAATCATCGATAGTGATTCTATAGGAGCCGCTGCCTGCATACAGGGCACGTTTAATCGCGCCACGTCTTTATCTTTTTTATAACTGAAAGCGCCCCAAACGTTTGTATCACTATTAATAATAATTGTCCATTTTTCTTGGTTCGGAATTGTGTATAGTGTGTAGGTGCCAGGTTTTAAAAGCGTTTTACCTAGCATTAGTGGAACATAAAGCGTTAATTCCGTTGCCTCGTTTGCACCGGTTCGCCACACTTCATTATAGGGCACAAGGCCTCCAAAAATATCCCGCCCTTTCTTTTGCGGTCGGCTATAAATAACCCGAGCAATGGGAGGCCCATTTTTGTTGGCACGGGCAATGGCGAGATCCATTGGAGATACGTCCATCTTTGGGAAATCCTGAGCCTGAATATTCGGCCCAACAGAAAGTATAAAAATTAATATAAATAGGTTTTTCATAGTGTGTATATTATTCTGGGCAATATGGAAAGTTATGACAAAATTTTTTATAAAAAGTTTAATAGAACCTAAAATTTAAGAATTGGCCTAAATACAGAATAAGGAATTTAGTGTAAAATAGAGAGGATTCTCAAAAGGATTTAGGGTAATCCAAAGAACCCGTATAAATGGCTTTTTTCCACAGGGTTTTGTTAATAACTTAAGCTGTGAACGACGCCTTAAGCCTTAATTTTAGAGGGGATTTCGTTATATTTGTGCATTGCCGAAAAATTTGAAAATCTTACATAATTTTATATGAGCGAAGAACAGAATAAAGGAAGTTACGGTGCCGATCAGATCCAGGCATTGGAAGGAATGGAACACGTGCGTATGCGCCCTTCCATGTATATTGGAGATATTGGACCGCGAGGCCTCCATCATCTGGTTTACGAAGTAATCGACAACTCAATTGATGAAGCTATGGCGGGCCATTGCGATACTATTGAGGTTTGGATAAATAAAGACAATTCAATTACCGTTAAGGATAACGGACGCGGGATTCCCGTAGATCTTCATAAAAAGGAAGGAGTTTCTGCCCTTCAGGTCGTAATGACCAAAATTGGTGCCGGTGGAAAGTTTGATAAAGATTCCTATAAGGTTTCTGGTGGATTGCACGGAGTAGGGGTTTCGGTAGTAAATGCTCTTTCCGAACATTTAACCGCAACCGTCCATAGAGAGGGTAAAATATGGCAACAAGAATATGAGTTCGGAAAGGCCATGTATCCTGTAAAATCTATTGGAGAAACCGACTCTCGAGGGACCATCGTAACTTTTAAGCCCGACCCAAAGATATTTCACCAAACTACAGAGTATAATTATGATACTCTTGCTAGTAGGTTGCGCGAGCTATCGTACCTAAACAAAGGAATCACTATTTATCTAACCGATAAGAGACAAATTGACAAGGAGGGTGAATTTGTTTCTGAGAAATTTTATAGTGATGAGGGATTGAAGGAGTTTATTCGCTATTTGGATGGCAACCGCGAACCTATCATCGCAGACGTAATTTCTATTGAAGGAGAAAAAAATGACATTCCAGTGGAAGTGGCAATGGTTTACAATACCTCTTTTAATGAAAATCTCCATTCATACGTAAACAATATTAATACTCATGAAGGAGGAACGCACCTAGCGGGATTCCGTGCTGGCTTGACACGTACACTAAAAAAGTATGCCGATTCTTCGGGCATGCTCGATAAGTTGAAATTTGAGATTGCCGGCGATGATTTCCGTGAAGGTTTAACGGCGATTATTTCGGTAAAAGTTCAGGAGCCACAGTTTGAAGGGCAAACAAAGACCAAACTCGGAAACCGAGAGGTAATGTCTGCGGTAAGTCAAGCTGTTTCTGAAATGCTTGAAAATTATTTGGAAGAGCATCCCAATGATGCAAAGACTATTGTTCAGAAAGTAATTCTGGCAGCTCAGGCCCGTCATGCCGCGCGCAAAGCCCGGGAATTGGTGCAGCGTAAAACTGTGATGAGCGGTGGTGGTTTGCCCGGAAAACTTTCAGATTGTTCGGAGCAGGATCCAACCAAATGCGAAGTATTTCTCGTGGAGGGAGATTCGGCGGGTGGAACGGCTAAGCAAGGTCGTGACAGAAACTTTCAGGCCATTCTTCCCTTACGTGGAAAAATCCTGAATGTGGAAAAGGCCATGCAGCATAAAGTTTTTGAAAATGAAGAGATCAGAAATATCTATACCGCTTTAGGCGTAACTATTGGTACCGAAGAGGATAGCAAAGCCCTGAACCTAGAAAAACTGCGTTATCACAAAGTAGTTATTATGTGTGATGCGGATGTGGATGGAAGTCACATTGCAACCTTAATTCTCACTTTTTTCTATCGGTATATGAAGGAGCTTGTTGAGGCAGGATGCGTTTACATTGCTACTCCGCCACTATATCTTTTGAAGAAAGGTGCCAAAAAAGTATATGCTTGGAGCGAGAAGGAAAGGGATGAAGCCAATCTTGAAATGGGAGGAGGAGCATCAATTCAGCGTTATAAAGGTCTAGGAGAAATGAACGCAGAACAACTTTGGGATACAACTATGAACCCTGAGTTCCGAACGCTAAGACAGGTTACTATTGAAAACGGAACCGAAGCGGATCGTATTTTTTCTATGCTTATGGGCGATGAAGTTCCACCTCGTCGTGAATTTATTGAGAAAAACGCCGTTTATGCCCACATCGATGCTTAACCCATTTTTTACAATAGTATAAAAATCTAACTTTGATTCTGTAAGAGCATTTTTTAGCTATCTTTAAAAATCCCCATAAAATTTTGAGGGCATCCAAAACATACGGATGCCAATTATTATAATCCTGCCTGACCTTTAATACTAGGCCAGGCGGGATTTTACTTAAATAAATATTTTATGAAAAAGTTACTTTTTGTATTGGTGCTAATGAGTGGTGTATCTACTGTGGCACAGGAAAATCTTGAAGATCTAATTGCTGCCGGTATTGAGGATGCGCAGCGATTTGCAACCGGATATATTTCTCCGGGAGCTGAAGGAATGATTCACATAATGGCAAATGGTTGGGTGCAGACGGCGGAGACAAAGAAACCGCTAAGATTTGATATTTCCATTGTTGGAAATGCTGGTTTTATAAAAAAGAAACATCAAACATTTACCGTTAATACCGCTGATTATAACAATCTAAAGTTTCGCGATGGGAGTACTGTAAAAGAAGTGGCCACCACATTTGGAGAAAATGATCCCGATGTATTTGTATATTCCGTGGTAAGGAATGGAGAAGATAGCGAGGAAGTAGAATTTAAATTGCCCCAAGGTCTTGCTTCGGTGAATTTAAATATTCTTCCAACGGCTTTTTTACAAGCTAGGTTGGGAATTTTTAAAGGAACCGAGGTGAAGTTGCGCTATTTTCCCAAAATCGCACAAGAAGAGGTAAAGGTAGGTCTGTTTGGAGCGGGACTTCAACACGATTTTACCAGTTGGATTCCTGCTGAAAAAGTATTTCCGGTAGCGATTTCTGGAGTGGTGGCATTTACGAATGTTGGAGCAAGCTACAATTTTACCAATCATGAAATTGTTTCGGGGGAAAATCAACATTTCGATTTAAAGCTGAACTCTTGGTTGTTTCAATTGCAAGCCTCCACCAAAATGAGAGTATTTAATGTTTACGGAGGAGTTGGTTATGTTTCAGGGACCTCCGATTTCAATGTCTTGGGAAATTACAAAGTTAACGCTGGAATTCCACTTGATGAGATGACTAATCAGTTTAAAGATCCCTTTACCGTAAAAACTAAAGTTTCGGATATGAGAGCAACACTAGGCGCAAATTTGCGATTGGGCTTTTTTGGACTTAACTTAGATTACAACTTAGCGGAGTTCAATAGCGCAACTGTAGGTTTGCATTTTGGCATATAAAACTCTTAGAGCAAATATAATTTTCACTCCATTTCTTTAGAATGAGTTATAATTTAGCTAAGGAGATTATTCTCTATAGAGTTATTTTCTTCTTTAAGGGCTTCTCGTTGATTTTAAGTCTTTATTATTAATAATCTCAACGGTTATTGGTACTTTTGCATCCATCTTGAACGGTATTTAATATTTTTCATAATTAGATATATTCTTTTTGCTATCTGTTTGGTAAAATCGTTCAAGTCCCAAAGTTCAGTGGAAGAAAACAACAATTAATATTTAATATTTAATATTTAACGATTTACAATATGAAAGTAACAGTTATAGGTGCCGGTGCTGTAGGTGCAAGTTGTGCGGAGTATATCGCCATCAAGAATTTTGCAAGCGAAGTAATTTTATTGGACATCAAAGAAGGTTTTGCCGAGGGAAAAGCGATGGATCTTATGCAAACAGCATCTCTCAATGGCTTTGATACCCGAATTATTGGCGTAACCGGAGATTATTCCAAAACAGCTGACAGTGATATTTGTGTAATTACCAGTGGAATACCAAGAAAACCCGGAATGACGCGTGAAGAATTAATAGGAATTAACGCTGGTATTGTAAAAGATGTGTCTTCCAACCTTGTAAAACATTCTCCAAATACAATTCTTATCGTGGTAAGCAATCCAATGGATACTATGGCATATTTGGCACATAAAACTTCCGGCTTGCCTAAAAATCGTATTATAGGAATGGGTGGTGCTTTGGATAGCGCTCGTTTTAAATATCGTTTAGCTGAAGCTTTGGGCGCTCCCATTAGCGATGTGGACGGAATGGTAATCGGTGGTCACAGCGATACAGGAATGGTTCCTCTTACAAGATTGGCCACAAGGAATAGTGTACCTGTTTCTAAATTTCTTTCTGAAGATAGATTGAATCAAGTAATGGAGGAGACCAAAGTAGGTGGTGCTACATTAACTAAATTATTGGGAACTTCAGCTTGGTATGCTCCTGGTGCAGCCGTTTCTGGTTTGGTTCAAGCAATTGCTTGCGATCAGAAAAAAATGTTTCCTTGCTCTGTAATGCTTGAAGGCGAGTACGGAATGGATGATATTTGTTTGGGAGCTCCGGTAATTTTGGGACGAAATGGAATCGAGGAAATTGTAGAGATAGAATTGAACGATGCTGAAAAAACTCATATGAAAGAAAGTGCCGACGGAGTTCGTAAAGTGAACGACTTATTGGAATTGTAAAAAGATGTTTGAAGTGTTTTCTGGAACAAATTTCCTCTAAATACTGCACAGACTTTTTCTTATATATAAAAACCTTAAAATGTTTTAGTCTAATAAAAGGCAAACATTTTAGGGTTTTTTATTTTTTACGCTTGGATTCAATATGTCTTTTGTAATATTTATATAATTCCTCTGGAGCCGCTCCCGAACGTTGTTTTAGATGTATCATCCAAAAGTGGAACTGTAAATTCCAAATTCCGTTTTCCCTATATCTCCTTGCGGAAGTGGTTAGGTTTTGTTGGATTACTACAAATTTTTTCCGTTTATAAAGTTGGCTAATGAGAATGTTGTCTTCATAAATAGTATATTTTTCATTGAAACCACCAATTTCCTCAAATACAGATTTCGTGATAAACTGACTTTGGTCGCCGCCTCTAAAAGCTTTTAGATTAAACTGTGTAAACCATCCGGCAAGACTGAGCCACCAATGGTTGCTATCAAACTTCATCCGGAAACAACCAGCAGGATTTCTTTTTTCAATTTCTTCTAAAATATATTTATCGAAGTTTTTCGGAGGAAAGGAATCGGCGTGGAGAAAGTACAAAATGTTGCCAGCAGCCACTCGAGCGCCTTTATTCATTTGTATGGCGCGGCCTTTTTCTGAACTTGTAAGTGTGAATTGAAGTCTAGAAGATCTTACCCCGGGCGAAGTCGAAGGGTCTTTTGTATTTGGCTTTGAAAAATCCTGAATCAGTTCGGGTGTCGCATCCTCGCTTCCACCATCCACGCAAATTATTTCTACGTCATTTTCCCCTGAAAGATTTTCGGATACAAAACTAAGCAGCTCTACAATGGTTTCTGCTTCGTTCAGAACGGGAATTATGATTGATAACATCCGGAATTTACGTTTTTCAGTTTTTGGAATATAATTTTCTAGATTATCCACTCACCAGCAATTCTGATCACTTACCCTTCTCATTTAGATTCCAATCGTATTTTAAATATGAAATTTTCGCTTGTGGATGAATTTCGATATTTGAATATTGATTTATAAATGCAATAACATCCGTTTTACCATTCACCTTAAAATCTTTTTTATACCAATCAAAAATGGGCGACAAAAGCGGATTGGAGGGAGAAACATGATTTTTATCGCCATTAATAAAATCCTCAGCTGCTTGATCTAATTGTTTGTTTATTTTGGAAGCCGTAAACGCTTGATTAAGTAGTTTTGGACAAGAAATGGAAGCGCAATTTAAGGCGAAATGAATTCTTGGCTCGTCCATTTTCCGAAGAATTCCGTGTTCAATTTCGTCCAGCGAAATTTCCCTATTGCCAATTAAAATTCTATTTTTTGTCCAGGGACGGCTAATGTCTTTTATACTTTTTACAGGATAATTTTCAACTATCAGTTTAACTGTTGCGGCGTTGTAAAGATTGATATAGTACGCTAACACTTCTTCTAAACTCCAATTTTCGGTTGGTTCATTCTTGGATAGCATTATTAAATAGTTATTCAATAATAACTTGTCATTTGCGAACCTTTTGTAATCTACCAAACCATTTTCATCCACGTGTTTTTGAAGAAGATTGTCCCATTGAGAATGGTCTATTTTATTTGCCTTTGTGTTTGTGGCATTTAATTCCCTAGCCATTCTTTCTGTCTGTTGGATATTTTTACTTAGTCCTTTAAGGGAATAGAGATTGCCGTTGAATAAAAGAAAACAGACTAAGAAAGTTGAGACAAAATGGAGTGAATATTTCATAAAGTTTGGTCTCTTAAATTATGCCGATTTTGATCGTTTCTTTTTAACGGGGTAAATTATTTGATCGGTAAATTCCAAAGGAAATTCGTGATCGTCTTCAAAACCAAGTTCTATATCCCTTCCATCATAAGGTACATGATGGGTGTTAAAAATATAATCCCAGACACTGAGACTTATTCCGTAATTGATACCGTATTCAGTATTTTCCGGCAATTCCTTTACGTGATGCCAGATATGCATTTTTGGATTATTGAAGATGTACTTCAATATGCCATAATCCCATCCTAGATTGGCGTGGTTTAAATGCCCAATTGTAAGTGCACTAAAGTGGACAATTGCAACGGCTTCTACATCGAATCCCCCTATGATGGCAAGGGGAATGTATAGGATTGACTTATAAACTATGGGCTCCATCCAATGATATCGAAGGTGGGCGGCAAATCCCATTTCCGTCACCGAATGATGCAATTTGTGAAAATTCCAAAGAAAGGGAACGCGATGCAACAATATATGGGTATTCCATTGAACGAAATCGGTGACCAAAAAGAAAACCAACAGTCCAAGCCCATAGGGGAGGGCATTTAGATTTACGATTTGAAAGTCCGATAGTTGCAGATTAATTAGACCCAAAAAATCATTAAACAATTGTGCCGTTGCATTGGAAAGGAAAATCAGTACAATTAAATTCAGCAAAAAGAAATTAAAGAACATATAAAAAGTATCCAACCAAAAGTCTTTTCTAAAAATCTTTTGATTCTTTCGCCACGGAAACAAAATTTCCAGACCCCAAACAAGTAATGAAACCACTATCAGGCCATAGAAATAATTTTCCCAATGAAAAGTGGTTATTTCAGACCACAAATAATTGAAATATCCATAATAGGAATCCTTGAATATGGTGAAATATTTATGCATTTCTTACTTGTATTCCATTTCTAAACTAAATAATTGTCCGAGACTTTCGTTTTTTTATAAATTATAATCCCTTGATCAATTCCCTAAACAGCCTAATTAGATTTGGTTCCGCTTTTGCTGCCATTGCCAGGATTTCTTCAATATTTACGGGTTTTAGGTTATCTGGGTCACATCCATCTGTAAGTGCGGAAATAGCGGAAACTGGAAGATCAAGATGGTTGGCAACAATAACTTCTGGAACAGTGCTCATTCCTACTGCATCGGCTCCAATTAGCTTTAAAAACCGATATTCAGCCCTAGTTTCTAATTGGGGACCCACCACGCTTGCATAAACTCCCTTGTGAAGTTTGATATTTTTATTCGCTGCAATTTGCTCTAACTTTTCATTCATAGTTCGGTCATAGGGTGCACTCATATCAACGAATCTTTCACCCAAATGTTCTACGCCTTTAAATGCTAGGGGAGAGCCACCCTGTAAATTGATATGGTCATCGATAAGCATCAATTCTCCTTTCTTAAAATTCGGATTTATTGCTCCTGCAGCATTGCTGACCAAAAGATGCTTGATACCGAGCAGTTTCATAACACGAACGGGAAAAGTGATATCCAGTTGGCTATAGCCTTCATAAAAATGAAAGCGACCCTGCATAACAACAACTTTTTTCCCTTCCAAGGTGCCATAAATCAATTTCCCTCTATGAAATTCTACCGTGGCAGTGGGGAAATTTGGAATATGGTTATAGCGTACTTCCTTTTCGATTTCCATATAATCCAGTATTTTCCCTAGTCCACTACCTAGAATAATCCCGATTTCTGGGTTTTTAAAACCGCGTTGCTGCAGAAATCCTGCTGCTTCCTCTATATATTTTAAAAAGCTCATAAGCTATCGTGATGTTTTTTTAAATGTGATGGTAAAAATTGATCAAATATTGCCTGATCCTTTATATCCTCATAAATATCAATATCGTTTCGGTCAGGAAGAAGAATGTGATTTTCATGTTTTAAATCTTCCAAAGTTTCTTTAAGAATGGTATGGGAACCCCAATTTTTATTTTTAAATAATTGAGGTTTTGGTTCCTTCATTCCCAATAAATAATATCCGCCGTCGGTGGCTGGACCTACAACTATGTTATGGTCGTTTAAAATAGCAAAAGCCGTTCCTAAATCCTGTTTGTTCAAATCAAACATATCGGAACCTATAATGATTGCCACTTGATAACCCATATTGAAAATTTCAGTAAACGCATTGCTCATTCTTTCCCCCAGATCATTTCCACATTGCAATCTTTTCCTGAAAATTTCCGAATCCCAAATATCGTTTTTATGGATTTCTTCAGAATAGAAAATGTACTTATCCACATTCAAATCCTTGGTTATTTCCATGGTGTGTTTTAAAAGAAATTCATATATTTTCAAGGCGCTTTCATCTCCCACAGTTTGTGCCAATCGGGTTTTTACCTTTCCCAACTCCGGATTTTTAGTGAAAATAATCAGGGCCTTTTTTGAAGTGGGAAAATGAAAATCAAATGCCATTTCCTTATCGCTGTTGGTATCTTGTGGTTTAAGCAGTGCCATTTTTTTTGGAATCTAAATTAGTTGTTTGGGGATTTTATTTTCTTTAATTGGGTGAGAATAATAAAAATACTTGCAATAGAGCCCATAAGAAATGGTAGATTTTTTCTTACAAAAACATCTTCCCAATTTACCATTATCAGATTTAGCCCTAAAAGAATAATGCCTCCCACCAATAAATAAATATTTCTATTGAATTTCATTGTTTAAGTTTTGGGCTTTTTAATTTAATAAATAGGAATACCCGCGTGTAACCATGCACTCCATTTTTCAGAAAAAGTGTGTACGTTTTCAGTTTCTGTTCCGGCGGAATCGATAACGGTACAACCCTTATTTTTCCATTCAAAGATACCACCGTAAAGGTTCTTGACATTTGTGAAGCCTGCCTTTTTCAGTTTTTCTCCTATTTTCTCCGAACGAATTCCCAAAGAGCAATAAACGATTAAATGTGCATTCCTATTTATATCCCGAAGCTGGTTTTCATTGGAAGAAAATTTATCGAAACCGATGTTTACACTGGATTTGATGTGACTTACGGAAAATTCCTCTGGTTCGCGAGCATCTAGGATAACAACGGAATCATTCTTTTGGAGCATCATTAATTCTTCTACGGAAACATAGGGGATGCTGTGTGTATTGTACTTATTTAGAAGCTTCTCGAGTGACTCTTGTCCAGAAGACGTTCCGATTAGGAAAATAAAAAAAATAAATAATAAGGAATATCTCATTGGAAAAATTTAGACCTCAGGGGTCTCACAGACCTGTGAGCTCTGACTATAAAGTTTATTGGCCAATTACCGTCCCTTGACAACTGCTACCTGCTCCAGCCGTACATCCATAACAGTGCTGGGAAACAATTATATTTCTGTCCTGAAGAATGGTTTCGTTATATTCGGAAATATGTTGCACCTTGCTTGCTACTTTCAGTTCCAACATTTGATTAAAATCGCAATCGTATAGATATCCATCCCAGCTAACGGAAAGAGTGTTGCGGCACATCACGTTTTGCACCGCGGCTGGATTGTAGGCATCTACTAATTGATACATATAATCTTCATAATTTTCCGAGGCAATCAAATAGTCCAGAAACCGGGAAATGGGAAGATTGGTAATTGCGAAAAGCTGGTGGAACTGAATATTAAAATCTTCCATTAAGGCTTTTTTGAAATCGCCTTCCATTTCCTTTTGATTTCCAGGTAAAAATGCTCCGCTCGGATTATAAACCAAATCCAAACGCAAATTGCTATCTGGTATCCCGTAACCAATTGTGTTAAGTTCCTGTAAAGCTTTTATAGATTGGTCAAAAACGCCCGTGCCTCTTTGTCTATCAGTTTTACCACGCGTCCAATGAGGCATACTGCTGATTACATGAACGTTGTGTTTTTTAAAGAATTCTGGTAAATCGTAATATTTTTTGTTGGCTCGAATGATTGTCAAATTACTACGAACAATGAAATCCCTCACACCTGCCTTGCTCGCTTCCTCTACAAACCACCTAAAATTTGGATTCATTTCCGGGGCTCCTCCCGTGAGGTCCAGAGTGTGCGCGGAAGTACTTCTAATTACTTCCAGGCATTGCTCCATAGTTTCGCGAGTCATTATTTCCTTTCTATCCGGACCTGCATCTACATGGCAATGGGCACAAACCTGATTGCACATATAACCCAAGTTAATTTGTAGAATTTCTAATGTATTGGGCCGTAATGGAAATTGCTGGGTTTCGCTTATCTTTTGCTGAAAAGTGGGCAAATTACCATTGGCAAAAATACCATTGGAGAGTTTTTCAAGCTGTTTATGCGCAATGGAAAGATCGCTCTTTCGTTTATGAAGAGATTGTTGTTTTTTCTTTTTTTCTTTTTGCATAGCAATGCTTCAATTTTACTTCTAAAACTATTCTCAAATATCCTGATAATATTGGCTTTACCACTACATTTCCAATTTATTGACCTTGTTCATCATCTGTACTCCGTGAACCAAGGTGGCCCCACTTTTAATTGCCGCACCTACGTGCACCGCTTCCATCATTTCTTCTTTGGTAATACCGCGCTGTAATCCATCCTTGGTGTATGCGTCAATACAATAAGGGCACATTTCAGTATGGGAAACGGCTAGTGCAATCAACGATTTTTCGCGTGCTGTTAAAGCTCCTTCCTCAAAAACTTTGTTATAATATTCAAAAAACTTTTCGCCTAGTTCTTTGCTCCAGTTGGTGATATTGCCAAATTTTCTAAGATCTGCCGGGTCGTAATAATTGCTCTTGGACATAATGGATAAGTTACAGTTTTTAAATTGAGAAATTCGAGTATTTTGAAAATTTTAAAAGTATAAATGTAGTCCGCCAAATAGTAAAAACCTTACTATAGTTACGACTATCAATCAAAGGAATAAGCAACCCCTGTGGAAAAATTATACTGAGATTTGGGGATACCCACCGCGGGATAGCGGTCGAAAATAAAGGTGTACGTAGTTTTAAAGGCTAAATCACCAAACATTTTAATTAAGAGTGAGGATTGGCTCGAAACGCGATAATCCTCAAAATCGCCCAGCTTGGGTTGGTAATAAGTGGTACTTATAATAGCTATGTTTTTTACGGGATATAACGAAAAGGAAAAATACGCGCTGCCCCGAATATCCCGTTGGATTGGAGTGATGCCGTCGTCTAATTCTTCTTGTTCATACATTACCAATGTCCCAAGATAGAAGTTATACAAATTAGAAGTACTCAGCTTAAAACGCGGACCGGTACCTGCAAGACCGCGGAAATCTATTTTGGAAACTTTGTTGTATTGGGCCTGCACAAAAACTTCCCAAGTTATTCTTGGGTAAATTTTATAATTATATCTAATATGTGAAATTCCACTGTTGGAAAATTTATTCCCTTCAATTCTCTGAAATTCGATATCATTCTTTATCAATATCAAATTTCTTTTCATTTTATATTGCAAGTGAATATTGCTCCGAAAGCCAAAATATTCATTGACATCTTTTTTAAGTGAAAAATCCAGACTCGCCGATCCGGTAAATCCTGAAGTGTCCGTTACTTTTCTTAAGGATTCGGCATTGAGAACCTGAGCGCTGGTATGAAAGGAAATTGATAGAAATAAAATTAGGGCAAGATGTTTCATCTGTCTATGACGGATTCTGATTAAAGATTTTGGATTGATTGTGATAAGACGTATTTCAAATTGTAAAAATGAAATATAATTAAATTTTTCCTTTGATTTTAATCAAATTTTACGGTCGAACTTAATTGAGATATGACTGAGGAAAACTTTGAAAATTTACAAGTGATATTATTTGAACGATAGTTTTTAAGGGGATTTTTTTTTAAATTTTTATTCATTGTTGTCCGATAAAAATCTAAAGTAGCAAAAATAGCATTGTCGTTGCCATATTTTACTGGATTGTGTTCCGATTTTCAAAACAGAACCCCCTAAGGATCGAAAAAGCTCAATTGGCCAATGTTTTTTGTGGTGATTTCTTCCCATTTGGAGTCTGGGTTTTTCAGGAACTTGAACAGATCGATGTAGGTCATCAAATGGTAGCGTATTACAGACACCATATTTGAATATGCCCAACTTCTCTGCGCCTTTCTTTGTATTACCAGCATTATGAGTTGAATGATCAGACTGACCCAGATCTGTATCTCTATTGCATTTTGGTTGTCGCCCAGAAAGTATTTGAGGGGAAAGTTCTGTTTTAGGCGTTTGAACATGGTCTCTATCTGCCAGCGATTTTTGTAGATATCAGTGATCCTGTCGGCCTCCACTTCATAGTTGTTGGTGATGAACTCATATACCTTGCCCTTCTCCTGGTGCCAAAAGGCTATCCGCCGTAGGTGGAATTCGTTGCCTTCCTTATCGGCAAGCGTTATTTTTTCATCCTTTAGGACAGCATCGTCCACGTTGTCCGGAATATCAAACTCTTCAAGGCTCGTATAGCGTGCATTGCTCTTTTGCCTGGTCACAAAGTAGATGCCATCCAACGTCCATTGCTCGTATTGCTGATAATCTACGTATCCTTTGTCAAAGACAACATAGGAACCCTTCTTTAGATCGAGTTCTTTCAAAAACGTATGATCGTGCGTCGCGGCATCTGAAAATTTTATCAGACAAGGAACATCCTCCATGGCGTTGATCATCGTGTGCATTTTTATCCCGCCCTTCTTCTTGCCGTTGAGCGGGTTCCGGCCAACACCCCTCAATATGTCGCTAAAGAGCGCTATTGTCGAGGAATCGACTATTTTGAGGCCTTTTATGGCGGGCTCCCTGGTTCTGCTGTCCGATAAAAACCGGTGGTAACGTTTATAGAGACCAGAGTAAATATCAGCAAAGACCTCTGCACTTCTTCTTTTGTTGGCATCGGACAACGTACTGCGTTTTGGAAAGTCCCGTAGCCCTAAATGGTTGATCTTGCCCTCGCACGCCAGCATTATGCTTGTTACTTCGCGAAGTGAGTTGCAGCCACTGATAACGGCGAATATCATCGTAACCAAGTGATCATAGGTCGTGAACTTTTTGGTGTACCTGTCGCTGTTGTGCTTCTTTGCTGTCCGATAAATATCTTTGGCGTCAAGGAAGTTTAAAACCTGTTTGATAATAGGTTGTCCACTGAAATTTTTACTTTTGTTCATATCTCGAGTTTTGTGGTAAAAACTAAGATATAAATAAAGCGGGAAATCCTTCTTGGAAATCCCGCTTTTAAAAATGTTTATCGGACACTACTGATTTTTATTGAATCTAATTCGACGACTTAACTTTAAATAAGAAAAAAGGGTGAAAAAATTATTTCAGTTCAATTAAATATTCCCTAAGGACAACAGCTTGGTTGTGTATTTCATTTTTGGCACTGTACACTAGCGTAAGTTTTTTCTTCTTGGCCTTTTCCAAGAGAGAATCCATTAGGTCTTTATGTTGCTTCAGTTCGGTTTTATATTTTTTCGAAAATTCATTAAATCGTTCGTCTTCGTGATTAAACCATTTTCTAAGTTCCGTGGAAGGAGCGATTTCCCTTATCCAGTCGTCCAGTTGAGCGTCCTCCTTACTAACTCCACGTGGCCAGATTCTATCTACTAAAATTCGGGTACCATCGGTTTTGGCCGCTTTCTCATAAATACGTTTGATTTTAATCTCCATGGCAAGGAAATAAAATTATATTCTAATAATTTCTGATTGAGCGCAATGGCAACCTTAATTTTCTGATCCTGATGCGTTCAAAAATAAAATAAATTCAACCGAAAATTTATTCGCCCCAATTTGCCAATTCTTCTGCAGTCCAAAGATTTGGGAAAAATTTCCGCTGTTGGTATTTAGGATGTAGATATTTTTTCCATTCTGAACCTCCTGTGGCAGCTTTGGTTTCGCCTTTGCTATCCAAGAAATGCTGGGCAGTATCCAAATGCACTATTGGCCACGCAACATTATAAAAATGGTCAAATTGTTTGAGTTTTTCCAAGAGTTCTGCGGAAGGATTTTCCATTTGCTCAACCCGCTCTTCAAGAGTTTTCCCTTGAACTTCTCTGGCAAGTTGTTTAAATCCCTTTTCGTATTTTTCTACAAAAAGCCGCAAGGTTAAGGATGATTCCTTGGTTTCCCTATTCAATCCTGCATCCTTCCAATAGATATTATCAAAATAATCCTCTAAATCGGGATTTTCGGGGAGACGTTCTCTTCCTTTTGAATTTATAAGGTTTTTAAGTCGGGTAGTGTAGAGCTCCAATACTCTAAATTGCGCACTCTGAAATCCGCTAGCTGGGGTTAGGGCCGAACGGAATATATTGTAGTCCTCATAACTCATTCCGTCCTTCATAATATCGAAGGAGGTGATAAGCATGCGGGTGTATCTTTTTAATCTGTCCAATTTTGTAAGCCAGACATCTATGGAGAGATTTTCACCTTCAGAAAGTTGTTGGATTTCATGAACCATCATTTTTAGGGTTAATTCGGTAACTTGATGGTACATCACAAATATTTTCTCATCCTTAAAGTCGGTTCTGGTTTTTTGAAGAGTAAGTAAAGTGTCCACTTGGATATAATCCCAATAGGTAATGGGTTTGGTTTGCAAAAGCCCAGCATAATAGGTTTCGGGGTTCTCACCTAGGTTTCTATATTTCTCGTTTATAGATTGTATTAGGTCGTCTTGATTCATTGTAAAAGGGTTTTTTGTCTTAAAAGTCTAAAATTAACCCATAATTCTATATTTAGACAGATTTTAAATAAAAAGTTTAAAGCAAAAAGCCCTCTTTTGATGGAAAGAGGGCTTTTCAAAAATATGGAAAACTTTGCTTTTTAGTAGAAATTAGCTCGGTAATCTTCTATTTCTGCTTTCTTTTTAAGAGCTTCAAATACTTTACTCTGCGCGGCAGAAGCATCTTGCGTACTTTGCTTGTTCGCTTGGGTTATATAGGAATCCAATTTAGGCGCAGGATTAAAGGCGGTAACCTTAAGCATATAAACGCCGTCGTTCCCATCAATTAGAGGTGTAGTTTCGCCTGCTTTTGTTCCAAATGCTGATCCAACAACTTTTGGCTCGGAAGACGAACCGATTCTTGGATTGGCCATTGTAATACCACTGGCAGTTTTTACCGTGACGTTTTGACTTTTTGCAATCTCATCCAAACTATTTCCAGTAATAGACTTGCGAATTTTTTCAGCCTTCTTTTCTTTTATAAGAATTGGTTTTACAGTGGCAGATGCATCTGCGGCAGACATAAGCCCTTTTTTATTCTTACGGGTAAGTTGTGCAATAACATAACCATTGGAAACACTGAATCTTTTAGTGTCACCTACTTTAGTGTCAGTATTAAAAGCCCAATTTACGATAGTTCTATTGTTTTCGATGCCCGGAATTGCCGCATCCATTGGTCCTATTTTATTTACCGGTTTTACTTCTAGGTTTTGTTCCTTAGCTTTTTCGGTGAAATCGCCTTTGTTTACAGCTACCTCAAATTTGGAAGCTTGTGAGAAGACATCATTTAAGGTTTTTTCTGAAGGTTCAATATTTTTAACAACCGTTGCAACCTTGATAGCTTTTTTAGGAGCTGATTTTTTACCAACTTCAACAATATGGTATCCAAAATCGGTTTCTACCAAACCTATGGTTCCTTCTGGGTTGTCAAATATAAAAGCATCAAAGGGAGCTACCATTCTACCTGGAGTAGATGTTCCTAAATCGCCACCATTATCTTTTGATCCGTCATCAGAAAATTCTCTGGCAAGGTCAGCAAATTTGGACTTGTCTTTTTTAACTACTGTGAGAATACTGTCTGCAAGTTTATTTGCTTCGTCCTTGGTTCGCGTAATTGTTTCAGGAGCACGCATAGTGCCTGCGTATCGGATAAGGATATGCTTTGAATCTGCGGAATCAGACATCATTTTAGTATCCAATACTTTGGTTAAGTTATAGGTGTTGTCCAATTTGTACGGACCATAAATATCACCCTTTTCAGCATTCATAAGGTCGTCAGCAATGGCTACGGGCAATTCATTTTTAAATAACCATTCGTCGGCGTAAGGAACATCGGAATTGGCGTTTACAAATTCTTCGTAGTCTGCCGTATTTTTAAAACCAGGGATTGTGTCATTGGTTTTTGTTTGGTTGTTGAATTCAACTCTATTATTTAAAAACCCTGCAATTTCTTCTTTATTGGCTTCTATATCGGTTTCCGATGGAGTCTCTGAAAAAAGAACATATTGAATGTCGGCCTTGGCATCAGTTTGGTAATCATTTTTGTGGGCAGACACATATTTTTCAATTTCGCTGTCCGAAACAGTAATATCCTTATCCTCAATAGAGCTGTAAGGAACTACAACATATTGGAAATTGATGTTATCATTTTGAAAATGGTATTCTTGTTCCCCTTCCGCTACAGTACTCCTTATTCCGCCTTTAATAAGGTTGAAATAAGTGTTTTGCATTACGCTTTGAGATATACCTTCTTCAAATTTGATCCATTGCTGGTACATCTGTGGCGAGGAAGACTTTATACTTGCGATATATTCTTGGATTTTACCTTCATCCACCTGTCCAGCATCATTTAAAAAAGTTGGATTGTTGGCAAGTTGGGATTTTAGAGCATTGTCCAATTGTGCTTTTTCAACGGTAATGCCAGCTTTTTCAATCTGCTCATCCAGGATTACACGACGAAGTTCTTGTTCCCAAACCATATTCATTACCTGGCCGGTAGTAGCATTTGGCCCATAATTCCGTTGGGTCATTTCCACCTCTTCCATAAAACTTTGGCGGGGAATGTCCGTGCCGTTGATGGTGGCGATATTGTCTTGCCCTTTGGGACCTCTGCTGCCCTTGGTCAATACGTCACTTAAAATAAAGGCGAAAAGCGCCAACGCGATAATAAGGATAAGAAAAATCCCCCGTTTTCTAATGCTGTTTAAGATTGCCATTTAATGTTCAAATTTTATTTTTTCCCATCAATATGATAGACAAGGAAAGGTTTTTGGTTGTATAATTCTCTTTTTCCTCGAATTGATAAAAAACAATAAGATGTTTCTT
Organism: Aequorivita sp. H23M31; assembly: GCF_004022485.1. GTDB lineage: Bacteria > Bacteroidota > Bacteroidia > Flavobacteriales > Flavobacteriaceae > Aequorivita > Aequorivita ciconiae. The sequence continues at coordinate 3,212,613 of NZ_CP034951.1, forward strand.
TTCAATTATTCAGGGGGCGAAAATACCATTTTCCTATCATTAATAAAAAGTAAATTGAAAAAAATCGTTTTGGATTTAGAAAACTAATCTTGCTTTAAAATATTTAGTTCTACGAGTTCGATTTTTGTACTGGATACTTCTAGGATTATAAAAATATAATCCCCAATTCTTACGGTTTCTCCTTTATCGGGAATTTCTTCGGTATAGTTAACTATCAGGCCACCAAGTGTCTCGTAGTTTTCACTTTCTTCCAGATCCAGATCATATTCCTCATTGAGATAATCCACTTCCAATCGGGCAGAAAACCTATAATGACCTTCCTCGATCTCTTCCTCAATAAGTTCTACACTGTCATGTTCATCCTCTATTTCTCCAAATAATTCCTCTATAATATCTTCTACGGTTATGATGCCACTTGTGCCGCCATATTCATCGATAACTACCGCGATGCTCTTTCTTTTTTTACTGAGAATGTGAAGCACATCCTTGGCCAACATTGTTTCGGGGACAAAAATTACTGGCATCAACATTTTTTTTAGGCTTTCTGGTTTTTTGAAAAGATCGAAAGAGTGCACATAGCCCAAAATGTCATCTATGTTGTCATTGTAGACCAGAATTTTGGAAAGTCCCGTTTCAGAAAATATCTTAGCTATTTCTTTAGTTGAAGTTTCTATATCTACTGCTACCATCTCAGTTCGTGGAATCATTGCTTCCCGACTTTTAATTTCCGAAAAATCAAGCGCATTTTGAAAAATCTGTATTTCCGAATCCACTTCGGTCTTGGTTTCCACAATTTCCATCTGTTCGGAAATATAATTTCCAAGTTCCATTTTACTGAAAGTCAATTGAACATTATCTCCTTCAGATTTAAAAAATATTTTGAGAATAAGATCGGATATCCAAATTATAAATTCGGAAATAAGTGAAAACAGTACATAAAAGATGTAGGCAGGAACTGCAAAAAATTTAAATAGATTGTTAGCGTATATCTGAAAAAACACCTTCGGAAGGAATTCCGCGGTCAGCAAAATTATGAGTGTGGAGATTATGGTTTGAACCAGAAGTCCGCTAAAACCTGCTAAGGGAATAAATCGCATAAGCAGGTCGCCCATAAAAAATCCATAGATAACCAGAGCAATATTATTTCCTACCAGCATGGTAGCAATAAATTTAGAAGGTCGCTTGGTTATTTTTTTAAGAATATTTGCCAAGAAACTATTTTGTTTCTTTTCTATCTCTATATGGATTTTGTTAGAAGAGACATAGGCAATTTCCATCCCCGAGAAAAAAGCGGAGAGGATAAGCATGATTACTATAATTAAAATACTATAGTCCAAGTTATAGGTTATAAGTTATGAGTCTATGGAATATTATAAATCCAGACTCCTAAATATTTATTTTTTACTCCGACTTTCCATTTTCTTTCGGAAGTTTCTTCTAAAGAAAAACATAAATACGGAAACTGCTACAAATGAAAGAAAGAGATAAGCTCGCCCCGGATTTTCGTTCCAGTTATTAATTGTTTCAAAAACAAAAAATACGGCAATTACTAAATAAAAATATTCTACAACTTTATATATTTTGTTCATCATTTCGTTAGGTTGTCGATTAGGGATTAAATTCTGTTATTTAATATAGTTAGGATTGAATGCTATAATTTTACTAATGCCTTGGTTTGCAATATGTCAATAAAAATAACCAAAACTTATTAATTGAAAGCATTGGTTTGTTCTTTTCACCTTTTACTTATTCGTTTTTGTCTTTATCTATTAACTGAACTCCTTGGTTTTTTCTTGATAGAAAGATTGTAAAATCCTGATTGCTATCAAATCTTTCCCCTTCGTTATAGGATCCATCCTTGAAATTAATTTTATAAGGTTGGTCGGTGAATACCCAGGCGTTTTTTTGATCCCAATAGAGCTGATTTGCTTTAAGGACAACACTATCTGAAGTAATGACAACCACATTGGTCTGAAGATCGATCAAACCGGTATCTTCATATTGAATGGCATAATCAGCGGTTACCGTATTTTCCTCATTTTTATCACTCCAAAAATGTACTTCAATTCCTTCGGGAAATTCCTTGTATGGAAATTCGAGGTTAGAATAGTCTAAAAGTTTGTCTGCTAAAAGATTGGTGACCAGCCTACCGGAATCAGTATATTTAAAATTGATTTTCTGCCCTACAGCAATGGGGGCATTATCCGATATACTTAGTTTCCGTACGTTTTGGTAATTACTTTCACAAGAAAAAAGCGTGATGGCCAATATAAGAGCCATCACGCTTTTTAACAAGTTAAAGATGTTGAACATTTTTATAAATTGGGAACTTTAATACTTCCTCCTACCCAGCAGTTAAAGGTAACGGTTTTTCCTTGCATGTTATCGTTGAAGATATCCGTTTTAGAGGGAGCGCGTTGTCTATAGCTGTCTGCTGCGGCACGAGCATTTGAAGCTATAGTACCATCCACACGAGCAGCTTTGTCCATCATATCTGCAGCAAGCCAGTTCATTGCTCTTTTTTCAAATACTGTAGTACCACAATTGTTTGCGCTCTCAGCATACATAGTTCCAATTTTGTAATATGCAATACCAGCAGAGGGCTTTACCTCCAACATTTTGTTATAGTAGGTTCTAGCAGTCCCAAAACTTCCCTTTTTACGGTAGTTTTCGGCTATACTATAATAAATTCTCGCTTTTTTCGAATTATCTTTTTCCAGCTCAGCTGCTTGGTTGAAATACTCAAGAGCTCTAGAAGCTTTTCCTTCAGCCTCGGCTTGTTTTCCTAAAAGATAAGCAGACGTAGAACTTGGATCCAACTCGTGAAGTCGAACAGCCAATTTTGAAGAAAGACTGGTTTCACATTCTTTTGCATCAAGCCTATTACTTGCAGCCTTGATCCATTCTATATCATTCTTTTTGCTTTCGTAATCTTTTTCGTAAAACGGCACTAGGTTTTCGCAATCTGCCAATTGACCTAATTTTCCATTTACGCTGCTCTCAACAGTTGCATAGACCCCAAGGTTGTTGTCATACACCGCTTTTGCACGTTGTTCTTTTTCAGTTAATTCAGTTCCAGCTTCTTCTTTTTCCATTAATGGAGTCAGTTTTTCGGCAAGATTGTTTTTCTCCTGATCAATTTTTGCTTGGACTACATCATAAAGTGAAAATATTTCCTGAAGTTCCATTTTCTTTTCATTGAATAAATCAACGGCCAAAGAAAAGTAAGTATAAAGACTCTTTCCACTGGTGAAATTAGCCGGATCTTTTTTGAAGGCTTCATCAAACGCTTTAAATTGCTCTTCTTTAGTTCCCATATTATGGTCATATTTCAACTGAGCAATTGTTGTAAGAACCTCTCCTTCAGATGTTTTTTCTGGAAAATTTTCCAAACGCAATCTCCAGGCCTGGATCAGGTCCTTCAACTTGCTTTCATCCTTTTTTTCGTCAACAAAATATTCAAACATCTTTACGGCATATTGATAGGTAGCCAAACTTGACTTTGGACATTCCTTAATTACCTTATCATAATGTTTTAGAGCAGCCTCATAGTTTTTCGCCTTTGCTGGTTCAATAAAATAAGAAAGAGTAATGGCACAGTCATCGGGAGCTTGCGCAAAAGTGTTTCCAGAAAAGGAAAGAAATAGAGCCGAGAAAAAAACAAGTAGTCTGATTTTCATGATATCAATGTTAAGGGTATTAATCGTATAATCTTTTTTCAAACCAACGGTCGTTTAGTGAGAAACTCAGGAATGTCTTGAAAAAGTTTTCCTGGATTAATCCATAATCCGTGGTTCCGCGTTTTCCGATTTCAAATCCAAGGTTAAAGTTGGAGAACAATCGTCCTACAGGTAGTCCTACTCCAAAAGATATGCCAAACTCATTGATGTCGTGTCCTTCCAAGCGCAGGCCGGTTTCCTCGTATCTAAAACCTGCTCTGTAAACCATTCTTTTAGCATAATTTCCGAAGGAATTGTAGCTGGGAATATAAAAACCTCCCATCTTAATTTTTGATGCGCTTTTAAAAGTTGCATTTTCTGCAAGAGCTGAAGTATTGGTGAAATCGCTGGTTTCCTGAAGGGAATATTCTACGCCCACACCCCAATATTTAGGTTTTGATAATCCCACGCCCAAAGTAAATTCTGAAGGGAAATCAAATGTTGAAGAGGGAACATCGATATCTCTCCCATCGATTGTGTAAATTCCGGTAGGCATAATGGATACCGTACTTATTTTTCGGAAATTATCAGAGTTTAGATTGGTTCCAGGTGCATAGGTAACCGATCCTGAAATTTCCAATCTTTCAGTAATCATCTTTTTGTAGAGGGCTCCAAATTTAAAATGAAAGCCGTAAAGCTCAGCGCTATTATAAGTTTGGGTGGCATAGTCCAAATCCTTTTGCTGGGAGGTTGCCGTATTTTTTATTTTTCCGAAGTTGTAATTACCATCCACTCCAATGGAAAGTTCTGGAGTAATTTGGTATGCCAAGGAAAGAAAGGCCCTGTTTAAGCCGCCGTCCCCGGAATATTCAGTCATTCCATTTTCATTTTTAGAAAGGAAATTATATCCTACCGAAGTATAAGGTAGAATTCCGAAGCCCATCCCAAATTTGCCCATTGGAATTCCCATGGCTAAATAATCGAGAGAAGTGGAGGTAAAATGTTGACTTTCCGTAGTGTTTTTTTGATCGGTATTTTCCAAGCTTGCTCCTAGCGAGTAATTAATCAGTTTAAGTCCCGCATACGATGCTGGATTTTGGAGGTTAAGGTGAATACTATCTGAAAACACCCCGATTCCTCCCATGGCCCGATTTTCGGCAGTTCCACGGAATTTAAGAATACCAATGCCATAAAAAGAATAGGGCGACGTGGTTCCTTCTTGGGCCACTATTCCGCCCGCGATAAGTAAAAATACTCCTACTATTATTTTTCTCAGCATCAATGTATGTTATATTCCAATATTTGGTTCAAACCTTCCAATAAAAAATTTGAGTTGGCAAAGATGTCATTTTTTATACTATCACGCAAAAAATGTGTATCTCCTCCTGTTAAAATAACTGTTAAATCAGCATATTTGTTTTTATAGTTTTCAATAAAACCATCAATTTCATTTAAAATACCATTAACAACACCCGAATGGATTGAACCTTCTGTCGAATTGCCCAGTACGGTATCTGGATGCTTGGCGGACAACAGCGGTAGCTTATTCGTAAATGAATGGAGTGCTTGGTAACGAAGAGCTATTCCCGGAGATATTGCTCCTCCCAGATATTCATTGTCGGCATTAATAAAATCGTAGGTAATGCAGGTGCCAGCATCGATTACCAAAACGTTTTTGTTTGGAAATTGTTGTGCCGCCGCACTTACTACCGCAATACGGTCGACACCTAAAGTGTGAGGTGTGGCATAATTATTAATAAAGGGAACTTGGGTATTTTGATCGAGATACAATACTCTGTAACGCCGCTCGAGTTCTGCAGAATGGTTTTCTGAGAAGTTTCCAACAGTAGCTACAAGAACGTTATTTATATCGGGAAAACTTTGAGAGACTTGACTCAGTACCTGTAGAAAATCCTCTTTTTTGCAGGTATGCTTCAGCTTCAATGTTTGCAAATCGAAAACCCCGAGCTTGACCATCGTGTTTCCTACATCAATTACCAGATTCATTATTTTAATTATGGGGTTAAAAATACGATTCGGTTATTTAACTCTTTGTTAAGGGGTTATTAAAACAAGCAAATAATTATTGGTTATTTTTTGATTAATGTTTTGGAAAAACGAAAATTGCTTTATATTTGCCCTCTCAATAAAGGTGCCTTAGCTCAGTTGGTAGAGCAACGGACTGAAAATCCGTGTGTCCCTAGTTCGATTCTTGGAGGCACCACATAGAAGCTCCGCAATAGTCTTTTGATCAGGACGTTGCGGATTTCTTGTTTCTAAAGGGTGCTGTTTAGAGGGCTAACAACGGGAAATATCCCCAATTGGATTGAAAGCATATCAATTCTCCGTGTCTCTTCTAGGGGTACTGTTTATAAACCTTTAATCAGCAGAATAATCGTGGGGAACAAAGTCAAAACTTTCCTTGGCTCTTTAATAATATAAAACCCCCCATTAAATATGTTTGAATCTTGGTCCTATAATCTGGAAAAGTCTGCGAGTATAAATTATTAAAAAAGACCGCAATTGCGGCCTTTTCTTTAACAAAATTATTTTCCTTCAGCTATTTAAAAAGGAGATTTTTATTCTTTCTTATTTATATCCTAGTGCAGTCCCACAAATTTAAAGGGTTTTGTTTCTTTAAAATCTTTTGAGGATTCTCCTGCATAGTTTTCATTATTATCCAAGCTGAGTTTCAAAATCTTTCCTTTTTCGCTAAAATCCAAATTGCTGAATTCCACCCACACCACATTTGGGTTTAGTACATTATCAAAATAATAAATCATATTTTTTTGATCGGCTACCGTTCTCCATCGGGTAGAGGCAATGTTGGGTTCGTCCTTCGAGGTAATTCCGAAGGGAACGGAGCAGTTCCTAATAACTCCAAATACGCTGGATAAGGCTTCTCGGGTATTATCCGTTTTTGGGATTGCATCTATATAATAGGAAGCACGTACAAATCTGTCTGCGGCCCTATTTGTTCCTGGAAGCATAACTGTTCCGGGAATCCCTTTCCAATAGGCATTGATGGCGAGCTGTTCCTCGAAAATGGGTGAGTTCGTCATGGTTACATAAGATCTGTCATGGTGAATAACCAACTTCCCGTTGATGTATTCAAAAATGGCATTGTCGCCTGTAGGGTCAGAAATTGCCAAGTGTACCGTAACAAAGGTTTCCGTGCCAGGAATTTCTGTTGACACTATGGTAAACTCCTCTTTCCGAAGAAAGTTTACAGCATCGGAAACTGTAGTGAAATTGTCCAATACATATTGGAGCCAAAGAGAAACTGAGAGTCCTGCGGCATTCTTCTTATTTTCAAATTTGGGATATTTAGATTCCGCTAGCCAAAGTAAATTTCCGACCAATCCTTTTTCGTTCATCCCATCAGATGAAGCTATATCCCAAGAACTGGTAATAACACTGCCATATTTTGATTTCCAGTTAATGGAGGAACTTCCCACTTCTCCATTCCTTTCAATTCCTCTTGGAAAAACCCAAAGGTTGGCGGGGATATCATCTTTCCAATCCATCGATCGGGCGGTCATTTGTGTACCGTTCTTGCCTATATAGACTACTCGTGAACAGGCATAGGCGTTTATGGAAACCATTAAAATGCAGATAAGAAATAAGCTGAAGATAATTTTTAGAGGAGTTTTGAACATAATTTTAGTGGATTAAGATTTTGGGTAAAGTTAAAAAATTCCGTGTTTTAATATTAAAATTTAGAAATAATGCTAAGATTAAATTAAAATGCTTATTTAATGATGGAGAGGAAAATTCTTTTTTTAATCGATATATTGCCTAAATAAGATTGTTTCCCCATACGGGAGACTCAATTCCAATCTCGATTATTTGATTTGATTTAATTTTCATTCTCCCCTCAAACTCGTTTTCAAATCTATATTCCTTACTTTTGCACCCTCAAAAAAATAAATTACTATAAAAAATTCATTGTAATGGGTAAAACATTCGACGTCTTAATAGAAATCCCCAAGGGCAGCCGCAACAAGTATGAATACGATTTTGAATTAAAGAAGATTCGTTTTGATCGTATGCTTTTCAGCAGTATGATGTATCCTGCGGATTATGGCTTTATTCCAGATACCTATGCACTGGACGGAGATCCTCTGGATGTCTTGGTTTTAGGACATGAACCTACTTTTCCTATGTGTGTAATGGAAGTGAAAGCGATTGGCGTGTTCCATATGGCCGATGAAAAGGGTCCGGACGAAAAAATTATCTGTGTTCCAATGTCCGATCCAATTTGGAACCAATTAAATGATCTATGTGATCTAAACCCACACATGATAAAGGAGATTGAACATTTCTTTAAGGTATATAAAGATTTGGAAAAAAAGCGTGTTGATGTAGGAGGTTGGGGAAATGCCGAAGAAGCACTTGAAATCTATAGCCAATGCGTTAAGCGATATAATGAAACTCCCGAAGTACATGGGCATTTTAGTATATAAATTAGTTGGAGTTAAGACGATAGGACGTAAGTCGGAGGATTCAAAGTGAGTTGGCTTACGTCCTAGGTTGATTATATGGTCATTACCATCTACCGAATAAAAACTTATTAGTCCTAGGGACTAAGTCCTTAGTTCCTACCTCGATCAAGGTGTAACTGCATCTTAACATATCCTTCACTTTCTTGTTTCTAATCCCAAACCATTTCCTTACTTTTGCAATCGCAAATTTTGAAACATTCTAAACAACTAAATAATAAATAATGGAACAGAACATTATCTTCCTACCTATTGTACTTTCTGTGCTGGGACTTTTGTTTATGCTCGTGAAAATGAGCTGGGTAAAAAAACAACCTGCCGGCAGTGAGCGAATGCAATCAATTTCAAAAAGTATCAAAGAAGGTGCTTTGGCATTCCTTAGTGCAGAGTATCGTCTATTAGTCGTCTTTGTTATTATTGCCGCCGCACTTTTATTTTATGTTTCAACTCTTGTTGAAACTACAAGTTGGATGATCGTGCCTGCGTTTGTTTTTGGTGCTGTTTTCTCCGCTTTGGCTGGTAATATTGGCATGCGAATTGCCACCGATGCCAATGCTAGAACCGCTGAAGCTGCCAAAACAAGTCTTCCTCAGGCTTTAAAAGTGTCCTTTGGTGGAGGAACTGTAATGGGACTTGGCGTAGCCGGACTTGCAGTACTGGGATTGAGTTTATTTCTTTTCTTTTTCGTTGGGCAGTTTGTTACCAATGATCCTTCCAGTTTTTATTTTGAAATGACCGTTGTTTTGGAAGCTATCGCAGGTTTTTCACTAGGTGCTGAAAGTATTGCTCTTTTCGCTCGTGTTGGTGGTGGTATTTACACCAAAGCTGCCGACGTTGGAGCAGACCTTGTTGGTAAGGTAGAAGCCGGAATTCCAGAAGATGATCCGCGTAACCCTGCAACTATTGCGGATAACGTTGGTGATAACGTGGGTGACGTCGCCGGAATGGGTGCCGACCTTTTTGGAAGCTACGTTGCTACCGTACTTGCCGCAATGGTCCTTGGAAATTATGTAATTAGAGATATGTCTCTTCTAGAACCATTTACGGATAGTTTTAATAATATGGGACCAATTCTTTTGCCTATAGTTATTGCAGGTGTAGGAATCTTGGCTTCAATAATTGGGACCTTCCTTGTAAAAATTAAAAATAACGATGCTCGTGAACCCCAAGTGCAAAGAGCGTTGGATACCGGAAACTGGGCTGCGATTATCCTTACACTAATCGCTAGTTACTTCTTGATAGATTGGATGCTTCCAGAGGTGATGAGGATGAAATTCTTTGGCGAACTGGTTCCAAGGGATATCCCATCTCTTAACGTATTTTGGTCAGCTTGTATCGGTCTTGCCGTTGGAGCTTTGATTTCTTTTGTAACGGCTTACTATACCAGCCTGGGTAAAAAGCCCGTAATGGAAATTGTTGAGAATTCTTCTACAGGTGCAGGAACCAATATTATTGCTGGTCTTGCTGTAGGTATGAAATCTACTTTCTTTTCTGTAATTCTTTTTGCTGCTGCTATTTATGGTTCATATGAATTCGCAGGATTCTATGGTGTGGCTCTTGCAGCGGCTGCGATGATGGCTACAACAGGAATGCAGCTAGCTATTGATGCTTTTGGTCCTATAGCCGATAATGCTGGAGGAATTGCGGAAATGAGCGAATTAGATCCTCAGGTTCGTGAGCGTACCGATATTCTGGATTCAGTTGGAAATACTACTGCCGCCGTAGGTAAAGGGTTTGCAATTGCTTCTGCTGCCTTGACCGCTTTGGCTCTTTTTGCCGCTTATGTAACTTTTACAGGTATTGATGGGATTAATATTTTCCGTGCAGATGTTTTGGCAATGCTGTTTATCGGAGGAATGGTTCCCGTGGTGTTCTCGGCTCTTGCGATGCAATCTGTTGGGAAAGCTGCGATGGAAATGGTTCAGGAAGTACGGCGCCAGTTCCGAGAAATTCCAGGGATTATGGAAGGAACTGGAAAACCGGAATACGCAAAGTGTGTTGATATTTCAACCAAAGCTGCTTTAAGAGAAATGGTACTTCCCGGATTGCTTACTATTATTACTCCTATTGTTATCGGATTAGTCTTCGGTGCAGAGCCTCTAGGAGGTTATATGGCAGGTGTTTGTGTGAGTGGTGTAATGTGGGCAATTTTCCAAAACAATGCTGGTGGTGCTTGGGATAACGCTAAAAAATCTTTCGAAGCTGGGGTTATGATCAATGGGGAAATGACCTATAAAGGAAGTGAGGCTCATAAAGCAGCCGTAACTGGTGATACTGTTGGAGATCCTTTTAAGGATACTTCAGGACCTTCCATGAATATTTTGATTAAACTTACCTGTTTGATAGGTTTGGTTATCGCTCCTATACTTGGAAATTCTAATGAGGCAAGTGCTGTCCAACCTGTTTCAGAAACTTCGGCAAACGAAGTGTATATGATCGATGCCAACGGTAATAAAGAAGTATTGACCGAACAGCAGATCAACTTTATTAAAACAGGCAGATCAATGACGCCTGTTGTGAATTCTGATAATCAAACCCAAACAATAGTTGAGATGGTGAAAAATGAAAACAATGACCAAGTTACTGCGAAAGTTACAATAGTGAGAGTGGTTAATGGAGTAGAAACCGCCGAAACTAAAACCATTTCTGGTACTGAGGAGGAGGTTCGTAGCAAGCTAAAGGATGTTGGAGGAATGAAAATAAAGGTAAAGGATAAGGAATAACTCTTGATCCAAATTATATATCAAAGGCCTGCAGGATTTTAATATTTTGCAGGTTTTTTATTTGAAGTATTCCGCTCTATTTTCAAAGTATCTTTTTAAAATTGATTTGAAAGCGAGGTAAACCGAAGAGGTTTATTCACCCGAACTTTTAGTAAATTTGAAAAATTGAAGAATTATATAGAAAGATATAAAATTAACAAACAATAGTTAAAGCATTGGGTCCTTTAATCTCAGAACTTATCCACTTGTAACTCATAACTCATAACTAGAATGGAAGCATACATAATAGACGGAATACGAACTCCCATAGGAAATTATCAAGGCGCTTTAAGTACTGTAAGGACAGATGATTTGGCTGCTTTGGTGATTGCTGAAATCGTAAAACGAAATCCGAATATTCCGCAAGAAGCTTATGATGATGTTATTCTAGGCTGTGCCAATCAAGCGGGGGAAGACAACAGAAACGTAGCGCGAATGGCAGCTTTGTTGGCGGGATTGCCAGTTACAGTTCCTGGGGAAACAGTAAATCGTCTTTGTAGTAGTGGACTTTCAGCAATCATTCACGCAAATAGAGCAATTAAAGGTGGGGATGGAGACGTGTTTATTGCAGGTGGAGTGGAGCATATGACGCGTGGTCCTTACGTTGTAGCAAAACCTTCAAAAGCATTTGGGACTGATGCTAAAATGTACGATTCCAGTTTCGGCTGGCGTTTTGTCAATCCAAAAATGGATGAAATGTACGGTACCGATGGAATGGGAAATACTGCCGAAAATCTAGTGGAGAAATATGGTATCTCCCGAGAAGATCAGGACAAGTTTGCATATTGGAGCCAGATGAAGGCTGCTAAAGCTCATGAAAATGGTCGACTGGCGGAAGAAATTGTAACGGTAGAAATTCCACAACGAAAAAAGGATCCAATTAAGTTTTCAGATGATGAATTTATCAAGCCAACAACTACGTTGGAGGTGTTGGCAAAATTGAGACCAGCATTTAAACGGGAAGGTGGAAGCGTTACCGCAGGTAATTCCTCTGGATTAAATGATGGCGCTGCGGCGACAATAATTGCTTCCGAAGAAGCAGTTAAGAAATATGATCTAAAACCAATTGCCCGTATTGTCAGTTCGGCCGTAGTAGGAGTGGAGCCAAGAATTATGGGATTGGTCCAGTTGAAGCTTCCAATAAAGCTCTTAAAAAAGCTGGTTTAAAAATGGAAGATATGGATATCATCGAACTCAATGAAGCCTTTGCAGCGCAAGCTCTTGCGTGTACACGAGCTTGGGGTTTGGGGGATGATGATCCGCGCCTAAACCCTAATGGAGGAGCAATTGCAATTGGTCATCCCCTAGGAGTTACAGGAACGCGCCTTGCCTATTCCGCAGCTTTGGAATTGCAGAAACAGAATAAGAGATATGCTTTGGTTACTATGTGTATTGGCGTTGGGCAGGGATATGCTGCTATAATTGAAAACGTGAGCCAAATTGGAAGATCTGTTTAATAATTATCAAATCAAAAATAAAACCTCCTTGTAGGTTAATTGAGCAATATGGTTTATATTTACAATAAATAAATATAAAATGGCAACATTCACTTCGAGTTTACCGGACGAACTTCTGGAGCAATTGGCTCAAGAGGCAAAGAATTTGAAAATCCCGAAAAATAAACTGCTCCAAAAGGCTTTGGAGTATTATTTAGAAAGATTGGAAAAAGCTCAATATGCAAAATCTTTTGAACGCATTTCAAACGACCCAGAAATGCAAGCTATAGCTGAAGAGGGTATTGAAGATTGGTTTAAAATGCTTGATGAATACGACAAAGAATGAAGCAGGGAGAAATTTGGAAAGTATATTTTGATCCAATTAAAGGCAATGAGCAAGCAGGAGTAAGACCGGCAGTTATTATAAGCGGTGATACAATGAATAACAAATCTAAGCTAAAGATTGTCTGCCCCTTGACATCGTCTCTTCATAATTTTAAAAATAATCCAATCCTGGAACCCAATGAAATTAATGGATTAAAAAGTATATCTGAAATTTTAGTTTTTCAGATAAGGACACTTTCAGATGAGCGATTTAAGAATAAAATAGGCAATGTAAATTCCGAAACCATAGATGAAATACATTCCTCTTTATCAAAATTATTAAAGTATTAAGGGTGATTTTGCGCCTAGTATATTTTGAAATAAATAAAACATGAAAAAACTACATAATTACATAACAGGGCAATGGCGAACAGGTAATGGGGAAGGAGTCCCAATGCACGATGCCATTACCGGTGAAGTTGTCGCACTTTCTGATACGGAAGGTCTTGACTTTGCCGAAATCTTACAATACGGTCGCGATAAAGGGAATGCCCTTAGAAAAATGACTTTCCAGGAACGCGGCAATATGCTAAAATCCCTTGCGCTTCATCTCGTAAAAAAGAAAGCCGATTTCTACGAAATAAGTTACCGAACAGGAGCTACAAAAGTGGATAGCTGGATTGATATTGAAGGAGGTTTTGGAAATCTTTTTGCCAATGCCTCCCTTCGGAAGTTATTTCCCAATCAAACCTATCACGTTGAGGGTGATCCCATTGATTTATCCCGAGGTGGCCGGTTTATGGCGCACCATATTATGGTTCCAAAACAGGGCGTGGCAATTCATATAAATGCTTTTAATTTCCCGGTATGGGGTATGTTGGAAAAGTGTGCAGTCAATTGGATGGCGGGAGTGCCGGCGGTGGTTAAACCCGCGACCAATACTTCATTTTTAACCGAAGCAGTGGTTCGTGAGATTATTGCTTCAGGAATTTTACCGGAAGGAGCTTTACAATTGATAAACGGTTCTGCCCGAACTATTTTAGATTCCGTAGAATCGCAAGATGTGGTCACATTTACAGGATCGGCTTCCACAGGGAAAATGCTTAAAGCACATCCAAGAATTATCGAGGAATCTGTACCTTTTACAATGGAAGCTGATTCATTGAACGCTTCTATTTTAGGTGAGGATGCCGTTCCGGGTACTCCCGAATTTGATCTTTTTATCAAAGAAGTGAGAACTGAAATGACCGTAAAATGTGGTCAAAAATGTACTGCCATCCGAAGAGTGGTTGTTCCTGAAAAATTGATCGAAGATGTTCAGATTGCCCTTGGAAAATCCTTGGCAAAAGTAACTATTGGTGATCCTCGTTTAAAGGAAGTGCGAATGGGATCCTTGGTAAGCCTAGATCAAGTGAAAGAAGTGAGGGAACGTGTCCAGGAATTGGCAAAAACTGCAAGCATCGTCTATGGAGACCTTGATAAAATTGAAGTTATCGGAGCCGATGCGAAAAAAGGCGCTTTCCTTGCCCCAATTCTACTTCGAGAAGATAATCCCTTCGAAAATCTCGCTGTTCACGAAACGGAAGCTTTTGGTCCAGTGAGCACCATAATGCCGTATAAATCTCTTGATGAAGCCATCGAGTTGGCGAAAATGGGGAAAGGATCTTTGGTTTCTTCCATCGCCACCAATGATGATAAAATTGCCAAAGATTATGTTATCAACGCCGCCTCCCATCATGGAAGGATTTTGGTGTTAAACCGTGAAAGTGCAAAGGAAAGTACTGGTCATGGTTCACCACTTCCATATTTGGTCCACGGAGGACCTGGTCGAGCGGGGGGAGGAGAAGAAATGGGTGGAGTGCGAGGTATTAAGCATTATTTGCAACGCACCGCCATTCAAGGTTCGCCTACAACTTTGACGGAAATCACTGGTATTTATCAACAAAACGCCAAATACAAGGAAGCTGATCAGCATCCATTCAAATACCATTGGGAAGACATCGAACCTGGAATGTCCTTAAAAACCCATAAGCGTACACTGACGGATAGTGATATAATCAATTTTGCCAATCTTACTTGGGACCATTTTTATGCCCATACCGATACCACTTCCTTGGATGGAAGTATTTTTGAAAAGCGCACAGCTCACGGTTATTTTATAATTGCTGCAGCTGCGGGATTGTTTGTATATCCGAATAAGGGACCTGTCGCCGCTAATTACGGTTTGGAAGAGTGCCGTTTTCTACGTCCAATGTACGACGGTGATACCATTTACGTTCGGCTGACCTGTAAACAGAAAGTTGATCGTGATGTAGCAGGAGCAGAACATCCAAGCGGAATCGTAAAATGGTTTGTCGAGGTTTTTGATCAAGAAGATGAATTGGTTGCTGTGGCTACTATTCTAACTATGGTTGAAAAGAAACAAGAAGTTTTTGTAGAGATGACCGATGAAAAAATTCGTGAGACGCTGGAAAAACTAACCGAGAACACAAAGCCAAAGTGGGGAATCCTTACACCACAGCATTTAATGGAACATTTGGAAGAAGGCTACCGAATTATGTCTGGTGAAAACCAAGATTTTGAGATATCCACACCAGAGAAGATATTGGAGAAAGTTCATAACAGTTTATATAATTACGACAAATTTCCGCATCATACTCAGTTTCCAACTATGAAAAAAGGTGAATTGGAAGACTTAAAGCATCCTGATCTAGCTACTGCCAAAGAAAAAATGCTCGAAGCTCGAGAACAGTATAAAGAGTACTATAAGCAAAACCCAGATTCCCAATTAAAAAACAGAGTTTTTGGAATGTTGAACCGATATGAATCTTACTTATTGGAGCGCAAACATTTAAACCATCACTTTGAGCAGTTTGGGTTGATTTGATTTATTATAAATAGAAAACGCAAAAAATTCCCGCTTGAATGGCGGGAATTTTTTTGTATTATACTTAAAGATTTATCGGGAAATCTATCATCTCTTTCTTATGAAAGTATATCCTTTAATCTGGCCTGATTATCCAGATTATTGACAATTCTCTGGGATTGTTTTTCGATTAAGGAGACTATTTCAGGGGAAGCGGAGGAATAATCCTTAATAAATTTTGCATATTCATCTGCACTTGCACGGTCTGCTCTTATACATTCTTCAAGAATTGACTTGTCTGAATTTCCACCCAAAAGAGCTTTAATATCCAGCCAACTTTGCCGGAATGAAGCCGAAAGGGTTCCTTGGGTATCAATTTCAATTTCTGAATTATAATTCTTCAATTCGTTCGAAAGATCCGCAGCAAAAAACTTTCTTTCTTCCGCCTGGTCGATTAAATAATCCCTTAAAGGCATATCCTGAGCTTTCTCTGATGCCTTTACGAAACCATTATAAGAATCAATATTCTTTTCAATTAGTTCTGATACTTTATCTGAAACTTCTTCTTTTGTCTTCATATAGATATTTTTTTAAATTAATCTATCCAGTCTAAACACCAAAATCCCCATAGCGTTATAAGAAAGATTTGGTATTCACCTTTAAGATGCATTCATAAAAATAGATAGACCTTTTGGACTCCGCCTTGTTTTTATAAAATGTTTAATATTTCCCTTCAACGGACGATGGATGTTTTTGACTTATAATTTAATGCTCCCAATCCGAAATTGGAAATTTGTAACTGGCAATACCAATACCTTTGCAAATCTGCCACTGGTTTCTAACTGTCCACTGCTACTGCCAACTGCCACTTTTTCGAACTAATTTTTTTTATAGGGCGATTTCTTAACATTACCCATTTCTCCGTATCCTGCTGGATCATTGGATTCAGGAACCTTTTCGGGATCCTCTTTTTTTATTTTTTCCGGTTTAACTGGTTTTGAATTTGGCTCTCCGGGATAATCCTGATCTTTTATATTTTGCTCATTCTTAATTTTCGGGTCGAGCATTGGTGTTTTCTTTTCATCTTTTTTCATAACCTGATTTTTTACTTAGATGGAAAGTTAGTCAAAATCATAAATTTTAAAATGATTGCTAACACTCTTTAACTTTTGGAACCAAGGAGAATCTTAAATCAGGTGAGAGAAAGGGATAAAAGCCCAAAGAGTAAAGGAGACGTCAACCTCAATTTCAACTTCAACTTTGACTTCATCTGCTGTAAACATTTGATTTTATTGGGTCTTATCCTCTTATCCGAACATTGTTTGGAATGACTGTTTCGAATAAGAATTGGTGAAAAAAAACTTTTATGACTGAAAAATTCAAAGATTTACAAATAGAGAATCTCCTTATTTTAAATGATTTAACAGATTTGGCGACCGCACTTCGACTGCGCTCAGTGTGACAGAGGCCACAATAGATTTTAGTGTGAACTTGTCGAACCTCCTTATTTTAGACCATTTAATAGATTTGGCGACCGCACTTCGACTGCGCTCAGTGTGACAGAGGCCACAATGTGTTTTAGTGTGAACTTGTCGAACCTCCTTAGTTTAAATGATTTAATAGATTTGGCGACCGCACTTCGACTGCGCTCAGTGTGACAGAGGCCACAATAGGTTTTAGTGTGAACTTGTCGAACCTCCTTATTTTAGACCAATTTAATAGATTTGGCGACCGCACTTCGACAGGCTCAGTTTGACAGAGGCCACAATAGGTTTTAGTGTGAGCTTGTCGAACCTCCTTATTTTAAATGATTTAACAGATTTGGCGGCCGCACTTCGACTGCGCTCAGTGTGACAGAGGCCACAATGTGTTTTAGTGTGAGCTTGTCGAACCTCCTTATTTTAAATGATTTAATAGATTTGGCGACCGCACTTCGACTGCGCTCAGTGTGACAGAGGCCACAATGTGTTTTAGTGTGAGCTTGTCGAACCTCCTTATTTTAAATGATTTAATAGATTTGGCGACCGCACTTCGACTTCGCTCAGTGTGACAGAGGCCACAATGTGTTTTAGTGTGAGCTTGTCGAATCTCCTTATTTTAGACCAATTTAATAGATTTGGCGACCGCACTTCGACAGGCTCAGTTTGACAGAGGCCACAATAGGTTTTAGTGTGAGCTTGTCGAACCCCTTATTTCAGATCATTTAATAATTTAGTTAAACGCTATTTTTTAACAGGAGCTCATTGTGGCATCCTTCTAAAATTTGGAACCATCGAAACGTTTATTTTTTCTTCCTGTTCTCATCCTTAAACAAAATTTGATAAAGAAGGTATAGTCCAATAATAGCTGCTAGTACAAATAATAAAAAAGCGAAAATTGGATAACCACCAATATTCCAATTACTGGGTATTCTTACCAACATCGCCGCACCAACAATTAGGGCGGCAACGATTATTCCCGCCGTAATACGATTGGCAACTTTTTGGAATGCATCCGTAAATCGTTCTTCGTCTATGGCGTCAACGGTAAACTTTATACGGTTTTCAGAGAGGTTTTCAGTAAACTTATTTAATCTAAAGGGAAGATTTTCAGTCAGCTCTTTCATTTCCAGGAACAGCTCCATCAGATTTCCAGGCTTTAAATTCTTTTTAATTCGTTTGTGCATCAACTCCTGCACATATTCTTTTACGGTATTATGAAGATCGTAGTCTGGAGTTAAAAAGGCCACTGTCTGATCCAAATTAAGAAGAATTTTGCCCATTATATTCAATTCCACCGGTATATGGATTCCCTCCTTAGCCGCCATCTGGTTTACCTGAATAAGTAACCGGCCCGTCTGTAGATCTTTTGCGCGCGTATCTTCATTTTCCTGCACTTTTCGAAGTACATTTTTACGGAATACCGAAACGTCTATATTCTTTTCATCATACTCACTTATTCCCAAAAGGATATCCGCTACACGATCCCCATCATAATTGCTTAAGGCAATCATTAACTTTAGGATTGTCTCGCGCATACTATCGCTAAATTTGGCGACCATGCCCAGATCCATTAAAGCAATCCTATTGTCGGGCATCAGGTAAACATTTCCAGGATGCGGGTCGGCATGGGCAAAACCATCAACGATTATTTGCTTTAAATATCCTTTTACTAAATCGTCCACCAAAGGCTCCAAAGAAACATCAAGACGTTTTAAGGGAGAAACCTTGGTTATTTTCACCCCTTCAACAAATTCCATTGTCAAAACTCGGGAAGAACAATAATCAAGTATGGGAGCAGGAATGAACAGATGATCAAATCCTGCTAGATTTTTCTTTAGGGTTGCCAGGTTTTGAGCTTCGAGGGTGTAATCCAATTCCTTAAGAAGAATATACCTCAGTTCTTCAATAACACTATGAACGGCATAATTTCTGGCAGTCTCACTATAAGTTTCTACCTTTTCAGAAAGTGACATTAAAGTGTCCAGATCTTCTATAAATCGTTTTCGAATACCAGGTCGCTGTATCTTTACCGCCACCATTTTTCCCGAATGAAGCACCGCACGATGGACTTGACCAATGGAAGCACTCGCGAGTGGCTCGGTTTCAAAGGATGCAAATGCCTTGGAAATACGTACCCCAAGCTCTTCTTTAAATATTTTTTCAATTTCGGCGTATTCCACTCCTTCTACATCATCCTGAAGTGTAGCGAGAGCGTCCATAAAAGAGGGGGGCAATAAGTCGGGACGAGTAGAAAGAAGTTGCCCTAATTTCACATATGTAGGTCCCATCTTTTTTAAATCTTCCGCGAGTTCCTCAGGAGAATGATCAAAGGATTCCGGTTCAGTATTTGCATCGGAATCGGTGATTTTTTCTTCAGTATATAGAAACACATCGCTGTTCCAATATTTAATCATGAATTGGAAAAAGCGCAGATATTTGTCATATTGATCGGGAAGGAGGCTCATTTTGAATTTTTATTGAAAACTACAAAATTTTATCGTCCGATTTTAGAACAATATCGAAATGAAGATTTTTTAGTGGGGAAACTGTTATTCCTCCACAACCGTCTCTCTTCCTCTCTTGGTAGCCACCACACTTATAACCAGAATCTGGAATGCGTGGTATATCATCAATGGTAAAAGTAAGATGCCGATTATACCTGTTCCTCCGAACATCGCTTGGGAGAAAACAGTTCCATGGACAAGAGATTTCTTGGTGCCACAAAATTGGTTGGTAATCCTATCTGCATGGTTGAACTTTAAAATCTTGCCTATCCAACCAGTCAAAGAAAAAACTATGTAGAATAATAAAACAACCAGACCTATCATAATCACCATTTTCGACAAACTGATACTACTGAAAATTTTATCTTCAAAGGAATGCACAAAACTTTTATAAATAATAAGCAGTATAATAAATTTATCGAAAAGATCAAGCCGTTTCTTATTACGTCCTGCCCAGCTTCCCAAATATCTTCGTAGTATCAATCCTAGGGCAAGCGGTAATATAATTTCGGTAAAAAGTTGAATGTAAATACTTGAAAAATCGAAAACCACATCTGTTTCATTTATAAAGGGTAAAATCCAGAGTGGCGTTAATAATATCCCCAAAATTCCCGAAATGCTGGCATTGAATATTGCCGCTGGCAGATTTCCTTTGGCCATTGAAACCATTACAACGGAAGAAGAAACAGTGGATGGAAGTGCCGCCATAAAGAGAAATCCCAACCAAATGAGCTCGTAGGAGGTGTCCTTTACAAAGGGAAAAAATGGCAGAATAAGAAGAGGAAACAAAATAAATGTACTGCTTTGGACGACCACGTGCAATCTCCAGTTTCTGAGACCGTTTTTTAGTGCCTCGGTACTAAGATTCAAACCATAAAAGAAAAAGATAAAAGAAATCCCCAGACTACTTATTAAGTCCATTGGTACAGGACTGTCAGAAGCACCAAGCTGTGGCAAAAAATAGGCAATTACAACACTTATAACAACGGCGATGACGAACTTGTCTATTCTGATTTTCTTGAGCATTAATCTTTTTAATTTTTGTGCAAATATATAAATGCCAATTCCAATTGGACAGGGAATTGCGGGAACTATTACTAATTTTGTGTTGTTGCAAATACAAGTAACACAATCCGGAGAAATAATTAAAAAGCAAAAGAAATGATAAAAGCGCTAATCGTTTTTGCAAGTATGACGGGGACTACGGAAAAGATTGCCGAAATTTTGGCTCAAAATCTTCGAGATTTAAATGTCGGAGTTCTAGTAAAGGAATGCACAGAATTATATCCTCAGGAGTACCTTGATTATGAAATCTGTGTTATGGCAACCTATACCTATGGCGCCGATGGAGATTTGCCGGAAGAAGCTGAGGATTTCTATTATGACTTAGAAGAAGTGGATTTAACCGGAAAGGTTTTTGGAGTTCTGGGTTCAGGTGATCGCATTTATAAAAAATTCTGCCCCGCTGTTGATGATTTTGAAAAGCAATTTGAAAAGACCAATGCTATAAAGGGCGTGGAAAGTCTGAAAATAAACCTTGATCCCCACAAGAAGGATAAGGAGAATATAAGGAGATTTGCTGAAAGTATCCTCGAATCCTATAAGCAAGCTTTTACCTAATGATCGTTATACCGTCCTATTAATTTTTCACATCGTTAAGATATTCTATCTGGAATCAACTTAGAATATACCAAACAATTGTTTTCAGTTTAAACTTGCCCAACAACCCTTATATTTCTGAAAAGTTAGTTATTTTGTATCATCGAAATATATTTATTCTTTCATTTTTAGGAAGGTTAGTTATTTTGTAGAAATTGAATCTAAATCTAAAATTAAATCTTTCGCATCCGCGTAAATATCATGACAGAAGCATACGTAAAACAGGAAATAAACAATAGGATTGCAACCATAGAATTCTTTCATCCAGCACATAACAGCCTTCCGGGAGATATTTTGGCAAAACTTGCAAATACTATAACCGAAGCAGGAAAAAATGATGGAGTAAAAGTAATAATCCTTAAAAGCGGGGGCGACCGAACTTTTTGCGCCGGCGCCAGTTTCAATGAGTTGATAAACATAAACGACGCTGATACGGGCAAAATATTCTTTAGTGGTTTTGCCAACGTAATCAACGCCATGCGCAAATGTCCAAAGTTCATCATTGGAAGAATTCAGGGAAAAACAGTTGGCGGTGGAGTAGGAGTAGCAGCCGCAACGGATTACTGTATGGCAACCAAATTTGCAGCTATCAAATTAAGCGAATTAAACGTCGGCATTGGTCCTTTTGTTGTTGGCCCAGCGGTTGAAAGAAAATTGGGAACAAGCGGTTTTAGCCAGATAGCCATTGATGCAAATTCTTTTTATGAAGCCGAATGGGCAAAACAAAAAGGATTGTACAACGAGGTTTATGAAACTTTAGAAGAGTTGGATGAGGCTGTTCAAAAATTCGCCGAAAATCTTTGCAATTACAATCCAGAGGCCATGAAGGAAATGAAAAAAGTTTTCTGGAGCGGTACCGAAGATTGGGATAACCTATTAGCTGAAAGAGCAGGAATCTCAGGAAAATTGGTTTTGAGTGATTTTACGAAGGAAACGTTGAAGAGGTTTAAATAGTTAGTTATTAATACAATTGAGTTAAAGGATAAAAAGACGAAAGGAGAAAGGACTAAAGGATAAAAAGATGAAAGGACAAAAGGAAGAAAAAACCTACGACAATTTAATAGATAATGGCATTAAAGCATAATTTCAGAAAATTAGCAATATGGCAAGATGCAAGGAAGCTTGTGAAGGAAACCTATTCTATGACTTCCAATTTTCCTAAAATTGAGATTTATGGTCTTTCAAACCAGTTGCAGCGATGTTCTGTTTCCATTGCATCAAATATTGCAGAGGGTTCGTCCAGAAATTCCGACAAACATTTCATTCAGTATTTAGAAACTGCTTTAGGTTCGGCATTTGAATGGGAAACGCAATTAATTTGTGCGTTTGATTTGGAATATATAGATAATATTACATTTGAGAACAATTTGCAAATTATACAAAAATTGCAAGCGATGATTTCCAATTTTAAAAATTCGTTGATATAAACTATGTCTTTTAATCATTTAGTCCATTCATCTTTTTGTCATTCAATTTAAAACAAAAATTGCAAGCGATGATTTCCAATTTTAAAAATTCGTTGATATAAACTATGTCTTTTAATCATTTAGTCCGTTCATCTTTTTGTCATTCAATTTAAACAAAAATTGCAAGCTATGATTTCCAATTTTAAAAATTCGTTGATATAAACTATGTCTTTTAATCATTTAGTCCATTCATCTTTTTGTCATTCAATTTAAAACAAAAATTGCAAGCGATGATTTCCAATTTTAAAAATTCGTTGATATAAACTATGTCTTTTAATCATTTAGTCCATTCATCTTTTTGTCATTCAATTTAAAACAAAAATTGCAAGCGATGATTTCCAATTTTAAAAATTCGTTGATATAAACTATGTCTTTTAATCTTTTAGTCCATTCATCTTTTTGTCATTCAATTTAAAACAATAATTGCAAGCGATGATTTCCAATTTTAAAAATTCGTTGATATAAACTATGTCTTTTAATCATTTAGTCCGTTCATCTTTTTGTCATTCAATTTAAACAAAAATTGCAAGCGATGATTTCCAATTTTAAAAATTCGTTGATATAAACTATGTCTTTTAATCATTTAGTCCGTTCATCTTTTTGTCATTCAATTTAAACAAAAATTGCAAGCGATGATTTCCAATTTTAAAAATTCGTTGATATAAACTATGTCTTTTAATCATTTAGTCCGTTCATCTTTTTGTCATTCAATTTAAAACAAAAATTGCAAGCTATGATTTCCAATTTTAAAAATTCGTTGATATAAACTATGTCTTTTAATCATTTAGTCCGTTCGTCTTTTTGTCATTCAATTTAAAACAAAAATTGCAAGCGATGATTTCCAATTTTAAAAATTCGTGATATGAACTATGTCTTTTAATCATTTAGTCCGTTCATCTTTTTGTCATTCAATTTAAAACAAAAATTGCAAGCGATGATTTCCAATTTTAAAAATTCGTTGATATAAACTATGTCTTTTAATCATTTAGTCCGTTCATCTTTTTGTCATTCAATTTAAAACAAAAATTGCAAGCGATGATTTCCAATTTTAAAAATTCGTTGATATAAACTATGTCTTTTAATCATTTAGTCCGTTCATCTTTTTGTCATTCAATTTAAAACCATGTTTTTTTCTTTCAAAAACCACATCCCCGTAATCCACGAAAGTAGCTTCGTCCATCCATTGGCGGCAGTTACGGGTAATGTAATAATAGGCAAAAACTGCTACATCGGTCCGGGGGCGGCCATTCGTGGCGACTGGGGGGAAATAATTCTTGAGGATGGAGTAAATGTACAGGAAAATTGTACTATCCATATGTTTCCGGGAAAAAGTATTGTCTTAAAAGAAAGTGCCCACGTAGGCCACGGCGCAATAATCCACGGTGCGAATCTTGGACGAAATTGCTTAATTGGGATGAACAGCGTAATAATGGACGATGCTGAAATTGGCGATGAATGTATCGTGGGCGCAATGAGTTTTGTAAAAGCGGAAGAAAAATTTCCAAGAAGGAAATTAATAGTCGGAAATCCAGCGAAAGCTATTAAGGATATTTCTGATGAAATGATGGCCTGGAAAACTGCCGGAACAAGATTGTACCAGCAACTCCCGTCAGATTGCCACGAGAGTTTGAGAGAAGTGGAGCCGCTGCGGGAGATTCCAAAGGACAGACCCGTGCAGGACGATTTTTATAAAACCTTGAATGAATTTCGAGGTAAAAATAAAAAGTAATTTCTTAATACAAGAACCCAAAAAGCCATAACGGAATTGTTTTCGCAGTTCCAAATTCAATTTGGTCCCTGACGATATACGCATTTGCAGAATCAGGAATCTGTTTGCCTGTTTTTGATTTTCCACCTACTTCGAATACATACTTTTTATTCACCAAAAAATCTGCTTTATCGGCCAAATGCAGCGTTTCATTCTTAGAAACTTGATTTGCAAAAAAAGTTTCCCTTACAGCACCCATATTAAAATTCTTGCCATCCATTGCATAAATGATATTTGAATTGTGCAGATATAATTTCTCTGGTTTTGTAAAAACTCCAATTCCTGTTGTAGATTTAAACAATTCTATAACCAAATCTGCACGACCTAATAGTCGGATAGCATTGAGAAGTGATTTTCGGTTCATTCCCAAACGTTCGCTCAGTTTGGATATATTAGGCGTAAAAGGAGCACTCTGAGCAATGGCCATCAGTAGTTTTTTTATTTTTCTACTTTCTTCAAAGCTGATATTTTCCACAGCATTCATATCGTTTTCTATTATTAACATCAACGTTTGAAGGAGTTTTTGGGAATAGGTTTTTCTGTTTTCCTTAAAATAAGGATAGGCTCCAAAGAATAAATAATCTTCAAAATGTTTTAATGGATATTCCAGTTTTTCCTTTAACAACTGACTGATTTCCTGATGTTGATTTATAAGTTCCTCAAATGAAAAAACGGGGAGCTCACTCTCCAATTCCAATGCCAGAAACTCCCGGTACGATAGTTCTTGCAAGGTATAAGAAACTGCCCTCCGGCTCAGATCAGACTCTCCACTAAGAATATCCAACATTGAAGAGGAAGTAAAAACAACGAAAAGGCTGGGAAATCGATCGTAAATCAATTTTAACTCTCGTGACCAGCGCGGATATTTATGGACCTCATCCAAAAACAAAAACTTTCCTCCTGAAAGACTAAATTCAGTAGCCAACTGGATAAGGGTATTCTCCAAGAAATACAGATCATCCAGGGTGACATAAAGTGCTCTAGTTCTATCTTCCTCAGAAAGATCGAATTTGATGCGTTGTAACAGAAGTGTAGTCTTCCCGGTTCCTCTAGCTCCTTTTACAGCTATCAATCTATCGCTCCAGTCTATTTCTTCTGAAAGATATCTTCGGAAAGGAGATAATTGACGAAAAAGATTTTCTTGGATCAGTTTTAATTCTTCCATCGTGATTAAATTTATATAAAGATAAGTTTTTTGTTCTTGATAGGAACAAAAAATTATAAAATTGTTCTTGTGAGGAACAAAAATATGGGATTATGTTCTTGGAAATAACAAGATAATCTATATTTAGATTTCTACCAAAGCAAAAAAGAAATGCTTATTTTCGCTTAGAAGATTCTTTTCCGCCGAATCAAGTTCTTTTTGTTCGGCATCTTACATCTTATAATATGAATAAAACCGAGTTCAAGATGCCCAGAATGGGCGAAAGCATAACTGAAGGAACCATCATTGAATGGTATGTAAAAGAAGGAGATTCCTTTGAGGAAGGCGATGCGCTATTGGAAGTGGCCACTGATAAAGTAGATAACGAAGTTCCCGCGCCATTTTCAGGAAAAATGATATCACAAATGTTTAATGCCGGAGATGTGGTTCCCATTGGAGAAATTGTGGCAATATTGGAGTTATCCGAAATCTCTGGTCCAAAAAAATCACCATCAAAACCTTTAAAACAAAAACATAAATCAAATTCATCATCCGCTAAAAACTCCCCTTTAGGGGCCGGGGGTATTTCGAATTCAACTTCAATTTCATCTTCATCATCATCTCCATCTTCCTTCAGAGTCAATGAAAATATTTTCATTTCACCCTTAGTTGACTCCATCGCCAGAAAAAATCACATCAGTTACGAGGAACTAGCAAGAATTCCAGGAACTGGAAAAGACGGTAGATTGCGAAAAAGCGACTTGTCAGAATATTTGGCTAATGGTCGTCCTTTCAAATTCGCTCAAGCTGTTCCTGAACCATCTGGTTTTCAAATTCCAGATTTAAAATTCGATAAAGGAAAAGGCAAAATCATCGAAATGGACCGAATGCGCCAGATGATTTCCGACCATATGGTGTTTTCAAAACACACTTCGCCCCACGTTACCGCTTATGTGGAAGCGGATTTAACCGATATGGCTACTTGGCGAAATAAAAACAAGGATGACTTTCAAGAAAAATATGGAGAGCGATTAACGTTTACACCCCTATTTGTTGAAGCTGTATCAAAAGCAATTGTAGATTTTCCTATGATAAACTCTTCTCTAGATGGAAAGAATATCATCGTCAAAGACGAAATAAACATTGGAATGGCAACCGCCTTACCTTCTGGAAACTTAATTGTTCCAGTAGTAAAAAATGCCGACAAAAAGAATTTACAGGAACTGGCCGCGGCTACAAATGAACTGGCTGGAAAGGCCCGAGATAACAAATTAAAAGCAGATGACACTTCAGGAAGTACATTTACAATAAGTAATGTGGGAACTTTTGGAAGTTTAATGGGAACCCCGATAATAAATCAACCTGAAGCAGCGATTTTAGCAACAGGAATTATCAAAAAGAGAGCTGAGGTAATGGAGCGTGAAGACGGCGATACTATTGAAATTAGACAAATGATGTATCTTTCGCTTTCTTTTGACCATAGAATAGTGGACGGATACTTGGCTGGTTCTTTTTTAAGGAGAATTGCTGATTATATGGAGGATTGTGATATGGATAGAAAGATTTGAAATTTGGTTCGTGGTTGGACGGTTTGAACCACGATCGTTCGCTTGCGCTTACTGCACGAGTCACGACAAATTTTGATTGAATTCGAGTTTTGAACATTTGAAGTACTTTCGGCGGGATACATTTTCAATGGATAAAAACTTTGAGAATGAGAAGACATAACTTTAAAAAATTGCAAATATGGCAGGAGGCAATGGTTCTTATTGATGAGAATTATTTGTTGACATCAAAATTGCCTGATTATGAAAAGTATGGTCTAAGAACGCAGATGAACCGTTGTTCAGTCTCAATCGCGTCGAATATATCGGAAGGATCAAGCAAGGGGACCGATAGACATTTTTTAAAATATTTAGATGATAGTTTGGGATCGGCCTTTGAATGGGAAACGCAATTGAATGTTTGCCATCGTCAGAATTTTATAGAAGAAGAATTATTCTTAAAACTTGAAGATCAAGTGAAGAAAGTTCAATGTAAAATATCAAATTTTATGGATTCTTTGGATCCGGATAAATGAATTAGAAAAGACATTTTGAATCACGACCATTCGCTTTGCTCACTGCACGACCCAAGACAAGAAACAGTTGATTAAAGGAGGTTAAGTTTAAGAGTCGTGAATCGTGAAGCTTGCCTCGCAAGCGTTCGTGGTTCAAAACGTCCAATCATTATATGCATGGAAAATAAAGCAATTACCAAAGACATACTCAAAAAAGCCTTCAAAACCCTCGTCACCGCTAAAGCAATGACGGAGATCTATGAGAAGAATTTTAAGGCCGTTTCAAAATACGTGCACGCTACCTCGCGCGGGCATGAGGTGATTCAAATTGCCGCGGGAATGCAACTTTTGCCGCAGGATTATGTTTTTCCCTATTATCGCGACGACTCAATTCTGCTTTCCATAGGAATGACTCCCTACGAATTGATGCTGCAAGTTTTAGCAAAAAAAGACGATCCATTTTCGGGCGGGCGAACCTATTATTCCCATCCCAGTCTTCGTGATGATGACAAACCCAAAATTCCCCATCAAAGTTCCGCTACCGGAATGCAAGCTATTCCCGCCACAGGGGTTGCTTTGGGGTTTTGGTACAAAGAGTCTTTTAATTCAGAATTCAGAATTCAGAATTCAGAATTCCCTGTGGTTGTCTGTAGCCTTGGTGATGCCTCCGTTACCGAAGGAGAAGTTGCCGAAGCATTTCAAATGGCCGTATTAAAAAAGTTGCCGATCCTGTATTTGGTGCAGGATAACGGCTGGGATATTTCTGCCAATGCGGAGGAAACCAGAGCACAAGATGCCTTTGAATATGCCAGAGGGTTTAAGGGTCTGGAGGCTGTGACTATCGATGGCACCGATTTCGAAGAGAGTTATAATACACTTCAAGATGTAATCTCAACAATTAGGACAGAACGCAGACCGTTTTTGGTTCACGCGAAAGTACCGCTGTTAAACCACCATACCTCGGGGGTCCGAATGGAATTTTATCGCGATGATCTGGAGGAAGCGCGTTCTCGTGATCCATATCCAAAAATGGTGAAATTGCTTCTGGAAAACGATTTTGAGCAGAAAGAACTGGATGAAATTGAAAACGAAATCCAAATCGAAATCGAAAAGGATTTAAAGAAAGCTTTTCAGGCTGAGGATCCCAAACCAGAAGATCTTTTTACACACGATTTTGCTCCCACAGAAATTACTGAGGAAGTAGGGGAAAGAAGTCCTGAAGGAGCAGAGAAAGTTGTGATGGTGGATTGTGCTCTTTCGGCTTTGGAAGAAATTATGCGCAAACATCCTGAGTCACTTTTATACGGTCAGGACGTAGGACGAAGATTGGGCGGCGTTTTCCGTGAAGCGGCAACTTTAGCTGAAAAATTCGGAGATAATCGCGTTTTTAATACCCCAATTCAAGAGGCATTTATCGTTGGAAGTACTGTGGGAATGAGTGCGGTGGGACTAAAGCCTTTTGTGGAAGTGCAATTTGCGGATTATATTTGGCCGGGACTCAATCAGCTTTTTACCGAAGTTTCACGTAGCTGCTATCTTTCCAATGGAAAATGGCCCGTTTCCATGGTTCTTCGTGTGCCTATCGGCGCGTATGGTAGCGGGGGTCCATATCACTCTTCTTCAGTAGAAAGTGTGGTAACCAATATCCGCGGACTTAAAATAGCTTATCCGAGTAATGGAGCCGATTTAAAAGGGTTGCTAAAAGCCGCTTATTACGATCCGAATCCTGTTGTCATTTTTGAACATAAAGGACTTTACTGGAGCAAGGTAAAAGGAACTCAAGGCGCGACTTCGGTGTTGCCAGCAGAGGATTATATATTGCCATTTGGAAAGGCTTGGGTACTTCAGGAAATTTGGAAACAGGAAGATGAGGAAACGCTCTCAATAATAACCTACGGAATGGGTGTACATTGGGCGATGAATGCTTCCGAAGAACTTGATATGCAGGACAGGATTGAAGTTGTAGATCTTAGAACCTTGCATCCCTTGGATTATGAAACGGTTTTCAAGTCGGTCAAGAAATGTGGAAAATGTTTGATCGTCACGGAGGAACCTTCCGAAAATGGTTTTAGTAGAGGTCTTCAAGGGAGAATTCAAGAGGAATGTTTCCAGCAACTCGATGCACCCGTAATGCTGATCGGCTCCGAGAATATGCCCGCAATTCCGCTAAATTCTACTTTGGAAGAAACGATGATTCCTTCTACTGAAAAAGTGAAAGGGAAAATTTTGGAGGTATTGGGGTATTGATGGAAGGAGGCTTTAAGCTATCGCATTTTTAGTATTTTAGGATTGTTTAAAAAATTGAATTTCAGACTTATTTTTTTAAATTGATTATTTAATTTTGAATAGGAGATAGTCCTTTTATGGATTTGTCATAATTTAAATATTAAAAAGGAAAGTCAATTTAATTAAATCTATGTCGAATTAAACACACTCAAAAATGAAAACAATTACTTCAATTTTGATTCTTTTATCCATATTTACCGCTACTGCACAATGGACTACGGATACAGATCAAAATACACTTGTGGCCGAATCTGGAGAATTGGATGTGCTTGCTCGCGGCACTTCAGATGGTCAAACCTATGTTGTTTATTGGAAAAATGTACCAGCACCAACCTTTATCGAATTGCGATTGCAGGTTATGGATGCCGACGGTAATCGAAAATTTGGTGATGACGGAATGTTGGTAAGCGATCAGATACCCATGGGTTCCTATACCGTTACTATGAGTGCTACTGTTGATTCTGATGACCATTTATATATCGGGGCCACGGGGACAGGAGGTGGAAATCCTGCCTTTGTTTTTAAAATGGATGTAGATGGCAACCATTTATGGGGTACAAACGGAGTTCAGGTGGGCAGTGGAAATGTTGTTACGGTCTTGCCTTTGACAAATAATCAAGCAATTGTAAGCTGGATGGGTTCTTCTGGAGGAGTGATGCAGAAATTTGACGAAACCGGAGCACCAATATGGGCTGCTGAGAAACCAATAGAGGGAGCAAGTGCTACCGTGCCCGGAAATCTTTTCGAACTTTCTGATGGAAATTATATTGTCGTTTTTCATTCCTTATTGTTCGGGATCAATTCTAATTTATATGCCCAGCGTTATGATAGTGATGGAGACCCGGTTTGGGGAGCTCCAGTTCAGCTTTCAAATAGTGCCACCGCTTTTAACCAATCATATTCAGGTCTTCAGGATGGTAATATAGTTTATATGGGATATTTCGCCTCGCAGGGAACACGTTTTGATTCCTATTTACAAAGAATTAATCCTGATGGAACCTTGCCTTGGGGAATCAATGGGGCTGATTTCGACACGAACCAAACCAATTATGAAATGGAAACCGAAATAGCTTTTGAGGAGGGTTCTGGAAATATTTGGGCAATCGCAACGTATCGTGATCAAAGCCAAAATGAACGCGGAGAATATGTGCAAAAGTTTAATAAAGACTCTGGAGAGGGTTTGTTATCGGAAAATGCAAAAGTGGTATATCCCATTGGAAGTGAGAAATCGCATGCAGGTGAACTTCGATTAAGAAATGGAAATCCTCTTTTTCTAATTGAGGAAGGAAATAATAATGGTGCAATGCCGACAGTTTTAAATGCCGTTTATTTAGATGAAAACGGGGATTTTGGTTGGGATACACAAACAATTCCAATGGCTACTTTTGCTGCAAGCAAGCATAGAATCACCTTTACTAGGGAAGGTAATATGCAAAATGTGGCCATATTTGCTGAAGACAAGGGCGAAGGTTTAAAAATATACGCCCAGAATTTGGTGGATGATACGGTGGGAATAGATGATTATAATACATACTCATTATTCTTCGCTAATCCCGTAAATGATGAAATGCTGATAGATAGTGATTCCGCCATAAATAGAGTTTCAATTTATAATGCTTTAGGACAAGAGGTGTTCGGTTCTAAATACAATGCAGAAAAATCCGTTTCGATAGATACCCAAAGCTGGACTGCGGGCATCTATTTTATGTCTATTTCCACAGAGAATGGAATCCAAAAAGGAATTAAATTAATTAAACAATAGAATTAAGATTCCCAATTTATCTTCGTGGCTTTGCGTCTTTGCCTTAAAAATACCGCTTGCAAAGACGCCAAGTCGCAAAGTACTATTTGAATTTAGTTAGCTTTCTTTAAATCTGGATAGAAGGTAAGATATAATTGTTGGGGTTCGGTTCCTTTTTCCGTCAGGACAATTCCGTGACATTTTCCATCTTCTCCTATTTCAAAACCTATTCCTTCTACTGTAGAGTAGAGTATATAATTATGATCTTCAGAAGTAAAATCTCCTACTTTATTTAGTTTATAGTTAATTTCTATTTCATCTAGAGTACTATCCACAGCCAAATTATCATTAGTTTTATAATCTGGAGATAAAGTGCGTATCGCTTTGATTCTAGAGAAATCTTCCACACCCATTTGGGTAGTTGTGTAAATGCTCAATTGATCTTTTGACCCTTGATGCCAAGTGGCAACCGCTTTTCCCATTGCGGCATCTCCTGAATCTGGTTTGCCAAGACTGTCTTTTACGGCAGTTGAATTTTCATTTAATATTATGTTTCCCAATCTTTTCCCGGGAATAATTTCATGCTGATAATCAGTTTTATTATTTTCAGTTGATGTGATATTTTCCACAACGGGTCCATTATCGGAGACAGTTGGATTTATTTCTTTATGTTTATTCTTACAGCCAAAAAAGAGGGTGATTAAAAAGATGTAAATTAGATTTCTCATGATTATTGTGTTGGGTTCTAACATTAAAAATACAAACAAAAAAAGTCCACCGAAGTGAACTTTTGATTTGTTTAGCATTCTAGCCTATCAATTAAAGCCAGATATAGGACTGCAAGAATTTCAATTTCATTGAAAACACTAGTGGTGCGAAAAAGTCTAATTCTCTTGGTTTTACCATAAATACACGAAAAAGTTATAAAAAAATTCGTGTGCTCGTGGTAAACTATTGTCGGAGAACACATCTTCCGCTTTTAAAAACCCTTGTAATTATAGGATTAGTGGTTTATTTTTTAGCTGCACCTGGAGGATATTTTTCCAAGATCTTGTTTACAATTTCTTGAATCCGTGCTTCTTTCTTCTCCATATTCTGGGTCACCAGATCGGCACTTCCCATTCCTTGCCATACCAGGTTATTCGTCTTGGCATCGATCAAGTCAATAAATAAAGTGCCTTCGGCGGTTTGGGAAACACTGCTTCCACCGTAATAACTTCCATAGTACCAAGGATTCCAGCCCCAACCGTACCCGAAATTATTGTTATATACGTCCACACGCTGACTTTCTTTGGTAAAGATGCTCACCAATAAATCTGGAGTTTCGGACTTGGTCATTCCTTTGGCTATCAATTCATTCTCAATGTTCCTAAGAATGCGTTTTTTGTCCAAATCACTTATTTGTGCTTTATCTATTCCTGGCTTATAAAATGCGAAGGAGTGATATTGATTGAAGTTTACTTCTTTGTCATAGTCTGATGCCACTTTAACCGTGGAGCATGAGGTCAGTACAAAGAGAAGCAATAGCGGAAAAAATTTAAGTGCTTTCATACTGGTTTTTTTTAATACGAATCCGTGAAGTTTTTAAAGTTCTTGAATTCATTTTGGGTTAATGAGTGTTATTTAAATAGATCGTCATTCACGTAATTTGGAAGGGTGACTTTTAATTGGGGGTTGTTTTCCATCGCCCTTTTTATTGCGAAAACTGCTCCGTCATTTCGTGCCCAACTGCGGCGCGATATTCCGTTGTTTACATCCCAAAAAAGCATGCTTTCCAAACGTCGTTGTGCATCGCTACTACCATCAAGAACCATTCCGAAACCTCCGTTTATAACCTCGCCCCAACCTACGCCACCACCATTATGGATGCTTACCCAAGTCGCACCACGGAAGCTATCGCCAATCACATTTTGAATGGCCATATCTGCTGTAAATCTGCTGCCATCGTAGATATTGGAAGTTTCCCGATAAGGAGAATCCGTTCCCGAAACATCGTGATGATCGCGCCCTAAAATAACAGGCCCTATTTTTCCTTCGGAAATAGCTTTGTTAAAAGCGGAAGCGATTTTTATTCTTCCTTCGGCATCGGCGTATAAAATTCTTGCTTGCGAACCGACAACCAGTTTGTTTTCTTGGGCGCCTTTAATCCAAGTTATATTATCCTGCATTTGTTGCTGGATTTCTTTAGGTGAATTTTTCATCATTTCTTCCAAGACCTCACAGGCAATTTCATCCGTTTTTTGAAGATCTTCAGGTTTTCCCGAAGCACATACCCAGCGAAAGGGACCAAATCCAAAATCGAAACACATTGGACCCATAATATCCTGAACATACGAAGGATATCTGAATTCCGATTGAGGTCTCGACTGCGCTCGACCTGACTGCGCTCGACCTGACTGCGCTCGACCTGACTGCGCTCGACCTGACACGGGCTTATCATTCATTATATCAGCGCCTGCACGGGAAGCTTCCAAAAGAAAAGCATTTCCATAATCGAAAAAGTAGGTGCCTTTTGCTGTGTGCTTATTGATGGCATCTACCTGTCTTCGAAGACTTTCCTGAACTTTTTCTTTAAAGAGTTCCGGGTTACTACCCATCATTTCGTTAGATTCTTCATAAGTCATCCCAACTGGATAATATCCGCCCGCCCAAGGATTGTGAAGGGAAGTTTGGTCACTTCCCAAATCGATATGAATATTTTCTTCCGCAAATTTCTCCCATACATCTACAATATTTCCATCGTAAGCGATAGATACGGTTTCTTTATTCGAAACTGCTTCTCTCACTCGAACGCACAGTTTATCCAAATCTGAAATTACTTCATCTACCCATCCTTGGGAATGACGAGTTTCAGTGGCTTTTTTATTTACTTCGGCACAAACCGTTACGCAACCTGCTATATTCCCTGCTTTTGGTTGGGCACCGCTCATTCCTCCTAGACCAGCGGTTAGAAACAAACCTCCTTTTGTTTCTTTTTTAATTTTTCTAAAACCGTTTAATACCGTAATCGTTGTTCCGTGAACGATTCCTTGTGGACCAATATACATATAGCTTCCCGCCGTCATTTGTCCGTATTGGGTTACGCCAAGTGCATTAAATTTTTCCCAATCGTCCTGACTTGAATAATTTGGAATCATCATTCCATTGGTTACTACAACTCGTGGGGCATCTTTATGAGAAGGAAATAAACCCATGGGATGGCCGGAATACATCGCCAAAGTTTGTTCATCTGTCATTTCTGAGAGGTATTTCATCGTCAACAGGTATTGCGCCCAGTTTTGGAAAACCGCTCCATTTCCGCCGTAGGTGATTAGCTCGTGTGGATGCTGGGCAACGGCATAATCCAAATTGTTTTGGATCATCAGCATAATTGCTTTTGCCTGCTCCGATTTACCCGGATATTCTTCCACAGGTCTGGCATACATTTTATATTCTGGTCGGAAACGATACATATAAATACGACCGTATTTTTCCAGTTCTTCTCTAAATTCAGGTAGTAATTCCGCGTGAAGTTCCGGTTCAAAATATCGAAGTGCATTCCGTAAGGCAAGCTCTTTTTCTTCTTCAGATAAAATCTCCTTCCGTTTTGGAGCGTGATTCACAGTTTTATCATATTCCTTTTTCTCTGGAAGAGTTGATGGAATGCCTTGTTGTATTTGTTCTTTGAAATCCATGATTTTATTTATTCTTCTCTGCGTACTCTGCGCCTCCGCGGTGGAATTTTTACCGCAAAGGCGCAGAGGTACGCGGAGTTATAAGTTGTTTACAATTCTTTAAGCCCGTCCACCAATTTAACCGAATTGAAATTGATTAAGAGTCCGAGCTTTATTCCTTTTAATTTTAGATATGTCAATATTTGAGCCGTGTGAATAGGTGCTAGGGCATCGACTGATTTTATTTCGATAATAACCTTATTTTCTACAATCATATCAATTCTATAACCAGCATTCAGCTTAATTTCTTTATAAACTACAGGTTTGTTCTTTTACTTCAAGCCCCATCAATCTTAACTCGTGCGCCAAACAAATCTCATATGTACTTTCCAGTAAACCAGGTCCAAGTTGTTTATGGACTTCTATACAAGCTCCTATTACTTTTGAAGAAAGTTCGTTTTCAGTCATATCTAATATTTCTCTTTGCGTTCTCTGCGTCTTTGTGGTGAAAGATATTACCACAAAGACGCTAAGAGCGCAGAGTTATGGACTTATTATTTTTCCTGTTTTCTTATCAAACCCATACGGACAATGCCTACATCCACTTTGGCAACAGTAGCCACGTTTTAAATGGTATTGTTCGGTAAAGCATTTATAACCTTCTGGCGTGAGATAATAATCACCGTCTTCAATTTCAATTTTTTTCTTCGGAAATAACATTTTACAAAAATAAGGATTTCAACATTGAAAGTTTACCAATTGTTTTAAATACGGCGAAGGATGGATTGCAATTCAATTATAGCATTTTCGCCTAAAATAACCGTAATTTTGTGAAAAATCAAAGATTATGGCTGTACACAAAGCGGGATATGTAAACATCATAGGAAATCCGAATGTTGGGAAGAGCACTCTCATGAATGCATTTGTAGGAGAGCGGCTTTCGATCATCACGTCAAAAGCTCAGACTACCCGTCATCGCATTCTTGGAATCGTAAATGGTGAGGATTTTCAAGTACTTTTCAGTGATACCCCAGGAATTATAAAACCTGCATACCAACTTCAGGAAAGTATGATGGATTTTGTGAAATCTGCCTTCGAAGATGCCGATATACTTCTTTATTTAGTGGAATTAGGCGAGAAGGAATTGAAAGACGAATCTTTTTTCAATAAAATCACCCACGCCAAGATTCCTGTTTTACTTCTTATTAATAAAATTGACAAAGGCAATGAAGAACTTTTGGATGAAGCGGTAAATCTTTGGAAATCAAAAGTTCCAAATGCCGAGATCTTTGCCATATCCGCTCTTCAAAATTTTGGTGTTCCAGAGGTGTTCAATAGAATAATTGAATTGCTTCCAGAATCTCCGCCATTTTATCCCAAAGACCAACTCACCGATAAACCAGAACGTTTTTTCGTGAACGAAACCATTCGCGAGAAAATACTAATGCACTACAAAAAGGAAATTCCATATTCTGTTGAAATCGATACAGAGGAATTTTTTGAGGATGAAAACATTATCCGCATCCGAAGCATTATTATGGTTGAGCGCGAGACCCAAAAGGGAATTATCATCGGTCATAAAGGAACTGCTTTGAAAAGAGTAGGAGTGGAGGCCCGAAAGGATTTGGAAAAATTCTTCGGAAAACAGATTCATCTTGAGCTATATGTAAAAGTCAATAAAGACTGGCGGAGTAATGAAAAACAATTACGAAGATTTGGCTATAATAGCTAACTATGGTTTATGTAATCGTTTTTGTTGTTTTAGTGTTGTTTGCTATTTACGCTTTCTGGCAGAATAAAAAACGGCCCGTTCAATCTTTTCCTAAAAAGTGGGAAGCACTCCTTTACGATAACGTTTTGTTTTATAGAAATCTTTCTTCTGCTGAAAAGAAAAGGTTCCGCAATAGGATGATGCTTTTCTTGAGCGAAGTTTATATAGAAGGAATAGAGACCGAGCTTGAAGATCTTGATAAAGTGTTGGTCGCCGCGAGTGCAGTTATTCCTGTATTTGGTTTTCCCGAATGGCACTACAATAATTTAAGCGGCATCATTATCTATCCAGGAAATTTTAATGAAGACCTGGAATTTGAACATCACGGAGAAAAGCGGATAATATCTGGATTGGTAGGTTCTGGTAGATTTGAAAATCAGATGATACTTTCACGACAAGCACTTCGCCACGGCTTTGAAAACGATACGGACAAAGAAAATACTTCCGTTCACGAATTTGTTCATCTTATAGATAAAATGGATGGCGAAGCCGATGGCGTTCCTGAACGGTTACTTCAAAGACAATACATAACTCCGTGGCTAAAGTTGATGCACGATGAAATGGAAGCCATCAATAACAATGAATCTGACATCCGTAAATACGGCGGTACAAGTGAAGTCGAATTTCTGGCGGTAGCTTCGGAATATTTCTTCGAACGACCCGATCTTTTCAAAAAAAAGCATCCTGAATTATATGAAATGCTAGAGAAATGTTTTCAGCAGAATCCTGGAGAAAGATAATTGAACTTTATTTTGAACTGAGCTCATTTCAGTTTTTAATATAACGTCTTCCGTTTCAACTTCATCTTCGATTTCATTTTCATCTTCGATTTTGTTTTCGATTTCGAATGCCCCCTAAGCCCCTAAAGGGGGAGTTAAGGATGTGATAATTTTTCGATAGTTTGAACAATGTAGCTCCCTTTAGGGCGGGGGATTTTTACTTAGGATAATTTAAATTCAGTTCCCGCTTCAACTTCATCTTCAATTTTGATTTCGTTCTCCCTCCGGGCCGTTTCCAGCAAAAACCCATAAAGCTTCTGCATTCCCGGTTTCCCTTTCTTCTTACCGATTGTCCCTGCAATATAAAGCAGGATCCAAGCTAAGACCAGTCCGATAGCAATACCAATCTGTAGTGCGGTAGAATTACCCAAACTGGAATTAGAATACCACCAAATTACATCAGCAATAAACAGAGTGCCAACAACCACGTGAAAAAAAATGAACATAGTCCAAACAGTAGGATTAGGGCCGAAAAATCCGTTTATGGAACACTGGTTTTCGGAGGTTTCAGATAGTTCCAGGTGCAATTGAGGGGACCAGAATAATTGTTCTTCTTTTGGAAGTCTCAAAAAAATGTGATCATCCAAGCAGCTTATGTGAAATTTGCTCTCTTTCTTTTTTTCTTCCTTGAACCGTGCAATCAGTTGATCGCAAGACATTTTCAAATCCATTTGGAACCGCGGCCGGAGCATTATTTCATTCGATAATTGCATAAGTTCAGAGTTTAAAAGCGGTGAAAATACTATTTTTTATGACAACTAAAAGCTACTTTTGCGCCTGCTATCTTAAATGGATAGGTTCTAAATATAAGATTATGAGCATTGTTGCAGTTGTGGGAAGACCGAATGTGGGAAAATCCACTTTTTTCAATAGAATGATTCAACGCAGAGAGGCTATAGTTGACGCCGTGAGCGGGGTTACCCGCGATCGTCATTATGGAAAAAGCGATTGGAATGGAAAAGATTTTTCATTAATCGATACTGGTGGTTATGTAAAAGGAAGTGAAGACGTTTTTGAAGCTGAGATCGACAAGCAGGTACAACTGGCCATTGACGAAGCAGATGCCATAATTTTTATGGTAGATGTGGAGAGTGGCGTAACGGGAATGGACCAAGAGGTTGCCAAATTACTACGCCGCTCAAAAAAACCGATTTTTCTCGCAATTAATAAAGTGGACACTTCATCGCGGATGAACGATGCCCTTGAATTTTATTCCCTTGGTTTTGAAACACAATATCCCATTTCCAGTATAAGTGGAAGTGGAACCGGAGACTTATTGGACGATTTAATAAAAGCACTTCCGGATAAGGAACCTGTGGATAATAGTCACTTACCGCGTTTTGCCGTTGTGGGCCGCCCAAACGCAGGGAAATCTTCTTTTATAAATGCTTTGATCGGGGAAGACCGCTATATTGTTACCGATGTTGCCGGCACCACTCGCGATAGTATAGATACCAAATACGATCGTTTCGGATTTGAATTCAACTTGGTAGATACGGCCGGAATTCGTAAAAAGAGCAAGGTTAAGGAAGATCTTGAGTTTTATTCCGTAATGCGAAGTGTGCGCGCCATTGAGCATTGCGACGTTATTATTCTGGTTTTTGACGCCACGCGAGGCTTTGACGGGCAGGTTGAGAATATTTTTTGGTTGGCACAACGCAATAATAAAGGAATTGTAATTGTAGCCAATAAGTGGGATTTAGTAGAGGATAAGGAAACCAGTACGGTGAAGGATTACGAAAAATATATCCGCCAACAGTGTGAGCCTTTTGTAGATGTTCCTATTGTTTTTATATCAACAATTACCAAACAGCGTCTTTATAAAGCCATTGAAACAGCGGTTGAGGTTTACAATAATCGGAGTAAAAAGATAAAGACCAGTGAGCTGAATGAAGTTATGCTTCCTATTATTCAAAACTATCCTCCTCCAGCTTACAAGGGAAAATACGTGAAAATAAAATTCTGTACGCAACTTCCCACGCCCTATCCAAGTTTCGCCTTTTTCTGCAATCTTCCGCAGTATGTAAAAGAACCTTATAAGCGTTATATCGAAAATAAACTTCGTGAAAATTTTGATTTTTCGGGAGTGCCGATTACGGTTTATTTTAGGAAGAAATAATTTTTAAAAGAGAAATTGAAATTTATCGATGGAAATTATTTTTTTTAATCTGGAATTAATCAACCCTTTTTCTTAGCTAACTGCACAAATTATTCAAGAAGATTTCCAGAATTAGCTATCTTTGTATAAATCAGCATGATTATGAATGGCCAAACCAGCATACGATTGTTTGAACTTGTGCAAGAGTTTATTCCCGATAAGAGGAAAGCAAAGGAATTTGTTTCCCGTTTGGAAGAAACTGTGGATTTAAAGTTTGATTCTATAAAAGAAACTATGGCAACCAAAACCGATATCGCCCAACTGGAATTTAAATTGGGTCGGGCTATCTATATTGTGGGTCTTATCCAATTTCTCGCCATAGTTGGAAGTGTATCAGCCATTGTAAACTTTATGCTGAAATAATTTAATCTCCTTAATCAGATCCATCGCTCTTTTTTCTAAATATTTTATCCTTATTGTAATTTTCAAATCTTAACCCAACCTAGTGAAAAGGAACATAAAGCACTCATAGGGAATGACGAAAATTGGACATCTCCAAATTGGAGAACAAATAAGGGAGGAAGACATACTTATGAAACGGCTGCAAGGGTATATTTCGGTTTTTATTTTGGTTTTAATGCGTTTGGAAGAAGCTACAGGACGGGACACAATGTACATTGGGCACAAGATTTATTCCAAAACGGAATCCACAAACATTTTATGGGAAGCCTTTATTTAAACACTTCCTTGGGTGCTCCTGAGAATGTTTTCTTTCAATTTTACAGAAACCCTAATCCTTGGACACTGTACCCTCATTAAAATTTGACTCCTTATGAAAACACTAAAATATTATTTCTTTTTCATAGGGGTCTCCCTTACTCTATTTAGTTGTATTGGAGGAGCAAACCTTAGTGGGTTTACGGCATACAAACTACCTATAACAGATGGGACATCAACAGCTATTAAATTTTATCCCGGATTATATGTAGTAAAAAGCCATTTGGATAGTAATGATAAAAGCGAAAAGATGGCAATTGTTTTCAACGATAATGGCTTTAGCAAACTTTTATCTATAGAAAATGATAACCCAAAAAATGATGGGTTAAAAAACCGTATTATAAAATACAGTAATTATTGGGGTATATATGAAATGCCAGGAGTATATAACATAAGGAAAGATACTCTATATCTACAGTTCTTTATAAAAGATAACCAAGCATTTTATAGAAGGCATGTTATTGAAAATAAATTTAAAATACTCAATGACAATACTTTACTTCGTTATCAAATTATTATTAATAAAGAATTTCCTACAAATTCTATAAAGATAATTCCTAAAAATGATACTTTAGTTTATTATCATAACTCAGACATTGATTTTAAAATAAACGAGCAATGGTATTTTAATAAGAAATGGTACAGAGAAAATTTACATGAAAGTAGAAATTGACAACGAAATAGATGAGTATACTCCAACTTCTATTCTGGTTTTAAGGTTTTTAGGAAGGAACCACAGAGCAGGACACGATGGAAGATGGTCGCAGGATTTGTTTCAAAATGGTATCCACAATCATCTTGTGGGAAGCCCTTATTTAAACTCTTCCCTGGGTACTCCCGGGAATGCTTTCTTTCAATTTTACAGAAACCCCAATCCTTGAACACTGAACCCTTTATTTTTACAGGTCTACCTTCTGTTGCATAACATTGTCCGTAAATGTAGATAGGCTATTTAATAAGGTCTTAAATAATAATTTTCCATCGGAAACCAAAAATAAAGTTATTGATTTTCATGATAAGATTATTGGAATTTCACATCTGTCTTCCTTCAAAAGTGCTTTTGAAAGAAATATTATGGGAAACTATATACTTAACTTCCCCTGTGGGAAAAACTATAAATCCAAAAGTTATTGAAGGAATAAAAAACTTTAATTCGATAAATTATTCCAAAAAAGAAATTCTTAGCCTAAAATTTTTTTATAAAGATGAAAATTAAACTTGTCACTTTATTTCTAGTACCGTTGTTATATTATGGGTGCGCCAATTTACCCAAGAACCGCTCTGCCTATATAATAAGTGATGCGACACAAAGTTCTGTTTTCCTTTATACACAAGGTACCCCTGTTTCTTCTGAGGCAACATTGATCAAATCGGTTAAAATAAGTCCTCCTTTGTTTATGGTAAACTGCGATTCACTTCAGCATATTTTAAACCGTTTGAAAATGCAAACTTCAAATCTGGGAGGAAACATAGTAAAAATAAGAAAATACGCTGCTACAAATGGCTTTGGTTCAGAATGCCATAAAATTCGTGCAGATATTCTTTACTCCAACCGCCCAATCGAAAACAAGATGTCGCACAACAAGGATAGCAACCTGTTTGTCTATCGTTATGGAGGAGCGGTCTTATTAAAACCGGAATTGATTGTGGGAGATCGTTCCTTAGGAAAAGTTAAGGCTAGATTCTCAAAAGAATTTAATGTGAGTAATAGGGGAGAGACTGTAGTATATCTGGCTAATTCCCATTATTCAGATACTTTACGGATCAATATTACTGACAACAAAAAATACTTTGTAAAAGTCGGAATAAAATATGGAGGATTGGCTGGGAGAGCATTTTTACAATTAGTTGATGAAGAGCAAGGCGAAATTGAATATAGCTTGTATAAAAATTCAATTACCCACTAATGTGATCAACAGGCGAACCTTCCCCTGCCGGACATTTTGATCTGCACTTATGGAAAAAGTATATAGCTTTCAATTTAGGAGAAGAACTTATAAATGATGTAATTGGTAGGGTATTTATTTGGTAAAAAGTATCATCCCTGCGAGTGGTTTTTCTGAAAGTTTTATGGTTCAGTAAAAAGGGGGAGTTGCGATTTTTTCATTTCATCCCACCAAGCCGAATGCGTATTCGCGAAAAGAATTTCAACGAAAACTGAAAAATAGGGCTAAGGATAAAAGTGATAATAAAAGTAGCCCAAAACACCGGACCTCCTAAAATAAAACCAATTACCAAAACAATGGTTTCCACTATTATCCGCGCCTTGCTTACCGACCATCCCGTTCGTTCAGACATTGACAGCATAAAACCATCTCGTGGTCCGGCACCAACTCCACCAGAAACATAAAGTCCGCCTCCTATTCCTATTATTACAATTCCTAGGAGCAATATGAAATAATCCGTCCAATTATCACTTGCTTGAGGCAAAACATCCAACCAAAGAAAGAAATCCATTATTGGGCCAATAAGTAGCGCATTTAGGAAAGTACCGATATTTACATATTTTCTGCTAACCAGCAATGAAATTCCGATTAACACCAATCCTACAATGATACTCCATGTACCAATCGTCAATCCCAATTGCTCGAAGAGGGCCACGTTTAAAACATCCCAAGGATGCAATCCCAGATATTTGACCTTTACCGTAATTGCTGCTCCCAAACTGAAAAGAACCAGACCTGTAAAGTAAAATGCATAACGAATACTGTTATGTCGCCAGCCTTTTTCTAACGGAGAGTTCATATAATAGGTTTCTGAAAATTTAAAGGCGCAAACTACAAAAAATGGAGTCGATTTGAAGACGAATTCAGCTCGAAAAAGATATCTAAATGAAATGAGAATATTATTAAGATTCACGTAAAA
Source organism: Aequorivita sp. H23M31 (assembly GCF_004022485.1). Lineage (GTDB taxonomy): Bacteria > Bacteroidota > Bacteroidia > Flavobacteriales > Flavobacteriaceae > Aequorivita > Aequorivita ciconiae. The sequence continues at coordinate 3,256,213 of NZ_CP034951.1, forward strand.
TTTGTTGCTTTTAAAATTGCTTTGCTGAGGTTTCAACATATTTTTTTGTTTCTTTGGAAATCGATAACCCATTTCCGTTCGATGAAGCAAATTCTTTTTTGGATTCTATTCTTTTCTATCTCTGCACCTTGTATTTCACAACAAATAAAAGTCAGCGGAACTCTTGTTGACGAGGAAACCCAGAATCCCTTGGAAGCCGCCACGGTTTTTATGGAAACAGTTAGGGATAGTACATTGATCACCTATACTATTACCGACAAAAATGGAAAATTTTCCTTGGAAGCCAATACATCGGTTAAAAAAGCGAGAGTGAATATCAGTTTTGTGGGTTATGAATCTCATCAGAAGGAAATAGATTTGAATACGCCGGTTCAGGATTTGGGTGTAATTCCCATAGGTTTTTCGGTAGCAAATTTGGATGAAGTTGTTATAAAATCTAGAGCTCCCATCACGATTAAAAAAGATACTTTGGAATTTAATGTAGCTTCTTTCAAAACAAAGAAAGACGCTACTATTGAGGATTTATTAAAGGAGTTGCCCGGAGTGGAAGTAGATCCAGATGGCAAAATAAAGGTGAACGGCAAGGATGTAAGCAATGTATTGGTAAACGGAAAACCCTTTTTTGGAGATGATCCTACGATTGCAACTCGAAATTTGACAAAGGAGATAATAGAAAAAGTACAGGTTGTTGATACCAAATCCAAGTCTGAAGCCTTTACGGGCGAACAGGGAGATAAAGAGAGTAAGACCATTAATCTTACTATTAAGGAAGAAAATAATAAAGGTGTATTTGGAAGGGTCGCTGCCGGAGTAGGAACCGATAAGCGCTTTGAGTATGCTGGTTTATTTAATTATTTTAACAACGATAGGAGATTAAGTGTTTTAGCTGGTGGCAATAACATAAATTCTCCAGGTTTCAGCTTTGGTGAAATCCAGAAAATGTTTGGGAATGCCCATACTATGACTCGGAGTAGCACAGGAGCTTTCTCAATTGACGGCAGAAGCTTTGGTTTTGGCGAAGGAATTGTGAACAGTCGTGTAGCCGGTGCAAATTATGCCGATGCTATTAAAAAGCACACGGATATTTCGACAGATTATTTTTATTCGGCGAGCAATTCCTTTAGCGATTCAAAAAATACGAGAGAAAATATTTTGCCCGATAGAAGGTATTTCTCAGAAAATATAGGCAGTAGCAATGGTGAAAGTGATAGCCATACCGTAAATATGGGATTTGATATAAAAATAGATTCTACGTTTTTGATTAATATCAAACCTTATTTCTCTTATAACCATTTACGAGGCAGTCGAAAAAACATTTCTTCTTCAAAAAATGAGGATGGTTCTCTTACAAATGCCGCCAATTCTGAAAATTTTAGTGACGTAAATAACCGTGTTTTTAAAAATCAGTTTGACGGCACAAAGAAGTATGGCAATAGAGGTGGTTTTATAAAAGTCGAATTCTCTAACGAATGGACCAATAAAACTGGAGAGGAATATTTATATAGTAATACCAACATTTTTGGAGAAACCCCTTCAGAGGAAATACGAAACCAACAAATAGAATCGAATAGCGACGATACCAGTTTTTTATCCGCTGTCACTTTGCGTATCCCTTTTATTGCCAAGAAATTATTTATGGATCTGAAATATGATTACGAATTAAAACAGGATATAGATTCTAAATTCGTTTTTGATTTTGATGAGACTTCACAGGAATTCTCAACATTCAATACTCTTCTAAGTACCGATTATAAGTTTAAAAACACCAGTGGTACTCCGTATGCCTCATTGATATGGATGAATGAAAATTCATATTTAGATGCCGGCCTCGGCTATGTTTTTCAAACACTTGAGGGGGAAGACGGGCTCCGGTCCAACTTAAATGTCAATCAAAAGTTCGAAGCACTACAAGCATATCTTCGAGGAAATTTAAAATTTTCCGCAACGGCCCGATTATGGGCAAACTATTCCCTAAGTAACGAGGTACCGCAAATTCTTCAATTGCTTCCCTACACCGACGTATCAAATCCGCTGAATACTATTACAGGAAATCCAAATTTGAAACCTTCCATCGCACATAGTTTTTATTTAAACTTTAATGATTACGACTATCAAAAAGGAACTGGCCTCTATGCTTATATAAGTGCAAACCTATCGGAAAATGCCGTTGTTTCTAAATCGATAATTGATGAAAATAATATTCGTGAGACGACCTATGCGAATGTTAACGGAGTGTATGCTATTTCAGGAAATATTTCGATCAGTAGAAAATATAAGCTCGATAGTTTAATCACACTTTCCCCACGAATTGGGGTTTGGGGAAATTATAATCATGGCGTAAATTTCAATAATGGGTTGGAGTACAGCAGTAATAATATTTCCGTAACTCCCAACGCCCACTTTACCCTATCCTGGCAAAAGGTATTTGATATTCGAACCGGCTATTCTATGCGCTTTGGACGAAACAGTTTTCAGGACAATATATTCCCCAACCGAAATTATTTAACCCATAATCTGAATTTGGCGACCAGTCTTTTTGTTCCGAAGAATTTTGAATGGCAAAATGACGTTAAATTCAATTATAATCCTGATATAACGCAAGGCTATCAGAAAAGTTCCTGGTTTTGGAATAGTTCGTTATCCTACACGATGTTCAAGGATAAAGGAACTTGGAGCTTAAAAGTTTATGACCTTTTAAACCAAAATACCAATGCGAGACGGATTTCATCTGAAAATTTTATTCAGGATAGCGAGAGCACGGTGTTGCGTAGATATGTTATGTTTGGATTCAGCTATAAATTCAATACCTTAGGCAGTAAGGGTGAAACAAGAGGAGGCCCAAGGTTTTTTTAATGATATAAGGTATTATTTAAGATGATTTATTTCGGATTTAACGGTTTCAATGACGTTAAGAACCCCATACCTTTTATCTTTAACTGAACATATATGGATCATAAAGATTTGAACGCATGCCTTATATTGAAAATTCTCATTATGAGACTGATTTTATTTTTCAGAATGGACATATTTCAACCATCTATTCGGGAATAATCCGCAAGTTGGGATCTCCAGATTATGATCGAGAAAGACTTGACCTTCCGGATGGCGATTTTCTACTATTGGATAAGTATGTGCAAAACAAAGAAATGGCCATTCTTCTATGTCATGGGCTTGAAGGCGACTCGAGAAAAAACTACAACAACGCCTGCGCCAATTATTTCATAGAAAAAGGTTTTTCAGTTTTTGCTTGGAACAATAGAAGTTGTGGAGGCGAAATGAATTTACTGCCAAAACTCTATCATCATGGTTCGATTGATGATTTGGAGTTTGTTGTCAAGCATTTATGTAAGAAAAATTTTAAAAAGATATTTTTGGTAGGTTTTTCATTGGGCGGCGATCAAATCCTGAATTATTTAGGAAGGAATACAATTCCTCCCCAGGTAAAGGCAGCTGTGGCAATCTCTGCTCCTTTCCAGTTGAGATCGAGTTCCGAAAAATTACAGGAAGGATTAAGCAAGATATATTTAAGTAGATTTATACGAAAAATACGAACTAAAATTGCGGCCAAAGTATTGCAGTTCCCAGATGCTGTCCCATCTGATGCGGGAAAATCCATTAAAAATTTTGATGATGTGGTCGCACGCTTTATTGTTCCCGTTCATGGCGGGTACAGAGATTTGGAAGATTATTATTTACAAGCCTCACCCGGAAATTCTGTCGATGGAATAAAGTTGCCAATCTTGGTAATAAATGCGTGGGACGACCCCATATTGGGGAAAGATGATCATCCTGTAAAGCTTGCCAAGAATCACGACTACCTATTTTTGGAAACCCCACATCATGGTGGCCATTGTGCCTTTCCGTTAAAAATCTCGAAAAATCCTTATTCTGTTGTTAGGGCATACGAGTTTTTTAAAGAAGTGGAGGGGTAGGGGAAGAAGTTGAAGTTGAAGTTGAAGATCAAATGTAAAAACAGGAAATGGTGGTTAGGACAGAAGAAAGGATCCTTAAAAAAAGTAGAAATAATACCCGATCCAAGAAGGTTCGGGCATTATTTTTAATTTATAACTATTTGGAGGTTGTAATGATCGAACTGTGGGTATCGGCCTTTTGTAGGAGTCCTGGTGTAACTTCAATTAATTTTAAATCCTTTTCTTCTATCGGTCTAAAATTCACATAAGTGGCTGGAAAACCATAAACGGTAATCTCTGTCTTGGTTCCCGTCTTGGTCGATTCAAAAGTGGGTTCAACAAGAACATCAGCATTTTCCCGCTTAAGCAATTCTCGAACGACATCAGTATTTGCGTTTGCTGAAGTTCCCGAAGTTTTCGTAAAGGTCTTCGTTAAAGAAACTTTTGCTGGTCTAACATTCAGGTCTGCAACAAGAGGCATCTGAATAACTCCTGGCCCCACAATATCCATTGTTTTAGAAGTTCCGGTCTTAAGGGTTGTACAAGAGGCCATAAAAAGAAATGATGCGGAAATAAAAATTATTTTTCTCATAATTATAAATGGTTTAGGTTAAAAAATATTTAGGACAAATATACCTTTTTTTAGAATTTGAGTCGTGAAATGTTGGCCCGGAGTTGATGAAATTTTATTGAAGGAGTGTGAAAAAAATACGGTTGGAAAAGGAATAATCTTTAAAACTGAATTAAAAGAAATCACTAACCTATCTACGCTTCAACTGCCATCTTCTCGCGTTTTCTCCAGTGTTTATGGGGGAATTGAATTGATGTCCTTCATTTACTTGGCGAATATTCTCAATAGTATAAAATGCGTTGGGATGATGTTCATTGATTCCTTCGATCAGTCTTTCCAAGTTCTCTCTTTTAACCACAAAGAAAACAACATTCACTTTCCCTTTCCTTCCCATTCCATCTACAAGGGAATAACTGAATTTATTTTCGTGAAGAAATTCGAGCATTCCTTCATTGATTTCCTTTGTAATAAGCCGTAAAACCGCCATCCCTACGGCAAGTCGTTCTTCTACGTACATCCCAATATAGGTCCCAGTAGCAAATCCGCCTGCATATGCTAAATAGGCAAATATATTATCAACCTGCGTAATTATCTGACCTATTGCAAGTAACCAAATAAATGCCTCAAAAAAGCCCAATATGGGAGCGATGTTCCGTTTCCCGTTCATTACAAAAATAATTCGAATGGTTGAGAGGGTAACGTCACAAACCCGAGCGAAAAAAATCAGCAATGGAAGTATTACGTAGCTAAATAGCGTCGAACTAAATCCGAGATTGGTGAAGAATTCTTGCATGAATCAAGCTTTTAAAATGTTCAATTTGAAATATTCAATATATTTAATGTCAGCTACTTAATGAAATAACAGCTCAAATTTTATTGAGATTGCAAAGGTAATAGCAATGAGGAAGGATTAAGCCCAAATTATGGAGATTGACAAAATTTTAAGAAGAAATAGGTTTGGAGGATGAAGAGGGTAGTTTATAAGTTATGAGTTATGAGACAGTTCGGAGTTAAGAGTTCTCGGGCTAAAACAAAAAAATATATAATTATTAATTCCAGATCAAAGGTCCCTAATTGCCTTGGAAGTATAAACTTAATATGAAAGTTCTATTGGATTAATTGCTTTCAAAATTTTTCGAAGGAAGCTTTCAAAATTTTTCGAAGAAGCTACGATTGAAAACTTTTGTTTTTACCTGACCACTGACCACTGACCACTGACCACTGACCACTGACCACTGACCCTTGAATACGGAAAACTAAAAAATCACCATCCCCCAGAAGCTCCACCTCCACCAAATCCGCCGCCGCCGAAACCTCCACCGAAGCCGCCACCGCCTCCGCCGCCTCCAAATCCTCCACCGCCGCCACCGAACCCGCCAGTACGACCAAGACTTGACAAAATAAGGATGTCCAACAATCCTCCGCCACGACCACCTCTTCCGCCTTTTCCACCTTTTCTAAATAGAGAGAGGAGAATTATGATGAAAATGAAAATTATAAAGAAAGGAATATGGCCCCCATCTTTTTTTCCGAAATCCCGATCCTCCTTAAACTCCCCTTTTAACGCCGCAAAAATGGCATCACTGCCTTTATCCAGGCCGGCATAATAATTTTCGTTTTTAAATTCGGGGATCATAATGCGGTTGATGATCCGCTCAGACATTAAATCGGTAATGCGATATTCAATTCCATAACCTGTATTGATATCTACTTTGCGGTCGTCCTTTGCGAGAAGGATTACAATACCGTTATCCTCTCCTTTTTGGCCAATTCCCCATTTTTGTCCCCACTCAGCGCCAAGCATCGATATATCCTCACCCTTAGTCGAACCTATAATTAAACAAACTATCTGGGTAGAAGTAGAATCGGCGTAGCGGACTAATTTATTTTCTAAAGAACTTTTTTGGGAGGGAGTAAGTAGATTTATATAATCATAAACGGAAGTCTCTTTCGATGGTTTCGGCGGAATCTCATATTGCGCCAAAGCAGTTCCAGAGATAAACCAAGCAACGATGAATAAAAGAATTGTGGAATATTTCTGAAAAGTTCTTAACATCAATTATTTTTTGACTACTGACTACTGACTACTGACTACTGACTACTGACTACTGCCTACTGACTACCCAACCGAAATATCATCCGGCAATTCATTAATATCATCCTTGCGATATGGGAAATATTTCTTCAACTGCTCACCTGCCTTTAGAATCCCGTTTACCAGGCCCATTTTCATTTCACCATCTTTAAAATGGTTTATCATAATATCCTTGGTGCTTTCCCAGAAATCCTGACCAACGCGGTCATTAATGCCCTTATCACCCATGATAACTAGAGTCCGATCTTCCACCGCGACATAGATAAGAACGCCATTGCTCTCTTTAGTGTTTTGCATATTTAGCATATTAAACACCTCTTCAGCACGATCCAGAGCGTCTCTTTTCTCGTTTTCTTTCGTTCCTTCAGGATTCGTATGAGCTTCTAAATGGATCCGTATTTCACCAGAAGTGTTTTTTTCGGCCATACGTATTGCACCTATTACCGCCGCTTGGTCGTCAACACTTAAAAAATCATCTACTTTAGACATGATAGTATTTTTTTTAAAGATTCTAAAATAATTTTCTGATGGACTGCCAATTGCTACCGACCACCGAACACTTATTTTTTGTCTTTTCCGAAGTCAAAATCTACTTTTGGGGCTGTTTCGGAACCTGCTTCAGATTCAAAGTAAGGTTTAGTTTCAAACCCCAGCAATCCGGCAACCATATTTGTAGGAACTTTCCGTATTTCAGGATTGTAAAGCCTTAAAGTTTCATTGTATCTATTTCTTTCAACATTGATCCTGTTCTCGGTACGTTCCAATTCATTGATGAGTTCTTTAAAGTTCTCATTTGCCTTTAGGTCAGGATAGCGCTCAAAGGTGAGCAGCATCCGCGACAATGCAGATGACAGACCTGCTTGAGCTTCTTGGAATTGCGCCATTTGTTCTGGAGTGGCTTTGGAGGGATCTACAGTCATTGCTGTCGCCTTGCTGCGCGCCTCGGTGACAGCAATTAAGGTTTCTTGCTCAAATTCGGCATAACCTTTTGCGGTGTTTACAATATTCGGAATTAGATCCGCTCGTCGCTGGTATGAACTTTCGACATTACCCCATTGGGCCATGACGTTTTCATCTAGATGTACCAGTCGATTGTTTACGGAGGCGATCCATCCTCCAATAACTAAAATAAGGCCGATTATTATAATAAGAGGTAACCATTTTTTCATAATAAGTTGATTTAAAGTTCTTTTTTTATTTTTAATAGTTCTGCTTTAACGCCTTTCAATTTACGTATAATATCAAATTGGTCTAAGGTTTTTTGTTTGTTTTGCTTAAGATGAATTTTCGCCCCATCCAGAGTAAAACCTCTTTCTTTTACTAAATGATAAATGAGCTCGAGATTTTTTATGTCCTGAGGGGTAAACTTCCTGTTTCCTTTTGCGTTTTTTTTTGGTTTCAACACATCAAACTCCTTTTCCCAAAAGCGTATCAACGATGTATTCACACCGAAGGCACCGGCCACTTCGCCTATGCTATAATACAACTTTTCAGGTAGGTCTATGTGCATTTTTTGCAATTATGAATTATAAATTATGAATTATTATTTGAATATCAATCTCTTCCAATTCAGAATTCTGAATTCCGAATTCTGAATTAATCGAGGGACTGATTTTCCTGCTGCGCTTTTTTCAACATATCTTCAAATTCTTCCGCAGTTAAACTTCCATAATAAAAATTCATCGGATTGATACGTTCGCCATCTTTAAAAACTTCATAATGCAGGTGCGGGCCTTCACTTCGTCCAGTACTTCCTACAAATCCTATGAGGTCTCCACGCTGCACTTTCTGCCCGGCTTTGACGTTATATTTGTATAAATGACCATACAAACTTTCGTATCCATAGCCGTGGTTTATGACAATATGATTTCCATATCCCGTAGCTTTATTGTCGGCACGGGTTACAACGCCATCTCCTGTTGCATATACAGGCGTTCCTCGCGGTGAGCTAAAATCCATTCCGTAATGGAACTTTCTTGCCTTTGTAAATGGGTCCGTGCGGTACCCATAACCAGATGCAACCCTGGTTAAATCTTCATTTCTAACGGGTTGAATTGCGGGGATAGCCGCTAAAAGTTTTTCTTTGTTTTCTGCAAGTTTGGCGATTTCGTCTAGGGATTTGGATTGTATAACTATTTGTTTTGTGAGTATATCCAAGTTACGTGAAGTAGTAATAATAAGTTTTGAGTTATCAAATCCTTCCAAATCCTTATATCGGTTTATCCCACCAAAACCTGCTTTTCGCTGCTCTTCGGGAATTGGATTCGATTCAAAATAAACCCTGTAAAGATTGTTATCACGCTCTTCTACTTCGGCTAATACTGCTTGGGCCTGATTTATTTTTTTGTTTAAAAGCTCAAACTGGAGTTGCATATTCGTTAATTCCCTTCGTAGCGCAAGTTCTTTTGGGGTCTGCACCGAGGGAAGGTTGATGTAAACCAACAATAACAAAAACCCGCTCAAAAACATCCCGAGAAAACTTAAGATGAAAATTTTGAGTCTCCTTCCTTTCTTTCGTTCAATTTTTCGATACGAGAGCGTTTCACTATCGTAGTAATATTTAACCTTAGACATGCGTTAAAAATTGCTATTTTTGCTCACGCTGTTTTGCGCGAATTAAAGGTAACGATTTACAAATATAGAAATTGTTAGCACTTCTCCATAACTGCCAACTTTAGGAAAATTTTATAAAAAATGCAGGAGCGATACTTATTGCTCCTTGGACTTCGCACATCATAAATTATAATTGGAGCAACAGTCCAGAAATACAAATAGTAAACCACATGAAGTCTAAAGAAATTCGCTCACAATTTTTAGAATTTTTTAAATCCAAATACCATCTTATTGTTCCATCGGCTCCTATGGTTGTGAAGAACGATCCCACCTTGATGTTTATCAATAGTGGGATGGCTCCCTTTAAAGAGTATTTTCTTGGAAACGGAAAGCCAAAAAACAACAGAATTGCAGATACACAAAAGTGTCTTCGTGTAAGTGGAAAACACAACGATCTGGAAGAAGTTGGGATGGATACCTACCATCACACCATGTTTGAAATGCTGGGAAATTGGAGTTTTGGCGATTATTTTAAAAAGGAAGCAATTGAGTGGGCGTGGGAACTTTTGACCGAGGTTTTTAAAATTGACAAGGATATTCTATACGTCACTATTTTTGAAGGTGATGCGAGTGAAGGCTTGGAGCACGATTCTGAAGCATATAATTTCTGGAAAAAATTTGTTCCGGAAGATAGAATATTAAACGGTAATAAGAAAGATAATTTCTGGGAAATGGGAGATCAAGGACCCTGCGGTCCTTGTAGTGAAATTCACGTAGATATTCGTTCCGCCGAAGAAAAAGCGAAAATTCCTGGAAGAGATTTGGTCAATCAAGACCATCCCCAGGTTGTGGAAATCTGGAACCTTGTATTTATGCAGTTTAACCGAAAGGCTAACGGCAGTCTGGAAAGGTTATCTGCGCAGCACGTAGATACCGGGATGGGGTTTGAGCGTTTATGCATGGTACTACAGAATAAACAGAGCAATTATGACACGGATGTTTTCACTCCCTTAATTCGTGAAATAGAAACAATTACCAACTCCAAATATGGAGCGGACGAAAAAAAGGACATTGCAACCAGGGTTATTGCAGATCATGTACGCGCCGTAGCCTTTTCCATTGCCGATGGTCAACTGCCTAGCAATACAGGGGCTGGATATGTAATTAGAAGGATTTTGCGCAGGGCAATCCGTTATGGATTCACATTTTTAAACCAAAAAGAACCTTTCATTTACAAATTGATTGAAACGCTGACCGCTCAGATGGGTGAGGCATTTCCGGAATTGCTTTCGGAAAAAAATATTATCACAAACGTTGTTCGGGAAGAGGAGCAATCCTTTTTACGAACGCTCGACCAAGGTTTGGTTTTATTGGAGAATATAATTGAGAATTCAAAATCCAAGGGTAATAATGAAATCTCTGGAAAGAAAGCATTTGAGCTGTACGACACTTTCGGCTTCCCCATCGATTTAACAGCATTGATTCTTCGCGAGCGAGGTTATTCATTAGATGAAAAAGAATTTGATATAGAGCTTCAAAAGCAGAAAGAACGATCACGTTCTGCAACCAAAGTTGAAACTGGAGATTGGATTGTCCTTGCGGAAGATGATATAGAGGAATTTGTAGGCTATGATATGCTGCAAACCCCCGTAAAAATTTCCCGTTACCGTAAAGTAGAAAGTAAGAAAGAGGGTGAAATGTACCAGTTGGTTTTCAATCTAACTCCCTTTTATCCGGAAGGAGGTGGCCAAGTGGGCGATAAGGGCTATTTGAAAGCACCCGATGGAGATCTCACTTATATTTTGGATACAAAAAAGGAAAACAACCTAATTATTCACTTTACAAAAACACTCCCCCGTAATCTTGCTGAAACCTTTACTGCCGTGGTGGACGAGTTGAATAGGAAGAATACAGCTGCCAACCATACTGCAACCCATTTACTGCAACAAGCTCTTCGCAATGTGCTGGGAACTCACGTTGTTCAAAAGGGAAGTATGGTTCAAGGAAGAAACTTGCGTTTTGACTTTTCGCATTTTGCGAAGTTAACAGAGGAGGAGCTAAAAGAAGTGGAGGATTTTGTCAATGCCCGCATTCGCGAAGGCATTGTTTTGGAGGAAAAAAGAAATATCCCTTTTCAACAAGCTGTCGATGAAGGAGCTCTTGCCTTGTTTGGTGAAAAATATGGAGATACGGTTAGAGCTATAAAATTCGGAAACTCCATGGAACTTTGTGGCGGAACACATGTGCCGACGACCAAAGATATTTGGCATTTTATTATAACCTCGGAAGGAGCCGTGGCTTCCGGTATAAGAAGAATCGAGGCAATTACCGGAGATTTTGCAAAGCGTTATTTTATCGATAGAAGTAATTCTTTTTCCGCTATCCAAAAAATCTTGAACAATGCCCAAGATCCTTTAAAAACGGTTGAGGCTTTGCAAGAGGAAAACTACGATTTGCAGAAGCAGATAAAAGGATTGCTAAAGGACAAGGCTAAAGATTTGAAAGGCGACCTTAAAGCTGAAATTGAACAAATAAACGGTGTGGGTTTTCTTGCTAAAAAGATCGAGCTTGATGCCGCTGGAATGAAAGATTTAGCTTTTGAAATGGGTGGGGAAAGTGAAAATCTGTTTTTAGTATTTGGTGCGGAACAGGACGGTAAGGCCTTATTGGCTTGTTATATCTCAAAAAAATTGGCAACCGAAAAAAATCTCGATGCGGGAAAAATTATTCGTGAACTTGGAAAATACATTCAAGGTGGTGGTGGCGGACAACCTTTCTTCGCCACTGCAGGAGGGAAGAATCCCGGCGGAATTGATGAAGCATTAGAAAAAGCAAAATTCTTTGTGTAACTCTGTGCTTTTCTCTGTGTAACTCTGGGCACAATTTTTTCGCTGAATTGCGCAGAATACCGCAGATATCACATAAATAAATGGCGTGAAACTTCAAACCGAAATAGAATTACGTCCGGAAGAGAATCAAATAGATTATTCTTCAAAAATTCTATTATTGGGAAGTTGTTTTTCGGAGAATATTGGGGCAAAGTTTGATTATTACAAATTCCAGAATCTCCAGAACCCTTTCGGGGTTATCTTCAATCCGATTTCTATTGAAAAATTGATTGCTCGCGCTATCGAAAACAATAGATTTTCTGATAGAGATATTTTTCAGCATAACGGAATTTGGAAATGTTTTGAAGTGCACTCTGAACTTTCATCCTTAGATAAATATGAAATTTTAGAAAATCTAAATTCAGCACTTCAGAATTTACAGGAATCCCTCCTTACTTCATCGCATATAATCTTTACATTCGGCACTTCATGGGTGTCCCGGAATACTGAAAAAGATGAAATAGTGGCCAACTGCCATAAACTTCCACAGAAGGATTTTAATAAGGAATTGCTTTCAATTAAGCGGATTTCCGAAAGTCTTATAAATACAGCAGAAAGGATTTCAGCCATAAATCCGAATGCTATTGTTATAAATACAATTTCGCCCGTTAGGCATATTAAGGATGGATTTACAGAGAATTCTTTAAGCAAAGCTCATCTTATTTCTGCAATCAATGGTCTAAAATCGTCCCTCGTATATCGTAAACCCTATTATTTTCCTTCCTATGAAATAATGATGGACGAACTTCGTGATTACCGTTATTATTCAGAAGACCTCATTCACCCAAATAAAACGGCAATTGAGATTATTTGGGAGAAATTTTTAAAAGTGTGGATTGATCCAGAAACAAAATTTATTCAAAAAGAAATTGCCTCAATACAAATAGGATTATTCCATAAACCTTTCAATCCAGAAAGTGTAGAGCATCATAAGTTTCAAGAGAAACTACAGCAAAAAATCTCTTCTATTAAAGAGCAATTTCCCCATATTAAGTTTTAAACAAATCCTGTCTCTTTGCTGTCTAGTCTTCGAATACGGCAAATGCCTTATTGTGAATCAATTCCTTTCGCCGCAACTTTGTTTAACTAATAATCACATTCCCTTCCTTGGGAATTAAAAACCTCATATTATGAAAACATTTAAAAAATCTATTTTAATTTTAATGGCAGTCGTTGCAGTTAGTCTTACCTCTTGTAAAAAGGATGATGATGGTGGAGGGGGCGGAAGCACTGCTTCTGGTACGGTAAGTGCGAAAGTAAATGGCTCTGGGTATACCTCCGATGTTCTTCTTACATCAGCGATTCTAACTAATTCCAATGGCACGAGTTCTCTTCTTATTTCGGCTAACACTATGAATGGCAAAAATATCACTTTGTCCATAATGAGTTTTTTCGACGGAGTGGGTACTTATAATATTGGTGGAGGTGCGAATGTATTTACCAGTGCCAGCTATACCGAAGTGGATATTGCCAATCCTACGAATCAGAAAACCTGGGTTGCTCCTTATGACGAGACGGTGGCTGGCGAGATTAAAGTTTCTGAAATCACGGATACATTTGTTAAAGGTACTTTTTATTTCAATGCTAAAAGTGACATTGATGGAACAAGAGAAATTACAGAAGGTTCATTCAATGTGAATTTACAGTAACAGTAATTTTCCAGAAGTTCGCATTATTTTTAATCTCGATAATGATTGGCAGGAGAGCCGGAGAAAAACGAAAGTTTGTCTTCGGTTTTTTTGTTGAAGATGGATGGGGAAAAAAATCGAGGAGTTAAGGAGTTGAGAAGTTGAGGATTTTAGGAGTGAAATGAGTTTTGTACTACTTTTTTTTAGACCCCTCCACCAATCCATAATAAGAGTTGAGAAGTTGATTTAAAACGAAATTTTAAGCTAAAAATATCGATATAATTTAAAATTTTCAAATAGAAATAGAAACTAGAGCTAAAAACCACAAAACTCTACCTACCACCCATTTCCCTTTCCCGACTAAAAAGAATACGACATCTGCCCTATTGAATTAGCTTTTTAAACGCGTCATCTTTGACATATCAATACTAATAACTAACCATTATGAAAACTTCGACACTTTTTATTTTAATATTTTCCTATATAATGATTATTGCAAATCCTGTTTCTGCGCAGAAAGCTGAACAACCGGATTTCCGATATGATACCCGCGCTAAAATAAATGATATGACATTAACCCAGGGCGGAACCATGGTGGTAGCGACCAACGATGGTCTTGTGGGAATAAAACCGGGGAGCAATGAACTGTTGTTCGATTTTACCGAATATGGTAAGGTAAAACCCGAGGAACTTACTTTTGTGCCAAATGCACCTTATGTAATAATCTATCAAGGTGGTTTTGCGAATTTAAGTTCTAAAAAAACCGTAATAGATTATATGTCAGGGCAAACTTTGTTTAGCACCGAAACCAATGGTTGGAAAGATGTTATAACCTGTGATGTTATGATGCCACAAAACAAATTGGTGGTGAGCGGCAATCGAACTTCAAAAGAACAGTATGCGGCACAAGTTGCGGTTTATGACCTTAATACTGGTAAAGAAGATTACAGATTTGATATTGGCGAACCTGGCAGAGTTGGAATTGCTAAATCTTATGTAGTCACTGGCAGACCACTGTTATTGAAGAATAGCCTGGTGTTGCCAACCTCGCAAGGGGTTTTTAATATGGAGACTAAAACTGGCGAATTGTTATGGCAAAATAAGATGAAAAACATGAATTCACTTGTTGCCGATGGAACCGAAAAAGAAATTTACGCTTTTGAGAGTGTTAACAATGGTAAAAATACACGGATTCATAAGATAAGCATTAACGGTGGCGAACTTTGGAAGGATGATCATAAAGTGAAGGGAGAAGTTGTAAATTTTGAAATTCTTCCAAATGGCATTGCGGTCGTGAGCAATCAAAGTGATGGAGGTAGTAATAGTGTTTTTGCTCGAAGCAACGAATCTAATATCGCATTTTTAAGTGCTTCCAATGGTGAGGATCTTTGGGATAAAGCTCCAAAAACGAAAGGCTATGTCCAACATTTCTATGTAATGGACGACGGTATTCTCTTCGGAATCTATCAAGGAGGAATCAATAAAATTTCATTTGATGGACAAACCCTCTTTAAAAAACCTCTAAAAACAGGTGAAAACATTCTAACTATGGCACATACCTCGCAGGGACTTATCTATATCACTTCTGAAGATGCCAACATTGTTAACCTAAGTACCGGTGATGCCGTATGGGGGAAGCCTCTAAAATATAAGAGAGCGAGTGCGGTAAGCTCTACTTTCGATGCCAAAAACAATAGATACCTTATAAGTGCCGACGAAACTTTGTATGCAGTAGATGCAAACTCAGGAGAGGTCAGTACCTTGGCATCAACAAAATTTGAAGGAAAGGAAGCTCCATCCAATGTAGAAGTGCGTACCGATGGAATCTTGGTAAGCAGCGACCAAAATATGCTGTTGATGGATTGGAACGGGCAACCTAAATGGCAAGAATATTATCGCGCCCCAGGAAAAAGTGCAATGGGCGCTATTTTGGCGGGAGTTACGGCAGTGGCTACAGCAACCACGGCGGTTGCAGCGGCCAACTCATCGGTTCAAAACAAATTGTCAGGATATGATAGCCAATCCCGACGCGATGCTGAGTTAGCTGGTGGTATGGCGGCAGCTAGTGGAGCTTCTATAGCCGAAATGATGAAGCGATTTAAGGCTACCGCTGCGACAGAAAACGATCAGTTTATTTTGACAAAATTGGATGACGGTGTAGGTCTTGTAAAACTAAATAAGGATACTGGTGAGAAAGCAAAGGAAATTGTACTAAAGGACAAAAAACCCGAATATGTGGTTGATGATCTTGGAGGTATTTTGTATTACAAAGCGGATAACAATTCAATTTTCGCTTATGATCTAAGAAAATAATCACTAACCAGATTAGAATTTAAATTTCAAGTGAAGTGAGGAGCACTTGAGGTTTAGGACCCCATAAAGTTTTTATGGGGTTAATTTTTTTTATAGGTTAAGAAGAACCGCATATTATTTTTAATGGAAATTGCATTGTTGTCGAATTTAATTAGTTAATTGATTGCAATATATATTTTATTTTTAGGAAATATATGAAGATTCAATCGTCCAACTTTTTTTAGTGGAATATTTTTCTGAAATTCGCATTCAACTAACAATCAATGCCATGAGAATTACCTTAATACTTTGCTTCCTCCTCTCGTATTCATTCGCACTCGCCCAATATTCTGTGGATTGGACCGTAGCGCCCCTTAATCCCATTCCCGAGCAATATACCCTAAACCACTATAAACTGAATGGAAAAGTGGAATCATTTACAGACGTTTATGGAAAGACTACTACCACATTTAATAGGCAGGGTAAGGCAATATCGCGAACTGGCGAAACCGATCAGACCATTTGGGTTTATGATAGTCTGGGGCGCTTGGCCCAGCAAAAGTGGGGCGATAGTCTCTTGGTTATGGCTACTTACAAAACAAATGAAAAGGGTTTTATTACTAACATAGCCTTCGAAGGAGGAAGAGTTTTAGATATTAAATATGATAAGAAAGGATTATTTATATCAAAAATGGAAGGAGATACCACGGTAGTAAAATATTCCTACGATGCAAAAAACCGGGTGGTCCAAGAGGAATTTTTCTACCATGGGGTTCCAAATATGTTAGCTCTTTACGAATATACCGATTCCCCAGAAGGCTTAACAGTTAAAACAACCCACATAAACAGGAATTTGGGTGAAATGGATGTTTATACTCAAAAATTTAATGACAGGGGAGATATGGTGATGAGGGACAATAAGAAGCAAAATTTTAAATATGACTCCCATTACAATATCCTCTCTAGCACGGGTAGAGATTTTCCGGTTAAATATGAATATGTTTATTTTGATGAGGTACCGAATAAAAAGAAAAAGTGACGCATATAATGTAATTTTACCATGGCACAACCATAAAAAAGTACATATCTTTTAACATTCTTCTTTTTTATGTACATTAGGCGAAAATTCTGTAGATGTTTTTTAGCCGCTCCTTGTGCATCTTTTTAGTGGCGGTCTTTGCAATTTCTCAATGTTATTCCCAAAAGGGACAAATAGATAAAACACTTCTAAAGGCTTATCAAAGTTCCGATTCTTCTGACTATTATTTCAACTCCGCAAAAAAGATGGTTCGGCAGAAAGCTGACTCTGCAAATTATCTCTATTTTAAAGCCTTTAAAAAAATTGCTCTTTCCCAAAATGACAGTGCTGCTTATTATTTTGATAGAGCCATTCCACTTCTAAAGAATTTAGATAGCCTTAATCGGTTGCGAAAATGTTATAATCAGTATCACCACATTAAATTGGCGGCGGGAAATTATGAAAGTGCGCTGGAATATTCCCAAAAAGCTCTTTCGGTTGCCGAGCAATTAAAAGATACCGCCTATATTTCCCTTCATTTATCGGATATCGGAAATGTCTATCACGATTTCGAAGATTATAAAAAAGGTGTTTTTTACGCAAAGAAAGCCTTTGACATCATGAATTCTTCATCAAAGAAGGATTACAAATACCTCATCTTCGCAAATAACGTTATCGGGATCAATTTTGACGATTGGAAGAAACCTGATAGTGCCCTTTTTTATCATTACAAAAATTTAAAATACCTCCAGGAAGTAGAAGACACGTTGCGCTATAGTTTCGTTTATAATAATATTGGGAACACGCTTTTAAAACAAAAAAAGTATTCCGAAGCTAAAAAATACCAAGCCCGCGCCTTAGCGATGGATAAAATCAAGAATGAAAGTTATTTCCTGGCTTCCGATTATACCAATATGGGAACCATAGCTTATAATGAGAACAATAACCAACTTGCGAAGGAATACTTTGCAGAGGCTGAAGTCTATGCTAAAAAAAGTGGAAGTATCGAAAAGATGAGGGATCTGGCCCTGCAGCGCGCTTGGTTCTATAAAAAAATCGGCGATTATAAAAAGGCCTATGAATTTCAGGAGAAGTTTTTTGTATTGAGAGATTCCGTTTTCAATGAGCAACGCGCTGGCAAAGTTGCGGAAATGGAAACGAGATATGAAACGGAAAAAAAGGAAAAAGCCTTAGCCGAATCAAGAGCAGATCTTGCGGAAAGTCAATTGAGGGTAGAGCAGAGAAACATTTTTATTTATGGTTTGATTGCATTGGCAATTATTTTGGGTTTATTAATTTATCTTATTTTCTTTCGTCATAAATTAAAAACGCGACAGTTGCAAAAGGAAGGGGAGCTTAAACTTGCCTTGAGTAAAATCGAAACCCAAAATCAGTTGGAGGAACAACGGCTCCGTATCTCTCGCGACTTGCACGATAATATAGGATCTCAGCTCACTTTTATTATTTCATCCCTAGATACTTTAAAATATAGACTGGGTGAAACTGCGCGCGAAACAACGGCTCAACTTTCATCCATCAGCAAATTTACCGCACAGACTATTTATGAACTTCGGGATACAATCTGGGCCATGAACAAATCCGATATTTCCGTTGAGGATCTTCAGGTGCGTATTTCAAATTTTATTGAAAACGCTAAAAATTCTAGCAGCGTCCATATCCGCTTTTATGATTTTTTAAAAGATAAACATTTTTCATCCGTCCAGGGTATGAATATTTACCGAATTATGCAGGAGGCGGTAAACAATGCTTTAAAGTATTCTGAAGCAACCGAGATAACAATAACACTCTCCGAAACCTCAAATTCTTTAGATGAATATCCTTCGAGCATTATGATGGAAGTGAAAGACAATGGGAAAGGCTTTGACCTTCAAAAGCCAGAATTTGGAAATGGTATAGCGAATATTAAAAAACGGGCATCGGATTTGGGTGGCAAAGTGGAAATAATCTCGAACCTGAATGAAGGTACTGTCGTGCGGTTAAAACTAAAAAATTCAGAATAAAATAAATAGGGCATTTGCCTTATTTGTAATGGAAGCTAACTAGGGTAATTTTAGAGATTAATCTTTTCTAAAAGAATGTTATCTCCATTGGCAATATCGATACTATTTATTCTCATCCTATTTGGTATGGGGCTTTGGTTTTATAAGGGAAATCAGGCTCTTACACATTTGCACGAACACTCCGTTAATCAATTGGAAAACGCTATTCAGAACAATAAGGATCAAATAAGATTTAGAAACTCCAATCTTCACCTTTATGATTTTCAGAAATACAATCTTATTGAATGCTTGGTTGCGCAACAAGAAATATTACTTTCATAATATGCTCATAATTAGACTTTTATCGTTGTTCTTTTTTGTTGTTTTTGTTAGTAATTTTGGATTTTCCCAACAAAAATATGGTATAAGCATTGACAGTCTCAATCAGCAGGCAATTTCAATCTATAAATCCGATCCCCAAAAAGCACTTTCCATATTAAATACAGCCTTGAAAAAGTCTGAATCCCTTCGGAATAATGCTTATATGGCACTTACTAAAAATAATCTAGGCATTGTAAATAGGGAAATTGGTGAATTTGAAAGAGCCAAAACTTTTTCAGAAGAAGCTGTCGCAATTTCTAAAGATGAACTCGTTCAAGCTTCAGCATATAATAATCTTGGCGCAGTGTCCAGAAAAATGGGGCGGTATCAGGATGCAATAGAATATTACTTAAGTGCCTTAAAAATTTACCAGGAAAAAAATCTTGAAAAGGAGCAAGCCACAGTAAATAATAACATTGGAATGGTTTATAGTGTCCTGGAAATGAATGAAAAAGCAATTGAATATCATTTAAAGGCTAAGGATTTTTTTGAAGAAGTGAGCGACAAGAAGGGTATATCCGAAGCCTACAATAATATTGCAATAATTTACGCCCAAGAGGGCAATTTTGAGGAGGCCTTATCTTATTTTAAACACTCACTTAAAGTTGAAAGGGAGTTGAACGATAGGAAAGGCATTGCAGAATCGGAGAATAACGTGGGTGGTGTTTATTATTATATGGGAAAAGCAGATTCGGCGCTTTTTTACTTTGAATCCTCGGCGAGAATTGAAAAATCTATTGGCAACTTTTCGGGAGTTGGGGCTAGTTATAATAATATAGCCCAAGTTATGATGGAGAATAATCAAGTAAAGGCATCTAAAATCTATATAGATTCCGCATACTATTATGCATCTAAAAGCCAAACCTCCCACGATGTAGAAATGGCGCTCTATAACTATTATGAATTCTATAATGCCAATAGTGACTTTAAAAACTCCCTGAAATTTTACAAGAATTATTCTGAATATAAGGATAGTATCTTGAGTTTGTCCAACATCCAGTCCCTTCAAGAATTGGAAATTAAATATCAAACAGAAAGAAAAGAAAACGAAATTTTACACCAACGCGCGCAACTTGCTGAGAAGGAGCTGGAAGTGCGCAAAAAAAACACCTTTATATTTGGCAGTTTGGGCTTGGCTCTTGTGCTGGGGTTAATTGGGTATTTACTGTACAACCAACAAAAACTAAAAAACCGCCAGCTTCATCGTGAAAGCGAGCTTAAATCTGCCCTGGCAAAAATAGAAACCCAAAACAAACTCCAGGAGCAACGTTTAAGGATTTCCCGTGATTTGCATGATAATATTGGAGCTCAATTGACCTTTATTATTTCAAGTATAGATAATTTGAAATACGGTTTTACGGACATTGGTCAAAAATTGGGAGATAAACTTTCTGGAATTAGCAGTTTTACTGCTCAAACTATTTATGAACTTCGGGATACTATTTGGGCGATGAACAAAGAAAATATAACTTTTGAAGATCTGCATGCTCGTATTGCCAACTTTATCGAACACGCCAAGAATGCTTCCGGGAAAACCGATTTTTCCTTTAATTTGGGTGAAACATTAGACCCAGGACATATGTTTTCCTCAGTTGAGGGAATGAATATTTACCGAATTATCCAGGAAGCTGTAAACAACGCTTTAAAATATTCCAATGCCGAAGTCGTCGAAACCAACATCTCTAAAGGAACAAAACAATATCACATTGAAATTTCGGATAATGGAAAAGGTTTTGATCCGGGCACAGTTAAAATGGGCAACGGACTCAATAATATGAAAAAACGGAGTCGCGAAATTGGTGGTCAAATACATTTTATTTCAGAAATAAATAAGGGGACAAAGGTGATTTTGAAATTTCCCATAAAGAAATAATTTTTTTATCCAATTCTCTGAAATGATTTCTCCCGAATCTTCGGGAACGATTTCGATATCAAAATAGGGCATTTGCCTTATTTCGAATCCGTATTGCAATTCGTATTTTCAGTATCTTTAAAACCAATACCTTATACAAGATGGTCAAGATCGCAATTGTTGATGATAACACCTTCCTCATCCACGCTATAAAGGAAAAACTTTCCTTTTTTGATGACGTGGTTTTAAAGCATACTTCATTAAACGGGAGTGATCTTTTAACTAAATTGGAAGAAAACCATAATCTAGATCTGATCTTAATGGATATTGAAATGCCTGTTTTAAATGGTATCGAGGCCACTCAAATAGTAAAACAAAAATATCCACACATTAAAATAGTAATGCTTACAGCTTTTGACAATGACGAACATATCTTTAATGCCATAAAAGCCGGAGCAGACGGGTATCTTTTAAAGGAAATCAATCCACAGGACTTATATCAGGGGATATTGGAAACCTTAAAAGGGGGCGCGGCAATGAATCCATCCATTGCGATGAAGACTCTGAAACTTCTCAGAAAACCAATAGATATTCAGAATCCGTGTGATCAAGAAGAAATCTCGCTTTCAGATAGAGAAATTGAGGTTTTGGAGCAGTTGAGCACGGGGCTTAGTTATACCGTTATTGCCAAACATCTTTTCCTTTCGCCGAGTACGGTACGAAAGCATATTGAAAATATCTACAAAAAACTACAGGTACACAGTAAGATCGAGGCTGTTCAGAAGGCGAAAAACCATAATATTATTTAGACTTAAATACAGGTAGCTCCCTTCGTTTTTCTATAGTATTAATGATAGCACTTCAGCAATAAATGAGACTCAGATATTTATCTTAGCTGACTGGACTTTTAGGTAGATAGCTTAAAAGCAAAAAAAAAGCCATTAAACGTAAGATTAATGGCTTTTGAAAAAGATTTTTACTGATTACAGGCGAGTATATTTTTGCACTAGAACAAATTCTTCGTCGCGAGTTTCGATTTCCAAAGTTGATTGGCTCAAGGTCAGGATTTTAACAGTTTCCATCTCTTCACCAATGCCTACTGTCAAATTATTTCCATTTCGAGTATAAGGGAGAGCTTCGGTGTCAAAATTTTCGCAGTCATCACCATAATAATCTTTTATGGTAATATATTTCGAATCAAAAGTAATTACGCTTTTCAATTCACATGCATCCAAAGGCAAAGTTACATTGTTTAATTTTTGTGAAGTGATTTTCCAGCTACCGATCAAGGAGGCTGAATTATCGTCATCGTTTTTACTACATCCAACAAGAAGAACTGTCAACAACAGAGCAAGGCTTAAATTTTTTAATAATTTCATAATTTTTGGTTTTTAAGATTAAAATGACGGCAAAAATAACTTTTTTTAACTAGGAGAAAAGTAAATTTTAAGATTATAATAAACTTTCTGTTTATCAAAAATAAACTTGATTTTAATTAACTAAGAATATGTTTGTTAGATTTTTATTGGCCTTTTGGTGAATATTCATTGGTTTAACGATTCTTTAATTGATATCTTTGTCCCAATTAAAAATTAAGTTTAATCTAACCAAAAAATTATGAAAATATTTAAAAGGGGAATTTTCGTTGTGTTGATGGCTTTTGCCGTAACCATTACATCGTGCAGTAAAGATGATGACAATGGTCCTGGGGGAGGAGATAGTGTAGGAACCTTAACGGCAAAAATTAATGGGGAAAATTATCGATCTCTTCCCGAAGAGGCAGAAGCTTTTCTATATATAATAGAGGATCAACGGACTTTGGCTATTGCCGGCAGAGACGCACAAGGGCGAGAAATTGGGGTTTCTGTGAACAACTTTTCTGGAACTGGCACCTATAATATTTTCGATATGGATGGTGATCTAGGACTAGGAATGTATTTCGAAGGAGACGGAGATGCAACTCAAGGATGGCTGCTACCTGTTGAAGGTGAGGCGCCTGGAAAATTGGTAGTGACTGATTATTCAGCAGGAAACAGAATAAAAGGAACCTTTCATTTTACGGTGATGAACCCTAGTAACAATTCAATTAAAAGAATTACCGACGGTGTTTTTGATGTAAGAGTGGATTCAAACTAAGATTAATTAAGATTGTTTTCTTATCAAGAGGGCGAACTGTTAAGTGTCGCCCTTTTTTCTTGATTACATACGGGTATATTTTTGTAGATAAACGCAACCCTCACCCCGAGTCTCAACCTCCAAAGTAGATTGGGTCAACCCCAAAATTGTACCTACTATAATCTCAGAACCTGATCAATTGTCAATTTATCTCCATTTCGGGTATAAGACCTGACATTTGTCTCCTCCAGAATTTGATTTTCTCCTAGAGCTTGTTTTAGAAAGTAATTTGTTGGGTATTTATCGAAGGTGATACATTCTCCGTATGTGAGTTGGATTTCATCATTTCAGTTTAAAATAAATTGTATTTTTACCTACTTCATAATTAAATCACCACAAAACAAATCTTACGCATGAAAAAACTTTTTATCCTCACTTTTACGTGTTCCCTTATTTCATACTCTTTTATTTTTTCACAGGAAAAAAATAGTGTTGTTGATGGAATAGTTAAAGAAGCCTATGAAAATTCCCAACTTGAAACCCTCGGCCACGAATTGATGGACGATATTGGCCCACGCCTTGTTGGAACGCCACAGATGCAAAAAGCTCACGATTGGGCGATAGCAAAATATAAATCTTGGGGAATCTCTGCCGAAAACCAACAATGGGGCGAATGGAAAGGATGGGAGCGTGGCATTACGCATATTGATATGATCCATCCTCGGGTTCAAACTTTGGAAGGAACTCAGTTAGCGTGGAATCCAGGTACTTCGAAAAAGGGAGTTACTGCGGAATGTATTATTCTACCAGAGATAAAAGATTCTATTTCCTTTCAAAAATGGCTACCCACAGTAAAAGGAAAATTTGTTATGGTTGCCATGAAGCAACCTACGGGAAGACCAGATTACAACTGGGAAGAATGGGCTACGCCAGAATCTTTTGAGAAGATGAAAAAGAATAGAACCGAAATGACAAGAGCTTGGTACGCAAATATTGCAAAAAGTGGATACGACAGCAGAAGCATAATCCCAGCATTGGAAAAAGCAGGAGCTGCCGGAATCGTAGATAATTATTGGTCTAATGGTTTTGGTGTGGATAAAATATTTGGAGCTCGTACCAAAAAGATTCCTACAGTAGATATTCAGTTGGAAGATTACACCATGTTGTACCGAATGGTAGAGCACGGAGATAAACCTCAAATACATGTTGTTGCCGAATCGAAGGATTTGGGCGTAGTGCCTGCCTTTAATACAATAGCCGAAATTAAAGGAACAGAAAAACCAGAAGAATATGTAATCCTTTCCGCACATTTTGATTCGTGGGACGGTGGAACCGGAGCTACGGATAATGGAACTGGTACACTTGTAATGATGGAAGCAATGCGTATTCTTAAAAAGGTTTATCCAAACCCAAAACGTACGATTTTGGTAGGTCATTGGGGCAGTGAGGAACAAGGATTAAATGGTTCGTCTGCTTTTGTTGCAGATCATCCCGAAATCATTAAAAACATGCAAGCTTCTTTTAACCAAGATAATGGAACAGGAAGAGTTGTAAGCATTAACGGTGCTGGGTTTTTACAATCCTACGATTATATTTCACGATGGTTAAGCGCAGTTCCCGATACTATTAGAAAACATATCGAGACTTCTTTTCCAGGGTCACCCGCTCGCGGAGGTTCGGATAATGCAAGTTTTGTTGCTGCGGGAGCGCCTGGTTTTAGTTTGAGTTCGTTGAGCTGGAGCTACTGGAATTACACTTGGCACACCAATCGCGACACCTATGATAAAATTGTGTTTGATGATGTACAGAGCAACGTAATCTTAACTGCTATCTTAGCCTACATGGCTTCCGAAGATCCAGAGCGAGCTTCTTGGGAAAAGGTGAAATTGCCAATAGATAAGAAAACGGGTGAACCTCAAGAATGGCCTACCCAAAGAGTTCCTGAAAGAAAAGGAGGTCTCTAAAATCGGAAAATTTTAAACAACAAAATCCCAAATTCCAATTGCGAGCGTAGCAATCAGAATTTGGGATTTTTCATTTTAATCACTCTACCTTCTGTCAGTTCGAGCGCAGTCGAGAACGATTGTCAGTCCAACCTATCAAAAAAGAATGTCAGTTCGAGCGCAGTCGAGAACGATTGTCAATCCAACCTATCAAAAAAGAATGCCAGTTGGAGCACAGTCGAGAACGATTATTAAATCCGTCAGCTTATTTGTTATTTGAATATGTCCAGGGAGTATCAATTTCAAGGCTGTCACTTCGAGCGCAGTCGAGAACGATTGTCAGTCCAACCTATCAAAAAAGAATGTCAGTTCGAGCGCAGTCGAGAACGATTGTCAGTTCGAGCGCAGTCGAGAACGTTGTCACTTCGAGCGCAGTCGAGAACAATGTCAGTCCGAGCGCAGTCGAGAACGATTGTCAGTTCGAGCGCAGTCCAGAACGATTGTCAGTTCGAGCGCAGTCGAGAACGATTGTCAGTTCGAGCGCAGTCGAGAACTAATTTTTAGAAACTAATCCCAATTAAAGCCCAAAAGCCTCCTTCACCTCATCAACCCTATCCAACTTCTCCCACGTAAACAGCTCCACTTCCCTTTCTATTTTTCCGTTATACGGACTTTCAAAAGTTTTCTTAATGGTCTTCGGGTTTCTTCCCATATGGCCATAAGCAGCGGTTTCGGAATAAATAGGATTTCTCAATTTTAATCTTCTTTCAATAGCCGCAGGTCGCATATCAAAAATCTGGGCAACTTTTTTGGCAATCTCTCCATCAGAAAGATCTACGTTGGAAGAGTTATAAGTATTTACCAAAATGGAAGTAGGCTCTACTACACCGATAGCATAGGAAACCTGAACCAAAATTTCATCGGCAACACCCGCCGCAACTAAATTTTTTGCAATATGTCTTGAAGCATAAGCGGCGCTTCTATCAACCTTGCTCGGGTCTTTTCCGCTAAACGCTCCTCCACCGTGGGCACCTTTACCGCCGTAAGTGTCAACAATAATTTTTCTTCCCGTTAAACCCGTATCGCCGTGAGGTCCGCCGATTACAAATTTTCCTGTTGGATTTATGTGATAAATTATATCATCATTGAACAATTTCTGAACATATTCCGGAAGTTGTTTCTTAACCCGAGGAATCAGAATTTCAATAATGTCCTTTTTGATTTTCTTCAACATCGGCTCATCTTCATCAAAATCGTCGTGCTGTGTGGAAACAACAATAGCCACAATTTTCTGAGGGATATTATCATCGCTATACTCAATGGTAACCTGGCTTTTTGAATCGGGACGCAAATATTTTATTTCATCTTCTTCTCTTCTTAGAGCCGCCAATTCGATCATTATTTTATGCGAAAGATCTAACGCCAAAGGCATATAATTTTCGGTTTCTTTAGTGGCGTACCCAAACATCATTCCTTGGTCTCCAGCACCTTGTTCTTCCTTGTTCTCGCGGTCAACACCTTGGTTTATATCTTGGGATTGTTCGTGGATGAGGGAAATGACTCCGCAAGAATCTCCACTAAATTTATAAGCGCCTTTGGTATAACCTATTTTATTGATAACATCACGAGCGATGTTCTGTACGTCGAGGTAAGTATTGCTTTTTACTTCTCCTGCCAGAACAACCTGTCCAGTGGTGACTAATGTTTCACAAGCAACTTTTGATTCAGGATCAAAAGCCAAAAAATTATCTAAAAGCGCATCGCTAATCTGATCCGCAACTTTATCTGGATGTCCTTCAGAAACACTTTCCGAAGTAAATAAATATGCCATATTCTAAATTTAAAATTTTATAAAACTAGTAAGGACGTAGGACAAAAAGATATAAGACGCAGGACCAAAATATGAATTATATTAATTTAAATTTATTTAGTCTTAAGTCGCATGGCTTAAAGTCTTAAGTCGTTTAAAGAAAGGATTTGACGAATAGGACCAAGGGAAGTTTTCACTGCCTTTAGCATTTTTTATTGAGGTTGCAATCAGTCAAATCTTTCCTCTAAATTTGTGTGGCACAAATGTAAAAAATTTAAATGAACCACGATTTTATTTAAAGTTTTTTGAATGGAAAGTAAACAATAAATTCTTTCTAAGGCTATATTTGAAACTATGGAATGGAATGCCTCCTATCTGTGGAATGAATTTTTAACTGGTTAGAAAATAATTATGAAAGTAACCCTTGAAAGAAAAAACGACAACTATCTTTTTGAAGCCACAGGCGCTTCCGGTGTTCCAGTTTATATAGACAACAAGGCCGATGAGCCATCCAAAGGTGCAAGCCCTATGGA
This sequence comes from Aequorivita sp. H23M31, assembly GCF_004022485.1. Taxonomy (GTDB): domain Bacteria; phylum Bacteroidota; class Bacteroidia; order Flavobacteriales; family Flavobacteriaceae; genus Aequorivita; species Aequorivita ciconiae. The sequence goes on from NZ_CP034951.1 coordinate 3,283,803, forward strand.
ATTATTATTAATGGGCTTGGGCGGTTGTAGCGCCATAGATGTGATAATGATCCTAAAGAAGCAACGTCAGGAAATCACTTCATATAAAATGGAAGTTGAAGGTCAGCGAAGGGAAGTTCGCAAAGCGAAACCTTTCGAATCTATTCACGTAAGGTTAATTCTCGAAGGTGAAATTGAAGAGACAAAAGCCATCCGAGCCGCACAGTTGAGCTTTGAGAAATACTGTTCAGTCTCAATAACTATGGAAGCCAGCGTTAAAATTACCTATAGTATTGTTCTTAATGGGAAGGAGATAAGCGTGTAATTTTTCAATTGTTCAAACTACCGTTTCGATTTGGGATTCTTTCTTTAGGATTGCTCTATCTTTGCTGGCGTTTTAAATAATATGAAGCCATCTCTTGCCGCATTTGCAGTCTTTCTTTTTGCGTTTCCACTTTTTTCCCAAGAGGAAGAAAAGAAACCTGTATCCCTTGAAGCTGATTTTTTCTACGGGAATATTTTGGAGCATAACCCCGCTATCCAACATTTAATTACGGGTCATCCTACTGGTTTTATTCTTTCATATAACCGGAAAACCTATGGCTTTAATGAATGGGAACGCAGATATAATTATCCGGATTGGGGTTTTTCGATGACCTATCAAAATTTGCACAATGAATATTTGGGAGATGCTCTGGGAGTGTATGGGCATATAAATTGGTATTTTTTGAATAGAAACCTGAGACTTCAGGTAGGTGAGGGAATCGCATATATGTTTAAACCTTACGATACAGATTCAAATTATTATAATAATGCCTACGGAAGTCACCTAGTAAGTTCCACATTTATTAAGGGAAGTTTTATTCGTGAAAATCTTTGGAAAGGGCTGGGCTTTAATGTGGGGCTTGCTTTTATCCACTATAGCAATGGCAATCTTAAAGCTCCGAATACAAGTACAAACACTATAGCATTAAATGCGGGAATAAACTATTTACTTGACTATAAGGAGTTCCCTGAATATATTGATAAAGAGGATTCCCTCAGTTCGAGTTACGCCCAGAAAATTGCTTATAATCTTGAATTCCGAGCGGGGATAAATGAAAGTGATGTTATCGGCTCTGGGCAGGAACCTTTTTATGAAGTTTCCTTTTATGCAGACAAGCGTTTAAATTACAAAAGCACCATACAAGTGGGAGCGGAGGTGTTTTTTTCCACGTTTTTAAAAGAAGTTATCAAATTTAGATCCATCGCCTATCCCGAAGATGGACTTACTGGAAAGGAAGATTACAAACGTGTTGGAGTATTTGTAGGTCACGAATTGCGTTTTAATAAAGTTGCTGCAATTACCCAATTGGGTTATTATGTGTATTGGCCATATGAATTTGAAAATAGGATCTACGTCCGTTTAGGTTTGAAACGTTATTTCTCTGACGACCGATTTTTTGCAACAGCATCTGTCCATTCGCATTGGGCCAAGGCCGAAGCGGTGGAATTTGGTTTAGGCGTAAGATTATAAACCCTGCATTCGGTATTATTATGAAAAATCTCATATATACATTTCTGCTTTTAGTGTTGGTTAGTTGTAGCCCTGACAAATTGGGAAATTGTTTTACAAGCTCGGGTGCAATAATTCAACGGGAAATTCCAGTTTCTTCTTTCAACAAAATCACAGCTTGGGATCGCACGCGTTTATTTATACAGCAAGGAGCCGAACATAAAGTAGTGGTGGAAACAGGGTCAAACCTTATTGAGGACGTAATCGTTTCTGTCGTTGACGGAAGATTGGAAATTCGGGATAACAATTCATGCAATTTGGTACGGGATTATGGAATTACAAAGATTTACGTCACTTCCCCCAATATTACCGAGATAAGAAGTAGTACGGGATATGCCATCGAAAGTATCGGTACATTAACCTTCCCGGAGCTATCACTTCTTTCTGAAGATTTTAATTCAGGAGAATATCACACAGATGGCGATTTTAAGTTCGATCTTAATGTTGGAAAATTGAATGTGGTAGCCAATGGTATGTCCAAATTTTATTTAAGTGGAAATGCTGAAAGCGCAAGTTTCGGGCTCTATGCGGGCGATTGTAGGATTTATTCAGAAAATCTTATTGTCCAGGATTTACAATTATTTCATCGCAGTTCAGGGCCAATGGTGGTAAACCCACATCAATCTATCAAAGGGAAAATTGTGAGTATTGGAAATGTTATTTGTAAAACCCGTCCATCAATTGTTGAAGTTGAGGAACTCTATAAGGGACGGCTGGTTTTCGAATAGGCTAAATTTTAAAGCTTTATTCTTTGGATTCTAATATTCTGGGCGTGACCCGATTGCTTCGTTCCTCGCAAGCGGGTAGGGCTATCCGCTACAAGTCCTCGCTCACTCGCTGTCGCTCGCTCGCTGTGGGCTTTCCGCTTCTATCCCTGCCCGCCGATTGGCGGGCCTCACGCAAGTTGATTTTGTGTTTTTTTATTGGTTTTACCGTATAAAGAAAAATATTGTTAAAATCTCAAAAGTTTTATTGCGATTATTGAAATATTAAGAAGTCAACTCCCCAAAGAGTTTCTCTAACGTGGTGTTTTTGTTGTGAAGCTGCAAAATCTTAAGTCCGTTATCGTGGGCAAAATCAAATACTTTTCCGCGCATATCCTGTTCCGTATCAAAGTATAATTGATAAACAAAGCCTATAGGATTTTCAATCCTTCCTATTTTTGGAAGTTGCTGCAGTGCAACTTCTTCCACCCGATAATCAAACTCTACCTCTATAATCTGCTGTTTGTTCTTTTTTAGATCATCTAGTTTTTTATCCAGAACGATTTCACCTTTATTGATAATTATTACGCGGTCGCAAATGGCTTCCACTTCCTGCATAATGTGTGTAGAAAGCAAAACGGTTTTTTCCCTCCCCACATTTTTTATCAATTTCCGGATTTCAATCAACTGATTGGGATCAAGACCGGTTGTAGGCTCATCCAGGATAAGAACTTCCGGATTGTGCAGAAGCGCACACGCCAATCCTACACGTTGCCTATATCCTTTGGAAAGTTGGCCGATCTTTTTATTTGCTTCGGAAGTCAATCCCGTTTTATCGATTATCTTTTCAACTTCGTCTTTGGATATTTTATAGATTCCAGCGTTAAAGAGAAGATATTCCCGCACAAACATTTCCAGATACAAGGGATTGTGCTCTGGTAAATATCCTACGCTTCTTTTAACTTCTATATCGTCCTTCCCAATCTCAAAACCATTTACCAAAGCAGTTCCTTCCGTAGGTGAAATATAAGTGGTCAAAATCTTCATCATAGTGGATTTCCCAGCTCCATTCGGACCTAAAAAACCAACGATTTCTCCTTTCTCAATTGAAAATGAAACATTGTTCAGCGCTTTTTGTTCGCCGTAGGTTTTAGTAATATTTTCTACTTTAATGGACATATTTTGAAGCTAACAAAACTACATAAATTTTCTTGCCAAGCAGATGGGGCAACCAACATTATATTTCCGAGTAAACATCGTTAGGGTGTGAGTTATTGTCCAAGTTCGCAAGGTTAAAGTCTAAAATCAGTTTTCATTATTCCTATATTTGCCCTTTAAAATTTGGTGTCATTTTGAGGATCATTGTGGTTTAAGTTCATAATAATCCTAATTCTGAGACTTTCCTTTCTGAAAAGAAATTTATGAAAAATAAAAAGGAATTTCGCAATTGGTTGGATGCCCTAGCATTGAATCATCCATTAGTAATTGCCGGACCTTGTAGTGCTGAAACGGAAGAGCAGTTATTGGAAATTGCGCATCAGCTAAAGGATAGCAAAGTATCTATTTTACGAGCTGGTATATGGAAGCCGAGAAGTCGCCCAGGTAATTTTGAAGGTGTGGGTGAATTGGGCTTAAAGTGGCTGCAAACAGCTAAAAAGGAAACCGGTTTATTAACTACCATTGAAGTAGCAAATGCAACCCACGTGGAATTGGCCCTAAAATACGATGTCGATATTTTATGGATAGGAGCACGGACCACTGTTTCTCCTTTTATAGTTCAGGAAATTGCCGAGGCCGTAAGAGGAACTGATAAAACAATCTTGGTTAAAAACCCCGTAAATCCCGATTTGGCATTATGGTTGGGAGCAGTGGAGCGGTTTTATGAAGTTGGTATTAATAAATTGGGCGTTATCCATCGCGGATTTTCTACTTACGAGAAAACGCGGTATCGAAATAATCCGGAATGGCAAATTCCCATTGACCTTCATAACCACTTTCCAGATTTACCTTTAATTCTTGATCCCTCCCATATTGCTGGAAGACGCGATATAATCTTTGACCTTTGCCAAACAGCGCTCGACCTGAATTATGACGGTTTGATGATAGAGACCCATAACAATCCTGATAAAGCGTGGAGCGATGCAGATCAACAGATTACTCCTTTGGCACTTAAAGAAATCCTCAGCGATCTAAAAGTTAGAAAAACGGAAGGAGACCAGATTGAATTCAGGAATCAATTAAGTACGCTACGTTCCCAAATAGATTTGATAGACGATCAGATTATGGATATGCTGGGGAAACGAATGAAAATAGTAGACAGTATTGGTGGAATGAAAAAAAAGAATAATGTTGCCATTCTGCAAGTAAAACGATGGAACCAAATTCTTGAAAGAATGATCGAGCTGGGCGGAGAATATACGCTGAGTGAAGATTTTGTATTGCGAATCTATAAGGCTATCCACCAAGAATCCATTAATCATCAGAAAAAGGTTATGGATGATTAGAACTAATTTCCTCTTCCTATTGGTCAGGATAAAACGAGGGAAAATTCCGAAATCTTGATTAGTTGAAAAGATGAGTTTATTTCTGGGTGGCAATATTCTAAAATAATTGATCCACTGACTCGTCATAAAAAAACCTCCGGAAGTGGAGGTTTATTGGCATCTTTTGCGATACTTTTTATAACTGGCATCCCATAAGAGATGTTGGGGACAAAAAGTCCGTCCATCACATCAATATGAATCCAATCTGCTTCACTATTGTTAATCATTTCTATATCACGTTGTAAATTGCAGAAATCTGCTGCAAGGAGGGAAGGATAAAAGCGAATTATTTATTCGAAAATTAAATTAAAAAAGGTTCCAATAAGGATTTTATATTCTTTGGGTAATTTTGATCGTGGTCGTATAGTGACAAATAGTTGTTTAATTGAGAAAATTCATTCCGATTTTGTAAAATGGAAAAGCCTGCCCTATAGTCCTTAAAAACTCGATTTTCAATAGGCTGATTTAGAACAGTAAGTATTTGGAAGTGTCTATTGTCTTTTTTTATACTATTAAACAGCTCCTCGAGTATATTTTCGTTTCCTTCCAATACTTGAAGAAAAAAATCTTGGTTTGATAAAAGAATTCCAGTAATGTTTTTTGGAGGATTGTGTTCTAAAATAAAGGAAAAAAGATCTTCTTGAACTTTATCGTTTAAAGCAGGGGCGTGCTTACTAATGTAGCAAATTGTATGATCCATAGTAAGGGCAAAGGTAGTTTAAAATATTTATTTTCAGGAATTGGGATAAAGAGCCTAATCTTGTAAGAAAAAACCTCCAACATAGGTAGGAGGTTTTCAATCTTTAGCCTAAATAGGTCATTAAAATTTTACTTCTAGAAGTATGTTTTAACCTACGGATAGCTTTTTCTTTTATCTGGCGTACACGCTCGCGGGTTAGGTCAAATGTTTCACCAATTTCTTCTAAGGTCATGGGATGTTGGTCGCCAAGACCAAAATATAGTCGAATAACATCTGCCTCTCGCGGCGTTAAAGTTTCCAGCGCACGCTCTATCTCGGTTCGAAGCGATTCATGCAATAGAAGACGATCAGGATTTGGAGATTCTCCACTTCTTAAAACGTCGTAAAGATTACTGTCTTCACCTTCAATCAATGGTGCGTCCATTGAAACGTGACGACCTGAGTTTTTCATCGATTCCTTAACGTCATTAATGGTCATATCCAGTTCTTTGGCGATCTCTTCGGCGGATGGTGGGCGCTCGTTTGCCTGCTCCAGATAAGCGTACATTTTGTTTATTTTGTTTATACTTCCAATTTTGTTCAGAGGCAAACGAACAATTCGGGATTGTTCTGCCAACGCCTGCAAAATGGATTGTCTTATCCACCATACAGCATAGGAAATAAATTTAAAGCCACGGGTTTCATCAAATCTCTGTGCAGCTTTAATCAGTCCAAGATTCCCTTCGTTTATAAGATCTGGAAGAGTAAGTCCCTGATTTTGATATTGCTTCGCTACCGACACGACAAATCGGAGATTAGCTTTGGTCAATTTTTCCAAAGCCATATGGTCACCCGCCTTAATGCGCTGAGCCAATTCCACTTCTTCGTCTGCGGTAATTAAGTCAACTTTTCCAATTTCCTGAAGATACTTGTCCAATGAAGCGGTCTCCCTATTGGTAACCTGCTTTGTGATTTTGAGTTGTCTCATTTAAAGATTGTCCTGTAGATTATGGTTTAACTTCTGTATTGGTTTATACGAAGAAATCTACAAAAGGTTACAGATGATTTTAAGTTTTTTTTAAGAATTCCTTTTTTAGAATCGTTATGGTTTTATCTTTTGAGAGAGACTATCGATTTTTTTAGCATTGATTGAATCCAAAGAGTTCTGTTTTCTAGACATTAGACTGTCAATTTTATTTTTGTCAGTAGTAACCATTTGCTTCTCATCCTCACTGTTGTAATAATAGTATTTTGTAGTAACAGTAAAATTTTGACCACCGCTATCATTAACTAGTTTGTCTTTTTTCGATTTGTTTCCGGAATCCTTGGTCTGGACAGAATGTGTTGTTTTTGGTGAATCCTCGGTTTCAATTTTCTCTAGACATTCTTCTGATAGCGTGATTTCCGAAAATATTTCCTCCTCTTTTTTAAAGTTCAACGAATCTTCTTTTGAAATCGGAATTGTAGTTTTATTGTGGTCTTTTCCGGATGAAGGATTCAATTTTGTGGTAATAGTCACATTTTGCTCTTCGGCTGGAAGATCTGTTTGTAAAAAATTTTCGTTGGCCACCAGAAATAACCCGATTGAAAGAAGAATTAAACCGCCAGCAATCCAATACAGATGATTTCTTTTTGTATATTTTTCGCTGTCCAAAGAGTGGTTTACCCTGTCCCAAAGTTTTTCGTTAGGACTGCTTTTTCCTCCGTCCAGTTTGCTTTCAATAAATGCTCCTATGTCTTTCTTTTTTCCCATTTTTTAATTTGTTTTTGGGTTAAGAGGTATGTTTGTTTTAAAGATTCTATCTCGTAAAATCACCTTTGCCCGATGGTAGTTTGATTTTGAAGTGCCTTCGGAAATATTTAATAGTGTTGCAATTTCTTTATGTGAAAAACCATCCATTTGATAAAGGTTAAAAACAAGTCGGTATTGATCCGGCAGTTCTTGAATGAGTTTTAATAATTGGTCAAGTGAGATAAAAGTGTCTTCCTCAATCTCGATGGTTTCTTCAAGGATGTCGTTGTTTATTTCAATACAAACAGGTTTTCGGGCTTTGTACTTATCTATTGCTTTATAGATTGTTATACCTTTCATCCAACCTTCAAAAGATCCTTTGTGCTTAAAAGTATTGATTTTCTGAAAAATGGTAATAAACGCATCGTGGAGATTATCTTCGGCATCAGCGTCATTCCTGCAATACTTTAAAGAGGTGAAAAACAAGATGTCTTTGTACTTCCTGAACAATTCATTTTGAGCTGTTCGGTTGTTCTTTATACATTGTTTTATTAGTTCTTTTTCAGTCAATTATTATATCTTTTGGATATTTTCAGAAAATCAGCATTTTATCGCCTTTAAAATTATGGTTATTGATGTCACCATTTCGCCCGTGGTTATATCATAAAATCTAACGTAAATAATTTGAGGGTTTAAAACGTTGTTGAACAATAAGTTGTCAATTGGGTTTATACCAGCATTCATATCTTCCTCACTCTCATAATAACTCCAAGATACAGATGAAGGATCTGAAATACCCGTAAAGGGAAAGAAGCAATCAAAATAACTTTCTAAGTCGAATATTGCAATGCCGGAACCTGATTCCGTTTCACATTCTTCAAAGAGAAACTTTCTACAAGACTCTAAACAGCTTTTCACGAGTAAAAAACGATCTGTACCATTTTTTATTTCCATTTGGGATTCATCAAAGTTCACTACTTTCCAGTCAAAGTTCCAATCCGAGCTTACTTCTTCATCCCCAGTAATAAAAATGTTTAAGTGTAATTTATTTTCTATAAAATAGGTTACCCATGTGCCACCAAAGGAATGGTCTTGAAAATTTAAACCCACATTTCCGGAAGAACTCACCTGAAAATAAGCCCCTTCATATTGATTATTTGGTCCATCCAAATGAGTTATTTTCCAAATACAGGAGGTCTCAGTGAGAATAGTTGTACAAGTGATTACGGTATCGGCTTCAACGCATTGGTCGAGTGCCGCCTTAAGTTCTTCATTGTTCCTTATTTCAAAAGGTTGTCCATTGTCCAGAATACTCGTTATTGGATAACTGAGGCTAATCGATTTTCCATCTTCCAGCCCTCCTAGAAAATCGCTAAACTCTAGGTCACTTCTTATTATTTGCTCTGCAACAATATCCATAGTCTCGTCATAAACAACCAATGTGAAGGCGTAATTAAAATCAATGCAGGTCAGTTCATTTTCAAAGCCATTGCCCGCCGCTCTTTGAATGAGATTATATAACTCCGAATCTACGGCAATTACCTTCGAAGGATCAGCTCTATCTATGGGCTCGTTTTCACAGGAAAACATAGAGATTAATAAAAGAAGAAGACTTATGTGCAAAATTTTCATGATGAATGGATTTAGGTGTTTATCTATAGTCTGGAAAATTTCGAAAGGTTGCGTGGGAGCTAATACGAATTGTATTATCTTCAATCTTAAGAAGCAACTTAATAGGATTATACTATGGGAAAAAGTTTTATTTTTTTTGGGACGTTGCTCTTGTTGGGCACATATGCGCTGAGCGCTCAGGAAGTCAATTCCAGACAGTTTGCTTATCGCTCATTCTCTATTAGCCCATTAGGTATATACGGCGGAGAAAATTCAGGAATTATAGTTAGTGCAGACGTGAGTTTTGATTACGGTAAGAATATTTTTAGTTTGGAAGGAGGTAGTGGCACTGAAGGTAATTTTTTTGGAAATAGCAGTGATTTTTATGAAATAAATTTGACGTATGGCCGCAGTTATCCCTTAAATGAAAACCTTTTTACTGATATTTTCATTGGTGCAGGATATTTTCACTATAATACTTATAACGGCAGAAATGGCGATACTTCCGAAAGCACGATCGGTTTTCCAATTGGAGCGAAATTTCAATATATGCTCGGCTCGCGCTTCTCAATGGGGCTCAAACTTGGTGCGAACATAAATTCTTTCCAAACCCTTGGAACGCTAGGTTTGGTATTACAATGGAACCGAAAAACGAATTAGGACGTTTAAATTTTTCCAATTGGAGACGAATGGATAGAATCTATTCCTGCCAAACTTCATTCCTGAAAAACCATTTATTAAAATAAAAAACGCCTTCTCCCATATAACTGGTTGAAGACGTTTTTATTAGTCTGAATTCTGAATTCTGAATTCTGAATTCCGAATTATTTAATCTCTCTTTCTATCTCTATCGCGGTTGTTGTCGCGGCCACGATTATCACGGTTGTCGCGTCCTCCTCGGTTATTGTCCCGTCCACCACTTCGGTTATCCTCACGTGGCGCACGTTCTTTATAGCCCTCAGGCTTTTGCATAAGAGCTTTCTTGGATACTTTCTCCTTACGGGTTCTAGGATCAATTCCAAAATACTTTACATCAAATACGTCGCCCATATGAACAACATCACTTACGTTTTCGGTTCGGTCCCAAGCCAATTCAGAAATATGGAGTAATACTTCATTTCCTGGAGCATCCAAAAATTCAACAACAGCTCCGAAATCGAGCATTTTTATAACTCTCACTTCATAGACACTATTCACTTCAGGTTTAAAAGTAAGAGAATCGATTTTCGCCATTACAGCATCAATTCCTTCTTGACCTGTTCCAAGTATTTCTACGATGCCCTCTTCTGTAACGGGATCTTCGTTGATGACAATAGTAGTTTTTGTATCCTTTTGAAGTTGTTGGATAACTTTTCCACCCGGTCCAATTAAGGCACCAATAAATTCGTTTGGAATTCTAACGGTAATCATTTTTGGAGCGTAAGGTTTCACATCTGCTTTTGGTTCAGCAATTGTGTCAACCAAAATATCGAGAATGTGAAGTCTTCCGGCAGCAGCTTGTTTTAAAGCATTTACCAAAATTTCGTAAGAAAGTCCTTTTACCTTAATATCCATTTGGCAGGCGGTAATGCCGTCTGCGGTTCCGGTTACTTTAAAGTCCATATCTCCCAAGTGATCTTCATCACCTAATATGTCAGAAAGTACGGCGTATTTTCCAGATTCACTATCGGAAATCAATCCCATAGCAATTCCAGAAACCGGTTTTTTCAATTGAACGCCAGCATCCATAAGCGCCATTGTTCCTGCGCAAACTGTTGCCATAGAAGAAGAGCCGTTAGATTCCAATACTTCTGAAACAACACGAACGGTATATGGACAATCTGAAGGTATCATTCCTTTAAGTGCTCTTTGAGCCAAGTTTCCGTGTCCTACTTCTCTACGTGAAGTTCCGCGAATTGGGCGAGCTTCTCCAGTGGAAAAAGGAGGGAAGTTGTAATGAAGGTAAAAAGTTTCCTCACCTTCATAAGATGGCATATCAATTTGGTTCGCTTCACGAGAAGTTCCCAAAGTTACCGTGGCCAATGCTTGAGTTTCCCCGCGTGTAAAGATTGCAGATCCGTGAACAGAAGGTAAATAATCAATTTCACACCATATTGGGCGAATTTCATCCGTTTTTCTTCCATCCAATCGCAAACCTTCATTTAAGGTAAGATCACGAACGGCGTCTTTTTCTGCCGAGTAATAATACTTTGAAATTAGGTCGCCATTTTCAGCTAATTCCTCTTCAGAGAAAGTTCCTTTTATTTCTTCTTTAATAGCTTCAAACGCATCTGTTCTTTCGTGTTTTGCCGATGCGGAATGAGCAATGGCATAAACTTTATCGTATGCCATCTCGTGAATTTTCTTTTTCAATTCCTCATCTTCGCGTTCAGGCTCGTATTCACGTACTTTTTTTCTTCCAACAGCATCGGCCAATCTCATCTGTGCCTCACACTGTTTTTTGATATGGTCGTGGGCAAATTTAATGGCGTCAACCATTTCTTCTTCAGAAATTTCTTTCATTTCTCCTTCCACCATCATCACGGAATCCATGGAAGCGCCGATTACCATATCGATGTCCGATTCTTCCAATTGTGCTCTTGACGGGTTGATGATAAACTCGCCATTGATTCTTCCCACACGGGCTTCAGAAATAGCACATTCAAAAGGAAAATCTGAAAGTTGAATCGCTGCAGAAGCTGCTAAACCTGCCATAGCATCTGGCATAACGTCTTCGTCGTGGCTCATCAACTGAATCATCACTTGTGTTTCAGCATGATAATCCTTTGGGAAAAGTGGGCGCAGAACACGATCCACTAAACGCATAGTTAATACCTCACCGTCGCTTGGTCTCGCTTCTCTTTTGAAGAAACCACCTGGATAGCGACCAGCCGCTGCAAATTTTTCGCGATAATCTACCGTTAAGGGCAGGAAATCCACGTCACTTTGTTGGTAGTTGGAAACTACCGTACAAAGCAGCATACATTTTCCAGATTGTACCACAACAGAACCATGGGCCTGTTTAGCCAGTTTTCCGGTTTCAAGGGTGATTTGTCTTCCATCACCTAGGTCAATGACCTCTTTAAATACTTTAGGTATCATTTGCTTGTTTTTCAATTGTGCACATGAAGTTATGTGCAGTTAATTTTGGTCAAAACCTGATTTTCAGGTCTAGTGTTGTTGTGTTGTTGTGGTTGACCAATGAAAAACCTTAGGTAGCTTTTCTGTGTTTCTCCGAGATCCCAACTTGGGTTCCAGAGAAATAAAAATGACAATAAAAAATGAAAAGGGCTCGAAAGAGCCCTTTAATAAATTACTTACGCAATCCTAATTCCTTAACGATAGCACGGTAACGTAGAATATCCTTTTTAATAAGATAATCTAATAGTGCACGTCTTTTACCTACCAACATAACCAAAGAACGCTCTGTGTTGTAATCCTTGTGATTGTTTTTAAGGTGTTTGGTCAAATGCTCAATTCGGTAAGTAAACAAAGCGATCTGTCCTTCTGCGGAACCAGTATCGGTCTTTGATTTACCGTGTTTTTCAAAAATTTTTTCTTTTACTTCTTGTGATAAATACATGCCAATATTATTAAAATGATTTTTATGTACTGACTACCGTTTTGATAATCAAGGCTGCAAAGATAAAAAAAGTATTCAGTATTCAGTGCTCGGTGTTCAGTTTTTTAAAAAACCTTTTGGTTGTCGGTGAAATATCTCAATGCCCTGGAGGATTGCCCTTCAGGGTATATTCGTTTTGTTGCTAACCGCTGGGTGGTTTTATTTTCTCCTGACGTAATTGCTTCTTATATTTGAGGCAAAGTCTTGAACAAGATCAGTGTAATGCTTATATAAGTTGCCTTTTTTCAAAAGGAGTAGGTTTTTTATGCTGTTTTTTCAACTTTCTCGCGCAAAGGTCTGTTCAAAACCAAATCCAAATAAAGATTGATTTTACGCTTTAAATCGCGACGATGGGTGATAAAATCCAAAAATCCATGCTCCAATAAAAATTCTGAGGTTTGGAAACCTTCTGGCAATTCTTTTCCTGTGGTATCGCGTACTACACGAGGTCCGGCAAATCCAATTAAGGCTCCGGGTTCACCAATATTTATATCGCCAAGCATTGCAAAAGAGGCAGTGGTTCCACCTGTAGTTGGATCCGTACACAAAGAAATGTATGGAATTCCTGCCTCACTTAGTTGAGCCAGTTTTACACTCGTTTTGGCAAGTTGCATTAATGAAAGTGCTGACTCCATCATTCGTGCACCTCCACTTTTTGAGATAATCAACAACGGAATTTTTTTCTCCAGGGAATAAGCCGCTGCACGAACAATCTTTTCCCCAACAACACTTCCCATTGAGCCACCAATAAAACTAAAATCCATACAAGCTACAACCAAATCTTTCCCCATAGATTTACCAACGGCGGTGCGTATAGCATCCTTTAAACCTGTTTTCTCTTCGGCTTCTACAAGACGGTCAGTGTATTTTTTCTTGTCAACAAAATTCAGGGAGTCCTTTGAAGTAAGATTTTTATCCAGCTCCTTAAACTTATTATCATCAAAAAGTATTTCGAAATATTCGCTACTTCCAATGCGGACGTGATAGCCGTCTTCCGGACTTACATAAAAGTTCTTTTCAAGTTCCGCACTATCGACGATTTTTCCAGTAGGAGATTTATACCACAACCCTTTTGGAACATCTTTCTTGTCTTCGGTTGCTGTTTGTATCCCTTTTTTTGTTCGTTTAAACCAAGGCATAATTGAGTTATGAGTTATGAGTTATGAGTTATGAGCGCCACCAAAATAAATAATTTGAAATCTTCAACGCTCTATTCTCACTTCTCTGTTTGTGGTTTGTTTATATTTCTTCTAATATGTACAAGTTCTTTTCCCCTTTATGGGCTAGGGGCTTGGACTATAAAGTATTCACATTATTAAGGTCTTCAAAAGCTTGTTCAAGACGCTTTTTAAAAGTTAATTCTCCTTCACGAAGCCATTTTCTAGGGTCGTAATATTTTTTATTTGGAAGGTCGGAGCCTTCAGGATTTCCTATTTGGGTTTTTAAATATTCCAGATTCTTAATCATATAGTCGCGAATTCCCTCAGTAAAGGCGAATTGCATATCAGTATCGATATTCATCTTAATAACACCGTAGCTGATAGCCTCGCGGATTTCTTCCAATGAGGAACCACTTCCGCCGTGGAAAACAAAATCTATAGGATTATGTCCTGTGTTGAATTTTTTCTGAACATATTCCTGTGAGTTTTTCAGAATAATAGGAGTGAGCTTAACGTTTCCAGGCTTGTAAACCCCGTGAACATTTCCAAAAGCAGCGGCGATGGTAAATTGGTCACTTACTTTTAAAAGTTCTTCGTAAGCGTAGGCAACTTCCTTAGGTTGTGTGTATAATTTTGAAGAGTCCACATCAGTATTGTCCACGCCATCTTCTTCTCCCCCTGTTATTCCCAGCTCCATCTCAAGCGTCATCCCAATTTTGCTCATTCGCTCCAGATAGCGCTTGCAAGTTTCCACATTCTCTTCGATAGGTTCTTCTGAAAGGTCTATCATATGTGAGCTGTAAAGTGGTTTTCCGGTTTCGTTATAGAATTTCTCACCTGCATCTAACAGGCCATCGATCCACGGCAAAAGTTTTTTAGCGCAATGATCCGTATGAAGTATTACAGTTGCTCCATATACGTCAGCGAGTTCGTGCACATGTTTTGCACCTGCAATTCCTCCGGCTATAGCTGCTTTTTCGTTTTCATTGGAAAGACCTTTTCCTGCGTTAAAATGTGCACCTCCATTTGAAAATTGGATAATAACAGGAGCGTTTAAAGCTGCCGCTGTTTCCATTACAGCATTGATGCTATCGGAACCCACAACATTAACGGCAGGCATGGCAAATCCTTTCTCCTTTGCGTATTTATGTATTCTTTGAACTTCTTTTCCGGTTGCTACCCCCGGCTTAATTCCGTGACTCATATTTATGGGATAAAATGTTAGATGTTAATCGTTAGTACGTAAGTTAAATTTATTAACGGTGGGGATTCCAAAACTGCAAACCTCCCTCGAAAACCATCAAAATATTTGAACAAACAAAAATAGCAAATTAATATGGTTTAGAAAGGGTAGTTAATTCCTATGTTATACACAGCATTCTTAAAGCCATAGTCATTAAACCAGCGTTCTCCAATTGGCTTTGCAGGATCGTGTGTTTTAAAACCTATGTCAAAACGGAAGACAAAGAATCCGAAATCATATCGAAGTCCCAATCCTGTAGCCACACCTAACTCTTTTAAATCCGCAATGCCATTGAATACCGATTCTTCCTCGGTAATATTGTCCATTAGGTTCCAAATATTTCCTGCATCCATAAAAACGGCACCTTTAAAAGCTCCGAGAATGGTAAATCGATATTCGGCATTCAGGGCAATTTTAAAATTCGCTTCATTAAATTCGTTTTTGTTGCCGCTACTTCCAGGTCCCAGGGAATAGGCTTTCCACCCTCTATTATCATTGGCACCACCGGCAAAATAACTTCGCGTAAAAGGGATGCTGTTGCTGTTTCCATAAGGAATCGCCAAGCCTGTAAATGCACGTACCGCTACCACATTATTATAATCCAATTCCCAGTGTTTTATATATTCCACTTCTCCTTTTATATATTGAGAATAGACAACATTGAACACCTCATAAGAGTCCTGACTGTTTTTTTGTAGTCCCGCAAGATTGGCAATACCTGAAAGAATATTACCTGCAGTTTCCAGTTTAAACCTGGTTCGGGAAAAATTATTGTCTTTTATATTGTCACGGGTATCACGGGTTAGGGTAATGTTTGTTGCGAAAATCAAGTTGTTTTCCGTTAAGCGCTTTTTTCTTTCCCCGATATTGTCAACAGTTTCATAAGCATCACCATCGTTGTCAACAGGATTGATACTTCCATCAAGAACATCGTTGATAAATCCATTTGCCCCATCTGGGATTATCAATTCCAATTCGTCTTGATTGTTGTAATAATAATAAGTGGGATCGATAGTCCCGGGATTCTGGATTTCTGTTTGTTGAGCGATGTTGTTCAACTGATCAAAACTATTTGTGTACACATTGAAATAGTTTACAGTATTCAAATTCTTCACATATTGAAGATTGAGGGCATCCAATTGGTAATTCAAAATTTTTGAAGGTTTCCAATTGTAGCTGAAATAACCGTTTACCGTTTGTCTATCCAGACCGATATTATTTTGTGCACTGGCCCCCAGACTCAAAGTGGTAGAAGGGGACATATACTTAGGGATAAGTTTTTGCGTATTCCACGGAAATATGATTCGCGGGAAAGTGAGTTTTGCATCACCCCCAAATTCCGAAATATTGAAAAAATGACTGCTTTTATCTGCGGCGTCCTTTGAAGCTCCCAGACTTCCACGGCCCGAAATCTGGAATATTTCGGCTCCTCGGAATATATTTCTAAATATCATATTTCCACTGAAACTAATCCCGAATTGTTGAATGGTAGAGGTAAAGGCGTCAAAATCTGCCCCAAGCGTAAAGCGTTCCCGCGGGCTTAATAAAATGGTGGCGTTTAAAACATTCTTCGTAGAATCTGCGACTACTTCAGAATAACTGATGTTGGGATATTTAAAAATCCGTAAATCGCTAAGTTGGGTATAGGTCAAGGTGCGGTCTATATCCTTAAATATGGTTCCTGGTATAATGGAGATTGCATCGGTAATGGCTTTCGGCCGGTACCGCATTTTGCCATAACTAAAGAGTTTGTATCCTCTATAATTTACGGAGTCCTGAAACTGTTTGTCCCTGTTTTCATAAGTATAATCCGTAACTATGCGAACTTCATCCACTGTATGGACTTGGAAAGGTACCGTATAGGTGCTGTCGCTCCCGGTTATTTTGCGGTCTGGAATAATATAAGTGAGGTCTGCCTTATGATTAGTATTTACCGTATCGGCTTCAATGACTACATATTCCTGATTAAAATAATAAAGTCCCGAATTTCGAAATTGAATTGTGAGCCTGTCCCGTTCATTAACCATGTCGCTTGCCGAATATTGATTTCCCGGTTTGATGAAGGATCTTTTCTTAGTTATTTGGAATAATGAATCCACCACTGGAGAGCTTATTTTTTCAAAAATGGTATCACCCACAAAATAGGGTCTGTGCTTTTTAACCTTATAGACTATTTCGGCTCGTTTTTCCTTCTTCTTATTGGGAATAATCTCGTGGGTAACTTCATTGTTGAAATATCCATAGCTGTTATACCATTTCTTTAATCGTTCGGTGGATTTTTCAATTTTACTATCCTGGATTATAACCGGCGCATCTCCTGATTTCTTGAGCCAATTATTTAGGCTTACGTAGGTGCTATCCATTCCATCCACTTGTTTTTTGGACAGTAATTTGATCAATCTTTCTTCGCGTTTTGGATTTTTATGCAACCAGCGGTTAAATGTAGAGTCTGGCTCGGGATCGGCTAGATTGTAAATGTAAAGTCCCAACGGAAATCCAATCAAGGGAATACTTTGATTGGGTTTTTGTGCCAATTGGCTGTGCAACCCTGCATCTTTTACTTTTACGCTATCCACCAATATGGTATTGTCGGTAAGCAGGTATTTCCCCTCCGGAACTCTTTTTACGGCATTACAGGATAAAAATACCCCTAATAATAGTATAAATAATGATATTTTTGTGAGGGTGTACGCCAACTGGAAGTGCATTTTTTACTGATTCAAAAATACTATAATTTGGTAAGCAACAGCCAAACAAAATTAATAAGCAGTCTGGGCCAAAAAAAATACCGGGACAAGTTTCAGCTATTTGTCGCCGAAGGTCCCAAGGTAATTTCCGAACTTCGCGAAGAGGGGTTAAAACTTAAATGGTTGTTCACCACCGAGCCCTCCCAAATTACTTTGGAAAATCATTTTTTGGTGAGTGAAGCGCAGCTTAAGAAAATTAGTTTTTTAAAAACCGCCAATTCCGCAACTGCAATTTTTGAAATTCCCACTTTAAGTCCCTATTTGGATTCTGGTTTGGTGATTGCGCTGGACGCAGTACGTGATCCCGGAAATTTGGGCACCATTATCCGACTGTGTGATTGGTTTGGAGTTTCCCAGCTGATCTGTTCCGAAGATACAGTGGATTGTTACAACCCCAAAGTGGTTCAAGCGAGCATGGGTTCTTTGGCAAGAGTGAGGATTCATTATCTTCCACTTTTGGAGTTTTTGGAAAAGACCAACCTTCCAATTTATGGAGGATTTATGGATGGCAGGAATATTTATTCTGAAACATTCCCCACAGATGCAATAATGATTCTGGGAAATGAGGCGAACGGAATCTCGGAGTTAATCTCAAAAAAAATAACTCACAAAATAAGTATTCCCCGTTTCGGAAAAATACAAAAGACAGAAAGCCTAAATGTCGCTACGGCAACAGCAATAATCCTTTCAGAATTTAGAAGATCTACTGGAAAGTAAAGTTAATAAAAACCCCACGGGTTGACAATTTATCTATATTTCCCGTCCAAGGACTGTTCGGGTCATCATCTGGTACCAACTCATCGCTGAAGGCAAACACACCGCGGATGGAAGGCGTAAATTTGAAATAGAAGAGATAAAAATCAATGCCAAATCCCAATTCAAAATAATTGGTACTATTGGTCATTCTAAATTTTCCAAACTCGTTGTCGTCGGGATTCTTTTGCTCGCTGGAAAGGTTTAAAGATGTAGAAACCCCGCCAATAATAAAGGGCTTAATGTTATTCAATCTTTTGGTTGATACTTTGAGCAATAAAGGAACGTGGATATAAGTGGATTTTACTTCGCGTAAATAATTTCTTTCTTCAGTAAATCCTGGAAACGTGAGATCGCGTTGCGTAAAATACAAACCTGGTTCAAGTCGTAAATTGAAGTATTCATTAATTCGCATATCGCCTACAAGGCCCACGTTGAATCCTGGAGAAGATTTTACTTGAATATCGGTATTGTTATCGGCATATTGCTCAATATAATCTATCTTAAAATCGTATGAGTTGAAGCCCAGGAAGTAACCCCAAGTAAAACGCTTTTTATCGAAATTCTCAAGGTTTGCCAACCGTTCGTGATTAAAAAACCATTGTGCTTGAACACTGTTCGCTGCAAAAAAAAGAGCAAAGACAAAAAATAGTTTCTTCATAAAAATTACTTGGTAGCCGTATAGATGGTTGCAACGCCAAAAGTTTGGGGCTTATTATCCACATTCATAAACCCTATTTTGCGCAAAATATTGTTGAGCTCTTGGCCAAAAGGAAAAACCGAGGCACTTTCACTTAAATATTGGTATGCGACTTTGTCTTTGGAGAATAATCGGCCAATGAGAGGTAAAACATTCTTAGCATAAAAATGATAACCCTGCTTAAAAGGAAACTTAGTTGGTACAGAGGTTTCAAGAATAACAAAAATGCCGTCTTTTCTAAGTACCCGCAAAATTTCTGCTAGGCCTTTCTCTAGATTCTCAAAATTGCGAATTCCGAAAGAAACTGTAATAGCATCAAAAGTGTTATCCTCAAAAGGAAGAGCTTCCGAATCTCCTTGAATGAATTTTATTTTTTCTGAAATTGGTTTACCTGAAACCTTTTTTCGTGCAACCGAAAGCATGCCTTCAGAAAGGTCAAGACCAATTATTTCGACATTTTCTGTTGCTTCGGCAAACTGAATAGCAAGATCACCGGTTCCCGTAGCGATGTCAAGTATGGTTTTCGGTTTTTTGGCGGTAACGAGCTTTATTACTTTTTTCCGCCAAGAAATATCAGAACCAAGAGAAATGACTCGATTCATGCCATCGTAGTTTTCGGAGATGGTATCGAACATCTGTTCAACCTGTCTCTTTTTTCCTTCCGAAGAATCCTTATAAGGTTTTACTTTTTCTTCCATAAAATTTCGCCTGCAAAACTACATAATTTTTCATAGGTTGATGGATAATATTTTTGAAACCTAAAGGGATTCCTTTAATTACTTCGGATGCAAAATAACTTTTTCATTTGGTTTAAAAATGAGGTTAAAGCATTGATCATGGTGTGGATTTGTTTTTAATATAAATAATATCCCGTTCTCTGAATTTATTATCAGTGCTTCGAAATTACATATCTTTGCCCAGTGATTGTTTCAATATACAACTAAGAAAGTCTGGTTTTTGAATATTGGGAGGATTTTAAATCAAACAGAAAATCAATGAAAATTATCATTGCCGGCGCAGGAGAAGTTGGCTTTCATCTTGCCAAACTACTTTCTTTTGAATCCCAGAATATAACCCTTATCGATCCCAATCGGGATTTTTTGGCCCACGCCGACTCGCAATTAGATATTAGAGCGGTTCGCGGAGATGCCACTTCTATTTCCGTGTTGAAGGATTCGCGGGTTGATGAAACCGATTTGGTTATCGCAGTAACCTCTAGTGAAACAACAAATATTACGGTTTGCGTTCTTGCCAAACAGCTAGGTGCCAAAAGAACCATTGCCCGGATTTCCAATACCGAATTTATTGATAAAAAGGAGGAAGTTGGTTTTACTAAATTTGGGATTGATGAACTCATTTCTCCAGAATCCCTGGCTGCAAACGAGATTGAACTACTTTTAAGCCAAAGTGCATTTAATGATACTTATGAGTTTGAGAATGGGGCATTAATGCTTATCGGGCTCAATCTTTCCAAGAATTCCGCTTTTGTAGGAAAATCTGTTAAAGAGGTCGCCAGGCTCCATCCAAACTTAAAGTACGTACCACTTGCGATGCAGCGTTATGGAACTCAATATACCTTAATACCTCGTGGAGATACTGAATTTTTAGAGGGAGATCAGGTATATTTTACTACTTCAAAAGATGGAGTGGACCAGATTGTGAAACTTACCGGGAAAAGCAAACAGGAGATTAAAAATGTAATGATTTTGGGCGGTAGCAAGATTGGACACAAAACTGCGAAAGACCTTTGTAAAAGTCATTTCAAGGTTAAATTGGTGGAGCGGGACAAAGAAAAATCCTTTGAAATTGCGGACGACATTCCCGAATGTTTGGTAATTAATGGTGATGGGAGAAACGTGGATTTACTCGAGGAAGAATCTATTGAAGAAATGGATGCCTTTATTGCCGTTACCGGAAATAGCGAAACCAATATTATGTCCTGCCTAGTTGCAAAATCAAAGGGGGTAAAGAAAACAATAGCTCTTGTAGAGAACATGGACTATTTTCAACTCTCTCATTCCATAGGAATTGATACCCTAATCAATAAAAAGTTGTTAGCTGCCAATAATATCTTCCGCTTTGTTCGGCGTGGGGAGGTAGTGGCAATGACCAAGTTGAACAATATGAATGCTGAATTGCTGGAATTTAGGGTTAAGCCACATTCAAAGGTTTGCAACAAAAAAATTAAAAATCTAAATTTTCCTATTTCGGCGATTATAGGTGGAATTATAAGAAATGGAGAAGGGATTATTGCTCTAGGTGATTTTGAGATACTGGCAGGGGATAGGGTAGTGGTGTGCTGTTTGCCCCAATCCATTGGTAAGGTTGAAAAACTTTTTATTTAAATGAATACCCTCTCCAAAATCAATTACAAAATTATTTCCCATTTAATGGGATTGCTTTTTGTGGTTAATGGTGGCTTTATGTTGCTTTCCGCGGGAGTAAGTTGGTATTATGGAGAGCAAGTGCTAGATCGAATATTGGCCGCAAGCTTAGTGGCCCTGGGCGCCGGCGCACTTATTATGTTCTTGACGCGACATCATAAAAAGGAAGTCCAAAAACGAGAGGGGTATATTATAGTTTCTTTTGGATGGATATTTATGGCGCTGGTGGGCACCTTGCCCTATATCTTTTCCGGCGCTATTCCCAATTTCACCAATGCTTTTTTTGAAACGATGAGCGGTTATACAACTACTGGTGCCACCATTTTAAATGATATTGAGAGCATTCCTCGAGGAATACTTTTTTGGAGAAGTATCACACATTGGATCGGCGGAATGGGGATTATCGTTCTTGCCATTGCCATTCTTCCACTGCTTGGAATTGGTGGAATGCAACTTTTTGCGGCGGAAGCTCCCGGGCCCACCGGCGACAAGCTCCACCCAAGGATTACAGACACCGCCAAACGACTTTGGCTTATTTATGTAGGCTACACTTTAGCCGAAACTATTCTGCTTAAAATAGCTGGAATGAGTTTTTTTGATGCCATAAACCATTCCCTTTCAACTTTGAGCACAGGAGGTTTTTCTACCAAAAATGCTAGTGTTGCTTTTTGGAATGATCAACCGATTATACAGTATATTCTTATCTTCTTTATGTTTCTGGCGGGAAGCAATTTCGTTTTGAGCTATTTTGCCTTTAAACGCAAATTCCAGCGCATATTTCGGGATGAGGAATTCAGAACATATGGTTTGATAGTGGTGGCGCTTACCTTAATCTCGGGTCTGATTATTTATTACCAGGCCGATCCTACCGTTTCTACCATTAACCATCCAATGGTTTGGGGCCGTTTTGAAAGCGCTATAAGGCACGCCCTTTTCCAAGTAGTTTCAGTTATTACAACCACGGGTTTTGTAAGTGCCGATTATACTATGTGGACACCTTTTCTTACAATATTCTTTTTTGGTATGATGTTTTTGGGTGGATGTGCAGGCTCAACTTCTGGAGGCGTCAAGATAGTTCGTCACTTAATAATGATAAAAAATGGTTTGCTGGAATTTAAAAGAACCTTACACCCACATGCTATTCTGCCGGTGCGATATAATTCCAAAGCAGTTCCAAGACCAATTGTATTTAATATTCTTGGCTTTTTTATTCTATATATGCTTTCATTCATTACAGGAACGCTGGTTTTTTCCTGGTTGGGATTGGATTTTAGTTCCGCGCTGGGTGGCGCCGCAACAACTTTAGGCAATATAGGTCCGGGATTGGGAAGTCTGAGTCCCGTTGATAGTTATTCAAGTATGCCAAGTCCGGCAAAATGGTGGGCGAGTTTCTTAATGCTAATCGGAAGATTGGAGCTGTTCACCGTGCTTATTTTGCTGACTCCTTTTTTCTGGAGGAATAGATAAAATTAAAATTACAGGGTACATATTCTTAAAACACCAACGAAAGTTTGTTAATTAATCGCATTCGGGAAACAAGTCGCTTTTTTAAGTTGGATATTTCCGATTATAAAAAAACCCAAAGCACTGTATGCTTTGGGTTTTCAAATAAAAGGATTAGTTGAAATTATTTTACAATAATCCGTTTTATCCTCCCATCCTTCGTATTTCCTATGCGGATAAGATAAACACCTTTTGAAACGTAACTCAAGTCTAGTTTATAGTTATAACCATTCCCCTCGTTTTTAAGTTTTTTCATAAGTAGATTTTGTCCGAGAACATTATAAACGGAAAGATTCAAATCTTCAGTAAAGCCGGTTGTATTTAAAGTGATCTCAAAAATGTTGTTGTCAAGAGAAAGAACCGTGAGTGCATTTTCACCAAATATGTTTTCATTTATTCCAATAGTTCCAATTTGTGCGGTATAATCCTCAGTTTCGCCATAGGTTGTGGTTTGGCAGGCATTATCTGGAACAGGTCCACCCCAATTTGTTTTTGCGCGCATTATATGTTGTCCGAGGGGTGCATCTTCAGGAATTACAAAATCGGTTGTTATAGTAAATGAACCACCTTGTTGTCCTGATGCAATTACGATATTATCTATTACCAATTCGTCGTTTGTAAATACGAAATCATCGTTAAAATCAATCCAAACCCTAACATACTGATTTCCATATCCCGTTCTTAATGTCAGCTCATTTGTAGAACCAGGCTCCATTCCCGCAACTAGGTCAGTGAAATCTCCATAACCTTCACACTCGGATGGATTGTTGATATCCGTAAGTCGAAATAGGGTGAGTCCATCACCATAGGAGCAATCTCCGGAAGGTTGACAGGTAAACTTTTTAATTATTACCGTAGTGGCATCATTTGAGGTATCACTATCTCCAGGCAGGGAGGTATAAGCGCTTAAATTATAGTTTCCTATGGCCGAAAAATCTCCGGTCTGTGAAAAAGTATGCTGCATTTCTGAATTTCCAGCTAATGGCCCGATTATTACTTCGGTTATGATGCTTCCATCCAAATTGTAAGAAACATCAAAATTTGACTGTGCTTCTCCTCCAAAATTTTTAATCGTGATTTTGATGACTTCGGAATTTGTTAGATTCGACCCAGAAACCGGGGCAGTAATCGCGGTTACTCCAATATCATTTGGAGGTAAATACGTGACGGATTTTGTTTTGGAATTGTTTCCAGGGTCTTCATCTCCAGCCATATTAGTAGCAGCCGTAATGGAATAAGTTTGACCTACGTTCCCTAAATTGGCAGTGCTCGTAAATGTATATTGTGCTGTGGTTGCCGAAGCAATAGTTCCCGTAAAAATTTCAGAAATAACAGGTTGGTTGTCCACTTTAAAAGTTATAGGAAAATTGGAAGCACTGTTTTGTCCATAATTAAAAATGGTAACGGTCACAGTTTCAGAATTTGAAAGCGTTCCTGAAACAGGGGCATCGATGCTTACCACCCCGAGATCGTTATTGAAGTTGGGAGCAATCTGGAACACCCCAACAATATTCTTTCTTCCGTTGCTCATCAATTCATTATTATACCAAAATTCCTTATCGTTTGAAGGGTCTATGTCTATTTTGCTATAATCTCCATATCGATTTCCAGGAATGTTTGCATCCCCGGCAGCTATCAATTCTTCGGCAATAGTCATCGTGTTTAGAGGGTCATTTGCAAAGCGTCCGGTATAATAAGAGCTTAATCTTTTTGAGGTAGGGTTTGGAGTGGAAGGGCCGGCCATTGAGGTATATCCCATACCTATATTTCCTTGTCCATCCATCATCATACTTGCATGCCAAGCGTGTTTTCCCTCGGGGGCAGTATAGGTTCCTTCTTGATAAATAGACCAAGGTTGCCCGTCGCCCGCTTGCCTTAACTCATACCATCGAACCCCCGCGAGCTTCCCTGCCGAGGCATCTGTATCAACAACAAAATTGAATACTGCCGAGTTGTGATCACTAAATTTTCTAAATTGTGCTTGATTCATGATAGTTGCCTGGAGAGCATCCACCATAGGTCCATTAGGTTGTGAAAGATTAGCAAAACTTCCACCATCAAATACTGAAATAAATGGGGTGGTAGTTAACTCAACAGGAGCAGAAATGGTAGAATTTGATGGAGTTGCCCAATTAACATCAATAGTCCAAATTTTGATGTGATCTTCTGAAACTCCAGACCACGCATCATCTTGAAGATATATTATTGGCATTCCGCCCGAAGCAGGTAAAACATTATTACTTACATTAAGGGCCTGTGGACTGTAGAAACCACTTGTAGCAATACCAGGTAAGGGAAAACCAACAACTTTGGCTGTGGCATCGCCATTGAGCATTTTAGCTCTTTCCATTGCGTAAACTTTATTTGTGGAAGAAGTGTTGTCCGTTAAATAATAACCATCACTCCAAACCGACAGTTTTTGGTAATCATTTATTTGTGGAATAGTGTAAACATACCATCCGTCATTCAAGGGATCAGGACCATCCGAAACAGCAATTTGTGCGCCCGCACCCAAGAAGGTCATTACAAATCTGTCAGCAGCATTATCATAAGAAATGGTCAGGTCGCAACATCCTCCGTTTGGGAAAATAGTTGGGTTCGGACTCAATTGCCCTGTCAAGGGATTTCCATTTTTATCAAAAATGCGGAACCCTGTGTTGAAAACTACAACGGCATGATTTGGACCTACTCCAATAGATGGATCTGTTGGTTGCGAATTTGAGGCAGCAGCTTCAAAAACAAAATTTGGAGCTCTTCCGCTTAGAGCTCGTTCCATCTTATTTGGATTTCTAACAAAATAATCGTTTTCAACCTGAGGATCTTTACCCGGTACAATTAAGTTCTTGGAGGCTCTTCCATCCTGCATCACTCGTTCCTTTACTCTGGCTGGAGCCAAATTGGTTTGTGATGCTATAGAGGGAACATGAACAACGGAGCCAATTGTTCCTACGTAAGTTGCTTTTGAATTTTCTTGTCCCCAAGCCTGAAAAAGTAAAAGAAAAAATAAGAGGAATAAAATTAATTTTGAATTCATAGGTAAGGTTTGTAATGTGAAACAATTTGAGGGGTCAAAAGTATAGATATTCGCCAAGATTATTGTGAAATTAGATAAGATTAGGGAAGTTTATTTTATTTTATCTGAAACGAAATTGTCTAATTTGATTGCACTCTGGAAGAAAACATGCGTGGTTTGTTTGTAATTACCTATATCTTTATCTCTTTGACCTATCGAGCTTTAAATTTGAAATTATGCAAAAAGCCCTTCTCTTTTTAGCCATATTATTTTCGACACTCCTCTATTCACAAGGCGATCCCTTTAATTTTGACTTGGAATGGAGCACCTATTTTTATTGTCCCGAGGGCGGTAATATTTCCATCTTAGATTCCGCTATTGACGACAATCATAATCTTTATATTACCGGTGGGATTACCAATTCATGCGATACTTTCCCTGATAACGATCCGCTATATCATTTCCACGGAATGCAGGATGCTTACATTGCCAAATTCAATCCGTCTGGCGAACCCGAATGGTTTAAATATTACGGAGGGAGTGATACCGATCTTGCAAAAAGCATCGAGATTGTCAACAACCACATTTATCTTGGAGGAAGGATTGGGAGTATGGATAGTTCCTTAAATTTCAACAATACATATGCTGGAAATGGAGATGGATTTGTGTCCAAACTCACCTTGGATGGAGAAGTGCTTTGGAGTACCTACATCGGAGGGGAAGGGAGTGACGCGGTTGATGCAATAGCTGTAAATGATGAAGGTGAGATCTTTGTAGTCGGTTATAGTACAAGCCACACGGGACTGGGCACGCCGAATACCTTTCAACCCGAAAATATGGTTAACGGCACTAATAGAAGTGGCTTTATTGCTCAAATTGATGCAGCTGGTAACAAAGTTTGGGCAAGCTATTATGGTGAGCATACGAATGGTTTTCTTCGGTCTAT
This sequence comes from Aequorivita sp. H23M31, assembly GCF_004022485.1. GTDB lineage: Bacteria > Bacteroidota > Bacteroidia > Flavobacteriales > Flavobacteriaceae > Aequorivita > Aequorivita ciconiae. The sequence continues at coordinate 3,310,656 of NZ_CP034951.1, forward strand.
TGCGGTGAGTGAAACCGGAATTTATGTAATGGGAATAGATATGTCCCATCAAGCCGGAAATTATTACGGAACTCCGGGAAGTCATAAAGAAAATACGGGCACAGATATAGACAATTTTATAGCTAGATTTTCTTTTAAGGGAGATAGAATTTGGGGAACTTATTTTGGTGGAAGTGGCAATGAAAATAATATTACACCTTTTACTATAGTCACTTTCGGCAATAAAGTTTATTTCTGTGGATATACCAATAGTCCAACTGATATTGCAACGCCGGGAGCACAACAGGAATTTATTGGCGGTGGCGGCTCTATGTTTCTAACAAGCATGGATGACGGAGGAAATGTAATATGGAGTACATATGCAGGAATAAAAGATCCATCAATCGTTTCATCGTATATTGGAAACTCGCTCAATATTGATGATTTTGGTAACCTATATCTTTCGGGGATTACAAATCTTTCTGGACTAGCAACTTCCGATAGTTTTAAAAATGCCATAACACTTTATGATCACGATGCTTTCGTCACAAAATACAGTGCTCAGGGCGAAATGCTGTGGGGAACCTATTTTGGCGGAACGGATATAGATAGTGGGGGACAAGTTCACGTTTTTGATAATTCCTTTATATTCACCGGCTATTCGTATAATGAAAATCTTGCAACTTCAGGCGCATTTCTGGAAACACTTAATCCAAACGGTGGGGGATACAATGATATCATTGTAAAATTTGGTCTTCCCCGACTTGGAATCGATGAGCAAAATAAAACGCATTTTGTTGTTTTGCCTAACCCTGCTGACCATTTTATAAAAATTTACGCTTCTGAAGTAATAAAGGAAGTGGTTCTCTACGATCTCTTGGGAAAATTAATTCTGTCTAGTTCATTTATGAATGAAACCCAGATGGTTTTAGATTTGTCCCATCTGATGAAAGGAACTTATCTATTAAAGGTAATTACTGAAAATGGTAGTCAAGCTAAAAAGGTTATAAAGAGATAATTGGCGTGTTTTGAAATTTTCTCTTAAATCAAAAAACCGTCCAAAGAATGAATCTTTAAACGGCTTGTATTTTCTAAATTCGATTTATACTATTGATCCAAAGCTTCTTTAATTCGCTTTATAGCTTCTCGAATTTCTTTTTCAGAAGCTGCATAGGAAAGACGGATGCAGTTTGGATCCCCAAAGGCCTCACCTGTAACCGTCGCTACTCGGGCTTCTTCTAAAAGGTATAAAGAGAAATCGGATGCAGTATTTATATTTTTCCCTCGCAATGTTTTTCCGAAGAAGGCTGAAACATCAGGGAAAACGTAAAAAGCACCTTCGGGTTCGTTCGTTTTAAAACCTTTAATTTCTGAAAGTAAATCTAGGATTATTCTTCTTCTCTCCTTAAAAGCATCAACCATAAATTGGATTTTGCTCGGTGGGTTTTCCAAAGCGGTAATTGTTGCGCGTTGGGCAATACAGTTAGCGCCGCTGGTTACCTGGCCTTGCATTTTATTGCAGGCACGTGCAATCCATTCAGGTCCTCCAATGTATCCTATTCGCCATCCCGTCATTGCAAAAGCTTTTGACACTCCATTAACTACCACGGTACGGTCATACATATCTTCAAATTGGGCCATCGAAAAATGTTTTCCTGTAAAATTGATATGCTCATAAATTTCATCACTGATTATTATGATATCTGGATACTTTACCAAAACATCTGCTAGCTTTCGAAGTTCTTTTTCGCTATAAACAGATCCACTTGGGTTACATGGTGAACTGTAAATTATCAATTTTGTATTGGGAGTAATCGCTTCTTCCAATGCTTCAGCGGTTACCTTAAAGTCAGTTTCAATAGTTGTCGGGATTTCTTTTGGAACACCACCAGCAACCTTGCACTGATCGGCGTAACTTACCCAATAAGGAGCGGGAAGAAGCACTTCATCTCCATCATTCAGTAAAACCATGGTAAGATTTGCCAATGACTGTTTGGCTCCCGTGGAAATTATTATTTGCGAAGGTTTGTATGTTAAGTTATTATCTCGTTTGAACTTAGTGATAATTGCTTGTTTCAGATCGCCATATCCGTCCACAGGAGTATAGGAATGGTAATCATCCTTGATTGCCTGGATGGCAGATTCCTTAATGTATTCCGGAATCGTAAAATCAGGCTCGCCCAAACTTAGGCCGATAATATCGATACCCTGGTCCTTTAATTCTCTAGTTTTGGCAGCCATTGCCAGAGTGGCCGAGGTTTCCATCTCGTTCACACGTTTTGAAAGTCTATTATCCATAATTATTATGCTGTTATTGCCGGCTTTATTCCCATTTCCTTGAGATGTCTAAAGTGGGCGATGATGGCCTGGCGGGTGGTCCCGTATTCTTTATAAGGTAGATTGAATTCTTTGGTAGTGCTCTTTAAAATTTCCGCAATATTATTATAGTGAATATGGCAGATATTTGGAAAAATATGATGCTCCACTTGGTGGTTTAATCCCCCAGTGTACCAATTGATTATTTTATTTTTTGTGTCGAAGTTTGTGGTGGTAAACAATTGATGGATAGCCCAGGTATTTTTCATAGTTCCACTTTCATCGGGCATCATAATATCCGTTTCTCCCACGACGTGAGCGAGCTGGAAAACTACGCTCAAAATAAGGCCGGCAACGTAGTGCATTATAAAGAAGCCAATAAGAATTTTCCACCAAACAATATTGAAAAATAATATGGGAATTACAATCCATAGTGAGATGTAAATGATTTTGGTTATTACCAAGATGCTCCATTGTTTAAAAGGATTCGGGAATTCTCCATAGGAAAGTTTTCTTTTCAGATACCTTTTTGTTTGGAAAAAGTCGGTTGTAAGCACCCAATTAAAAGTGAGCAACCCATAAAGGAATATACTGTAATAATGCTGAAATTTATGAAATCTGTGCCATTTTGAATGTTGTGAAAACCGAAGTATCCGTCCCGCTTCCAAATCCTCGTCATGCCCTTGGATGTTGGTATAGGTATGATGAAGAACGTTGTGCTGCACCTGCCAGTTGTAAACATTTCCGGCAAGAATGTACATACTGCCGCCCATTATTTTATTGATCCATTTTTTGGAGGAATAAGAGCCGTGGTTAGCATCGTGCATAACGTTCATTCCAACACCAGCCATGCCTACGCCCATTACGATGGTAAAAAGCAATTGCAGCCATCCCGGAAGATCCAATGTCAACATTAAAAAGTAAGGGGTAAGATAAAGAGAGAACATCACGATAGTTTTAAGGTGAAGTTTCCAATTCCCTGTTCGGGAAATATTGTTTTCCTTGAAATAATCGTTGACGCGCTTGTTTAGCGTGCGAAAGAACTTGGCGCTATCGATTCTGGAAAAATTGAGATTTGTATATGTCAAAGTGAAGTTTATCTAGGGTGAATGTTGGTAAAGGATATAAAATTAATCATCTTAATTGAAAACTTAGAATCCAAAACCATAATTTTGGCAAAGATACCATACTTTCACCTCTTAAATAAATTTTATGGAATTGATATTGAAATATTTCACTCAATTATCTGAGGAGCAAAAAACCCAATTTGCTGCTCTGGGAGAGCTTTATCAAGATTGGAACAATAAGATTAACGTTGTATCACGAAAGGATATTGATGAACTTTATCTACGACATGTTCTGCACTCCTTAGGAATTGCGAAAGTACAACCTTTTCTTTCAGGTTCTGATATTTTGGATGTGGGCACTGGTGGGGGATTTCCTGGTATTCCTCTGGCCATACTTTATCCTGAAGTAAAATTTACTCTAGTGGACAGTATTGGTAAAAAAATTAAGGTAGTGGATGAAGTTGTGGAAGGACTCAAATTAAAAAATGTGGGAACGTTCAATGATCGGGTTGAGAATGTTTCGGGGAAATACGATTTTATAGTAAGTAGGGCAGTGGCCCAAATGGACACTTTTGTGCATTGGATTAATGGAAAAATAGCGAAGAAGAGCCAACACGAAAGAAAAAACGGAATTCTATATTTAAAAGGAGGCGATTTGATTGAAGAACTAAAATACTTTCCGAAGGCTACGGTTTATCCCCTTAAAGATTATTTTAAAGAAGATTTTTTTGAAACAAAAAGTGTGGTCCATTTGCCAATAAAGTATAAAGTTTGATAATTCAGAATTCAGAATTTCGAGGGCAGAATTAGAGACCTCAGGTTCTTTTCTCGGAGTTCTGAATCAAAAAACTTTTTCAAACTTTTAATATTAGAATTTGATAATAGTGGGTATCTAACATTGGTTACCACTCTCTGCCTAATTCCAACCTACCTCTACCTCTATCTTCTGTCAGCTATTCAAAAGAAACCATTGCAATCCCAAAATCGTTTTCGCATCTTTTAGCTCCCGAATTTTCTCAGTTATTTCTGAAGTTGGAACATTAACCAATTTTATGTCCTCATTTTCACTTTCGTTTCCTCCTCCTTTCTGGGTTTTGTCGTTTTGGGATACTTCACTAAAGAAAAGAAATATCCTTTCTGTAGAAGCACCAGGTGAGGTGTAAAAGGTGTTTATCAATTTTGGCTTGGTTATTTTGTATCCCAGTTCCTCCATTACCTCTCGGACTATGCAATCTTCTGGTTTTTCATTTTCTTCCAAGGAACCTGCGGGAATTTCAAGTAACCAGCCTTCCTTATGTTTGCAGGTGGGATATCTGAACTGTTTGGTTAAAAGAAGAGATTGGCTTTCCCTTTCAAAAAGGACGATGGCCACCGAATCCCCACGTTCAAAAGCCAAGCGTTCGGTACTTATCTTACCTCCTTCAAAAGTATCATAAGTAACATCTGCCTTGACGACTTTATAGTGATCCTTAAAAACTACTTTTTCATTACGGATAGAATATTTCATAGAGTGGAAGGTTAAAAATTATTTCTATGTCCTTCTAAAGTTAAGTAATTTCAATCTTAAAAATAAAAAAACCCCGAATTTTCGGGGTTCTTTTACATTGTTGAAAAGGGTCAATTATTTTGACACGATAAACTTCTTAGTAGTTACATTTCCTTCCTTAGAAATCTTAACAAAATAAGCTCCTTCAGAAAGGTTTGATATATTCAGTTGCTCGTTCATCTCAATGTTATCCTTAGAGATAATCATTCTTCCAAGCATATCATATATTGCGATATTTGAAGTTTCAGCGTTAGAAATATTTAATATATCCTGAGCAGGGTTTGGATAAATACTAACATCTTTTAGCAGGGTTGATTCGATACCCATAACCCCATTGCTAGAAAAGTTTCCTGTTTCGTTAGCTCCAAAATCTCCAGCGGTGTGGTAAAGTGTGGTTCCCTCACTATCTTTAAGAGTAACGGAAGTTCCACCATCGCCATAAGTATCGATGATTGTAAAAGCGTAGCAATCTTCTGGCAAGTTAAATGTCTCTGTAATTGTTTGACGGTTGCCATAAGGTCCACCGCTATATAATGTAGTTCCAGCGCTATCTTTTAGGTTCCATCTACACTCGCTTCCCCAAGCATCCGTTTTCAATACCATAGTTACAGTACCTGTTCCATTAGGCGCCGCGTCAAATTCTACAGATTTCTGGTTGCTTGCGTTATAATCGTCGTTGGGTACGGAAACTTCGATTGTATTGGTGGCCATACTCGTAAATGAAGTGGCAGGTAGCGTAATAGTCTTACTTTCCAATGAAGCAAGATTTCCTGTCCAATTAAAGGTACTAGTCTCTCCATTAAATGAAGAGGTAATTTCCAAAGAGGTAATAGGGTTAGATCCTGCGTTTTGAATGTTCACTTTTGGAGATGCGGTTGCTTGGGTCCCTTCACAACTTGCTTTTAAAGGCTCTATGTATCTAACATTAGCATCATTTGCGTGGGTTACCGTGATGGTAGGAGTTGTCCCGTTTCCGCTAACGATTTTTTGATGGGTTTCAGTTAAAAAAGCTACAACCTCCAATTCTCCTATTTCCACAGGAACAAAATTGTTGTGTGGAATTATTTGATAGGTATAGTCTCTTTCAAAAAAAGTTCCAGAAGTGGTAGTAGAGATTTCTTCTCCCCATTGTCCGGTCACCATGTCGATCAGACGGTGCATGTGAACGTAATTGTTCCCCATATTACCACCTGATTGTGGTCCTAATGTGTTATTTTGCAAAATAGCAATATTCAATAAGTTGGTAGTTTCCGGACTATTTCCAGTATAGTAACCCTCAACATGAATACTCATAACGTTTGTAGCCGATTCAATGTGAGCGGTTACAGCCACGTTTACATAAGAACTTTCTGCCATCACTTGAGTTGCAGCGAAATTCCACCAGTTCCGGTTCATAGCGGTAGTTCCCTGAGCTCCTTGTTCTTTACCTGGAAAATTTTGACGGTTTACGGTAGCAGCAGGATAGCCAGCAAGACCAGTCTGAGCGGCAAGAAGATTTCCCCAAGGAGTTCTAAAGTCGGGTGCATTTGCGCCTGGAACGGCAAATCCACCTTGATGGATATTGATCAAAAATACATCATCAGGATGTGCATCTTTTATGCCTTGGGCAATTTGATGGCCTTGTGGGCAATAACCGCAATAAATTCCTGTATATTCTTCGAGGATGACTTTACGGTTTTCAGGCGTAGTTGATACTATCGTTTGTGCAAAGGAGCCTAGTCCAACTAGGGCACAAATTAAAGTAATAGGTAATTTTTTTAACATCATTTCTATCTTTTTATTAATGGGTGAAATTAAGTTTGTTCACAAATGTACTATTTATACCAGTTGTAGTTTAATTTGACAATGTTTTTTTTTGTTAAAGTTGTTGCTTTTCTATAAATTAAATAGAAATAGGGAGAAAATTATTGATTTAAAAACAAATTGATAATCACTATGTTAATGAAATTTTTCGCTTCTAGTTCAAAGATTTAAAGAAAGTTCAAATGAAAAATAAACGTTAATTATCTGAATTAGACGGTTTAACAAAAGAGGCTTTTCATATTTAATGCTTAGTTTTGTATTTACTTACTTAACTTTTATAAACAAACATTAATCTAAAATTAAAAAAATGAAATTTAAATTACTTTTTTTAGCACTCCTGGGAATAATGGGAATTGCAAATGCACAATTTACGATAACTAATACGGCCGGAGAGACCTTGGGAGATGGAGCAATTATTAATGGGGATCTCATGGTGAATTATGACTTCTTCGTGACCAATAATTCGAGTGACATAATTTATACCCGTGCAGAAGTTGTTGATATTATTAATGCCACTGGAGATCGTTTTGAATTTTGCTATGGCGAATGTCTTACTTCTATTTCCATAGGAACTACTGTCCCTCCAGCTCCGTTCACTATTGATATTGCTCCAGGTGAAACAACTGGTCCTGGAAACCATTTTCTAAACGGTGACGCCGGCAATGGAACCGATATTTTGGATTATGTGTTCAGATTTCACCAATATGACTCAAGTGGCACCACTGAAATTGGATCTCCGGTAACCATTACTTATCGCTATAATCCTGCGTTGAGTATTAGCGGTAATTCCAAAGTGAATCTAACAATCCAATCTACTGTAGTTAGAGATCGAATGGTCTTGAACATTAACGAACCCGTTCAAATGACAATGTACGACATTCAAGGAAGATTGGTAAAACAAGCTCACTTTGAAGGTGGAAGTCAATCTGTTAATGTTTCTGATTTGAGCGCTCAAACCTATATCGTTCAATTCAAGAATAATACTGGTGCAGTAATGACCACTAAAATCGTAGTTCAGTAAAACTCGATTTATAAAAATTAAAAGGCCGTGGAAATTTGTTATCCACGGCCTTTTTTTATAAGGGTATATTTGTGAATTAGGTTAGAATGTAACCACCAAGTTTGCTGAGAATCCTGTGCTTTTTGGGACTTCCCGACACACGCCGCCTACACAGATTAATCCTCCACGTTGTCTTCCATAATTCATCGCAAAACGTGTTCTGCCTTTGGAGAAGCTACCGCCAAAATTGTAGTAATGAAGTTCTTTTTCGCCGCCATAATTCCAGGCATCCGCTGCAAAAACTGTAAATGCGGAGTTGAAGTTATATTCAAGCACCCCTGCTGCCCAGTTTTTGTCGTCTTGAGCTGTCCATAAATGTTGTAATTCTAAAGTCACGGCTTTTCCACCCTCAAATCGTCGTGTTCCTTCAATCACGGCAATCTGTGCGCGAATATCCCCCTGATTTCCAAGAATTCCTCCTTTGGAAACACTTTTGTCAATAATAACATCCTGGAATGATACGGTTGAGCTCCACTTAGAAGACCATCTATTTTTCACCTCTATATTTAGGTCTCTGAAATATCTTTTTCCTTTACCTATAAACTTTACATCATAAGTTTGTTCTGCCATATTGAAATCTGCATCCAATCCCGCCCAATATGAAAAGTTTCCTGCAAGTTTAGTACCTACTTTTCCCAACTCAGATTCTCGGTCAAACGAATAATAAACATCCACTTGGGCACCTACTTCTCCTGCTCTTTTTTCATTTTCGCTAAATAGCAATCGAGGTTGGGCACTATATACGTATATGTTGGACAACATATAATCGTGCTGTTTTGTAATCGCTGGAACGTAATTAACTAATTCCTCGTTATACTGATTTCCCTCTGCATATCTATCGGAATAAAAAGTGAAGTTTTCAAGTCGCCTAAAGGTGGTGTTTATTCCCAGACCTTTTTGGGCATATCCTAAATTTACCTGAAGGGCGGTACCATCAAAAAGTTGAGGAGAAGTAATATTCCCTTCATTTATAAGAACATCGGGGTCTTTTGTGATTGCCTCTATACCTCCGTAAAATTTATTTGCAACAAAATCCAATCGACCTCCATAGGCATTCACAATTGATGGGATACTGTCACTGTTTCCGCTGGATTGGTACCGTCCCACATAGCTTGCGCCAAACTTTAGGTCCACAATATCAATGTTCATCAAATCGCTTAGGTCCAAATTCGCATCCAAGCCTTGGATTACCCCTTCGGAAACATCAAAACCATTTCTGGTCTGACCATAAACTCCAGTAAGATCAAAAGTAGCACTTGGGCTAAATTTAACACGAAGACCTTTCAAAGCGTTGTTTATACCAAGTTGTCTGTCTTCCCAAGTACGGAAAATAAGGCCGCTCCCAAATTGTTCGTAAAAATATCCACCGGTTACATCAATGGTTTCATTTTTAAAATTTAAATAGTATGTACCGATACCGTTGTTGCCATCCCAAGTTGGGGAGTATCCAGAAAGTGCGACCGGAAGATAGGATTCGTATTGAACCCCAGCGGTAAAATTGCCCAGACTGTAATTTAATTGGAAATAATTATTGGCTCTAAATTGTTCTTCGGGCGCGGGAAAGTCAAACTTTTCGTCGGCTAAGAGCCATTGCATGTTAGATTCAAGACCACCAAAAAAGTAGCCGTTTTCTTGTGAAAAACTGGTAGCGCCAATAATCAAAAAGGCACCGAGGATTAATTTTTTCATTGAATAGGTTTGATGTTATTTGTTTAGTTAGAGAACTCCTTTATTTTTTCATAAAGTTCATATTCTGCTCCTGGGCTATAGCCAGAATGACGGAATACGATTTGATTGTCCTTAACCAATAAGGTAAGCGGTACGGTTGCGGCACCCAATGCGCGTTTAAAATCGTTGTTGGTATCGAGTAAGATTGTATAATCCCAACCTTTCCCACTTATTAGAGGCTTTACTCTCTTTACCGTTCTGCTATCATCTACAGAAATTGCAAATAACTCCACATTGGTTTCGGCTTGCCAGTCGGGGTAGATTTCATTAATGGCATCAAGTTCTTTTAAACAAGGCACGCACCATGTAGCCCATAAGGATATGACTGTAACCTTTCCCTCCTTGGCTAGATCTTGGGAATTAAATGTTTTACCATCCATTGTCTTTAAGTCAATATTAGGCACTTCATTTTGTGAAAACGCTACAAAAGATAGCATCAAAAGTAGGGGTAAAAACAGTTTTTTCATAGAGATATAGATTTGTAATTTTTATTTAATTGAGCAATATTAGGTTTTTTTAAACGAATTCGAGATGCTTGGGTGGTAAAAGTTGTTCATTTAACACTTAAAACAGAATGATTTTTTATAATTAAGTTACCTTCGCCTTTTTATTTTTAATAATGATTTTATGAAAAAGCTTTCGTTTCAATTTTTAACTTTATTTGTCTTTTTGGCCATGATTTCTTGTAGTAAGAAAGAAGATCCATTGGTCGAACCCGATGCTCCTTTGACTCTTACTCTCAAAAGTGATACCGGTACTGAAGATTTTCAGGTTTTAGGTATCAATACCACCGCGACATTTACTGTAATTGGCAGCGATGGAGTGGACCACACGGCCCAATCACAATTTTATGTAAATAATGAGGTTATTCCAGGACCAACATATGAATTTAACGAAACAGGTGAATTCTCGGTTCTAGCTAAGTTCAATGATGTAACGAGCAATACCATAAAATTTGAGATTCTTGAGCCTACAGATAGAGTTTTAGCAATCGACGTGCCAAAAGCTTTGCGCAACCAAACTATAACCTTTACCCTTCTTAATGATCAGGGAGAAGATACTTCGGCTGAAGCAACTTTTTACGTAAATGATGAACCCATTTCCGGCAATACTTTTTCTTCGCCAACTCCTGGTGCATTTAATGTGAAGGCAACTTACGAAGCCAATGATGAAACTTTCACAACTCCGGCAAAGGAATTTTCGGTTTTTATTCCAAAAAGAAAAGTAGTAATTGAGGATTACACCGGAACCTGGTGTGGCTTTTGTCCTGGCGTGGCCTTGGCTATTGATAGAGTTAAGGAGGTAACAGAGGATGTAGCTATTGTTGCCATCCATAAAACCTCATTTAGTTTGCCAGATCCCTTGGATTTTGCTAGAATTAGAGAACTTCAGGACATGTTTAATGTCAGCGATGGTTTTCCAAAAGCCCAGATAAACAGAACAGTTGCTTGGCCAGAGCCTTATACTATAGGAGCAGTTACTTCTATGGCAGGTAACAATACAGATGTTTCTATTGGAATAAAATCCCAACTTACCGGCTCCAACCTTACAGTAAATGTGAAAGTGGTGTACGAGAACGGTTCTACTCCGGGTGATAAGTTGGTAGTGTACCTTCTTGAAAACGGTGTGGTCTCTCCACAGGCAAATTATTTTAATGAAACTCCCGGACATCCCTATCAAGGTCTAGGCAATCCAATTGAGGATTATGTGCATAATGATGCCTTGAGGAATTCACTTTCAAACCTTTTTGGAGATCCAATCCCGAATCTTCCTGCTTTTGAAATGTACACAAAGGATTATTCCTTTTCGGTTCCGTCAAATTACGTAGGGGAGAACCTAAGTTTTGTAGTAATGGTTGTAAACGAAAACAACAGTGCCAAGAATGCACAGTTTTCAGGCATTAATGAAGATAAGAATTATGAGTAATTTTTGATCCGAATATTTCCCAGTACAATTATTGGGAGTGATAATTTTAAAAACCGCTCCAGTTTGGGGCGGTTTTTTTATTAGGGTATTGTAATAATCCATGTGAAAAGAAATGAAACATATATCTGAATGATATTTTTAAGTCCTTTCTGAAATATTTCAAAATCAGGATAATCCTTTCTTAAATAAAAAAAATCCAGTAAGATAAAATTCTCACTGGATTTTTTTAATGGAATTGATACCGGTTTATCCCAAGAAAGGATATCTGTAATCGGTAGGAGAGACAAATGTTTCCTTAACCATTCGTGGAGAAATCCATCGATATAGGTTTTGTTTACTTCCTGCTTTATCATTTGTTCCACTGGCTCGAGCTCCACCAAAAGGCTGTTGACCCACAACGGCGCCCGTAGGCTTGTCGTTGATGTAGAAGTTACCTGCTGCATTTTCAAGAATCTTAACGGCTTCTTCAAGTGCATATCTATCCTCGCTGAAAACAGCGCCGGTTAAAGCATATTCACTTGTTTCGTCTACTAAATGTAATGTTTCTTCCCATTGGTTATCATCAAAAACATAAACGGTAAGAATTGGGCCGAACAATTCCGTACACATTGTAGTATATTTTGGATCGTTAACTACAAGAACCGTTGGTTCTATAAAATATCCTTTGGACTTATCGTAATTTCCACCAGCGATAATTTCTACTCCTTTATCCTTTTTCGCGGCGTCAATATATTTTGCCAACTTATCAAAGGAACTTTCACTGATTACAGCATTAATAAAGTTGCCCATATCTTCTGGAGTTCCCATTTTAAAGGAACGGATATCGTCAACCAATTGATTTTTCACATCTTCCCAAATGCTTTTGGAAATATAGCATCGGCTGGCTGCACTACATTTTTGACCTTGATATTCAAAGGCTCCACGGCTCATTGCCGTTGCAACTTGCTTCGGGTTTGAAGATTCGTGAGCAACAATAAAATCTTTCCCACCAGTTTCTCCTACTATTCGTGGATAGGTTTTGTAAGTTTTAATGTTGTCTCCAATTTTCTTCCAGATTCCTTGGAAAACCCCTGTAGAGCCAGTAAAGTGAACTCCAGCGAAATCTGGACTGGCCATAAGCGTATCAGAGATCATAGCAGCATCTCCCATAACCATATTAATTACGCCAGCCGGAACTCCAGCCTCACGGAAAATATCCATTAAAACTTTCGCTGAATAGATTTGTGTGTTACTTGGCTTCCATACCACTACGTTGCCCATTAAAGCCGCGCTCGAAGGAAGGTTTCCGGCAATTGCCGTAAAGTTAAAAGGGGTAATTGCATAAACAAAACCTTCCAGTGGTCTGTATTCTATACGGTTCCAAGCTGCGGAAGTAGATTCCGGCTGCTCGGCATAAATTTCGGTCATATATTGAACGTTGTACCTTAGGAAATCAATAATCTCGCAAGCAGAGTCAATTTCAGCTTGGTAAATATTCTTTGATTGTCCTAACATGGTTGCCGCGTTCAGTCTAGCTCTGTATGGCCCAGCAATAAGCTCGGCAGCTCTAAGAAATATTCCAGCGCGTTGTTCCCAAGGCATTGCTGCCCATTTTTTTCTCGCTTCCAATGCCGCTGAAATCGCGTCTTCCACATTTTGCTTTGTTGCCTTATAATAAGTTCCCAATACGTGCTTATGATCGTGCGGAGGGGACATTGTTGCGGTTTCCTTCGTTTTAATCTCCTTTCCGTCGATAAACATAGGCACTTCTATTGTGGCCTTATACATTTCACGGTAGGTTTTAAGTACCTCGTCTCGTTCTGGAGAACCTGGCGCATAGCTTTTAATAGGTTCATTTACAGCAACCGGCACTTTGAAAAATCCATTTCCCATAACATTAAATTTTTGTATTTATAAAGATTGCAAAGGTACGATTTTTTAGTGTTTTAGAAGGTAGTATCTGTAAGCTGATTTTCTTGGAGGATTGGACAGGAAACTCATTGTTTTTAATATAGAAATTTAGTTTAGTTATTACTTACTACTTACTACTTATTTCTGAACACTGAACACTGAACACTGAACACTGAACACCGGACACTGACCACTGATATCTTGGATTTAATTAATTTTCAAATTGCAATGGAATAAGGTAATAAGGTTTGTTCGCATCCTGGTATCCTCTTTACTAAGATAATAAGGCTTGTTAGGCGCCGAAGTAATCTAATTAATAAGGTAATAAGGTATATGCCTTTTGAGAGGAACGGCAGGTTATTTGGGAACATCCGGTCTAAGTGTTGGAATAAAAAGCAGAAAAAATATTTTATTACAGCAACCCTACTATAAGACTTGGTTATAAAGAAAGAAGTGGTATTAAAACTTATTACCTTAATATTCCTGCGCATCTAATTAAGCTGATCTTATTACTTGGTAACTTTGTATCTTTTAACTTTGCCAAATGAAAATTTATAAATAGGCAAACAAGGTTAATATTTACTAATTAGTAATTACTGATTACTGAACACTGAACACTGACCACTGATTACCAACAAAACATGTGTACCGTAACTTTTATTCCAAAATCTCAAAATGGTTTTATATTAACTTCCAATCGTGATGAGGCGCCGGGTCGTGCAACCTTTCCTCCCAACTTTTATATAGAAGATGGGATACGGCTGCTTTATCCCAGAGATGCGGTAGCGAATGGTACTTGGATTGGCATTAGTGAGAAAAAACGTGCTATTAGTTTGATGAATGGCGGGTTTGAGCCCCACAAAAGACAGTCCTATTATCGGAAAAGTAGAGGCATCGTGGTTAAGGAGTTTTTAGTGGTGCAAAATTTAGATACTCTCCTGTCCACATACAATTTTTTAGATATCGAGCCTTTTACAGCTGTTATAGTTGATTGGTTGGAGGAAATCAATCTGACAACCTTGGTTTGGGATGGAAATGAAATTCACAAGGTAAAGGAACCCATTACTTCAAAAATTTGGTCATCTTCTCCTTTATATCCTCGGGATATTAGATTAAAAAGAGAACAATGGTTTTCAGAATTTTTGATTGAAAATGAAAATCCAACGAACGAAAAAATTCTCCATTTTCATAAGAATGCCGGTGAAGGAAATCCCGATACAAATCTCATTATGGATAGAGGCTTCGTAAGAACGAAAAGTATTACACAAATAATAAAAGATGCAGGTTTAAAAATGCGTTATGAAGACTTACAGTCAGGAGAAAGTTGTATTTCCCTCTTTCAGGATTTGTAATTAGGAATCAATTCGAATTGGCTATTTAATTCATCGCAAAGGGGGCGCACAAATTAAACAGAGGAATAGATACTTTTAGATTTTGGGCTGTCGCAAAATTTATCAGATTATAATGTCCTCGCATCGCTCCGATTGGGGAGTCAAGTAAACATCCGCTACTATAGGAATGTTTTTCGCCAGGCAACAAAATAGGTTTTACGCCGATAACCCCTTCTCCCTGAACTACTTTTGGATGGTTAAGAGAATCCTTTATCCTCCAATGGCGGGAAAGCAGTTGCACGGTATCTTTGCTCTGGTTTTCAATAGAGATAGTATAGGCAAAAGCATGCTGAAACACATCGTCCTTTTTTAATGCACCTCCATATTCGGTTTTTACTGAAATCTTGATTCCCTGAGTAACCTGTTGTATCATAATTTAATAGATTGCGGCACTTCCTAGGACAAAAAGCATAATCGCGAGGATAAAGCCTATATTAAAAATAATGCTTAAAAATACAAATTTTATAAACGTCAACAAGTAGCTCTGGTTATAAAACTTCTTTAAGGCCAGATAAAAATAAAGTGGCCCAATTAAATAAAACAGAAGTTTTGTAAAAAAATTATCTAAGTAATAATTGGGTATAAGAAAGAGCAACATTGCCAGAAAGACAAAACTAAAAATATGGAAGACGAAAATCATGTGCTCCATATAGGTGTGTTTTTTTCTTGAATACAACAACCAAAAGAAGATTGCATAAAAGGGAGTAAAGAAGAATATAAAAAAGGGAATTTTAGAAATTACATAGCTGATATATCCATTGGGGTTATCAAGAATCTTATTCCATGATATTGATCTCAAGTAAAACCATTTATTTAAAAAAGTTGAAGGATGATGTAATTTTTCCAAAGCAACTTGTGGCTCTTCGGTATTATGTTTCTGATAATATAGCATATACATAGAACCTCGTTTAACGTAACTATCCATTGTTGATAGAGAATCCAGAATTTGTTCAGAAAAATAAATCGGAATTCCTAAGGCATTTGCGGTAAGGGAATCTGGCTTGCTAAAATATAAATCTTGCTTCGGAATTATTACCAACAGTGAGTCCAACGGAGTTTTTGATGCTGGGATATTAATGTTAAGGAAATTTCTACTGTCAGAATTCGTTACTGATTTTAAAAATCCGTTCATCAGAAAGAAGATAATGCTTACGCTCAGGAAAAAACGAAACGGATTAGCATACTTCAGCCGTTGCCCGTTGATAAAATTTTTGCTCATTACACCCGGCCTGAACAGCAAATCCTTTAATGTGGTTCTCAATCGGGAATCATAAACCAAGATACTACTAAGGAATTCTGAAAAAAAATCCTTGGCAGTTAAGTGTTTTGTAGTGTTTAATTGAGAGCAGTATGGGCAAAAAACATCGCTTTTGTCCAATGGATGTCCGCAATTCAAACATTGAGTACCTCTATATTGAAGAGATTTTCTACTGCTTAACCCCAGTTTTCTGCATTTCATAACAACTAAAATAAGAAGAAATTCAAATCCTTATAATAGATGGATATAAATTATTAATAGAAAAACATTTTTCATTTTTCAGATGCGGATGAAAGCCTTTTTTGAAATGCATTAAGGGATGCCACACGCTTTCAAAACTGCTAGGATCCACTTAGAACTTCGCCTTTGTTTGGGGTTGTGAGGAGCTATAACTTTACGACTTTCAATTGCGATTAATTATTGCTAATAGTGGTGGAATTTGCTGTTCCTACCCCGATGATCCGGTCATAACGAGCTCCAAGATCTCGATAATAAACTAAAACAGTATAATCGTTTTCGGTCTGCCAAAAGTCTCCACTTACCGCGCCGCTATCAATAGTACCATCCCGATTTACTACTACATATTTGTAGTTATAAAATCCCTGTTTAAAAAGACGCTCATTTCGGAAGGTGTCGCTATTGGAATCATATTCCATATAGGTGGTTCCGTCGATAGTCCAATTATTGAAATTGCCATATACGTGCAGTTCTCTGTCGGCAAGATCATCAAAATATTGAAGATTGAAATGCATCCGTACATAGTCTGCCTCAATATTCGGATTTTGTGCGTCGATGTTTCTTACTACAAAATTCCCATTGATATCAGGATTATAAGTATAGGGTCTGTCATATCTAGGAGAATTTGTAAAAAGGAAGTTTTCGTATATATCAGTTAATGAAACCGAGCGGATTCCGTTTGAAGCAGCTCTAACATCCTTATTGTCGAAAGCTAGAAATTCATTGCCCCCGCCAAAGGTTGCTTCTTTATCATATCTATAGATCAGTTCACTTCCAATTGTATATTGAGGTACCAAATTCGTTATAGCCGTTTTAAGGTTGCTGTTCTGCAAAACCAAAGTTTTAACCGTTTGTTTGGGATTAATTAAAAGAAGGTTCGGGGAGTTTACGGTAAATTGTACTACTTGCTTTTCGTTTATGTTCTTGATCTCACGAGATCGCTTTATTTCAACGCCAACGGATGCGATATTCTCGATAACCATAAATTTCCTTGTAAAAATTAAGTCACCATTTTTATTGGTAATGCTCAATAGATAATTTCCGCTCTTAGTCAGTCTTCGAGTATCACGATTGGGAATTGTAAGAGTATAATGCGAATAAATTTGCAAGGTGTTTAAAGAATTTTCATAGGTGCTTATCCGAACATCATCAAAACCATCGAGAAATTCACTTTTGGACAGGTCGCTGGGCGACCAATCAAAATCGTGATGGGTAATGGTGTAATAAAAGTCCTCTTCTTTTCCGTTGAGTGCATCAAAGGAGAGTTCAAGCCTTTCTCCCAAGCGTAGGATTGGAAGTTGACTTTGATCTGTGGCGCCTCGAAATTGTATGGTGCCTATATATGGAGGCTCGATTTTTTCGTGAATTTGGGCAAGGATAGGAAGTGTAAAAAGTATTGAAAGATAAGATAACAGTGATATTCGGGCCATAATTAAATTTTAAAAAAGCTAATATAAAACAAATTTCGCGCCGAAGCGGATAGTGGTCAGGAAATGAAACTTGGTTTATTGGATTTTACATTGATTGATGCGGTTTCAAAAATTATCGAGAACATTGAAATTCCAGTAAAAGGTTATGGTTTTGGATACTACAGGCATCTTTCTTTGAATTTAACCAAAACAATTAGAATACTCATAGGTCTGTTTTTTAACGTTCAAAATTATACGCATTTATTGTGCTATAGTCTTTTTAATTTTTAAATTTGTGCGCTCCAGATTTTGTGCGTTCTAATTCGCCAAATTAGGGGTATTAAAAAGGCATTATTAATATCCATAGATATGTCCAAAGACATTAAGATTAAAAAAGGTCTTACCATAAATTTAAAAGGCGAAGCCGAAAAAATACTTTCCAGCGCGCCCCGATCAAGAACTTTCGTCATTAAACCTTCCGACTTTCATTTGACTACTCCGAAAATGGTAGTTAAAGAAGGGCAAAGGGTTATGGCCGGAGATGTCATTTTTTATTCCAAGACCAACGAACTTATAAAGTTTGTTTCTCCTGTGAGTGGTACTCTTTCCAAGATAGAACGAGGGGCTAAGAGGGTAATAACAGACCTTATTATTGAAGCAGATGCTCAGGATGCATATAGGGATTTTGGTGTTTTAAATCCGGATTCTGCTAGTGCGGATGCCATTAAAAATCGTCTTCTCGAAGCAGGTTGTTGGCCTTTCATAATCCAAAGACCCTATGTGGTAGTGGCGGACACGGAGATAGAACCTAGAGATATTTTTATTTCGGCATATAATTCTGCTCCTCTGGCCAATGATTATGATTTTTCTCTTCATAAAAAAGAAAGAGAACTGCAGGCTGCGGTTACAGCTTTAAGCAAGCTTACCAAAGGACAAGTGCATGTTGGAATTTCCAAAGAAAGTGACTCTCCATTTAAAGGACTAAAAGATATTTCCCTTCATACAGTTTCTGGACCTCATCCAGCTGGCAATGTGGGAACTCAAATAAATAAGATTAGACCTGTTAATAGAGGCGAAGTGGTCTGGACCATTTCACCTCAAGATCTGGTTATCATTGGTGAATTGTTACTCACAGGAAAATTTAACGCAGAGAGAATAGTAGCACTTTCAGGCTCAGAGGTTAAATCTCCCAAATATTACAGGACTAAAATCGGGTCGGAGGTTTCAACTTTTATTTATGATTCTGGTGTAAAGGAAGAAAATGTCCGTGTTATCAGTGGAAATGTTCTTACAGGAACAAGAATTTCACCGAAGGGACATTTGGGTTATTATGCAAATACTGTCACAGTTATTCCGGAGGGTGATGATTACGAACTTTTTGGCTGGAATAAACCTGTTTTCAATAAATATTCGACCTCAAGGGCATTGACTTTTTCTTGGTTGAATCCGAAAAAGGTGTATGATTTGGATACAAATACCAATGGTGAGCACAGAGCTTTTGTGGTAACTGGGATTTATGAAGAAGTATTTCCATTGGATATGTTTCCGCTTCAGATTTTAAAAGCCTGTATGGTAAAAGATCTAGATCAAATGGAAGCTTTGGGAATGTATGAAGTTGCTCCCGAAGATTTTGCTCTTACCGAGTTTGTTTGCGTTAGCAAGCAGCCACACCAACAAATCATCAGGAACGGTCTTGATTTAATGTATAAAGAAATAGGATAACCGCTATGGGATTGAAACAAAATTTACATAACCTAAAAGAAAAATATAGAGGGACCAATATGGCTCCTGCTTTCAATGCGCTGCATACCTTTTTGTATACCCCGAATGAAACTACACATTCCGGTTCGCACATACGCGTGGTAGACGACTTGAAGCGGACCATGAACACGGTTATTATGGCCTTGGTTCCTTGCTTGATCTTTGGAATATTTAACGCAGGGTACCAACATTATGCCGCTATTGACAATAGTTTGCGGTTAGATCCCCTAGGAAATTTCTTTACTTGGGATAATTTCATTTTGGGTGCATGGACAGTATTGCCATTGGTAATAGTTTCTTATGTTGTGGGTCTGGGAGTAGAATTCATTTTTGCCATTATCAACAAGCACGAAGTTGAGGAAGGATATTTGGTAACGGGAATGCTCGTACCGCTTATTGTTCCTATCGATATTCCGTTATGGATGCTTACTGTTGCAGTAATTTTTGGTGTTGTAATCGGGAAAGAGGTTTTTGGTGGAACTGGAATGAATATTCTGAATCCGGCTCTTACCATTCGTGCCTTCCTATTCTTCGCCTATCCAACATGGATGAGTGGGGATAAGGTATGGGTGCATGGAGCGGTTGAAAATTCCAAGCAGCTTGCTGCTGGTGCAAATATTGACGTAATATCTGGAGAAACGATTTTAGGTAGCTTAGCTCAAAACCATGAACCTATTTATAGTCTTTGGGATTCCTTTTGGGGCTTTATTCCCGGATCGGTAGGTGAAACCTCGACTTTTCTAATACTCTTGGGAGGTCTGTTCCTCATATTCACTAAAGTGGGAAGCTGGAGGATAATGTTGTCATCTGTAGTTGGTGCCTTAGTGATGGGATTGATCTTTAACGGCGTGGTTAATGCCGGTTGGATACAATCCGGGAACAGTTTTTATTCCTTAATGCACGAACCCTTTTGGCATCATTTGCTTTTTGGTGGACTTGCCTTTGGTATAGTCTATATGGCGACAGATCCGGTAACGGCGACCCAAACGAACAAGGGAAAATGGTATTATGGATTTCTTATAGGTTTTATGTCCGTAATGATACGGGTTTTCAACCCTGCTTATCCAGAAGGCGTGATGTTGGCCATTCTGTTAATGAACGTCTTCGCACCAACCATAGACCATTATGTTGTTATGGGGAATATTAAAAAGAGAAAGAAACGTCTTAAAGTTAAAATAGCTTAGAAATGGCAAAATTCACTGATAAAAATTCATATACAATCCTGTTTGCCGTAATAATGGTATTGGTGGTTGGAAGTCTTTTAGCTGGGGTCGCTCAAGGCCTTAGCGGAAGGATTGCAGAAAACCAACGTTTTGAAAAGCAACAGAATATTCTGTATGCAATGGGAGTTAACACCAACGAAGGAACAAGCGATGTTTCCTTTATTCCTGCAACCGAGGTAGAACCTGCCTTTCATAAATACATTACGCACCAATTGGTTATTCAAGGAGATAAGGTTACTGAAGATCCGGAAGCATATCTGATCGACATTAAAAAAGAGGAGCATATGGCGAAGGAGGATCCGAACTATGTAAGAAGACTCCCTTTGTTTGTTGGTGAAAAGGATGGCAATACGCTGTATATTATACCAATGCGAGGAAAGGGACTTTGGGATGCCATTTGGGGATTCGTTTCTGTTGATACCGATTTTGTTGTTCACGGAGTTTATTTTGATCACGCTGGGGAAACACCGGGACTTGGGGCGAACATTAAAGAACGTTACTTTATGGATGATTTCCAAGGAGAAGAAATAATGAGCGGAGATGTTTTTAAAGGAATCGATGTTGCAAAAGGTAATAACGACCCTACAAACAAAAGAAAGGATGACCAAAGGGTGGATGCACTTGCCGGTGCTACAATTACTGGAGACGGTGTAACCGCGATGATTAAAAAAGATGTGGGCCTTTACATCCCATATTTGAAGAAATTAAAGAATGAATCACAGAAAACCGAAGTTCCTAATGCTGTACAGGATACGGTAGAACCTACGGATTCCATTCAGTGATAGGAAGTTGACTGTTATTTATAACAAACAAAATTTAAGAATATGGCATTACTTTCAAGAAAAGATAGCAGATTAATTCTAGATCCATTAGCGGATAATAACCCAATTACCATTCAGGTTTTGGGGATATGTTCGGCGTTGGCTATTACCGCCCAATTAAAAGCTTCCATTGTTATGGCGCTATCGGTAATGGGCGTTTTAGCAATTGGTAACGTAGTGATTTCGCTACTGCGGAACGTTATTCCGGGAAAAATTAGAATTATTGCGCAATTGGTAATTGTGGCTGCCCTGGTTATTGTCGTTGACCAAGTGTTGAAGGCATACTCCTATGAATTAAGTAAACAACTTTCCGTATTTGTGGGGTTGATTATTACCAACTGTATCATTATGGGAAGGTTTGAGGCCTTTGCTTTGGCAAATGGACCCTGGAGATCCTTTTTAGATGGAATTGGGAACGCCGCCGGCTATGGAATAATCTTGGTAATTGTGGGCTTTTTCAGAGAACTTCTTGGATCAGGAACTTTGCTTGGATATAAGGTTCTAGGAGATCCTATCGAAAAAACAGGTCTTTACGCTATAGGATATGAGGACAATGGGTTCATGTTGCTTTCACCAATGGCA
Source organism: Aequorivita sp. H23M31 (assembly GCF_004022485.1). Classification (GTDB taxonomy): domain Bacteria; phylum Bacteroidota; class Bacteroidia; order Flavobacteriales; family Flavobacteriaceae; genus Aequorivita; species Aequorivita ciconiae. Next base: position 3,332,653 of record NZ_CP034951.1, read on the forward strand.
TTAATTGTTATCGGAATTATTATTTGGGTGCAACGTTCAAGAAACAAAGCTTTAGTAGAGGCGGAGTGATTGATAACCAGTACGCAGTAGTCAGTATGCAGTGACCAGTATGTTGATTAGCGGATTGGTGAAATTAAAAGAATATTTAAAATGAGTTTGAATTTCAGGATTTGCTTGGCTATAAAAAATCGTTTGATTTAGCGATGGATGTTTTTGAAATTTCTAAGAAATTCCCAAGGGAAGAAAAATATTCCTTGATAGATCCAATTAGGAGATCATCAAGAGCAGTTTGCGCCGCAATCTGAACCGTATGGAAAGAGAAGATATCTCAAGCATTTCGTTAGTAAATTGACAGATGCCGATTCAGATCCCGATAGTTATCGGAATAGAAACGCAAACTTGGTTGTAATTTGCTTTAGCGTGTGATTATATAACCAAAATTGAACATAACGAATTACTAATTAGGAGTGAAGAAGTAGGAAAAGTGTTAAATCAGATGATGAACAATCCAGGTAAATTTGGAGTTACAATATCATAGCTGTTTACTGAAAAGATTTAAAACAAATTCCTGAATACTGAATTACTGATTACTGAATACTGAAAAACTGAATTACTGAACAAATGGAACACGTAGAATTATTTTTTAAATCGATTTTCATAGACAATATGATATTTGCCACATTCTTGGGAATGTGTTCATATCTGGCTGTTTCTAAAAAAGTTGCTACTGCGGTAGGTTTAGGGGCTGCAGTAATTTTCGTTTTAGCTGTGACCGTCCCGATTAACTGGTTGTTGGATCAGTATATCTTAAGAGATGGTGCATTGGTATGGTTAGGACCTGAATATGCAGATTATAATCTTGGGTTTTTATCGTTTATTCTATTTATCGCTACCATTGCAACCATGGTGCAACTTGTTGAAATTGTGGTGGAAAAGTTTTCACCAGCTCTTTACAATTCCTTGGGTATTTTCCTTCCTTTGATTGCAGTTAACTGTGCTATCCTCGGAGGTTCCCTATTTATGCAGTCTCGTGAAATTCCATCTTTGGCTCTAGCTTTTAATTATGGTATTAGTTCAGGTATAGGTTGGTTCTTGGCAATTTTGGCTATTGCGGCGATTCGTGAAAAAATAAGATATTCAAATGTTCCCGCACCATTACGAGGTTTGGGAATAACTTTTATCATTACCGGTTTAATGGCTATTGGTTTTATGAGTTTTGGAGGGATGTTGACAGGAGGTGATGAGGACACCACATCTTTAGAAGGCAGACCTGAAAAAATCGGTGAAAGTACCGAACAAGTGGAGCAGGAAACCCCTGCAAATAGCAAGGAAATAACTGGTACAGTTTCAATTTCAGACGTTTCAAATTTAACAAAACAATAGTATGTTTTTAGAGATAAGCACTCTTGGAGTAATTGCGGTAACAGTAATTTCATTATTGATTCTTACCTTATTGTTGGTTGCCTTGCTCCTATTCACAAAAGAAAAACTTTCCCCATCCGGGCCCGTGAAAATCACCATCAACGATGAGAAAGTCATTGAAGTTGCCAGTGGTGGAACATTGTTATCAACTTTAGGAGCGGAAAAGATATTTCTTCCTTCTGCTTGTGGTGGTGGGGGAACCTGTATTCAATGTGAATGTCACGTAATAGATGGAGGAGGAGCAGCACTCCCTACCGAAACCCCGCACTTTACCCGTAAGGAATTAAAAGATGGAATCCGTCTTGCTTGCCAAGTAAAGGTTAAGCAGGATATGGTTATTACCATTCCCGAGGAGGTTTTTGGAATTAAAAAATGGGAAGCCACAGTTGTAAGAAATTATAACGTAGCATCTTTCATTAAGGAATTCGTTGTAGAGATTCCAGAAGATATGGGTTATAAAGCGGGAGGATATATTCAAATTGAAATTCCGCCGTGCGAGATCAAGTTTGAGGACATGGATATTACTGCCCATCCTGAAGAGCACGAAAGACCCGACAAGTTTCAGGAGGAGTGGGACAAATTTAAACTTTGGCCATTGGTAATGAAGAATGTTGAAGTTACCGAAAGAGCCTATTCTATGGCATCCTATCCTGCCGAAGGTCGTGAAATTATGTTGAACGTTCGTATTGCTACGCCACCATTCGATCGTGCAAAAGGAGGATGGATGAATGTAAATCCTGGAATCGCTTCTTCCTATATATTTAATTGTAAAGAAGGTGATAAAGTTGTGATTTCCGGACCTTACGGTGAATTCTTTATAAATCCTTCCGAAGCCGAAATGCTTTATGTAGGTGGAGGTGCGGGTATGGCTCCGATGAGATCTCACCTGTATCATCTGTTCAAAACCTTAAAAACGGGTAGAAAAGTTACCTATTGGTATGGTGGACGGTCAAAGAGAGAATTGTTCTACTTGGAACATTTTAAGGAATTGGAAACTGAATTCCCTAACTTTAAATTTTATTTGGCACTTAGTGAGCCAGCGCCAGAAGATAACTGGAAAGTGAAAAAGGATATTCATGACGAAGAAGGGGATGGGTTTGTAGGCTTTATTCACCAAGTGGTAATTGATAATTATTTAAATCATCACGATGCGCCTGAAGATATTGAATTGTATTTCTGTGGCCCTCCATTAATGAACCAAGCCGTTCAGAAAATGGGTGAAGATTTCGGAATCCCTGACGAGAATATTCGTTTTGACGATTTCGGAGGATAAACCGCTCCTAAAATATATTAAGACCGTTCCTCACTATCCTGGAACGGTTTTTTTTTTAAATAGTATATAAAAAAGAAAAAGTGAAGCCGTAAATTTGTGTTCCCTATGAGCGAAAAACTGACGAAACAAGAGCTGCACAACTTGGCAATGAATATTGTGGGAAAACTGTTGGAAACAGATGGCTATGAGTTTTTGGGCGTTAACTCTAAGCTTAAAAAGGATCCCCAATTTGTGGTTCTTAAGGATAAGGAACTCAGTTTTATCATTGTGCGTGCTATTTCGTACCCCGAGGATGTCAACGCTTATGATCCTCAATTTATGGAGACGATTAAGGAGCACGCCAAAAAGTTTGAAGCCAAAACCTTTTATGCGGGAGTTGGATTAGGGCACGGAGATGATTACGGAAAACCCGTTATAAAGAATGAAGATTATACTTTGTTGTACAATGGATTGCAAGAGATAAAATGAGAAAATGCCTGTTTATTCTAATTTTAGCCATGTTTTCCTCCTGCGGAAAGGATACCATAGTTCATGATTATTTCGAAGGAAACGCATTTGGCACGAGCTATCACATTCAAATTTATTCCAATGAAAGGAATGATATTAAGGCGGGCATAGATTCAGTGGTTGCTTCACTTAACCAATCACTGAGTACCTACATTCCAGAAAGCGACATCTCTAAAATCAATCAAGGAGATTCCACCGTGGTTGTGGATTCTAATTTCCGTGAGGTTTTTAAACTTTCTGAAAGAATTAATAAGGAAACAAATGGATATTTCGATCCAACTATTGGGGTTTTACGCAATGCCTATGGCTTCGGTGATGTCAAACCGTTGCGCATTATTGATAAAAAAACGTTGGATTCGCTGATGCAATATGTAGGATTCCAAAAGGTAGAACTCAGAAATGACGGGACCATAAGAAAGAAATTCCCACAAATATATTTTGATTTCAATGCGATTGCTAAGGGTTTTGGGATTGACTGTATTGGTCGTTACTTAGATAGTAAAGGGGTAAAAGATTATTTAATAGAACTGGGAGGCGAAATTTTGGCCAAGGGAAGAAACTTGGAAAAGGATCAATTGTGGACCGTAGGAATAGAAAGCCCTGAATCTGAGTTGGAGGATCGGAGCTTTGACGCTGCGGTTATGTTAGACAATGTTGGAATGGCGTCTTCTGGAAATTACAGAAAATTCCGGGTTGATTCTCTTACGGGTCAGAAGTACGTTCATACTTTAAATCCTTTAACTGGATCTGCGGAGATGAGCAATATAACAAGTGCAACCGTTATAGCTCCTACTTGTGGAGAGGCGGATGCGTATGCAACATCTTTTATGGCTCTTGGGATAGAAAAATCGGAAGAGTTATTAAAGAAGCTTCCAGAGGTTGAGGCATATTTAACCTATACAGATTCAATCCATCATCACAAAATCTTTATTACCGACGGATTCAAAAAAATGATGCCTAAATAGCTACTTATCGTTTTAGGGTAAAATGTCCCCGATATTGTGGCCGATTTGCAAGATCAATTAAAAACCAATAATCATTGGAAGGCATTTTTTTTCCTTTAAGGTTGGTGCCGTCCCAACCGAGAGAATATGGAGGTATTCTTTTTAGCAACTTTCCGAACCGATCAAAAATATAAATCTTAAAATCTGGAATCTGGTCAATACCGATAATTCTCCAATAATCATTTACACCGTCGTTATTGGGCGTGAAAAACCTCGGATAGTCCAATATCAGAAATTCTCTCGAAACAATGCCACATCCATTCTTATCACGAACATAAGCCGTGTGGAAACCGTTTGATAATCCGCGGAAGAAATTATCATTCTGGAACTGTAAATCAGTGTCCACAGCAAATTCATAATCTCCCAGACCTTCAACCATAATAATTACAGAATTATCCTTTCCGTGGAAATCAAAAATCTCCAGATCGGTTATAGTTGCAATATCTGATGGAAGGACTTCTACCGACACAGTATTTGTACAACCATATTCATTTGTAACAGTAACCGAATAGATTCCCGGATCGTTAATATAAATACGGTTTAGGCTTCTTCCTTCTTCTCCGGTATTCCATACGTAATATTTAAATCCTCTTTCAACGGAAATAGGTAAGGCCTCGGTAGCGTTTAAACAAAATAGATATGGATCTTGATTGAACCTTGGAAGTGGAAGTGGGTTAACGGTTATTCTGAATTGAGTATAATCAAAACAACCAGTGGCTTTTTCCAAAAACCTAACGTAAATTATTTGTGGATTTTGTGTTGTTTGAAACCTGCCGGATATACTATTGATTCCCGCCAATCGATCTGATTCTGAGGTAAAATACAAAATTTCAAAATCCAAAGGATTTCGCGCGTTGAGGATTTCAACATCTTTATCATTTAGATAAATAGTAGTTTTTCCATTTAAGTCAAAATCGCAAACTACAATGTTGGTTGGTTGTCCCGCCTTTTCAATTCTGTTTAAATATCCCCAGAAAGAGGTAATGCTAAAACAGTTTTCATCCAACTCATCAGTAACCCGAACGAAAATTCTACGGGGGGTAAAGGTGAAATCCACAACTCTTCCGATGGGATTTAAGTTATTGATGGCATCTTCTTCAGCATTGTGGAAACTGAAAATATAGCCATTGGGATTGCCAATTATTTCGGGAATAATATTATCCAAAACATACGTCTCGGATTCTTCAAAACTGCATAAAACCACATCTTCTGGCTCTTGTAATCGAGGGTTGCCAATTTCCAGTTCAAAGGAAGTAATATCGCTACAGCCATTTGGACGTTCAATGCGAGCATAAATAGTTTGTGGATTTGTTGTATTTCTATAGGGGCTACTTAAAGGGTTAACCCCGATGCTTGCATCGTTAAGATTCTTGTGATAAGAAACGGCAACTCCCGTTTGATTGCCTATAATGATATTTGTCTGAGATTCAAGATTAAAATTGGTTTGTTCATCAGGACGACCATCCGTATCACATTTAATTAAATTATTGGGCTGGTTAGCGGTTACGGAATTTGGAAGTTGTGCGGTTCCCGTATAAAAAATGCTAAAGGGGCCCGATCCCTGTGCTCGGTCTACGATCAAATAATACACCTCGCCCGCCTGCACATCTATATATTTTAAATAACCATTGCCATCTTCACCTGGTCCCTCTTCGGTATCAGTTTCTGTCATATTCAAACCTGTATCTGCCGGTACTCCGGCGTTTTCTGGATTTGTGCTAGAGCATCTAATGGCGTGACCCAGAGAAGTGCAGGTAACGTTTGGTCCAAATATGGCAAAATCGTAATCGTCCATACCGTTGTCTGGGCTAAGATCGAAAGTAAATGTTCCAGAACTGAGAAATTCGAATTTAAACCAAATATTGTGTTGGTCCATGGAATAACAAGGTGGAACGAAGTTACCAGGAAGTGAAAACTCATCAAATCCAATTCCATCGGGTTCTATACCCAAACTGGAGTTGCCGCAGATAACAATCGCATTTACGCAGTCATTTGGATTCTGGGAAAATGCCGAGAAAGCAAATAGGACTAAAAGGAATGTTAGTTTAAGAGACATAGGAAAGGTTGCCCTACCAAAGTAATGAAATTATTTTATACAGAGGGGAATTAATTCCCCGATTGGCAAACGATATTTCTGAATCTCTTCATCGGTAAGCTTCTTCGTATAATCGACTGCTTCTACTTTAAAGCCTATCGATCTCAGTTTTTCGAAGTAGTCCATTCCATATACCCGAACGTGATCGTACTGCCCAAAAATGCGTGCGCGTTCCTTTGGGTCGGTAATGCTATCATCCTCAAAGGTCTTTTCCAAATCAGCACTATACGGTACTTGAAGTATGGCCAGTCCACCCGGTTTTAAAATACGATATAATTCTTGCATCGCTTTGGTATCATCTGGAATATGTTCTAAAACGTGATTACAGATAATAAAATCAAACTCATTATTAGAAAATGGAAGATCGCAAATATCCGCTTTTACATCGGCGATTGGGGAGTTAAGGTCGGTCGTGATATATTCAAGATTCTTCATTTTCCTGAACCTTTTGTAAAATGCCTGTTCAGGTGCAAAATGAAGGACTTTTAGATTTTCAGTAAAAAAAGAAGTTTCGTTCTTAAGATATAACCAAAACAGTCGGTGACGTTCTAAGGAAAGCGTCCCGGGAGAAAGCACATTTTCCCGAACATTTTCATAACCATACGGTAAAAACTTTCGATAGGATTTGCCGTTAATGGGATCGGTAAATTTATTTCCTTTAAGAAAAAAGGCAAAGAATGGTTGTGCCAAATAACTCAATCGGATGAGCAACGGACGCGGGATGGTATTTAGGATTTTCTTGAACAATAGTTTGGGTTGTTACGCAGAGTTTCACAGAGGTTACGCAGAGTTTCGCTAAGAGTTTTTTTTTAAACCATTATTTAAAAACTCTTTGTCGAGGAACTTTAGTTGGTTTATTATCCATTTCTCTGTGGAACTCTGGGCTTCTCAGCGTGACTCAGTGTAATAGCTTTCATTGAGAGTTTATAAACCTTTTTAGACCGTTTTTTAGCATTATGGTGTGAAAGTTAAATAACAGACCTAACGGATAATTCCCTAATTTCAAATAAGTCAGAACTTGTGCGGAATGAACATCAGTAAAGCTTTCTACAGTTTTAATTTCGACCACTATTTTATTTTCTACTAATAAATCAATTCGGTATCCGTGATCTAGTTTTACATCTTTATATATTATGGGTAATGCCTTTTCTTTTTCGACTATTAAGCCTTCCGAGCGAAGTTCAAACAAAAGACACTCTTGATAAGCAGACTCTAAAAGTCCAGGCCCGTGATGTCGATGAACCTCAATTGCCGAGCCTATTATAATCTCTGTTAATTTATTATCCATTTCTCTGGGAATCTCTGTGCGATAGCCGCTAATTACTCCTAAACGCTTTATCTTCCTTTATTCTTTGTTCCGGAGACTTTATAAATATACACGAATTTTTGGATAGGTAAGTTTAAGAATCTTGAACAAGTATTTTTGAGTTGTAACACAGAGTTCCACAGAGGTTACGCAGAGTTTCACTGGAGCTTTATTGAATTTGGGTGAAAGACAAATAACGAGCTAAAAGATAATTCCAAAATTATTGATCTAGGGGCCTCAATAGCTCAAGCAATTATAATCTCAGTTAGCTTATTATCAATTTCTCAGCGTAACTCTGTGCCTCTCAGCGTAACTCTGTGTAATAGCTCCCTCAGTCCTCAGTCTCAGTCAGCACGGAACTCCTTCTCCTCATCACTCTTAATCCCCAAAGCCTCATAAATATAATCGAAGGTGGAAAGTAATTCTGGCTTTCCGTTTACCAATGCAACGTCGTGTTCAAAATGTGCACTGGCCTTGCCATCTAAAGTTACAATTGTCCAACCATCGTTCAATTGTTTTACTCTATGTGTTCCGAGATTAATCATGGGCTCTATGGCAACGGTCATTCCTTCAATAAATTTTTTTCCACGGCCACGCCGACCATAATTGGGCATTTCAGGATCTTCGTGCATTTTTCTCCCAAGTCCGTGACCTACCAATTCCCGGACCACACCATAGCCCTCAGCTTCACAATAGTTTTGAATGGCATAACCTACATCGCCCACGCGATTTCCAGCCTTAAATTCGCGAATGCCAATGTATAGGGATTCTTTTGTTATCTGAAGAAGTTTTTCTAATTCGGGAGAGATTTCCCCTACAGCAAAGGTATAGGCATGATCGCCATAAAATCCGTTTTTGATCGAACCGCAGTCGATAGCGACAATATCCCCTTCTCTTAAGGGGACATCAGTTGGTAATCCGTGAACAACGGCCTCATTTACACTGGTTAATAGAGTGGAAGGACAATCATACAATCCCAAAAATCCCGGAAGAGCATCTTGTGCGCGGATATACTCCTCAGCCATTTTATTCAGCTTATTGGTGGTAATCCCTGGTTTTACTTCCTTTGCCAGCATCCCTAATGTTCTGGACACTACCAACGCACTTTCGCGCATCAGCTCAATTTCTTCTTTTGTTTTGGGTATAATCATACTTTATTATTTCAGAATGGGAGCCAGCCTTTTTTTTTTCTTTTTTCCTCTGGAAAGCTGGTCGTTTTTGTCTCCAACCAAAGTGAGGTATATTTCGCCCCAATCCTTCATTCCACCAAAGTTTCGATCGTCGATAAAGAGGTCTGCATGTATTTTTCTACTGTGCGAAGGATCAAATTCCTCCTCCGGAAAACTACTGTTAACGGCATAAAAGTTAATTCCATTTTTCTTGCAGAAATCCACAGCTTCTTCCAAAGCTCTTCCTTTTCTATAAGTCCAAAGAATAAGTCTATGTCCCTTTTCCTGAAGCTTTTTCAGCGTATCAAATGCGAACATGATAGGCTTCCCAATCTTGGGATATTGGTCTTCCACGATGGTGCCATCAAAGTCTACGGCAATTATAAGAGATTCGTATTTCATCATTGATTTTCAATCGGCAAAATTACGAAGAATTATTGCCCTTGCCAATCATTATTCCGAATAGGGATTTTTATAATCTTTTCCACTTAAAATGTCCAACATATCCTGTTCCACAGTATAAATGCTGTATTCTACAATGCGTCCCAACTCCTTGCCATCTCGGTAAAATATGATGGTAGGAACTTGGATTATATTTTTGTCATCTTCATAACCTTGTGGAGTAGTTTTTTCTTCGGAAACGGCATAAACCTGCATTTTGGATTCATCATAATTTAGTTCGTCCAGAATTTTGTACAAATGTGGAACATCACGGTGACTATCCTCACACCACGTTCCCATAAATAATGTGATGTCCACATCCTTTATCAATGGTTTCAATTTTTCAATAACTTCTTTATTGGGTGTATAATTTTTATAACCAGGATCGAACCAATCGCTAAATTCTTTCATTTCTAAACCCTGGCGGTCCGCTTTTCCTATGAGCATAATAGATTCTTCATAGGGTGTTGTTTCGTTTAGTTTTTCTGAATTTTCCGACTTCGAATCTTGACTAATCTCTTCTGCTATTTTATCAGATTTTTGTTTTTTGGAAGTGGAATTGCACCCAACCATGAGGATTGTGGCGAATATGAGGATGATATTTTTCATGTAAATTTTTCTGAATTATGTTATCCGCAGACCATTTAGAAAGAGCTGCGGACTTATATGAAAATTTATTTCAAAGTTTCTTTTAACCAATCATAGAATTGACGTTGCCATACCAATGCGTTCTGCGGTTTTAACACCCAGTGATTTTCCTCAGGGAAAAAGAGAAGTTTACTTTTAATTCCTCTAAGTTGTGCAGCCTGAAAAGCTTCCAGTCCCTGCTCAATAGGCACACGGAAATCTATTCCACCTTGAACAATCATTATTGGGGTGTCCCACTTATCTACATAATTAATGGGATTAAATTCGTTAAATGATTTTTGGGCAATTGCATTATCCTTTTCCCAATAAGCACCGCCCATATCGTGATTTACAAAAAATAATTCTTCAGTAGTTCCATACATAGAGCGAGTGTCAAATACACCATCGTGGGCAATAAATGTTTTAAAACGACCATCGTGATTTCCAGCTAGCCAGAAGACAGAATATCCCCCAAAACTAGCACCGATTGCTCCTAAACGATTCTTATCAACATACGGTTCTTTTGAAACGTCGTCTATAGCATCCAGATAATCCTGCATTGCACCCCCGCCCCAATCTCCACTGATCGCTTCGTTCCATTTAACTCCATGACCGGGCATTCCCCTTCTGTTCGGAGCAACAATAATATAGCCTTCTGAGGCCATTAATTGAAAATTCCATCGAAAGGAATAAAATTGAGAAAGAGCCGATTGGGGTCCTCCTTGGGCATAAAGCAAAGTGGGATACTTTTTGTTTTTATCGAAGTTGGGAGGAAGGATTACCCAAACGAGCATTTGCTTGCCATCTTTGGTGGTTACCATTCGCTTTTCGACCTGAGGTAAATCTAATTTTCCATAGAATGCGGTATTTACCTGAGTCAACGTTGAAAATGTTTTATTTTTTAAATCGAAAGAGAAAATTTCCGAAGCGTGATTCATATCGGTCCTGGTCACGATAAGCTTTCCATTGTTTTCGGCTACAATGCCCGTAACGTCAAACTGGCCTCTGGAAAGTTGCTCAACCATTGGTATTTTTCTGGTCTTCCCAGGATGATCCACTTTGAAAATCTGATTAGTCCCATCAACGGGAGCGGTAAAATAAATATCCTTGTTGTTGCTTCCCCAAATAAAACTGTTGACAGTGCCGTCCCATTGCATGGTAAGATTTTGTTTTACGCCATCCTGAAGGACCATAATGTCATTCTTATCGGCTTCGTACCCTTCCGTCTTCATTTGTAACCACGCCAAAGCACCATCTTTTGAAAAAGCTGGATTGGTATCATATCCTTTATTGTCAATGGTAATGTTTTCTGTTTTTTGCGTAGCTAGATTGTACTTGTAGACATCCGTATTTGTGCTTGTGGCATATTCGGTGCCCGCCAGCTTCTTGCTCACATAATAGATGTTTTCGCCCTTTGGGTCCCAAATATAATCTTCATCCCCTCCAAATGGAGCCTGGGGAGTGTAATAGGGCTGTCCTGGAGTAATGTCCGTTTCGGTGCCGGTTTTTATATCTTTGTAAAAAACGTGATTATAGGTGCCATCATTGTATGCATCCCAATGACGGTAGTCTAAACTAGTGAAAACGTACGCATCACTTTTAGGTAAATCTTTATAAATGTCCTTTCCCAAAACATCCTTAACATGAACAGGTTTGTGTATCAGTAGATATTTACCATCGGGAGAGAGGTTTTTATCGGTTACTTTTGCCTCCTCCTTGGTGACTTCCGCGAAATTGCCCCCTTCCACTTTCATAGCGTAATATTTGCTATCAAAGCTATTCTCTTCCATATTTGGAATAGTTACCTTGTAAAATAGCACTTTTCCATCGGGAGAAATACCAACAGGACTAACTCGTTTCACCTGCCACAAAAGCTCGGGAGTCATTGTTTTTTGAGAATACAAAAGACCAACGCAGAGGAAGGCCAGCAAGAAGGATATTTTTTTCATATTAGGTAATTTTTGAGTTCTGCAAAGGTACTTAAAAAAGTTGCAGTTGTCAGTGTTCAGTGTTCAGTGTTCAGGATGCAGTAAACAGTATTCAGAATTCAGTAATTAGTAATCAGTGGTCAGTGTTCAGGAATTTTGGAGGGAGAATTGGGGTGGTTTTCAATGGGGTTGAATTGAGATGGGGATAATGGACGTAGTAATTTTAGTAGTTTAGAATCTGAGACAATTTTCCCCATAGTTCGTTGTCAAAGCCAGAGGGTCCCGGAACACTATTTCCAGCATTATCTCCCATCCGAACTACAATTATTCCTTGGCTGGGAACGATATATAGTTTCTGATCATTTTTTCCCAAAGCAGCAATAAGATCGTCCGGTGCATTTGGAATTAACTTTCCTTGAAATTGCCGGGTTGATTGTGGAAGGTGATAACTTTCCTTTCCGTTTAACCACCACAAAAAACCGTAGGCTTTATTTAGTTCTTGTGAAGATTCAGTCATTTTTTGAAAATAATTTTTGTTCAATAATTGCGTTCCGTTCCATTTGCCACGGTTTAAATTCAATATTCCAAAACGGGCCATGGAACGGGCATTGCTGAAGAATATCCGATTATAACCAAATTGAAGCCAAGTACCGGACATCCCGATTGGGTTTTTTAATTTTGAATCAAAATACGAATCAAAACCCTCAGGAATTGCACGGTCCAAAACTCGTTGAAGTAGGCTGTAAAATGCGTTGTGATAAAACCAAAAGGTGTCTGGTTCGTTCAAATACTTCAAACATTCGGGATCTGTACAAGTAGTATCTGGAACCGTATAATCACCGCCAGAAGTCATGGTAAGTTGATTTTTTATCGCAATTGCTCTCTCTTGCTCCGGCGTCATAACCGTCCACCCTTCACCTAAATATTCTGATGTGGAATCATTAATATTTAGGTAACCATTCTGTTCGGCAATTCCCACCACAACGCTTGTAAGTGTTTTTCCTGCGGAATTCCAAGCGTGTGGACTTGCTAAACTGAAATCATTAAAATAATACTCTACCACGATTCTGCCATTCTTCAAAATAATGAAAGCATCCGTATTTTTTTCATTTAAATAATTTTTAAGTTCTGGTAAAAGTGCTGTATTCCAGTTTAAGGATTCTGGGGTAATCGTTTCCCATACTTCGGAATCAATGGGTGGAAAATATGGGGTTTGAGAGTTGTCAGTGATGGGTTCATCAGATTGGGAGCAACCGGAACTAATAATCAACAGGATGAAAAGGAGCGAAATAAAACGTTTCATAAATTGAAGTTTTAGCTTTGACCATTCATAATAGATTTAGTTTAAAATGGTTGTATCTTTGCACGCTCTTAAAAATTATGAATTATGAATTCAGAATTCAGAGAAGCCAAGATTAAAGTTAAATTAAAAATTCATAATTCATAATTCTGAATTCATAATTAGAAAAAATGCGTACCAAAACACTAAAAAAGAATAAGATAAATGTAGTAACCCTTGGTTGTTCCAAGAATGTGTATGATAGTGAGGTGCTGATGGGCCAGCTTCGTGCAAGCAATAAAGAAGTGGTTCACGAAGAAGAAGGAAATATTGTGGTGATAAATACCTGTGGTTTTATCAATAATGCCAAAGAGGAGAGCATCAACACTATTTTAGAATATGTTAAAAAAAAGGAAGACGGTTTAGTTGATAAAGTTTTTGTGACGGGCTGTCTTTCTGAAAGATATAAACCAGATCTTCAAAAGGAAATCCCTAATGTGGATGAATATTTTGGAACAACTGAACTTCCAGGATTGTTGAAAGCTTTGGGAGCAGATTATAAACACGAATTAATTGGGGAACGTGTAACCACAACTCCGAAAAATTATGCATATTTTAAAATTGCTGAAGGTTGCGACCGACCTTGTTCTTTTTGTGCTATTCCGATTATGAGAGGAAAACATAGAAGTACCCCAATGGAAGATTTGGTTATCGAGGCCGAAAAACTTGCTGCAAAAGGTGTGAAGGAATTAATATTAATCGCTCAAGATCTAACTTATTACGGTCTGGATATTTACAAGGAGCGTGCATTGGCAAGATTGCTTCGCAAGCTCGCAATGGTTGAAGGTATTGAATGGATCCGATTGCATTATGCTTTTCCAACAGGTTTCCCAATGGACGTTCTGGAAGTAATGCGCAACGAGCCCAAAATATGTAATTACCTTGATATTCCATTGCAACACATTTCAGATTCCATTTTAAAATCAATGCGCCGAGGAACAACTATGGCGAAAACAACTAAATTATTGAAGGAATTCCGCGCAGCTGTACCTGGAATGGCAATACGAACTACGTTAATTGTAGGCTATCCTGGGGAAACCGAAGAAAATTTCGCTGAACTAAAACAATGGGTAAGGGAAATGCGATTTGAGCGTTTAGGATGTTTTACCTATTCCCACGAAGAAAATACCCACGCCTACAATTTGGAAGACGATGTGCCGGAAGATGTGAAAATGGACCGAGCCAATGAGATTATGGAAATCCAATCACAGATTTCGTGGGAATTGAACCAACAGAAAATAGGTAAGGAATTCAGAGTTGTTATCGACAGAAAAGAAGGCGGCTATTTTGTAGGAAGAACAGAATTCGACAGCCCTGATGTTGATAATGAGGTTTTGATAAATGCCTCGGATGATTATTTGCGTACCGGGGAATTCTTCAATGTAAAAATAACTGCTGCCGAAGACTTCGATTTATACGCAGAGGTAGTTTAATTACCATTCTGAACCGATGTCGAAGATTTGTTCAGTTGTCACCCTGAGCATTTTGAGGGAGTGAGTAGTTATTAAATGGAGTTTCTGAGTAGTTATTACACGGAGTTTCACAGAGAATCGCGGAGTTTCACGGAGAATCCCAATAAAAATAAAAGGGTTGGACTTTTAAAAGCCCAACCCTCTATATTTTAAAACATTCTGAATTATAATCTCAATTCTCCTCTGCGGATCTCTGTGCCTCCTCTAAGTCACTCCGCGAAATAGCTAAACCTGGCTAATTCTAAAAATCAATAAAATTTTTCAGAAACTGAGAGTTAAATTCCTTTAAGCCATTCTTGATATTTTTCACCTAAAACTGGAACTGGTTTTCTTTCTCCATTTATAGCGCTTATAAGACCCATCACCCAAAGAACGATAAGCAAAAGACCTCCCAGCATACTTATAAGCCAGCCAATAAACGGAATATAGCTTAATATGCTAAGGGCGATTCCCGTTAATCCTAGGCCTAATGATTGGCGAATGTGGTATGAAGCGAATGAATTTTTCTTTTCATTGTTCATTACAAAAGCGACTATTAGTCCTATTATCGTGATATATGCAATAATTGCAATTGTTTTTCCTTCTTCCACAAGAGTTGTTGTTACTGGCTCTTTATCAAAATGTGTAATTGGTTCTTCTTCCATGATCTTATTATTTTGGTTATTAAATTCCTAACAATTTGGTTAAGAAAATATACGATTTTTTTTGGAAGTAGGTATTATTTTTATAACTGCAAAATGAGTTATAGACAGAAAAATAAAATTACAAAATGATGATTATGAAATCTCTGGATTCCATTCCGCTTTAAATATTCATTTATAATGCGGACCTACATCAATTGTTTTCAATAAATAGAAAGGGAAATACCGTTAAACATATTTTGAATGATTAACAAAATTATGGTTAGTTAGCGTTTGTGGCATTTCCCTGTTTAAATTTTCTATTATAATCCCACTATATTATTTTTGAAAGAACCCGACACTTGGGCCGTTTGTTCTTCTCCATTACTGTCGGTATAGTAGAAAATCCCCTGAAAGTCGATATCCGCAGCTATTAAGGCACCAGAGCCGTCGGGGGCATTAATCTTTTTCCTTATATTAACCTTTGCGTTACCCGATTTTGAAGTATAGCCTCTATTGCCTAGAGCACTTATCAATATCCCGATAGAAGAATCACCATTCTCGCCAAGTGAAATGTTGTTTTCCTGACCATCGCGGTATTCAAACCCCCCGCTTATGATTATTTCATCGGTATTTAGGACAAATCCCACTAAGTTTTTTCCATCTTCCTTTGCATAAGTAGCAAGCGCAAAACCATTTTCGTCCTCGCTGTCTACCGTGCCGGAATATCGCTGACCATCAATAGTAATGTCATAACTTCCCAATAAACCTGAGCCCTGATCTCCTCCCGGGCCATTGTCGTCATCACTTTTGCTGCATCCCGCTATTATAGTTATAAATGCGATCAAACTAACGTAAATTGACTTCTTAAAATTTTTCATTTTTCTTTTTTTTATTAAGTTATTGATTTGGATTAAAATTAAAGTTATAGATAGATCATCTTGAATTCTAGAATTTTTACAATACGATTTTAATGTAATTGGTTTTAAAAAGTTTTCCGTTCACTTTCTATTGTATTGAATTGAATTAAATAGATGGGGAAGAAATTTTTATAATTGCTAATGTTTGGTTGTGGTCTTAATACATTTACATTTCGCTTATTCCACGGACAAACTTATTATATAGAATAGTTGTTCACAATATGTACTTAGTATTTGGTAGTTATGAATTAGAATTCGGTTATATCACGTGAAAACCCTGTGGCAGGCAGCGAGATTTTCACTCGTAAACCTTGATTTAGCGTAGAATTTAATAGAGTTGAGAGATATAGGGCAAGCCATAAAGCTGAAGAAAAATAATTCTTTGATTATAGCTGGAACCAGGAATTTAAGGTAAAATCTCCCGTTAAGATTTAGCTGAATTTATTCCCGAATTTGGGATTCCTTTTCACTTAAAGTGAAGCATAGTCTCTAAAATCTCGTTGATTTGTTTGGATCGTTGTCGAGAGACTGGAATTTCGGTATCGTCTTGCATTATTAAACTTCCACCATCTTGTTTTAGGATTCCTTTTACATATTGGGGATTTATCAAATGCGATTGATGAACTCTCAGAAATCCATGGTCTCCCAGGAGTTCTTCAATATCTTTTAGAGTTCTACTTATCAATACCTTATTGCCATCCTTGCAATATACATTTGTATAATTACTGTCGGACTGGCAGCGCAATATATTCTCAATTTCCACAATTTGATAGCCCACTCCCGTAGGCAAAGCCATTTTTGTGCATTCTTCCTTTGAGCCAGATAAACGATCTTGTAATAATTGCCATTGTTGTGTAGAAGTTTTCTTTCTTCTTTTTTCCCAGTTCGATAGTGCTTTTACAATACTTTTCTCGGTTATTGGTTTCAGAAGATAGTTAATGGCGCTATAACGAAAAGCTTTAATAGCATATTGGTCATACGCCGTGGTGAAAATAACATCGAAATCAATGGGAAGTAAGTTATCCAATAACATAAAACCATTTAAATTGGGCATTTCTATATCCAAGAATAATAGGTCTGGCGGATTATTTTTTATGAATTCCAAGCCTAATAGCGGATTGGTGAATATTCCCGTAATGGTATAGTCGGAATCGATTTTCTCGATTAAATTCTTTAGCACATCAATGCAATGGGATTCATCGTCGATTATAATTACTTTTATCATAACAAACTATTGATAGGTTAAATTAATTCTTGTTCCGGCAGCGTGCCCATTTTCCTCTAGGTCGATAATGTTTATACGGATATTCTGGTCGCTGCGATGATTAAATAGTGTCAATCGATCTTTCACTAAATTAGTGCCAATTGAATTGTGCAATTTCATCTTTTTCGCACTTTCTTTCCGTCCTATTCCATTGTCTTCTATGGTTATCTGTAGATTTTTCTTCAGGTCAAATATAATTTTTAATTTTTTTTCCTGTTTTAAACTGGGATAGAGTCCATGCCAAATGGCATTTTCTACTAGGGGCTGTAACAATAATGGGGGAATAAAATATTGGGAAAGTTCTTCTCGAGATTCCACCTGTATGGTATATTCAAATTCACTGCCCATTCTATTCTTTTCAAGAGAAAGATACAATTCTAAAATTTCCAATTCCTCTTCAACTGTTATTTTTTTGTGGTGACTATTTTGAAGAATTCCTCTTAAAAGGCTTGAAAAATCGTCCAGATAATTTACGGCGTCTTCATTTCGCGAGGTCATAATAGTATATTTTATGGCGTTGAGACTATTAAATATAAAATGTGGATTCATTTGATAGCGTAGCGAGACCATTTCTGTTTCACGCAAACGCTGTGTAAAATCGTCCTTTATTTTTTGTTCCTTTTCCTTTTCAAGTTTCGAATACAGTTGAACCAGTTCCGCTGTTTTTTCATTCACCTTTCTATCCAAATCCTCGTTCATTTTTATATGTAGTTGATCATTTCGTTGAAGCTGTGCAATCAATTCTGAAGCGGCTTTCTCTTTTTCTTTTCGGAGAATAGCAAAATTCTTGCTCAATGCCAATGAAAAGCAATATACTTCCAGTAAAAGACCAATCTGAAAAATTACATTGGGTGCCTCCCTGAAATTAAGTAAATGTCCAAGTCTATTATCCATCCCAAAGTAGCCTAGATAGGAGGCCAAAAGAGCCCCAATAAAAAAAAAGGTCTGACCTATTATAAAATAGGGTAATAGAGGGTGTTTAACCTTATAGATAATCCAAAATATCAGTAGAAGATTAATAGGTAATACTATGGCCCGCACCACCGCGAACAAAATATTCCTAATCTCTAAAGCAAATTCAAAATAATTTATTATAAATCTGGATATAGCATATATAAATACTGCCAATCCCAAAATATAAAGTGCTCGGTCTAATAACTTATCGTATTTTTTTACATCCAATAATTTCGATATAAAAAAAATATAGAACCCTATAAAAACAAATTGAATTGGCTCAAACAAATCTTGCGCAAGTTGGGAAGGAAAGTATAAGGAGTTCCAAAAAGGTTTGGCCGTTCGTTGTAGCAAGATAAACCCGTACAAAAGTAGGAATACTAAATACCCAATATAGTAATAATATAATTTGTCACGTAATTGAAATCCAATTACGATAGCAAATATTAGAATGGTTAAAAGAGAAATGTTGTAGAAATACATAAAACCGATAGCCTTTACTTCCTCGGGATGTATTATTTCTTTAATTTGATTTTTCACAATAGAAGGATTATAGGTTGAATCCAACCAAGACCCTGTTTTGAGTATACCTGCGAAATGCAAATTGTTCCCCATAGATAAAGACGAGTTGAGAAGCGATGCGGAAAAATAATTTACTATTTGGTTTTTGTAAAAACCCGGGTACTTTATATTTTCCTTTATTCTAAATCTACCGGGGTCGTAATTAATCTTATAATGTTTACAGGTAAAATTTTCTTTACAAATACCTTCTAAAGTTTCTGGCATTTTCCCAACCCCTGTTAAGTAGTGGATGGGTTTCGAGGTATTGCATGAAATAGGCTCATTTCCCAGGAGGGGGAAATGAATAAATAAGCAAAAGAGGAGAAAACATTTAAAGAAAGCCTTCATCATTAAAGCTAAAATAGAATTTATTTTTGCAGAATTTTAACATTTTTAGAATTTGGCAGGTTTAAGTTAGTATTTGGTCATATTTGACAGTTTTTCTGCCGAATACTAACTGAGCCCTACCAAATTCTAATTGTCTATTGGAATGGAAAACATCTCCCCTTAAATTTGACTCTAATAAAACAAAGGGTTTTGTTTGATAATGTATAGTTTGAGTAGTGTTAATGAGAATAAAGGCTGTTTAACGACAGCCCTTATTTTTAATTCGAATTTGAAAACAATTTTGGAAGGTTGATCCTAAACTTCCACTAATTAGCCAAACAGTAAAAATACCTTTCCGAAATTTATTTTGGGGAAGGTATTTTTCATTTTATTGAATATAACAATGAATGGTTATCTTTGGAATAAAACCATTTTATGACCAACTCTCAAAGATTTAAATTTCCAAAAACTGTTTTGTTTGGGATTACTGCAGCTTATGTTATCTTAATTATCGCCACCTATTTTCTTTATTATAAGGAGCCTATAATTGTTTGCGCCCAACGCATGCTGATTGCCCAGTCGATAGCGTTGGTTTTTCAGGTGGTACTGAATTATTTCAACTATCATTCAAATAATAAAATCGTCATTTTTGCAACCCTATTTGTTAGTTCAATGCTGCTTTTGGGTGCGATTTCAGCTTTTTTCAATTTGGGTCTAATGTGTGAACTCTACGGATTTTAAATGGATATTATAAATGAAATTAGTAACATTCACCATCAGTCTCTTTCTACTGTTTTTCATTCTTGTATCCTGCAAGAATGAAACAAAAAATGGGAAACTAGAGGAGACAAAAACCGAGACCCCAACGAAAATTGTATCTTCCTTACTGAATCCCACTTCTGGTAATAGCTCTTACCCAAGACTTTTCGCCACCGAAAGTCGACTTTTGATGTCGTGGGTGCAAGAGGATTCTATTTCAAGATTATATTATTCAATATTGGAAAATGGAGAATGGACTAAACCTTATGAAGTGAATTCTGGAAATGATTGGTTTATCAGTTGGGCAGACTTTCCTACCATAGCTGAAAATAATGGAAATATTTTGGTGAACTATCTTCAAAATCCTGTAGATGCAAAGGATGATTATAATATAAAAATCAATGTTTATTCGGCTAAAACCCAAACGTGGAAAAAAGATATTCTTTTGCACAATGATGGTACTGCCAGTGAACACGGTTTTATGTCAGTAGTGCCCTTGCATGAATCTTCTTTCTATGTAATCTGGTTGGATGGTAGAAATACTATAGCTAAAGGAGCAGGTCACGGAACTTCCGCCGGACCTGCAATGTCTCTGCGGGGTCGCGTGGTAAATGCCGATGGGACTATGAAACCTTCAGTGGAACTGGATAATCGCGTTTGTGACTGTTGCCAGACTGCCGTAACCCCTATTAATGGGGCTCCACTTCTTGTTTATAGAGATAGATCGGATA
The DNA here is from genome assembly GCF_004022485.1 of Aequorivita sp. H23M31. Classification (GTDB taxonomy): domain Bacteria; phylum Bacteroidota; class Bacteroidia; order Flavobacteriales; family Flavobacteriaceae; genus Aequorivita; species Aequorivita ciconiae. The sequence continues at coordinate 3,353,372 of NZ_CP034951.1, forward strand.
ATGAAATCAGGGATATTTCCCGTATTAGACTTTCAGATGATTCATTTTCAAAGCCGCTAACTGTTTTTAATGACAATTGGAAAATTTCGGGTTGTCCGGTTAGCGGTCCAGCGATAGCATCTTTTAAAAACAAGGCAGCAGTGGCATGGTTTACCGCGGTAAATAATATTCCTAAAGTCCAACTTGCCTTTTCGAGTGATGGTGGTGAGACTTTTGGAATTCCCATCCAAATAAATAACCATGAAACTAACGGCGGAGTGGATGTGGTAATGGATTCTGAAAATTCCGCAATGGTTAGTTGGATTGAGATAGTTGGTGATGAAGCTATGATCCAGATAATGCGTGTCTCTGCAGATGGGTCAAAAGGTTTTCCAGTTACAATTTCAAAATCGAGCTTGCGTAGTTCTAATGGAAATCCGCAATTAGAAAAGGTAGGAGATTCACTCTATGCTGCGTGGACTCAGACCGAAGGAACAAAAAGTTCAGTAATGACTGCATCTGTTTCTATAAAAGATTTATAGCCGAACCATTGCTTATTCAATTGCGTATCTTTGAAAAAACTACAATTGAAAAAACTACTGATCATAGGTCACACTTTCCCGGAGCCGAGTACCACAGCGGCCGGAGGTAGAATGATGCAGTTGATTAAATTGTTTCAGGAGGAAAGTTTTGAAATAATCTTTGCGAGTACGGCAGTTATTTCTGAAAGAAGCGTCGATCTGCCAAAATTTGGTATTTCAGTCAAAAACATACTTTTAAATGATTCTGAATTCGATTTGTGGGTGAAGGAATTATCCCCAGAAATTGTCATTTTTGACCGATTTATCACCGAGGAACAATTTGGCTGGCGAATTACGGAAAGTTGTCCCAAAGCACTGAAAATTCTTGATACAGAAGATCTCCATTTTCTTCGGAAGTCTAGGGAAGAGGCTGTACGAAAGAATTTACCACTAGAACAAGCTAATCTTTTCTCCGATACTGCCAAGCGGGAATTGGCAAGTATACTGCGATGTGATCTTTCTTTAATAATTTCGGAATATGAGATGGAATTGCTTCAGGATAAATTTGGGATCAACTCCAACATTCTCTTTTATCTTCCTTTTTTAATAAATGGAACAAAGGAAGTAAGGAATCTTCCTTTCTTTGAAGAGCGCAAGCATTTTATCACCATCGGAAATTTGTTTCATCAGCCCAATGTGGACGGCGTTCTTCAGCTAAAGAAATTGTGGCCTAAAATAAGGGAAAAGCTCCCAAATGCCGAATTACATATTTATGGTGCCTATGCGCCCCCAAAAATAAATGAACTTCATAATATAAATGAGGGATTTTTAATAATGGGCTGGGCAGAAGAAGTGGGGAGCGTAATGAAATCAGCTCGCTTGCAGTTGGCTCCATTACGCTTCGGAGCTGGTTTAAAGGGTAAGTTGGTCGACGCCATGCAATTTGGTACACCATCCATAACAACGGTCGTTGGAGCGGAAGGTTTATGCGGAAGTTTACCCTTTTCTGGTTCTATTTCAGAAACCGATGAATCATTTGTAAAAGAAGCAGTACACTTGTATTCAGATAAAAAGGCTTGGGAAACGGCTCAGAAAAATGGCTTTACAATACTAGAAGAGCGATTTCAAAAATCATTCTTTTCACAGGATTTTAATAGGCGCATTGAAGAAATTTCTTCAAATCTTGAAAAGCATAGAGAGAAAAATTTTTTAGGTCAAGTTCTTCAGCATCATACCTTGCAATCCACAAAATATCTTAGCAAATGGATAGAAGCCAAAAACACAATTCCCCAAAATGCTTCTCCGGTTTGTTATGCCAATAGCAGTGAGGTTCGAGACGAGTACAAGTAAGTAGATAGATTCTAGATGAAAGAAGTAAAGGTACTCTTTAAACGTTATTCTTTTTATGGCTATGCTAAATTCTAAGAAATTTAATACAGCTCCACAAATCAATGTATAAGTTTAAGGGAATTATATCCGTAATCCTTGGTGCAGCCAGTTATGGGCTATTGGCTACTGTTGTAAAATATGGGAATCTTCGAGGACTGGATGTAAGTGTGCTTACTTTCTTCCAATACTTTTTGGGGTTTTTGGGATTGGTATTATTTCAGATGGTAAGTAATAGTAGGTCTGGAAAAGCTAAGGCAACACGCAAATCCAAAACCAGACTATTTCTTTTTGGTACCTCATTGGGTATTACTAGCTGCTTTTATTATCTAGCCATACAATATATTCCGGTTTCTATTGCTATTATTTTGCTTATGCAGGCGATTTGGATGGGTGGAGTACTGGAAATGGTTTTGGATAAAACAAAACCTGAAGCGCTTAAAATAATAGGGAGTATTATTGTGTTAATAGGAACTGTTTTAGCCGTAAACATTTTTGAAAATATTCAATCTCTCAGTTTTCTAGGTATCGGTTTCGGACTATTGGCCAGCATTTCTTACACAATCACCTTAACTGCAACCAACAGAGTAGAAAGTGGACTTCCAAATATTATCAGAAGTAAATATCTAGTATTGGGCGGGCTTGCTATTGTTGTGTCGTTTTGGAATATCAAAATCTTTAAAAATTTAGACTTAAACAACCCTCACTTATTATATTTTGGGCTTTTTCTCGGTATTTTCGGTTGTATAATTCCGCCTATTTTATTCAATAAGGGTTTTCCGATAATAGGAATAGGTCTTGGAAGTATTTTATCTGCTATAGAAATTCCGGTCTCTATATTTTCGGCCAAAATCCTTTTGAATGAAGAGATAAAATGGATACAATGGGTGGGCGTGCTCATTATAATTATATCTGTAATTATCATTAATTTACGGTACCTAAAGTTTGGGAAGAAAAGTTTCAATGCCTGATTTGAGTGGCCATTTTCCAAGAGATTGATTCCGAACCTCCATTGCGTATTTTCCGTTTTTCCAAAATTGAACAAAGTAAACTACGATTAATTAGACGCTGTTAGGATTGAACTCATTTTAATTTTTATTTAATTTTGAATTAATACTTCCTCACTATGACAGATAATAACTCCAATTTCCCAAAAGCTAGTTTTGAACTTGAAGAAACAGCTTCGGAACGGAAAGTTCTTTTTGAAAAAATAAATGATTTTTCTGAACAATTTTTAGAATCGCTTCCCAACCGAAAAGCCTTTCAATATAATACACATCCTTTTGCTAATGCGGATTCTTTCTTCGAGATTGATAATAACAAAGCTACCATGGATAATATCTTGGAGTTTTTTGAGGAACGGGTTTTAAATACAGGTCTAAATCCAACTTCTGGAGGACATTTGGGATATATTCCAGGAGGGGGAATTTACAGCTCGGCGCTTGCGGATTATCTGGCTGCTGTTACCAATAGATATGCCGGTGAATTTTATGCCTCTCCAGGTGCCGTAAGAATGGAGGATGCTTTAATCGACTGGGCAGGAAAATTGATGGGTTACGATCAAGGATTCGGAGGAAATCTCACTTCAGGAGGTAGCATTGCCAATCTTATCGCACTTCATACTGCCAAACATCATAAAGGAATTCAGGGTGCGGAGATATTAAGGAGCGTCGTGTACTGTACTGCGCAGTCCCATCATAGTGTTTATAAAGCACTTAAGATTGTAGGACTAGAGGATATAATTGTGCGCAAAATTCAATTGGACACTCATTTTAGGATTTGTGTAGATTCTCTAAAGGGACAGATCCATGCAGATAGGCGGGAGGGACTTCGTCCATTTTTACTTATCGGTAATGCCGGTTCTACAGATGTTGGTGCAGTGGACCCGTTGGTCGATTTGGCAAAAGTGGCCCGTAAGTATAAACTTTGGTTTCACGTGGATGGAGCTTACGGCGGATTTTTTATGCTGATCGAGCGGGGAAAGGAAAAATTAAAAGGTATTGAACAGGCAGATTCCGTAATCCTCGATCCACATAAAGGAATGTTCTTACCTTATGGTTCGGGAATAGTATTGATAAAAGATATTAAACAATTGGCGGCTGCGCACACGTATACTGCCAATTATATGCGCGATGCCCATATTGATGGCCAGTATTCTCCTTCAAACCTATCTCCGGAATTGAGTAAACATTTTAGGGGTTTACGAATGTGGTTGCCTTTGAAATTATATGGTGAGCAGGCATTTTCGGATTATTTGAATGAAAAACTCCAGCTTGCCACATACTTATCACACCAAATTCTTGAACTTGGTTACCAAGTGGTTTGCGATCCCGATTTGAGCATTGTGGCTTTTAGGCTGGAACTCGACGAATATGATAGTGACGAACTGAATAAAAAGGTCTTGGACTACATCCAAAAGGATGGTAGAATCTTTATTTCCTCTACGGTTTTGGATAATAAATTAACCCACGGGCTGCAATACTTTCTTTTAGAACACATAAAGAACATATCGATATGTTTCTAACTTTATTGAAGGAAGCAAAGCAATCGGTGGAGAGGTTACATCTTTAAAATCGTAGGCTCGTAAATCCTTATAAACCCACGTAGACTAAGGGATAAATACTCTTTTTTTTAACATAAATAAATCCGATTATTGAAGGATTATAAAAAGAAAATTATAATCGAAAAAATATTAACTAAGTCTTTCATATATTTACTCACTCAAAGTTTGCAATTTATCGTCAAAATTTTATCCCTGGCATAGGACGGATTTGAAATAATTAATAGAAAACCAATTTTATGAATCCTATCCATTTTTTTTGTTCTAATAGAATAATTAGGGAGAATAAATTTTCATTCACTTATGCCGTTGGCCAGGAATTGGACAATTCCATTGCCTTTGCAAATGATCGGAAATCTTTGAATGCACTAAATAATATTCCCAGCGTTTCGGTTATTATTACCACGGAAGAACTCGCTAATGTAGTGTCTGAGGAAAAGGGCCTTATTTTAAGCGAAAATCCAAAAAAGGATTTCTTTCTACTACACAATTATATGATTAAGGAAAATCATATATCAGCCCTAAATGGAAATGACATTGATGAATCTGCTGTTATTGCACCCACCGCAAGAATTGGCAATAATGTGATAATTGGTAAAAATGTTACTATAGACGATTATACAATTATCGAGTCTAATACTGTAATTGGTGACGATTGTGAAATAGGTCCCTTCGTAGTAATTGGCACGACGAGTCTTCAGCGCACATTAATTGACGGTAGGTTATTCCGTTTGGAATTCGCTGGAGGCGTAAAAATCGGGGACAGATCCAGAGTGTTAACTGGAGCTATAATTCAAAAACCTTATCAAGCATTCTACACAACCGTGGGCGAAGATTCTGTTATTAGTACTCGTGTTATTGTAGGACATGGAAGTAAAGTAGGAAACCGAACTCTAATGTCTGGTGGTGCGGGTATCGCCGGAAATTGTATATTGGGCGATGATGTGTGGATAGGTAGCGGGGCCATTGTGGCAGACAATCTTAAAATCGGGGATAAAGCCAAAGTATTATTGGGCAGCGTTGTAGTTCGGGACGTTGGGCCGAATGAGGTTGTTTCGGGAAACTTTGCATTGGATCACAAAAAAAATATTAGACAACATATAAAAATTAGAGATTGAAAGAATTAGTATTGAAATTTGAATTTAAGGGAGATAGGAATTACGTTCATGGATCAGATGTTTTTGTAAAGATTGTGGATGAAATGTGTGCACGTGGATTTGATAATTGGAATTATATGGAGCTAAATATCAAACAAATTTGCCATAACAACCTTATTTGTTTTCTCTCTGAACGAAAAAATAATCATGAAAATGAAGTGATTAATTTTACGATTAAAAAAGGAAAGGATAGAATTTTTGGAACTATACTCGAAGATCCAGAAGATAAAATTGAATCTCGCTATTCATTTACTGATGAAGATATTTTTGAAAACTGTACCATTAATTATGAGGAGGGTTCAATTACCTATGATAATCCAGAAAATACTTTTTTAACTATTGAAATCATACTTGCAAGTGCCAAATTTTTCTTGGAAAATGCAATGGATAATTCGGTTAAGTGGTATTTCCGAAGAATAAAATTACTGAGACCTATTGAGGAAATTGAGACTCATCCTATTACTCTTAAAAAGGTCTCTGAAAAAAATGGATTTATAGGATTCGATTTGTTTATTGGCGATAAACAATTTGGGGATGGATATGCCGCCGCGGCTATTATACCCGCTCTATAGCAGTAATTACAATTTTTTATACTGGAGGAACCGACATTTCTAATTTGAGCCCAAAATAATATTTTTAGGACTCCTGGGAATTACAATATTTTCCCTTCCTTCCAATTAATAAGACCTCCAAACCCTTAATACTTTTCTGAAAAGAGAAGTTTCCTTCAAAATGATTTATTAAAGAATCCTTTATAAGTAGGGTGTCGTTTATTGAGATACCCATATTATAGATTAGAAATCCATTATGTTCATTTAGTCGTAATATATTTTTGCAAAATTCCTGTCCATAAAATTTGGAAGGAATTTCAGTGTCGATAAATAGGTCGATAATAATCAGTTGAAATCGATTATGAACATTTTTTACAAACTCGAATGCATCCTGGTGGATTATTTGTAATCTATCGGTTTCTATAATTCCAAACTCCGTTTCTGCAATTTGAATTACTTTTGGATCCAGTTCCACGGCAGTTATATTTCCCCTGTAACCAAATTTTTCTTTTAAGGAATGAATTATGCTGCCTCCGCCCATTCCTAAAAGTAAGATATTTTCAACGGAAGTTAAGTCTACTTCTTTTATGCCCAACTCCAATATTTTCTGAAGTTTTCCATAGGAATAATTTGCATTTTCACTATCCAATACTTTTTTTCCGTTGATATAGGTAACTTCCAGCGTTCCATTAATCTCAGAATTATATCTTCGGGTAAAAGGCCAGAGGTAACTTAGAAATTTCTTCAATTGATGTAGACCCATCATCCTTTTCCTTTAGCAGATGTGAACTTTCGGTTAAGTTATACAGTCCCTTCGTTTGATTATATATTGCCTGAGATTCTTATTTCTTAATAAGCTTTTTGAGCAAACCCTCCAAGCCATTCAATTTCAACTCATACATTTCTTCCATCATTCTGCCCAGTTTTCCATCTGGAAACCCTTTCTGCTTAAACCAAACAAAATAATATTCTGGGATATTAGCTAGATAATAGCCTTCATATTTTCCGAAGGGCATTTTGTAATTGGCAAGCTCAATAAGGTGATTTGGGTCGGGGCTACTTCCAAGATTCATATTCCTTGAGTTGTTTTGCGATTCGTTCTTCCCATAATTTTTCCTTGTCCAAATTCAAAGAATGATTAGTTTCTTCATCAAACTTTCTTTGCATTGCTTTTCGTTCGCTTTCTAATTGTAGATAAATGGCTTCGACCTCAGATTTAACACCTGAAGTAAACTTTTTTGCTTGCAATCTTTTTTTCAAAATTCGGGCGTGCAATTCGGAAATATCAAAGTGACCTTGCTCGTGATTTAAAACATTTTGCGAAACTTTCTTCGGGATATACCATGATTCCTGAGGATCAAAAAAACTCTCTGCAGTAAATTCAACTTTTATGTCACCTTCATTAATGGAATAGGTGTATTTAAAATGTATACCCGTCCTAGTGCTCGCCACAAAACGTGCTTTCTCCAATGGCGTGCCTCTAAAATCTTTCCAAGTAAGCTTTGTGTCTGAACTCCAATATATTTTTTCAGAACTTGGCTGAAAGTAAAGGAAAAATGGGAAAATGAAGACGAAAAGTATTTTCATGTTTAATGCAATCAAAGATTATCGCTTTACGATTGAAAAGAAACTGTCTTCTGCAACTGCAAAATAACACTTCTTTTATCCCCAATTAAAGGTGATATCTTTCTCAATATCAGGATGAAGACTTTGCAATACTGGACAAGTTCTGCCCGTATTTTCAAGAATTTTTCTAGATCGCTCATCGATTCCAGCGGGGAAATCTAGGATCACTTCTATTTTGGATATTCTTCTTGGGTCGGCGGCCATGGTTTTTGTAACCATTGCAGTGGTTCCATCCATATTCACATCCATATCACGGGCCTTAATGCCCATAACGGTAATCATACAATTGGCCAAACCTGTTGCTACAGTGTCGGTAGGAGAAAATGCCTCACCTTTACCTTGATTATCCGTAGGCGCATCCGTAATGAATTTGTTTCCAGATTTAAGATGCTCATTTTCGGTTCGAAGATTTCCCAGGTATGTTACTTTAGAAGTGCTCATTCTACAATGTCAAATTTAAGGTCGTTATTATATTTCAAAATGTAGGCAGCTTGATTGCAGTAACCTTCCTTTCCTGAAGGTTCGTAACGAAACTTGTTCTCAATATAAACGGTTTCGCTCTCAGGCAAAATGGCGTCATAGATACTTTTTTCGGAAGCTAAACGCAATAAAACATCGTATGTAACATCAAATCCCCGAACGACAAATCTATTAGGCGTTACCCCGTATTTATTTTTATAGCTTATCATAAAAGCTTCGTGAGAATCGTCTGGAGAGTTTCGGTTTACCGCTGGAAAGGTGAAGTTCAGTTTCGCCAAACGGGCACTTGAAACCTCGTGCCATTCATAGGCATCGTTTTTATTGAGAGTAAAAAGCCGCATGTTGTAATTGCTTGGCATGGAGGCGAGCACATTCACTGCGCTACTTATTAAAACTGGATTTTCTGTTTCAAGCAAGACCCAGTTGTCCATGCCTTCTGAAGCCAACGCCGAGATATCTCTTGCCTGTATATAATCATTTCTCGGTGTAAAAGTCTTTGCTGAGGGAAGAGATGCAAGAGCCATCTCACGCTGCTTTTGTTTTTTTGAATCCGAAATGATTATTATATTCTTTCCTGCCCCGTGAGACCGGATATACTGTATCATTAATTTTTCTAATACCGAATTTGTAGGAAGGGTTTGGAAGAGATTTTCGCTCATTTCCATATCTCTATTGCTTAAGGGAGAGAATACGGGGATCTTCTCTTTTGCCAATAAGGAGGAAGCTTTTTCTACATTTTTCTGGAGCAAAGGACCGATAACGGCATCAACATTTTTGAAATCCTTACTTGAAATTATGGACGTCACTTTGCTTTCGCTCTTCTCCGTATCGTAAACATCGAGAGTAACCGAAATTCCATGATCCTTTGCAAATTCCGCAGCCATTATCGCACCGCTATAAAAATCCAATGCTATGCGAAGCGTGGGATCTTTCTTCAGTATGTCCATATCCGTTTGTGTGGAATCGCTGCTATTTTTATTTAAACTGAAAGGTAGCATAAGTGCAACCGTCTTCATTTTCTTATTGTCTATTTTCTTTTCAAGATCCACGACCGAAATTTCATCAGCGGAAAGGAAGTTATTGGCTTTCGGAATCTTTAAAACCATTCCCTCTCTCAGTCCATCTTTGGCATAAGGATTAAGTGCAATAATTTCTTCTTCAGACAGACCGAATTTTACTTTTAGTCTGTAGAAACCTTCCTTCGGTTTTACCTCATAAAATTGAAAATTGTTCTCATCTATTTCGGCATTGTCGATTATTGTTTTATCGGGAACAATCAGAACCGTTCCTATTTTAAGTTCATTCCCTAAATCTGGATTCAAATCTTCCAGTTCGGCAATGGATATCCCAAATTTCCGGGCAATTCCGTATTTGGTTTCCTTTGGCTGGACCGTATATTCTTTTGTTCCTGGAATAGTTCCACCAATATTTGGATTTTTGATTCCCATCTCACTATTGGTCATTGGGATTATCAGTTTTTCGCCAGTCTTCAAACCGCGTGAATAAAGTTCCTTATTCAGTTTTTTTATGTCATCTACACTAATGTGATACTGCAATGCGATTCCGTAAAGAGTCTCCTTCTTCTTTACCTTGTGCTCCCTATACTTATTACTGGTTCCAGAATCGATTGCTCCCTTTCTAGAAGGTAAAATGAGGATGCTATTCACCTTTAAGCCATTTTTGGCATCTGGATTAAGGTTGTAAAGAGTACTCTCAGAAATATGATAGTCGCTGGCAATACTACTCGCAGTTTCGCCTTTTTGAACAGCATGACTGGTATATGTTTGTTGCTGGGCCGCAGAACCACAACTGACCGTAAAAAGAACAATTACGGAAATGTAGATAAAACACTTCAACATATTGAGGATTGATTTTCTTGATTTGCGAAACATAGGCTCAGGTGTTTTTTGCTTATTCCCATTCTATAGTTGCAGGCGGTTTTGAGCTTATGTCATAAACTACTCTATTAACGCCTTTCACTCGATTTATTATATTATTGCTCACTTCTTGTAGAAATTCATAGGGAAGGTTTACCCAATCCGCTGTCATTCCATCTGTTGATTCCACTGCTCGTAGAGCAACTACTTTTTCATAGGTTCTTTCATCTCCCATAACGCCAACGCTATTTATTGGAAGTAATATGGCTCCCGCTTGCCATACTTTATCATACAATCCCCATTTTCGTAATCCATCGATAAAGATAAAATCCACTTCTTGCAAAATACGGACTTTTTCCGCAGTTATATCACCCAAAATACGAATGGCCAAACCAGGTCCTGGAAAGGGATGACGGCCAAGTAATTCGGGATCGATTCCCAATTCTTTTCCTACTCGCCTAACTTCGTCTTTAAAAAGCATGCGCAAAGGTTCCACGATTTTCAATTTCATAAAATCAGGTAGTCCACCCACATTATGATGACTTTTTATGGTTACGGAAGGCCCTGCCACCGAAACACTTTCAATAACGTCTGGATAAATTGTTCCCTGTGCCAGCCAATCAACATCCGTAACTTCGTGTGCTTCATCATCAAAAACCTCGATAAAGGCTTTTCCTATTGCTTTTCGTTTGCGTTCGGGATCGGTTTCATTTTTTAACGCTTCCAGAAATCTTTCCGAAGCATCCACTCCTTTTACATTTAGCCCCATATCCTTATACTGGTGGAGCACGCTTTCAAATTCGTTTTTCCGGAGCAAACCATTGTTGACGAAAATACAGTAAAGATTTTTACCGATAGCTTTATTCAATAAGGTAGCAGCTACTGTAGAATCTACCCCGCCACTTAAACCAAGGACAACTTTGTCGTTGCCAATTTGTTCTTTCAATGCGTGAACGATAGTTTCAACGAATGCAGCGGGTGTCCATGCTTGTTCTACACCTGCAATTTTCACTAGAAAGTTTTCCAGTAATTGTTTTCCGTGAGTGGTATGATATACCTCGGGATGGAATTGGATTCCGTAAGTTGGTTCACCTTCAAATTTGAAAGCAGCATTTAAAACTTCAGGAGTACTTGCCAAACGGACAGTATGTTCTGGAAGTTTTTCAATAGTATCGCCATGGCTCATCCATACTTGAGTGTTTTCCGGAATTCCCTCGAAAAAAACTTCCCCCGGTTTTATCATTGAGAGTTTGGCGCGTCCGTATTCGCGCAAATTGGCAGGCTCTACACTTCCTCCGTTAAATTGAGCCATATATTGAGCACCATAACAAACCCCTAAAAGTGGCAATTTGCCTCGAATATTGGAGAGATTGGGATGCGGCGCATCTTCTGCCCTAACTGAAAAAGGACTGCCAGACAGAATTACGGCCTTAAAATTATCAAGATTTTCTGGAATAGAGTGGTACGGATGGATTTCGCAATATATGTTCAGTTCCCGTACTCGTCTGGCGATGAGCTGGGTATACTGCGAACCAAAATCTAAAATGAGAACGGTGTTTTGCATAGCCAAAAATACTTTTTTAATTATGAATTAGAAATTCAAAATTCAGAATTTTAATTTCAGTTGTTCCATCAAGAGTTTGATGATAAAAGAGGGTCTAGAAAGAGATGTACAGTAATTTTTAAACTACAACTCAAAAACAGTAAACCTCATATCCAAAGGCTCTAAATTCTCCTTTAATAGATCCAGCAAATCTTCACCATACTCCAGATAAAATTCTGAAAAGTTAAGCTGGCGTTCCTGTAAACTTTGGTTGGGAAATAGTTCATCCTGGATATTTCTAAGGCGATCCAGCTCATCGGATAGATTACGTTTTTGGGCTTTTAACAATCTCTTCTCCAAGTGGTCCAAGCCATTTAATTGCTTTTTTTCTTGGGCTCGGACAGCGCCTAAAAAGGAAGCATCGGTTTTCTCGGCCAATTTATATAAATCCTTAAACTGCTTTGACAAATATTTCTTTTGTTTTGAAAAGTCGATGTCAATTTTGGATTTTTCATAGGTATGTCGTGTAATGAGTTCGTGTTGCGGAAGAAACATTTCTTCAATTCCAGAATCAAGCTTTTGTAGTTTTTTTATAAGTCGTTGTGGAACTAGCAGAGCGGAATTTCGAAGTAACAAAATAGGGAATGTCACTTCCACTTTTTCAAAATAATCCTTTAATTGAAACCAATAGGCCAATTCTCCACCGCCACCAATATAGCAAAGATTGGGTAAAATAACTTCTTCGTATAAAGGACGAAGTAGAGCATTTGGAGAAAATCGTTCTGGATGTTCGTGTAGTTCTGAAATGATTTCCTCTTTGGAAAAGGAAATATCCGTTTCATTTATATAAAATCTATGGTCTCTTTCAATTATCCGCTCCCGCAGATTTTCTTTTAAATAGAACAAATTAATTTCTCGGGGATGCACCTGCTCAGGAAAATCCAAATCGGTCAATCGCTCCGTTGTCTTCGAAATTTCTTTAAAACTGAGATTTTCGATCAGTTCCTTTTCTGCATAAGGGATAAAACATTTTTTGAGTTCTTCATCATTTCCATCCACAATTACAAGACCATGATGATAAAAAAGCATGTTTGCAAGATACCGTGTCGCATCTGCCAGATTACTGTTTTTGGTATAGGCTTCGGAGAAGTAGCCCGCCAATTTCTTTCCGTGCTCGCTCTCGCCGAATTCTTTTTTTAAACGCTGTTTTATTTCTTTTAATCCCTCAGTGGATAATTCGCCAACGGCGCCAGCGGATTCTCTGTTCCATTCTATTTTCTTTCCAAAAAGATTGAAATGGTTTATTTCCTCGAAATCGTGATCTTCCGTTGCCATCCAGTAAACTGGCACAAAATGAAATTTTGGATATTCTTTCTTGAGTTGTTCAGAAAGGTTTATTGCTGAAAATATTTTATAAAGAAAGTAAAGTGGACCCGTAAAAAGATTTAATTGGTGACCCGTTGTAATCGTAAAAGTGGTATGCTCTTTTAATAAATCAATATTGCTTAAAGTAGATTGTGAAAGCGAATTGTCGCCATACTGAAACATAATCCGCTTTGCTAAAAGATGTCTTTTTTCCTCAGTGAAATCTTGCTGTTTTTCTTCAATTTGAAGTTTAAAGTTTTTTAGAGAAGGAAACCGATTGTAAAATGGTTTTAGATTATCTCTTTCGTCCAGGTAATCACAAATAAGCTTTGTGAAATATCCGGTGTCTTTATAAGGAATGGAATGGGTTGGCATAGGTTCTTGGGAAAATTCAAACAAAAATAACCGTTTTCAATGGGCAGGGGGTTTAAAGATACGTTAATCTTGAGTGAAGGCATACGGTCTTGAAGGTTTGAGTCACGACGTTTTGAACCAGGACGGTCTGATTATTGGCGTTTTAGTCACGACGATTGGAAACACGACGGTGGATTTAATGTCTTGTTTCCAATGGTCCTGTTTTATAGAGTCGTGGTTCAAATCGTCCTGTTTCCAACCGTCAACTACATAGACATTCGTGTATTCGTGGTGAGAAAAAATATTCCAAACTATCCAATTTCAAAGTCGTGTCTCAAAATGTCGTGTTTCAAAATGTCTAGTTTCAAAAATCTTTCTTTAGTTTTAGCCTGCAATTAAAATCTCTTAAAATGAAGCGTTACTTCCTGCTGGTTTTTCTGTTTTTCCCACTTCTTGTTTTAGCACAACTCAAGTCACCCTCGGAATTTCTGGGATATGAGATCGGAACCGAATTTACCAGGCACGCCGATGTGGTTTCTTATTTTGAGCACGTAGCTGCAAATAGCAATATGGTCGATTACCACGATTATGGAAAAACGAATGAACGGCGCAGATTGACGTATGCTGTGGTTTCTTCCGAAGAAAATATTCAAAATCGGGAAAAAATAAGAACGGATAATTTAAAGAATATCGGAATTCTGGAGGGATCTGCTTTTCCCGAAAAAACAATTGTCTGGCTCAGCTACAACGTTCACGGAAACGAGGCTTCTAGTAGTGAGGCTGCAATGAACACTATTTACAAACTCATTACCGAGCATAGTGATTATTTAAAGAATGTTATTGTTATTATGGATCCGGACGTGAATCCTGATGGCCGCGATCGTTACGTAAATTGGTATAATCAAGTAAAAGCAACACCTTATAATCCGTCGCAGGACGCCACCGAGCACAGTGAGCCATGGCCTGGCGGACGACCAAATCATTATCTCTTCGATTTAAATCGTGATTGGATGTGGGCAAGTCAGGTAGAGACACAACAACGATTGAAAATTTATAACCAGTGGATGCCCCAGATCCATGTCGATTTTCATGAGCAGTACATCAACAATCCCTATTATTTTGCGCCGGGAGCTGAGCCTTATCACGAAATGCTTACACCTTGGCAACGGGAATTCCAAAATACTATTGGAAAAAACAACGCAAAACATTTTGACGAAAACGGATGGCTTTTCTTTACCCGCGAAAGTTTTGACCTATTGTATCCCAGTTATGGCGATACCTATCCGCTATTTATGGGTGCTATTGGGATGACCTATGAACAAGCTGGTCATGGCAGGGCCGGTTTGGGGATCATCAACGATGAGGATATTGAATTAACATTGGTAGATAGGATGACCCATCATACTACCTCGGGACTTTCCACCATCGAAGTGGCATCGCAGAATGCCCGGCCTCTAAATTCCCATTTTAAGGAATTCTTTCAAAATAATGATTTGAAGTATAAGAGCTTTGTTCTAAAAGGAAATCCAGATAATATCCAAACCTTGACGGAAATGTTGGATCGTCATGAGATAAAGTATGGTTTTTCAAATGGGGGAACCGTAAAAGGATTTGATTATGCTTCCAACAAAAAAGGTTCTATAGATGCAAATGGCGCTTTAGTTGTTAGCACGAATCAGCCAAAAGGTAAAATGGTCGAGGTTCTTTTCGAGCCGCAGACTATGCTATCAACACCTGTAACTTATGATATTACGGCTTGGAGCCTTCCTTACGCCTTTGGCCTTGAGGCTGTGGCAAGTTCTACTTTGGTATCCTCAACAAGTAACAATCCAAATAACGATGTTTTAAATTTGCCTTCAACATCCGCAGCTGGTTATATTTCAAAATGGAACAGTTTAAAGGATGCAGAATTTCTTTCAGAATTATTAAAGGAGGACATTAAAGTGCGTTTTTCTGAAAATAAGCTAAGTTTTGGTGGAAATGAATTTGGACGCGGTAGCCTGATAATTACCAGGAGCGACAATAAAAACAATCCAGGGTTCGACAAAAAACTTATTGAAATCGCCAACAAAATGGGTAGACAATTATACGCTTCTCCCACCAGTTTTGCCGATAAAGCAACCGATTTTGGATCGCAATATGTGCATTTAATTAAGAACAAAAAAATTGCTATGCTTCAGGGCGAAGGAACTTCTACCTTAAACTACGGCACATTATGGCATTTTTTCGAAACTCAGCTTAAATACCCGATTACTTCCATAAATACAAGTGATGTAAAAAGAATTCAATGGTCTGATTACGATGTATTGATTTTGCCTGACGGATATTACAATTCGATAATCGATGATAAGGTTTTTGAAACTCTTTCAAACTGGATAGACAAAGGAGGGAAATTAATCGCGATGGGAAATGCGGTGGGTATTTTTGAGGGTAAAGAAGAGTTTGATCTGGTTAAAAACAATTCTCAAAATGAAGAAAAAGAAAAGGATTCAGTTTCTGAGGGTAATTTAATTCCTTATGCCGAGCGGGAAATGGAAAGCACTAAGGATATGATTACCGGAAGTATTTATAAGATTAATTTGGATAACACCCATCCCTTGGCATTTGGTTATGGTGATACTTATTATACACTGAAACTGGGAAATGATTCCTACAAGTTTTTAGAACACGGTTATAATGTGGGCTATATAAAAGATGGGCCTAAAATTGTGGCTGGATTTTCTGGAGAAACGGCCAATGCATCTTTAAAGAATTCTATCGTTTTCGCCCAAGTTGAAAAGGGTAGGGGCAGCGTGGTTTATCTTGTGGATGATGTGGTGTTCCGTTCATTTTGGCAGAATGGAAAATTGTTGTTGGCAAACGCAGTGTTTTTTGTGGGAGCAGGATATTAAAAGTTTAACCCATAATTTATTCTCGCTGATCCCTTTTTATCCTCAATCAAATCAAAATAGTTTTATAAAATAAATTTGTGTTCCTTAAAACTCTATCGTCTCCCTTCTTTGATATGCATCGTTAAAATTAATAGATGCCTTAATTTTGGGTAAGATGTCAAAAGAAAAATCCTCAAAATCTTATTTAAAAAATGACTGATGAGGATTTGGTCTTTGTTCATTTGTATATTTGTCGCGTTAGGTAGTATTGGATAATCAATTTTGATACCTTGCTTTATCCTTTTTGCGTTAGTTTTAGGTTTCCAAAGTTCAAGTCAATAATTCCGAGCCTAAATTTAGTAATCTAGTTTATCGATAATTTTCATGACGAAAACTAAGGATATTTGAAATAAATAGACAACAATACCAGTTATAAATTTCACCTAGGAACTTTTTTTGAATTCGGTATGCGCACGAATTGATGATAGAGAAATTTAATTTTGAAATCAAATAAATTGGATAAATACAAAGTAAGAAAGTATCAACCCTCAGATAAACCCGATTGGGACAGTTTTGTAAAAAATGCAAAGAATGCTACTTTTTTGTTCCACAGAGATTTTATGGATTATCATTCCGATAGATTTGAAGATTTTTCTCTGGTTGTTTTTAGTGAAGAAAAACTTGTAGCGGTAATTCCAGCTAATTTAAAAGCGGGAGTGCTCCATTCGCATCAAGGTCTAAGTTATGGCGGATTGGTACTAGGAAAAAAAACTACATTTCCCGAAGCGCTGGCTATTTTTCAAAGTCTGTTGATTTTTCTAAAAACTGAAGGAATTTTGACCCTAAATTTGAAATTGCTTCCAAAAATCTACAACCAATTACCCAGTGATGAAATTGATTATCTTCTTTTTCTTATAAAGGCGAAACTAAGCCGACGGGATTTGAGTAGTTGTGTCTTCAATGAAAATAAGCTAAAGATTGAATCCTCGAACAGATTAAGAGGAATTAAAAAAGGCGAAAAAAATAAATTGCAGATTCGAGAAGAATCAACTTTCGATTCTTTTTGGGAAGAGGTTTTAGAGCCAAATCTTAAAAAGGTTCACAATCAAAACCCAGTTCATTCCGTGCCCGAAATTAATTTATTAAAATCCTATTTTCCAGAAAATATCAGGCAATTCAATGTTTATAAAGATAATCAAATTGTTGCCGGAACCACCATTTTTGAAACCTCGGAAGTAGCACACGCGCAATATATTTCTGCAAATGCTATCGGAAGAAAAACAGGAGGCTTGGATTTTCTATTCCATTATTTATTGAACTATTTTTCAAATAAGAGATATTTCGACTTCGGGATTTCAAATGAGAGCCAAGGTCTGAAAGTCAACACCGGACTTATAAAATGGAAAGAAAGCTTTGGTGGACGAGGAATTGTTCATGATTTTTATGAAATCGACACAGATAACCATCATCTTTTAAATGAAGTTTTACTATGATTCCTTTTTTAGATTTAAAAGCAATTAACGAGCGGTTTGAATCTTCATTTCACGAAAGTTTTCAGCAGTTTCTGGAATCTGGATATTACGTTTTGGGGAATCAGGTAAAACTGTTTGAAGCAAATTTCGCCCGGTATTGTGGAACAAAGCATTGTGTTGGAGTAGGGAATGGTCTTGATGCATTGCGGTTAATTTTAGAAGGCTATAAGATCCTTGGGAAATTAAAGGACAATGATGAAGTTTTAGTGGCTTCCAATACGTACATCGCCACAATCTTGGCAATAAAACAGGCTGGTTTAAAACCGGTTTTGGTCGAAACTGATTTAGATACTTATAATTTTGATCTAGCTTCACTCAAGAATTCAATAACTAAAAAAAGCAGGGTCGTAATGCCCGTTCATTTGTATGGACAACTTTCCCAGATGAAAGAAATCCAAAAAATTTTAAAAGAGAATAATCTTTTGGTAATTGAAGATGCAGCCCAAGCTCATGGTGCCAGGAATGATGAGGGAAAACGTGCCGGAAATCTTGGAGATGCCGCAGGTTTTAGTTTTTATCCTACTAAAAATCTTGGAGCACTTGGGGATGCTGGAGCAATTACAACGAATGATGATGATTTAGCAAACGTGCTTTCAAAACTAAGAAATTACGGGACTTCCAGCAAATACGTAAATGACCTGGTAGGTTTTAATTCACGACTTGACGAATTGCAGGCTGCATTTTTAAACTGCAAATTGCCTTCTTTGGATATGGACAATAACAGACGTCGGGAAATTGCAAAAAGATATCTTTCAGAAATTAAAAACAAAAAAATCACCCTTCCAAAATATGATGGAAGTGAAGATCACGTTTTTCATCTTTTTGTAGTTCGCGTAGAAAATAGAAACGAATTTATTGATTATTTGGACCGAAATGGGATTGGACATTTAATTCATTATCCCATTCCTCCACATCAACAAAAAGCACTTTCGGATTATTCGGATCTGTCGTTTCCGAATACCGAAAAAACACATAATCAAATAATTAGTATTCCAATTAGTCCTATACTTTCAGAAGTAGATGTAGAGAGGATTATTGAGGTTTTAAATAGTTATTAGAGGTTAATGGTTAGAGGTTGGTTTATAGAAGTAATAGAGGAAATTTTTAATCTGAATATTTTTATATGAAAACGACTAAGTTTACTTTCGAAGATTTACAGGTATATTAAAAATCGCTGGATTTTGTGGATATGGTTTACGACACAACTGATGAATTTCCTATGGAAGAAATATACTCTCATGGTAATATATTCGTGCTGCTATTTCAATCTCTTTAAATTTAGCTGAAATCGCTGGCGATTCTGATGCACAATTTAATCGTTATTTCGGGAAATTCTGTGAAAGAGTGCGTAGTTTGTTCAGCAATTGCACGGAGAAGAAAATATATCACAGAAGCTAAAGATGAGACTACAAGAGAAAAACTGGAGGAGCTATCGAAAATGCCAAGCGGTTTGCATAAATATCTCAAAAATAAAAATAGATCTTTTATCTACTATTGCTGACGATCCTCTATCCACTAAAAACTACCAACTAATTTGAAAATTCCAGCGTTCCTTCGGAATAACCTTCTTTTAAAGATGACTTCTTTAAATGCCGGGGCTATTGTAGTCCGGTTGTTTATTTCTGCAATAATCCAGCGATTACTTACGGAATATGTAGGACCCGTTGGACAGTATAAAATAGGACAGCTTCGGAGTATTTCCCAACTTTTAGTATCCGTAACCTCTTTGGGTACTTTTAACGGAGTGGTAAAATATATTGCCGAATATAAAACTGATGAGATTAAATTACAAAAACTATTCTCGTCTGTTTTCGTTTTTCTGGTAGTAGGTGTTTCAATAACAGTTCCCGTTCTGCTTATTTTTTCAGATGAAATCAGTTTACATCTATTCGCCAGCACAGAATATTCGTTTGTCATAAAATTACTCGCCGTAGTTGTTCCTTTTATTGCCATTCAAAGGGTTTTTAATGGTGTAATAAATGGACTTTCGGAATATAAAAAGTTTGTAAAAATAGACATAATCAGTTATCTGGCAGGTTCTGTCTTAACTGTTGTTTTTCTCTTTCAATACAATCTTAATGGTGTTTTGGTTGCGATTGCAATAACGCCTATAGTCCAAGTGCTGGTATTGCTTTCGGTTTTTTATAGAGTTTTAAGGGAGTATTTACAGTTTAAAAAGCTACAATTTCGCGCTCCGATGGCGAAGGCTCTTTTGGCCTTTACGGTAATGTCCTTCGTTTCCTCGATATTACTGCCTCTCGTAGAAATTGATATCCGAAGCATGTTGGATGAAAAGCTATCGGGACGAGATGCGGGAATCTGGACGAATATGACGTTTATTTCACATAATTACATGGTCTTTTCCGGCTCAATTTTCACCTTGTATGTTATTCCAAAATTTGCGGGAATTTATGATTCCCATAATTTCAAAAAAGAAGTTATCTCAATTTACAAAACGCTTTTACCGCTTTTCGCAGTAGGGATGGTTTTGGTGTATTTGTTTAGAAACGTAATTATCGACCTTATTTATCCCGGACAGTACGAAATGGCATCGCTGTTTAAATGGCAACTTATGGGCGATTTTGTGCGTTTGGCATCTCTGGTTTTGGCCCATCAATTTTTGGCCAAAAAATTGGTGATCAATTTCGTGGTGACCGAAATTATGTCCCTGGCTCTTTTTTATGGCTTTGCATATTATTTTGTAGGAATATATGGAATTGAAGGAGTGGTCATGGCGCATTTGTTACGCTATATAATTTACTTTTTGGTGGTGCTCTTCTTAATTATCCGTTATTTTAAAAAGCAGGAACGGCGTGCGTCCTTAGGCGGTCGAAACTAATTTACTTTTAATTTTTAATTCCCAAAACCGTACCCCAATCCTAAGAAATTTCCATTCTTGGGCAAAGACTAATGGTTATATTTGCGAGGAAATTATTTCTGATTCCTATTTTACTTTAATTCTATGTCCTTATCACTTTTTAATCCTTTTGATGAACTTATTTTTGATGAACATTTTTGCTTTTTGTCCGGAGATTTAACCAATGAAAGTATTTCTGTTTTTCCCGAGTGGTTGTTAGAACATTTTAAGTTTGGTGACGAGCGAATTGAAATGATGGACAAGGAAAAATCGTATATATATTCCGATTTGCGTTTACCAGCTTCTCAAAGAGTAATTAGCGCTTTTAAAAATTTGGACAAAAAAATCCAAGCTGCTTTTAAAAATGGATTTGATGGTATGTCCGCGTTGGAAGAAGTAGAGATTTTTCAATGGTCAGGCCGCATTGTATATGGATTGTTGTACTACGAAATGCTCTATGAAAAGCAACGTCTGCAACGACAAGGAAGGGAGTTCTCGCTTTCCCCATATTTAAGAGAGCGCTTCGGTAATTTTCATTTAATGCTACAATCCTTGATAGCTCCAGTTTCTTTTGAAGGGAAAAAACCGTGGAGCATAGTTGTTTTTCCTCTTAAATACTCTGCAGATATTTTTAGCTATCGCGACGATACCGTAAATCTATTGTTTTCAATGGGCGTCAATGCTTTTGGGATTATAGTATGTTTTCGGGATGGTGGACTAATCGCGGAAAAGGAAAGTGATATTTTAGAAAAAATGAAAGGTCACGTTTTGCATCCCATTCAATTTGAAGAGTTATATGCCAGGTTTCATTATGATGATTATATCATGCAGTACAAACCCGAATTCGAAATTGAAGAAAGTGATACTGAAGTCATAATTCAAACAAAACCTATTGAATTGGTTCCCAACAAACCACTTTTTGGAAATTGGACCGACGATATGTTTGCGCAGCTAAAAGCAAATTATTGGTCGGTTTACGGAATTGAAAGAGAAGATATATTGCAATTTCAAAAACCTCCGTTGAGTTATCTTGAAAACCCATATACAAAGGATTTTGTTGATCCGAAAACTATTGAGTTGCCTTTTTGATTTTTGGAGAAATAAAGTTTTTGCCACGAATGCACGAATATTTTTTAAGTGGATTCGTGTATTTGTGGCTTAGCCTTTTCGAATTCACGAATAATTTAGAATTAAATTCGTGCATTAGTGGCCATACTATCCTAATTATCCTCCCAAGTTTCCAAATACTTTTTCGCAATGGAAATGTAATTATGTTCCTTCTCAATAAATTTCCGTGCACTATTTGAAATAGCAATAAGCTGCTGCGGATTTAAGATAAGATTTTCTAGTTTTCCGTATAAATAATCCACATCCGGGAGTGCGTTGATGCAGACTTCATCTTCTTTGAGATTATAATATTCCAAAAATTCCCTTTCGGCACCGGTAAATACAACTTTTCCTTTTGCCATTGCTTCCAAGGCATTATAACCTTGATCATACGAAAAAAACCTGGTCCAACAGTATGTGGGCGGAATTATACGCCGAAATGTATTCTGAATACGGAACACTTTCAACCGTGATTATTTCAACTTTTGCATGATATTTATCTTCTATCTTGCGAAGAGCAGCTTCAAAATAATCATTTCCTTTTTTAAAATAATTACCGCGGTTAATTCCGTGAAAAATGATGATTTTATTATCTACAATAAACGGTAATTGTTTCAGTTTTGAAGTGTTTATCGGATTAGGAATTAATCCGAGATATTTTTCGTGCCCTTTAAGTGGAATGTGATAATCCAAATCGGAAGCAATTACTCCGTTCATTTCTTCAAAAATAAATTTGTGCAATGAAACAAACTCAGGCCGTAAATATTTTAATGCCGGATCCGAATCTTTTTCCGAAACCTTTCCGTCAAAAAATGGGCTGAGGGTTGAATACCGCAATTTTTTATCGTAAGCATATTTTATACTGCTGTAATCCGCCCCACAAGAAAGAAGAAAAAGCTTTTTGTTATTATTTTTTAAAAATGAAATCATTTCCCTTTCCTCTTTAGCGGCAATTGAAAAGGGACTTTCGTTGATTAATTGCACTACATCAAAATCTTTAAATTCTTCTTTATAGCTGAAGAATTGATTTTTTAACGAAATCGACGTGATGTCGATTCCGAACATCTTGTAAATCCCAACCTTGATTTTTTTTGAAAAACCCGAATGGTATCGTCGATTCAAGAGAATATCTGATGGGAATTTCTTGAACTGGTCCCCCGTTGAAACCAAGGTTACTTTATGACCAAGTTCCTGCAAACCTTCTTTTAAAGAGTTGTGCAACCTACTGTATTCACCAACCAATAGAATTCTCATTTACTTAAATTTATGAATAATGTATGGTCACAAAAATCCACTAAAGGATTGGTTTGGCTATAAGGATGGCTCATTTTGGAAATAACTTATCTTTGTCAGTGGTTTTCAAAAATACTATAAAATCTCCCATGCCTCCAGAAATTAGAAGTAAAGTGTGTTTGGTTGCAATTTCTCTCGGAAAAGGTGGGGCGGAAAGATCGACAGCACTTCTTTCACAAATGCTGATTATGAAAGGTTATGATGTCCATATCGTAATCCTGAACGATTTGATCGATTATCCCTATTCTGGAAAATTATTCAATTTGGGCAGCGAGAAATCCGAGAATGACACGGCCATAAAGCGGATTATACGTTTTAAAAAATTAAGGAATTATTTTAAAACTGAAAAATTTGATTTTATAATTGATAATCGAACTCGGGTTTCGGCTGGCAAGGAGTGGTATTATTTGAATTATTTGTACAAGGGATTCAAAATAATTTATGTTATCCGAAGTGCTAATTTAGATATGTATCTGCCAAAGAAGAAATGGATCGTAAAGCAAATGATATCAAAATCGTATAAGATTGTTGGAGTTTCAAAACATATTGCGAAGGGAATCAATACGCAATTTTCTACGGATAAAGCTATTTCTATTTACAATCCAATAATGGAAATTAGTGAGACGACTATTGAAGTAGAAGGAAAATACATCATATTTGTTGGTAGGTTAGAGGATGATGTCAAGAATTTAAGTCTTTTGTTGGATGCTTATAGCCAATCGTGTTTGCCGGAAAGGAATATTCGTTTACTGATTATGGGCAGTGGTGATGACCATGAAAAATTGGTAGAAAAAGCAGATAAACTTGGAATTTCCAAAGAAGTTCAATTCGTATCTTTTAAGCCAGATGTTTATCCATATCTTAAAAATGCCATTTTCACGGTTCTTACCAGTAGATACGAAGGTTTTCCTCGGGCTTTGGTTGAATCGCTATCCGTTGGTACTCCTTTGGTTTCGGTAGATTGTGTGAGTGGACCCAATGAGATAATTAGAAATGAAATGAATGGACTTTTGGTTGAGAATTTCAATGTCACCGCATTGGCCGAAGCTATGGATAGGATGGTTACAGACAAGGAATTGTACGAAAGATGTAAAAAAAATAGTGTAAAAAGTATAGACCATCTAAGTTTGGAAAATATAGCCGAAGATTGGGATAAATTATTGAAAGATGAAAAGTAACAATGTCGATAAAATAGAACTGTTGGAAATTCCAAAAATAACCGATCCCCGTGGCAACTTGTCTGTTGTTGAAGAGGGTTTTTTGCCTTATGAGGTGAAACGGGTTTACTATTTATATGACGTCCCCAGTGGCGAATATCGTGGTGCACATGCCCATAAGGAACAGAGCGAGTTTTTAATAGCCTTAAGCGGAAGCTTTGAAGTTATCCTGAACGATGGTGAAAACAAGAAATCCATTGTCCTGAATAAGCCCAATCGTGGGCTTCTTATTCCAACCGGAATTTGGCGGGAATTGGAAAACTTCTCTTCTGGTTCTGTTTGCTTGGTTCTTTCCTCGGGAAAATTCCTAGAGAGCGATTACATTCGGGATTATGACGAATATCTAAAGTATAAAAAATAAAAGAAACAGGATTTGGCAATTCACTACAAGCGGGTTAAACTTTTTGTATGGTTAAATGGGGTGGTGAGTGGTGTTTGCTATCCATTCTTAAAAATACGTGATTTCCGGAAAAACAGAACTTCCGAAATTCAAATTTTAGAAAAATCCCAGACTATTGTTATCGACCGATCCCATTTTCATTTTGAAGGAAATGCCTATTGGGATAAATTTAAAACCTTCCAAAGTGACGATCTTTTTTATGCTATTATCCCAGATGCGAGTATAATAAGTAAAGGGATTGTACTGGATTCTAAAAATAGGGTTATCCTGGAGAGTACCCTTTTTCAAAAGGAATATCTGAATATTCTCTGCAGCAATCATTTGGTTCTATTGAAGCGATTTTTGCCGAAAAAGAAAGAAAAGAACGTAATTTCACTCCTTAATAAACTTGATAATAATTATTTTCATTGGACAACAGAATCACTTACCCGAATTTTGTTGGTCTATGAGAGACCCTTTTTTAATGACTATAAAATCCTTGTCAAAGACGGAGCCCTTCCCTTTATAAAACAGTCGCTCACCTTTCTTTTTAATATTCCCGAGACAAATATTATTTCCAAAACCCTTGGAGAAAATTTGGAGGTAAATAATGCCTTGATTGTTTCCTTCCCACATATTCGAAATTCTGAATCGGAGTTTACAAACGTGTATATTCCTGAAGTGTTAAAAAAACTCAATGCTCTTGCTCACATTAGATTAGAACGGTTGCAGCCTAAACCTCAGAAAACTCCCAAAAACTTTATTATTTCGAGAAAGAGTGCCCTTGAACGACGAATTTTGAATGAGGAATATCTAATTCACAAACTTTCAGATTTTGATTTTGAATCTATTGCTTTAGAAGAGCTGGATTATATTGAGCAAGTAGCTCTTTTCGCCAATGCGGAAATTATTATAGCAACCCATGGCGCTGGAATAGCCAATATTATTTATGGGAAAAATCCAATTTTGATTGAAATATTTCCGGAAGAAAGAAATATTCGGGATGCTTTCTACTTTGCGCAAATAACCGCAGCATTACAGATTGAACACCATCTCTTTCTTCAAAAGCAAGAAAATGATAAAGAAGACATTCTGTTGGATGATTCGTTTATTGAAAAAATAAGAATGATTATTTCAAACTCTAACTCAATTTAATGTCGTTTTTCCCCTGAAGGTGACGACGTAAATTTAAGACTTGTAAGCGGTCAAACGAGTTCCAAAAGATTCAAACAAAACTTTCATCCTAATAAGAAGAATCAAAATACCTCGAGGTTGATTTAAAAGAAAACGTTGTTTAGCGTTCAGGTTTTCCACATCGAGTTTCTTCACGTATTCTTTAAATGAATCCAAATCATTAGCTAATTTGTGCTGGATGGCAAATGAAAATCTATTGATATCCAAATACTTTTTTAAATATGGATTTTTCTGAGCAATTTCCTCATAATTATCAGGATTGAGAAACACTCTATTCTTTGTTGGAGTATGTGAAATTCTATTACTGCCGTCCAAATTATGTCTTGCCGAAATACGTGTGCTAAAAACCAATGGGGAAGCAAGGGCGGCTCTTATCCATAGGTCGGTGTCTTCTCCGGCACCATTCGTAATGGTAGCATCAAAACCTCCCAGTTTCTGAAAAAAGCTCTTTTTCATACAAACTGCAGAAGTCCAAGCAAGCGCATCAATCAGACTGTTTTTGAAATAATCGTCCACAATGCCACTCCACTCCTTTTTATCCATAATGGGCGAAATCATTGCAGTAGTCAATTTTTGATTGTGCTTTTTTTCGTAGGCAGTGCAGTACCATTGTTGTTCGGGGAATTTTTTAATAAGATAGTCCAGGTTTTCGAGATGGTTTGCATGCCAATAATCATCTGCATCCAGAAAAGCTATATGTTGGGCTGAGGCTTTCTCCACTCCAAAATTTCGAGTTTTTGCTACGCCTTCGTTTTTTTTACTGAAAAGTTTTATCCTTGGATCGGTAAATGATTTGATCACCTTTTCACTGCCGTCGGTCGAACCATCGTTCACCACAATTATTTCAAAGTCCGAAAAACGCTGTGCAAAGAGACTTGCCATAGTTTTTTCTATGTCCTTTTCCTTATTGTATAAAGGGATAATTACCGAAAATTCAGGCATTATGCTTTTTCTTTAACTGGATATAGTAATCTAGACGGTACAGGTCGAACCAGAACAAATTGGGTTTTTCCGACATAAAGTTTCGCTCCATGTCTTTCTTAAATTTGGAGATTATTGCACTAAAAACATGCTGTAAATGAAGCTTTTTTAGTTTCGAATAACTTTTCTGAAGGGGACGCATATTTGTATCCATCAATCCCTTATTCTCCAAAATAACAGTAGTTTCTACTGCTTTTAAGGCTTTTTTGATAAATTCTTCATTTTCCTCAAGTCCAAAGTGGACTACTGGATTATCAATATGAAGCACCTTAGCATTCATCTTTTTTAACTGGTTTGAAAGTGAATTATCCAGACCATAATAATTTTCAAGGACCGTATTTGCTTCCAAGAATAATTGTTTTTTGATGAGCAGGTTTGAGGAGAAAATAAAATAAGGCTCAATATTTCTTTCATCCACAGACTTTGCTTCCCGTTCCCGTCCATAGTGCCACCTCAAAAGCTGTTTTTGGCTAGGTTTTATTTCGTCATAAATTATTCCGCCGGAAACAACATCGTAATCGTTGTTTTTTATGGCATTCGTATAATGTTCCAAGAATTCTATTGTATCTGGAAGAACATCGGCATCCAGGAATAAAAGCCATTCATATTTAGCCTCTGTGGCCATGAGGTTGCGAATGGCTGTACGTCCAATATTTTTTTCGAGTTTCTTATAGATCGTATTTTGAAAAGCCGGTAATTTTTCATTCTCCTCAGGCAAATCTGTGGAGCCATCGTCATAAACCTTTATTTCGTAATTAATTTGGGAAAGATGTATTTGTCCCTGAAGTGCCTTTACTAACGGAACAACATTATAATTATAAGTGGGGATAAGTATTGAAATCATTTTTTGTATTGAATATTATTACTTTTTTATAATCTATTAGGTTTTTTTGATGTTTAGATTACTCCGCCCCCAAAGAATTTCTTTTAAACCGTTATTGTCTTTTTTCGGAATAATTCCTTACTGCGCATTTCATTTCAAATATTCCAAATTTAGGTAATATAAATCCCTGACTATAAATGTGATAAATATATTCGTTTCCTTTTTAAATGAAGTATTCAAACTGGAGGTTAACTACGTCATCTAATAAAATTATTTTTTTGGGGAGTTTTGAAAATGCCATCATTATAAGTTTGATAGACGTGCCAAAAATACGAGATTCTTTTTTGGATGAAGTGTAAACCTTAGGAAATATAATTTGTGAAAATTCTAGTGCAAAAAATATATTATCTTGGATGAAAAATTTATTTTGAAGCAAATTATTCTTTTTATAATAATTCTGGTCCAATCATTTCAAATGACTTCCCAAAATGAAGCGTGGTTTTATCTTCGAGCGAAGGATACAGCATTTACCCCTTCATTTGAAAAAAAAGGTGAGTATTTGGTGTACTCAGGAAAAGATGCT
The DNA here is from genome assembly GCF_004022485.1 of Aequorivita sp. H23M31. GTDB lineage: Bacteria > Bacteroidota > Bacteroidia > Flavobacteriales > Flavobacteriaceae > Aequorivita > Aequorivita ciconiae. The sequence goes on from NZ_CP034951.1 coordinate 3,381,607, forward strand.
CAATTAAAATCTATTTTGCAGAAGTACAAAATCAGAACCTTTAAAAAGACTTGGAGAAATGCCAAGAAGGAAAATCTAAAAAGGACCTTTTTTGTAATTTCCGATAAGGAAGCTTTGATGAACGATTTGCTAACAAACGCACCCAATCTTTTTGTATTTGGGGAATTAATTGCCGAGGAAGACAAGAAAATCTTTGAGCCCAATGACTATGGACTGACGAGCACCATTGGCGAAAATCTTGGGGCGCAGGTCAATCTAGATTATCTGGACGTCTTAGAAGTACCAAAAGCGTGGTATTACACCACAGGCTCTCGCGATATTATTATCGGCATTTCCGACGGCGGAATCGATTCTTTGGATATAGAGTTTGCTGGAAAAACAAAAATTATTCGGAATTCCTATCTTTCCAAAGGTCACGGATATTCTATTGCTGAACTTGCAGCGGGACAAGGAAACAACGCTTACGGTATTGCAGGTGTATGTTATGATTGTAGCATTTACGCAACAAATTATAGTCACGCAAATACCCTCGAGCAGCTTGTGGAACTTTCAAACCTTGGCGTAAAAGTGATTAATTGCAGTTGGGGAACACGTACTTTTTACCAGACTGCGCAAGAGGCAATCTATGAAATGCTCGAGAATGGAACCGTAGTAGTGGCAATCGGTCATAATTTATCCTTTTCCGAAGGGAAGGGCAAAGTCTATTATTATCCGGCTTCTTACGATAAGGTAATCGCTGTTTCTTCGGTTTCGCACCGCTACGCCGATTATCATGAAAATATTAAAGTTGAGGAGGGTAAGGATTTATATTATGTTGAAAATATACGGTATTATTTAAGTCGGACGGCCGGATTTAAAAACAACGATACGACTCAGCTTCCCCACAATTATCCCGTAAGTATTAAAAACCTGAACGATAAAATCGATATCCTTGGACCCTCTGTAGGCTTATTTAGATATAGCGAAATGATACTGCATAACGAAGTTGCCGTTAGCGAGTACAATCAAACGTCGGAAGTTGCACCTTTAATTTCGGGTACTGTCGGACTTATGTTTTCACTCTATCCTTGTCTTCCAGCAGAGGAAGTGGAAACCATTATAAAACTCACATCCACAAATATTGATGATATTGAAGCAAACAAACCGTATAAAGGACTTTATGGTGCGGGAATGTTGAATACAGGGAAAGCAGTGAAAATGGTATTTGATATGTTTGCGGAAAAAGAACCAGTAAAAATTGAAAACCAACGCTTTAGCCGGTGGGATTTTAAATTGACCGCTTTGTCTGATGTACTCATTCAAAATCAAGAATTCACTGAAAACTCTACTTTGGAACTCACTTCAAAAAAAGGAATTACACTTTCAGAAAACACTGTTTTAAAACCAAATGTCAATGGAGGAATTCATTTAAAAATCAACCCTTCACTTGAAAAAGAATGCGAACTTCGACTTCGGGATCCAAGTATTTTGGAGGAATGAATTAAACATAGCCTGTCCCGATTTTTCATCGGGAACGTTTTGGAACATGACTTATTGAATCACGACTGAAGGGAAACACGACGGAAGGGAAACAGGAAAAACAGCTGTCCCGATTTTTCATCGGGAACGTTTTGAGTTTTCACTTTCAAATTTTATTTTTCATAACTCATAACTCATAACTCATAGCTCATAACTCATAACTAATGTCTACCGACTAAAGACTACCAACTCCCTACACCGTCTTCTGCACCACCTCAAAAATCTGATTATCCTCGCATTTCAAGGTTTTGGAAGGATATTTCAGCAATAGCGCATAATCGTGGGTTGCCATCAATATGGTATTTCCGTTTTTGTTTATTTCGCGAAGAACTTCCATCACTTCCACACTGGTTTGTGGATCGAGGTTTCCGGTAGGTTCATCTGCGAGAATCAATTCTGGGTCGTTTAAAAGTGCACGGGCAATGGCAATACGTTGCTGTTCCCCGCCGGAGAGTTGGTATGGATATTTAAAAGCTTGGGTTTTCATATCCACTTTGGAAAGCACTTCGCTGATCCTGGTTTCCTTTGCAACCTTGTCTTTCCAGCCTGTGGCGGTAAGCACAAAATCCAAATTGTTATGGACTGTGCGATCGTTCAAAAGTTTGAAATCCTGAAACACCACTCCAAGTTTTCTTCGCAAAAATGGAATGTCGTTTTCCTTTAGGGTCGCCAAATCATATCCCACAATATGGCCTTGTCCTTTCTGAAGTGGAAGATCGCCATAAAGCGTTTTCATAAAACTACTCTTCCCTGTTCCGGTTTTTCCGATCAGATATACAAACTCCCCTTTTTCAACCGATATGGTAACATCGGCAAGTACGAGATTGTCACCTTGAAATATGGAAGCATCATTTAGATATAGAACGTGATTGGACATTTTTTTAATTATGAATTATGAATTATGAATTGCCTGCCTTTTTATCTAGCCTCAAAAATAACTTGAATTCTTCCTAACTGCAACTGAATACTTCAACTTATTCACGGTTCAAAAACCTTTTCTTTCAATTTATCGATTTCTTTCTGTTGCTGAAGTGTATAAAGTGTTAGCTCCTCAATTTTCTGAAGTAATAATAAATTCATTTCTTTCAATGAAATTCCATCACTCTCCATTTCTGTAGCCGAAGGTATGTTGGGTAGATGATGGTTTTTAATTAAAAAATCTTCGAGTTCTTTTAAAGAAATCATTTCATATTTCGGCATGGATTCAGAAAAACCAGTAAAATATATTTCAAAAACATAATCGGGAGCTACGGCCCCAATCAAATCAACCTTTACTTCCTTGGTATGGATAGTCCCCTTTACCGTCAAAAGTTCATCGGGAGCATTGGTTCCAATTCCAATTTTTCCATCTTTTTCTGATAGATTCTTAAATGGATTTTTCTGGGCAACGCTGGAGATGGAAATAAGAAGGATGGTGAAAAATAATAATTTGTTCATAATTGGCATTTTTTATTGATAGCCTTAAAAATACGGTTTTCATTTTAACTTAGATAGTAGGCTAATTTTCAAATTCGTGATTATTTACCTTTTTTTTATGCATTATATCAATTCTAACATTAAACTTTTCAAATGACTTTAATTTTTGATATTCCCGCGTTAATGCGTCTAAATCCTCGTCACTTATATTATAAACGTTTGAATAAAAAACGAATTCCTCTTCGCCTGTAAACTCTATAAATGAGCGCATATCTCCATTTAAATCAATATCATCTATTGTTGTTCGGTTTGGAAAAAAGGATGCGCTTTTTGGAATGGGAATTTGATTGGCGTCCATATAATCTATGGCATCTTCCCTCAAATTCCAATAGGGTATGTGTGCTAAAGAAGCGTCCCATCCCTGAGAAATATTATCAGGATAAATAATAAAATTCCCTAACAGTAAACTTCCCAAGAGTCCTAAATACAGCAACTTTTTAAATTTATAATGTTTAAGGAGAAGAAAGGATAACAGCGCCAGCGCAAGAAACGAAGGTATGTAATAGCGATGCCCCATGGCATTGTTAATTAACAAACTAGTAGTATAGATTACTATTGTTGAGAAGAAAACGATTATGATAATTGGCACAATTTTTTTCCACCGAATGCTTTTTCGCTTAATGTAAACGGTAAAAACAATAAAAAGGAATGGGACGATGCGGCCAAAATCTAAAAAGCGGTGAATTAGTACTAGCGCGTTCCTCAATAGATTTTTTATGAAATCATAAGTTGTTTCGAAGTGCCACGCATTTCCCCAATTTTCTTCTGGGTGCGAACTGATCCAACCCTTTGTTAGCAGTCGCCAGGATAGGTAAATGATAGCTGGTGTTGCTGCGAGAATATAGACAATGATATTTCGTTTTGTAAAAAATGATTTTATATTTCGTTTGTTTACGAATAAGTGAATTAGAAAATCAATTAAAAAGATTCCAAAGCAAAGCATCATCCCTCTATAGGAGACAATTCCCAAGAAAGCAAGTCCAACAATTTTTAAATAAAGATTGTTCTTCAGAACCCCATTTAATGCTAGAAAAAAGAAAAATAACTGTATAATCTCTGGATTTACCAAAACCAATTGGGATAATAACGTAGGATCCGCCACCACTAGTAAAAAAGCCCATATTTGGAGTGATTTTTCCTTTACGAAAAACCTTACAAAAAATGCTATTTGCCACAGCAATCCAAAAATAAAGGGTAGCATCATCCAGTGAGAAACAGCCAGGGATTTTCCGAAAAGAGTCCACCCGAACGCTAGTATTGTCGCTAAAAACGGTGGATGTCCTGGGTCTGAATCGAGTGGAAGAAGGTCCCATCTTAAAATTCCATTTTCAAATAATGGATTTCCCATTTTCGAAGCGAAAAGCACGTTGTCCCAAAACATGCCAATATTTAAGCTGAATAGAACTATTAGAATACTCAACAATAATAACGCTAAGGGCTTTTTAATTTTGATTTTCATATTGTTTTCAGAGCGAGCGATAAAAACTAAATTCCAATAATTCCTCTCAGCAAATTTTATAATAAATCTAGGACATTAAAAGGATTATATCGAAAATGAAGTAATTAAAGGGATATTTCGGCTAGGAGATTCAATAATTTAGCAGAATATTACTTTTTTTAAAATGAGGGGAAATATAGGGAAATTGAATAACATTTTCTCGTTTTGAAGAAATATAGAGGCTTGTATAATCTACAGATTTTTTGAAACTCCTCGGATTGTACCAAAAGGTTACTTGTGGAATTTATCTCCCGTTAAATTGCGAGGATTGTTTATAATATAATTTTCAATTCACCGAAAAGCCTCCTTATTTCGAATAATATTATCGTAGAATCCTGATTGCCATCCATTTTCTATTCCCAGACGATTTGCGTGTTTGTTACGGCGGATTTATACGATCCTACGATGGACGATATGGTTATTCTTTCCTTGGCTTTAAAACCGCGTTTTCCGCGGCGCGGTGGGCGACGATTGATTCGAATTCCTCAATTCCGATTCGGGTTGATCCAATCCCAATTCGGTTGGATTCCGATCCCGATTCGCTTTAATACAAGGCATGGATAGGCTCCATTCCAACCGTAATCCCACCATTGGGCTCTAATGGTTTGCGCTCTGTATTTCCCCTTAAATTTTGTCATATCAAACTGTTTAGGTGGGGAGACTGCGCTCTTAAAAATAATTTATATTTTCAATTTATTCCTTTAAAAAAAGCTAGGAGAAATTTCAGATCACGAAATACTTATTCCCATTTTAAACCGTTATATTCCCAAGAAAAACCAACAAAAAACCATTCGTTAATAAACTCTAAAAGTTTACAGTATAGCAAAAAAGTTACATTTAAGAATATATCTTTACGCCACCAAAAACTGTAAATAATGATAAAGAATTTTGTTGTCTTTTCGCTTTTTCTTTTCCTTTCATTTTCCTCTTTTTCCCAACAAACTGCCATTTATACCAACGACTTGGTCGATTTCAACCAAGCGCTTGAGTTTTATAACAACAAGCAGTATTTGGCCGCACAAAATCTTTTTGAAAAAGTAAAGAACAGCAGCAACGATCCAACCATCCAAAGTGATTCTGCTTACTATATTGCCAATGCCGCCGTACGACTAAATCAGCCAAATGCTGACCAGTTGATGGAGGAATTCGTGGAAAAATATCCTACGAGTTTAAAACGTAATTCGGCCTATCTGGATGTGGCAAATTATTATTTCGACAGTGGAAAATATCCCCAAGCACAAAAGTGGTATGATAAAGTTGATCGTAGCAGCCTAAGCCGGAGTGAACAAGAGCGATTTGAGTTTAATAACGGCTATGTTTATTTTAAAGCGAAACAATTCGATAAGGCAAAAAATTATTTCAACAGTGTTTCCACTTCTCATAAATATGGCTCACAGGCCAAATATTACCTTGGTTTTATAGCTTACGAAGGTGATGATTATGAAGAAGCCAATCAAAAATTTGAGGAAGTAAAAGGAGAATCCCGCTATTCCGAAGATCTTTCCTATTATCAGGCGGATATGAATTTCAAGCTGGGAAAGTTTGAGAAAGCCATTGAAATGGGAAAGGAGCAATACAACAAATCCAACCCCCAGGAAAAGAGTCAGCTTTCAAAGATAATTGGCGAGAGCTATTTTAATTTGGGCCAATATGGTGAAGCAATTCCCTATTTAAAGGAATATAAAGGCACTCGTGGCAAATGGAACAACACCGATTATTATCAATTGGGTTACGCTTATTACCAACAGGGTGATTACGAAAAAGCCATTGGCGAGTTCAACAAAATCGTTGATGGAAAAAATGATGTGGCACAAAATGCCTATTATCATTTGGCCGAAAGTTATTTGAAATTGGGTAAAAAACAAGAAGCCCTAAACGCTTTCAAAAATGCTTCTGAAATGGATTTCAGTCCGGAAATCCAAGAAGATGCCTATTATAATTATGCAAAATTGAGCTATGAAATCGGGAATAGCTATAAAAGCACCCCTCAGGTTTTGCTCGCTTTCATGGAGAAATATCCTAAAAATCCCAATAATGAGGAGTTGAAAGCGCTGTTGATAGACAGTTATATCACTTCTAAAAACTATAAAGAAGCGATGGAATTGTTGGAAAACAATAAAAATTTCCATGACAAGGCAGCCTATCAAAAAGTGGCTTTTTATCGGGCCATCGAATTGTATAATGAAGGGAATTACAACGAGGCCATTACTTATCTGACCAAAAGTTTAAAAGAAAACACAAACCCCAATTTTACTGCACGGGCAACATATTGGAAAGCGGAAAGCGATTACGAACTGGGAAATTACGAAAAAGCATTAAATGAATATAGGGAATTTCAACAACTGCCTTCTGCCCAATCTACTTCGGAATTTAAGAACCTAAAATACAATCTGGCTTACACACAATTCAAATTGAAGAATTATCCGGAAGCTATTGCAAATTTCAAAAGCTATGTTGGTTCTTCAACTTCAGACACAGTTAGAAAGAAAGATGCCTATATGAGACTTGGCGATAGTTATTTTGTGACCAGTCAATATTGGCCAGCGATGGAAAATTACAATGCTGCTATCGAAATGGGTGGCACCAACGATTATGCCGAATTTCAAAAAGCAATAAGTTATGGATTTGTAGATAGAACCGAGAAGAAACTGGAAGAATTGATGGCCTTTGTAAAGAAATATCCCCGATCGGTTTACTATGATGATGCATTGTATGAATTGGGAAATACCTATGTAGCACAAAACATGAATAAGGAAGGTATTGCAGCTTACGACCAATTGGTTCGGGAGGTTCCAACCAGTATTTTTGTTCCCAAGGCCTTGTTGAAAAAGGCATTGATCCATAACAATTCGGGCAAAAGCAATGAAGCTCTCGCACTTTTCAAAAGAGTTGCAAAGGATTATCCATCTACACCTGAAGCATTGCAGGCTGTTGCCGCTGCAAAAATTATTTATATAGACGAAGGGAAAGTTAATGAATATGCAACCTGGGTAAAAACCTTGGACTATGTGGAAGTAGGTGATGCTGAACTCGATGACGATACTTACCTCGCAGCCGAACAACCCTATCTGGAGAACAATCAATCTCAAGCACAAAGTCGTTTTGAGGCGTATTTAAAGCAGTTTCCAAACGGTCGGAATGCGATGAAGGCCCATTTTTATTTGGGCCAGATTTATTTTTCAAACGGAAAGAACGATCAGGCTATACCGCATTTTAAGTATGTTGCGGATAGGGAACGAAATGAATTTACCGAACAGGCCTTGGCGCGGATTTCGGAATTGTACCTGGGAAAGAAAGAATACGAGAATGCCTTAACCTATTTAAAACGGTTGGAAAGCGAAGCGGATTTCCCACAGAATATAGTTTTCGCCCAATCCAATATGATGAAGGCTTCCTACGAATTGAAGAAGTATTCCGAAGCGGTTGGTTATGCCGAAAAAGTACTTCAAAATCCAAAAATTGATAATGCCGTTAAAAGTGATGCACAAATAATAATTGCACGTTCGGCAATGGAAACGAACAATGAGGGCAAAGCTAAAACCGCGTATGCGGAAGTTCTAAAAACCGCCACGGGAAGGCTTGCTGCCGAAGCACTTTATTATGACGCATATTTTAAAAATAAAGAAGGGAAGTTTGAAGATTCAAATGCATCGATCCAGAGATTGGCGAAAGATTATTCTGGATATAAATTGTTTGGAGCCAAAGGATTGGTATTGATGGCGAAGAACTTTTATGCTTTGAAAGACGCCTATCAAGCTACCTATATTTTAGATAACGTAATAAAGAATTTTAGCGATTTCCCCGATGTGGTGGAAGAGGCGAGAACGGAATTGGCCGTTATCAAAAATGCTGAAGCGAAAACAAACTCATCTGTAGAAACCGGAAATTAGGAATCAAACCTCACAGGTCTCTGCGACCTGTGAGGTTTATTTCCAGAGACCATTCCAAAATTAAAAGTCTTAAAAAACCTTAGAATTAATATGTCAAATAAAGGAATAGTATTTATATCATTGGCAACAACATTGTTGTTCAACCTTTCTGCTTTTTCCCAAGAAAAGGAACTCGGCACGGAAGTGGTGAATATTGTAAAACCATATACTCCGACAATCTCTGATGCTTTTAAAGTGAAGGAAACTCCGAGTTTAAATGATTCCACCACTACACAAAAGAAAGAGGTTGAATACAGTATTTTCTCTGTTCCCGTGGCTTCCACCTTTTCGCCGGCAAAAGGAAAAGCAACGGATGTGGAAAAGACCAAACGCGAAAAGGTATATGACAATTACGCAACTTTGGGTGCTGGTAATTACGGTACGCTCTTGGGCGAATTGTATAGTAATTTTGAAATAAGCCGTACGGACAATGTCGGATTTTTCTTTCGTCATAATTCCTCGCAGGGTCAAATAAAAGGAGTAGAGCTGGACAATAAATACTTTAACACCACTTTGGACGCCAATTATACCAGCAGACAGCGAGAAGCCACTTATCAATTGGAAGCGGGCATAGAACATCAAATTTATAATTGGTACGGTACTGCTACAGAATTTTTTCCGGTTGAATATTTGGGAGAAATCGATCCGAAGCAAACTTATTTTGGTGGATATGTAGGTGGAAGCATTGCCTTGGAAAAGTCGGTTTTTGAAAGAGCAGGAATTAACATTAGATATTTGGGCGATGCCTATTCTTCATCAGAATTTAATGTAAAACTAAAACCAGAATTTTCGTTTTCTATTGAAAATCTAACTCTAAAAGTAGATGGGGATATCGATTATCTAAAGGGAAGTTTTGAAAACGATTATTACAAGATTTCGGATATTAACTACAGCTATCTAAATCTTGGGGTAATTCCTTCCCTTGTCTATATGGATGAGGATATAACCTTATCACTTGGAGTTGCAGGTTATTTGGGAATGGATGCTGAAAACAGTGAAACTGATTTTTCTCTTTATCCTAAAGTGAATGCTTCCTATAGATTAATGGACGAAACAGTAATCGTTTATGCGGGTGCTGAAGGTGGGTTACAACAGAATTCCTATTACAGTTTCAAAGAGAAAAATCCATTTGTTTCTCCTACATTAGATATTGTACCTACAAAAAATATTTATGATGGTTTTGCTGGTGTCAAGGGAAAACTAACAAATAATGTTGCCTATAATTTTAGAGCTGCTTATCGCAAGGATGAGAACAGAGCTTTGTTTTTGTCAAATGAAAGAAAGGTTATCAATATGGATTCCAAAGGATATGAGAATTGGAATTCCTTTAAAGTGGTTTATGATGATGTAAACACCCTGGAGATATTTGCCGAATTACAGACAGAAATATCCAATATGTTTTCTTTAGGCGTTAATTTAAACTATTTTAATTATAAAACCGATACCGAAAATCAGGCTTGGAACCTTCCCAACATAAAAACTTCTGTATTTTCAAATTTTATTATAACGGAACAACTTTATGGTGGCGCCTCTATTTTCTATGTGAGCGAACGAAAAGATCTAGTACATAGTACAGCTGGAGGACCCGGAACTTCGCTTGCTCAGGAAGTTACTTTAGATGGATATGTAGATGCCAATGTTCATTTTGGCTACCGTTTTACCGATCGACTTTCTGCATTTATAAAGGGAAATAATCTTTTTGGCGATAATTACGAAAAGTGGCTGGATTATCCAGTTCAGGGAATTCAGGCGTTAGTTGGAGCTACATATAAGTTTGATTGGTAACATCACAAATTAGTGGCTCTGCCCCGTTCTTCAGTAAAAATTCTATGGAATGTCGTATTTCCTAATTTGATAAATAGAATACAGTCCTAGGACGACTTCCACAATAATTGATACTATATATCCTTGAGTGGGGATACCGTCCAAAATCATGCTCAATGCCCGACCTGCGGCGAGACTTAGCATAAAAACAATGTTGAGCTGGGTTGCCCTTCTCCAATATTTTGATTTCCACGCACCTAAAAACAGTACAAAACATACGGCCAGATATAAACACATTATAGCCCGCAACATATTTGATGTGTCGATTGTATTTACCTCAATTTCAAAAAATTCGGTAACCAAAGATTTTGTGCCGTACACTATTGCGATAGGGACCAAGGCTAGGATGGATAAAATGAGATGCAATTTCCCTATAAAGGGAATGGAGTTGTTGTTTGTCATGATATGTTTAGATTGGTTAAAAGTTTTAGAGTGTTTTTTATAAAATTCTATTTAGACTTTTCATCAAATTTCAGTCTTTAAAAATTGCTCGGCAATGGAAGCCATTTTCGTTATAAAATTCAACCTCTCCCTCAAGATCTTCAATTAGCATTTTTATCAAATTGAGTCCGGTATTGTAAAAATTGGGGTTGTCAATTTCTAAAAAACCAGTTCCGTTATCACGGTAAAAAAGAGTGTATTTCCCATTTTTGGCTGTCAACTCAATTTCTATTTTTCCGGTTTTTTGGAAGGCGTGCTTTAAAGAATTTGTAATGAGTTCGCATATTATCAAAGCCAGAGGGGTAGCTTTTTTAATACTCAGTTGCACCGTTGGGGCAGAGGCTTTATATTCTACTTCCATATTAGGGTAGCTGTTTATAAGCAACTCGCATAATCTGTTCAAATAAACTTGGATATCAAGTTTGGAAACTCCATCTTGCTCATAAAGATGTTCGTGGATCATAGACATGCTGTGCAAATAACCTTGTGATTCCTCGTAGATTTGGATATTTTCTTTTGAGCTTATTTTGCCTTTCTGCAGTTCTAAAATTCCCAATACGACTTGCAAATTGTTTTTAATGCGATGATGGATTTCATCAAGCATTACTTCCTTTTCCTTTAGGCCCTTGTGCAGTTCTTCCTTTTGTTTGGCAATAAGTGCATTTGCCTTTCTGGATTTGAATAACATCCATCCAATGATCAATCCTAGAATAACGAATATGCATAGAAAAACAAATTGGATGGTGTTGGCCTGTACTTTTTGTTGGAGTAGCTTTTTGTTTTCCTTTAAAGCTTGTCCCGTCTGTACGAAATTGTATTTTGCCGTGGCTTCGGAGAAATTCTTTTCATCCTTTGCTCTGTTTAAAGAATCTTTTAAGGCATCGGAAAGCATAAAATATTCTAATGCTTCTTCATTCTCATTTTCTCTTAAAGCCAATTTGGCCCTTAATAAATATGCTTTTTGCTTATTTACGGGATTTGGAAATTTTTTCTGAAAATATAGCGAACTGTCATTATATCTTTTTGCCTGTGCAATGGAATCGAATTCATAATAAAATTCGGATAAGTTTTGGTACGCTTGGGCAGCTGTACTATATTCCTTGGCTTTTTTGCTGGATTGTAATTCTTTTTTCAGGACATTGGTGGCATAGGAGATATTCTGTCTCGAAGGATGAAGTTTTACCACGTTGGATCTTACAACATTTGTAAAATGTTCGACGTAATCTTGTGAGTAGAAATTGTCCCTGATTTTTTTGTTTTCAAGTATCTGAAGTGCTTTCTTATAATAAATTAGAGCACTGTCGTTATATTTTTGTTTGAAATAAGTGAGGCCGATGTTATTGTACATGCTGCTGGTCCTGAAATAATCTTTTTCGGCATTGAAAATTGCAGATTGCAAAATGAAATTGTCGCGAGCCAATTCATATTGCCCTAAATGGTAATACACCAAGCCCAATTCGTTGTAAAAGGCATAAGAACTGGGAAATCCAATATAATTGAATTTTTTATTTTGGTCCATTAGCGCATTTAAAATGTTCAGTTGCTTTTGATAAAATCCCTTACGCCAATATGCCGACTTTAGAGAGAGGAGCACTATGACACTTTCCTTCATTTCTAGAAAAAAAGGATCGGCCAATAACTCCTCTCCGAATTTGATCAGGTCATCGTCCGCCACGTGATTATTGTAATATAAAAGCATGTAGAACCGAGCAAGAAGTCTTTGCTCATGGTTTCCATTGAATTGCGTCCACTGGAGGGCACTTTGCAAGGTTTTCAGTACTTCAGGAGACCACCCTTGTCCATCTTGGTTTTCATCGTACAGCTTAGCTACATCCGCATCCAGATTGTTGAATTCCTTGCTGGTTTCGATGGGATAAGCGCGCGCTATCCGGTCGCTCGCCAAGTCTTGGGTATTAGCGGTGGTTGCACATAGGATAAGAAAAAAAAAGAAAAAAGCCTTCATTGCAAGTTTCAATATTACAAAAAAAAAGAATTTAAATTTTTAGGTATCTAGAAATAAGCGGCCAATCTAATTTGGAACAATACATTATTGCTCTGAAAATCTATGTAATCCGAAAATGATTATTTGATCAAAATCAAAGCGTTTATATATCCCAATTATTTAAAGTCTTCATCTTGTAAATCATTTTCTATTTTTTTGGTTAACTCATCAAAGGCATAAGATTTTGAATATGGCAAATTCTCATCGGTAAGTACCCGAACGTGTGTGGTATTATACGATTGCACTTTTTCGAAATTGACGGCATATCGTCGGTGGATTCGATACATATTTTTGAAATCCAAAAGATCCAAGATTTCATCCAGTTTCCCTCTTACGGAATGAACAGCAGTAGGGGTGTTTATGTTTACATAATTCCCTTCCGACTGAAGATAGGTGATATTGAATTTATTTATCCGATTGGTTCCATTCCGGGTTTTTACCACAATTGGCAAATCCTTTTCGTTCTTGTTTTCCAGTTTCTTTTTATGAAGATTGGAGCAGGCTTTTTTTAAAGCATACAGCAGAGTAGGATTATTGAAGGGTTTCATAATATAACCTTCCGGCTCGGTAGTATGTATTTTGTCGAGAATTGCCTGGCTTCCATAAGCTGTCAAAAAGATAATGCCACAGTTGAACGATTTCCTGATCTTTTCGGCCAGCCAAATCCCATCTTTCGATCCTTCCAGATTGACGTCGATAATAACAACGGCCACATTTAGATCGGGAAGTTCCAACCAAGCTTTTTCTGCCCTATTAGAACAACCCACAAATTTGAACCCCCCATTTTTTAAAACCGAGATAAGAGCAGCACGGGTTACGCCCATGTCTTCGACGATGTAAACATTCTTGTTTTCCTTATCAGTCAATTGAGGAGATTTTATTTTTTGGTTTTTATTTACATTAACACTTATTCTTGGTCCTTTGTCGGCTTACCGATTTTCAAGCTCAAAACTTTCCTTTAGGAGAATTTCTATTAAAGTACATAAAAATCTCATTTTATCTTGATTTCGATTAAAAATATGTTATCTCCCAAAAATTGTGATTTACTTCACTATTATTCCCTGTTTTTCTTATTTGATACCTCTCTTTCTACATTTATCCTCAGAGAAAAAGCAATCAATCCAAATTGAACAAAGATCAAATTTCGAATTCAAGCCCTTTTTCTATAAAGAGTTGTCTAAAATTCAACTGATACATATCCATAAAGCAAAAATTAATCTATCTATCTAAATTAAGTTCAATGAAATGAAAGATGCATTAATAACAGACTGTTAAACATAGTAAAATTATCATAATTATGAAAAAACATTATCTCCTTCTTCTTTTGTCCTTTTTTACCATCGTTGGTTTTAGTCAGAATTTGGTTTCGCCTTTTCAATCTGGATATTATGGTCCCGGGAATTTGGGCGTACGTGATTTGGCCCACCCTATTAAATCGGGACTTTTCGTGTCGGATTATAACATTTTCGTTAGTTCGGACAGGTTTAAAAATATAGAGGGAGATGTAATTGATGGATTCGGACCGGTACCTTTCAAAATTGACATCAGCGCGTATATCAATACTCTGATGTTCACCTATGCCTCTGAAAAATTAGAAGTGCTTGGTGGTGGCCGGTATATGGCTATAATTGCTCCGAGCTTCCGGACAGCAGGTATTGAAACGGCCCTAGGTAGAATCCATCACGACAAAGGTATCGATGCCCGTGCCGCCGGATTTGGAGATCTAGCCATAGCTCCCGCTTACTTTTCCTGGGAACTGGGGAAATTTGATATTACTGCCGGGTATATGTTTGTCGCTCCCACGGGACGATATAATACCGGTGCCGATGACAATATAGGTCTAGGCTACTGGTCGCATTTGATCCAATCTGCTTTTTATTTCTATCCTCTTCCACAAAAAGCCACAGCAATAATGGTGATGCCCACCTACGAATTTCATGGAAAAATAAAAGATGCCCGAGTAACCCCGGGAAGCCGACTTTCAATGGAGTATGGAGTTAGCCAATATTTTTCGCCTCGGTTTGATTTAGCTCTGCAAGGTGGGCATATTTGGCAAGTGGGAGATGACTCGGGAATAGGAGTCTATTGGGATAAATCGCATAAAGACAAAAGTAATATGTTCAGTATTGGAGCGGGCTATTGGTTGCTCCCCGAAATGCTATATGCCAATTTGAAATGGGCCAAAACCTATGGTGAGCGGCAAAATTTTGCTCTAAATACTTTTGAGGGGCAAATTGTTTTTGTTCCGCAATTCAAAAAGAAGGAATCAAAATCCAGGATTGATCAAACTATAAATCAATAATAAAAACAATCGAAATCATGAAGAAAAGCACTTTAATTCTATCTTTTATAATTTTGTTGATCCAATTCGGTTTATCGGCCCAGGACCAACAAGGACCTTCGGTAGCCGAATTGTCCAAGAAATTAGCGAACCCAGCCGCTGCCTTGATCAGCGTGCCATTCCAGAACAATTTCGACTTTAACGTAGGCCCCTTTGAAGGCTTCCGTTACGGTTTGAATTTGCAACCCGTTATTCCCTTCTCCATTGGTGAAAAGTGGAACGTAATAAGCAGAGCTATTGTTCCCTTTGTAAGTCAAAGTGATGTAACCTGGAAGGGAAACAGTGAAACCGGTCTTGGGGACACTACCTTGAGTTTTTACTTTTCTCCCAAAGAAGCCAAAAATGGAATTGTTTGGGGTATAGGTCCCGTTTTAGTGGTTCCTACTGCAACCGATGATGTTCTTGGATTTGACAAATGGGGGGCCGGACCCAATGCGCTTCTTGTGAAATTGCAGGGTCCCATGACCTACGGGGCAATCCTTAACCATACTTGGTCGTATGCTGGAAGTGGGATGACAGATATCAATGCCACTTTTTTCCAACCCTTCTTTACCTATTCAAACAAAATGGGAGGCTCTTTTACCCTTGCATCCGAAAACACCCAAAGCTGGGACAATGAGATCTTTGGCGGGTTTGTAGGGGCATATTATGCACAAATCATCCCTTTTGGAACTCAACTAGTACAATTCGCCCTGGGTCCAAAAGTATTTTACGGCAACAATCCTTTTAATCCGGATTGGGGAATTAGATTCAACGTAACCTTGTTGTTTCCGAATAAAAGTTAATGGAGTAATATCATCTGGGTTTTCAAGAAGAGGAATCCAGATTTCACTTTTAAAATCAATCGAACGGTCTTGGCTGCTTTTCTAAGTTAACTAACCGTAAATTAAAATTAATCTATAAATAAGAAGACCATGAAAAAATTATTTTTAACTACAATCATACTGCTTATTCCCTTGTTGTCGATTGCTCAAAAAAGCAAAAAGACCAATATTCTTGTTATTTGGGGAGACGATATCGGAATCACGAACATAAGCCATAACAATCGTGGCATGATGGGATATAAAACTCCAAATATTGATAGAATAGCTGAACAGGGAGTTGGCTTTACCGATTATTATTCACAGCAAAGCTGTACAGCAGGTCGCGCTGCGTTTATTGGTGGAACCGTGCCCGTAAGAACTGGAATGACTAAAGTGGGAATGCCTGGATCTCCTCACGGTTGGCAAAAATCTGATGTTACCATGGCAACCGTCCTTAAGTCCCAGGGATATGCTACCGGTCAATTTGGAAAAAACCACGTGGGGGATCTGGACGAACATCTTCCAACCATGCATGGTTTTGATGAATTTTACGGCAATCTTTATCATCTTAACGCCGAAGAAGAACCTGAAAACGTTGATTACCCTACCGATATGGTTTTCCCCGACGGGCAAACGTTTAGGCAGAAATATGGTCCCCGTGGAGTAATTCACAGTTGGGCGGATGGCAAAGGCGGACAGCGTATTGAGGATACAGGACCACTTACTAAGAAAAGAATGGAAAACGTAGATTACGAAACCCTAGCCGAGGCCAAGCGTTTTATAAAGGAAGCGAATAAAGCTGGACAACCGTTTTTTACTTGGTGGAATGCAACTCGTATGCATTTTAGAACACACGTCGCAGATGATAAGCGCAATCCCGGAAACGATGAATATACCGATGGTATGATCGAGCACGACATGCACGTTGGTGAACTTTTGGATTTGTTGGATGAACTTGGAATCGCTGAAAATACAATCGTAATGTATTCCACGGACAACGGCCCTCATTTTAATACCTGGCCTGATGGAGGAACAACTCCTTTCAATGGAGAAAAAAACTCCAACTGGGAAGGAGCTTATCGTGCGCCGACTTTTGTTAGATGGCCGGGACATATTCCCGCAAATATTACGCTTAATGGAATTGTGGCTCACGAAGATTGGCTTCCCACATTTGCCGCGGTAGCCGGAAATCCACATATTAGTGAACAGCTCAAAAAAGGGGTAACGTTGAATGGCAGAAATTATCGTAATTATATAGATGGTGTAAACCAACTAGACTATATAACTGGAAAAGTAGATGAATCGCCGAGAAAAGGATTTATATATGTCACCGATGAGGGAGAAATTGCAGCCTTGCGATATGGCGACTGGAAGGCAACATTTTTGGAAAACAGAGCAGACCAATTGCAAATATGGTTAGAACCGTTTATTGAATTGCGTACTCCCCTGCTTTTCAATTTACGCCGTGATCCGTTTGAAAAAGCCTATAAAGGATCCAATACATATTACGATTGGTATGTGGAAAGATCTTATATCCTGGTCGCCATCCAAGGCTATGCAGTCAACTTTCTTTCCACCTTTAAAGAATATCCGCCAAGCCAAGCCACCATGGGCTGGTCATTGAGCGACACCCAAAAACAAATACAAAATATGACAATGGGTGGAAGATAACCACTTGTGAAAAGGCAGGCCATAAGTCTGCCTTTTCTCTTTGCAAATAGATAATTCACAAAAATCGATGTCATGAAAATTACTAATATATTATTCTTTTCGGTCTGGGTCAGTTTTATTACGGTGGCAAGCAGTTATTCCCAAAGGTTGAATGCTGATAAGAAGGAGGCTACTTCTTATACCAAGGCAATCAATCAAGCTATTCTGGATTATCTGCCGTTTACAGACCAAACGGACTACAACAATGCAAAAAAAGGTTTTATAGCTACCCTCGATGAAGGTATTATCAAACTTCCCGATGGTAGTACTTCCTACAGCATGGATCAATTCAATTTTATTAAAGGGAAGGCTCCTGCCACAGCTAACCCAAGTTTATGGAGACAAAGTGAACTCAATGCCATAAACGGACTTTTTAAGGTTGCGGATGGTATATATCAGGTAAGGGGTTTTGATTTGGCTAATATGACTTTTATCGAAGGAAAAAGCGGTTGGATTGTCATTGATCCATTGACAGTGGCAGAAACCGCTAAGGCCGCAATGGATCTTGTAGATAGGGAATTGGGAAAAAAACCGGTAAAAGCGGTGCTTCTTTCCCATTCACATATCGATCATTTTGGAGGTGTAAAAGGGATTGCTTCCGAAGCAGATGTTAAAAATGGAAACATAAAGATTTATGCTCCCAAGGATTTTTTCGAACATTCCATAAGTGAAAATGTAATGGCCGGTAATGCTATGAGCCGGCGGGCTTATTATATGTACGGAAATCTTTTGGCAAAAGATGAAAAAGGAACTTACGGAAGTGGTCTGGGACCCACCACAGGTTATGGTTTGCCTGGAATTTATGAAGCAACCAATATTATCTCCAACGAAGCCGGACAGACAGAAACCGTAGATGGAGTTAAAATTGAATTTATCTACACTCCCGAATCTGAAGCGCCGGCCGAAATGATGTTCTATTTTCCGGAACAAAAGGCCATGTGCCAAGCTGAGAATATTAGTCACACGCTTCACAATTTGTACACCCTTAGAGGAGCCCAAGTCCGGAATGGACAAAAATGGAGCAAGTATATTGATAAAACCATTACCAAATGGGGTGATAAAGCGGAGGTTTCATTTGGATCACACCACTGGCCAATTTGGGGCAATGCGGCTATCAATGAATATTGGGAAAAACAACGCGATCTCTACCGATATATCCATGATCAGACCCTCCGTTTGGCAAACCAAGGTAACACACCTCTTGAAATTGCGGAAATGTTGAAGTTACCGCCTTCCCTTGACAAAGAATTTTATAACAGGGGTTATTACGGAACGGTGAGCCACAATGCGAAAGCACAATATCAATTGTACTTTGGATGGTTTGATGGCAATCCCTCCAATTTACATCCATTGCCACCTGCCGAAGCTGCAAAGAACTATGTGGAGTTCATGGGAGGAGCAGAAAAGCTGATCCAAAAATCCATGGAATCGTATAAAAAAGGAGAATATCGATGGGTGGCCGAGGTGATGAAACATCTTGTGTTTGCGGATCCTTCCAATAAGCAGGGACGGTATCTCTTGGCCGATGCTTACGAGCAATTGGGTTATCAAGCCGAATCTGGACCTTGGCGGAATTTTTACCTCTCTGGGGCCGAGGAATTGCGCCAGGGTATAACACCGCTCGCAACCCGCGGTACTGCCTCGCCAGACATCATCAAGGGAATGTCAACAGAATTGTATTTCAATTATTTGGGAATGCAGTTTAAAGGCAACGAAAATTCCGATTTAAAATACAACTTTAACGTAGACCTAATAGATACCAACGAAAAAGTGGGAGTGGTTGTGAGTAATGGAGCCGTAATTCCAAGAGTTGGGGAATTTGTTAAAGAAAACGTCACCTCTACCATTCACGTAAAAAGAAGTGATTTGGATAAAGTTTCACTTGGAGAGACAAATTTTGAAGACTTGATCAAGAATGGCAAATTGACAATTGAAGGCGACCAGAAGGCATTTTTCAATTTCTTGTCAAAAATGGATCAATTCGAATTTTGGTTTAACATCATAGAACCTTAACAATATAATATTAATTTTATGAGAAAGCATAATATAATAATATTTGTGGTGAGTTTGGTGCTTCTTTCTTGCCAAGAAACAAAGCAGACGGAAAAGGAAACCACAGTAAAAAAGGAAGTTTTACCTTCTTGGAACGACAGCAAATCAAAATCCGATATAATTGGTTTTGTCCAGAAAGTTACCGATTCCAGCAGTCCGCTGTTTGTACCCGTTATCGATAGGATTGCCACTTTTGATAACGACGGTACACTCTGGACCGAACAACCCTTTTACTTTCAATTGGCCTACGCCTTTGATGAGGCCAACCAAATGATAAAACAAAATCCGGAAATGAAAAATGATCCTATTTTTGAGGCTCTTGCCAATGGCGATATGGAAACCATTATGAGTTCGGGCAAAGAAGGTGTCGGGAAAATATTGATGGTAACCCACACAGGAATATATACCGACCAATATTACGGTAAGGTTTCAAAATGGATGGAAACAGCGAAATATCCCAAAAGCGGCAAAGCATATTCCGAAATGATCTTCCAGCCGATGCTAGAGGTCATTGATTATTTAAAAGACAACAATTTCTCCGTCTTTATTGTTTCCGGAGGAAGCAGTGATTTTATGCGTCCCTGGGCAGAAAATGTTTATGGAATCCCTAAGAACAATATAATTGGAACCACGCTTCAATTGGAATACGTTTTAAACGACAGTAATTCTCCGAAATTGAGAATTCTTCCCGAAATTGGTTTTTTGGATGATAAAGAGGGGAAGCCCATGGCCATACACCAATATATAGGCAGAAAGCCAATTGCCGCTTTTGGAAATTCGGATGGCGATCTTCAAATGTTGCAATGGACCGATTCCAATTCCTATCCTTCACTTAAAGTATATGTGCACCATACGGATGGAGACAGGGAATGGAAATATGATCGCGATGCACGTATGGGAAAATTGGACAAAGGCCTTGACGAAGCCTTAGCTAAAAATTGGACCGTTATAGATATGGCCCAGGATTGGAAAATTATCTATCCTTATGAATTGAAAGAAGAGTAAATCTACATTATGGGAAAATTTAAATTTTTTTGTTTGGTCCTGCTCTTTTGCGGATGCAAGGAAAAAGAACGCGTAAGGGAATGGAAGGTCAAACAACCTAGCACTTTTTTGGGTTTGGAATCTGAGTTGAAAGTAGATGAAGATGAAATGGTGTTTATTAAGGGTGGGACATATACTATGGGCGCCGCCCAACAAAGTGACACTCACGACGCACTTCCTTTTCATCAGGTTATGGTAAACGACTTTTGGATAGATAAAACGGAAGTTACCAATAAGCAATATGCCGATTTTGTAGCTGCCACTGGATATAAAACTTTGGCCGAACGCCCTGTGGACTGGGAAGAATTGAAAACTCTGTTGCCACTTGGAACACCAAGGCCGGATGAGGCTAGCTTGCAACCGGGTTCTATGGTTTTTACTCCTCCCAATTTCCCAATTTCGCTTACCGATTATACCCAGTGGTGGAGCTGGGTGTCCGGTGCCAATTGGAGACAACCCCAAGGTCCTGGCAGTTCCATCAATGGCAAGGAAAACTATCCTGTTGTACATATCGCATTTGAGGATGCACAAGCGTATGCAACCTGGGCAGGCAAACGTCTTCCTACCGAAGCAGAGTGGGAATATGCCGCAAGGGGAGGAGCAGAAAAGAAGGAATTTGCCTGGGGTGATGAACTAACTCCAAACAATACCTATCTGGCCAATTTCTTCCAAGGTGAATTTCCTTACGAAAACACAGGCAATGATGGATATGTTATGAGTGCTCCGGTGGCTTCATTTCCTCCAAACGCTTATGGACTTTACGATATGATCGGAAATGTATGGGAATGGTGTAGCGATTTTTTCGAAGCAGAAAAATTCAACCCGGAGTGTTGCAAGGGAGTGGTTGCTAATAATCCACAGGGTCCTGATAAAACGAGGGATCCTAATGACCCATTTTCCATTCGGCATGTCATTAAAGGCGGTTCATTTTTATGCAGCCCTCAATATTGTAGTAATTACAAACCAAGTGGTCGTCAAGGTTCAGTTTATGATACCGGAATGAATCACATCGGTTTTAGATGCGCTAAAGACAAGGTGTGATTTTTAACTTTTCATTTTTTCAAGCATGGCTAAAAAAGAGACTACAAAGTTTCTGCAAATTTTTTGGAGTGAATTCCTTTTTTTCGATTATGACGGCTTTGCTTATTTTTGATGAAAATCTTTCAAATGAAATTGATCTACTTCCTATTAATATTTTTTGTTATCGCCTGCGCTCCCGATAAACTCCCTGCAGATTTACTGATAAAAAATGCCACGATCTACACCCTGGATAAAGAATTTAGTAAAGCATCTGCATTAGTAGTGAAAGATGGGAAAATACTCGAAATAGGTTTAAAACCCGAACTTGAACTAAAATACAACATCAAAAAAACCTACGATGCCAAAGGGAATACAGTTGTTCCCGGATTGATTGATGCACATGCGCATTTATACGGATTGGGGTTAGGGCTTCAAAATGTAGATCTGGTTGGAACAAAAAGTTTTGATGAGGTGTTAGGGAAATTGGTGGCCTTTCAAGAAGAGAAACAACTTCCTTACATCATAGGTCGTGGATGGGATCAGAACAAATGGGAGAATAAAAGTTTTCCAACGAAAAAAATGTTGGATTCCTTATTTCCAGATACACCTGTTGCTTTGAGAAGAATAGACGGACATGCGCTATTGGTAAATTCCAAAGCATTGGAACTTGCCGGAATTACAGGAAAAACAAGAGTAAAAGGAGGGGAAATACTTTTAGAAAATGGAGAGCCCACGGGAATTCTCATCGATAATCCTATGGAATTGGTAAACAAAACCTTTCCTCATATAACCGAGGAGGTTTCCATCAACGCACTACTGGAAGCGGAAAAAATTGCTTTCAAATATGGTCTCACAACCGTTGACGATGCAGGCTTGGATAGAAATATCATCGAACTTATAGACGCTCTTCAAAAACAAGGGAAATTCAAACTTAGAATGTACACTATGATCAGTAATAGTCCTGAAAACATGGATTACTACTTAAAAAAAGGTATTTATAAAACCGAAAGATTAAATGTTCGCTCTTTTAAGGTATATGCTGATGGTGCACTTGGTTCACGAGGTGCGGCAATGCGAGCGCCCTATAATGATATGCCGGGACATTATGGTGCATTGATTACGCCTGCTGATAGTTTGGATTACTTGGCAGAGAAGCTGGCCGCTTCCGAATTTCAAATGAATACGCATGCGATTGGGGATTCGGCAAACATTTCCGTTTTACGAGCATATAAAAAGGCTTTGGAAGGACAAACTGACCGACGTTGGAGGGTAGAGCATGCTCAAATAATATCACAGGAAGGTTTTGATTATTTCCCAGACGACAATAATATCCTTCCGTCCGTACAGCCAACGCATGCTACAAGCGACATGTATTGGGCCGAGGATAGAGTGGGAGCAGAGAGAATGAAAGGGGCTTATGCCTATAAAACATTATTGGAAAAAGCGGGTAAAATCGCTTTGGGGACCGATTTTCCTGTGGAACACGTAAATCCGATGTACACTTTTCACTCAGCGGTAGCCAGACAGGATTTAAAGAATTATCCAGAAGATGGTTTTCAGATGAAAGATGCCTTGACCCGCGAAGAGGCTTTAAGGGGAATGACTATTTGGGCCGCTTTCTTCAACTTCGAGGAAGATGAAAAGGGAAGTATTGAAGTGGGCAAATTTGCAGATTTTACCATCTTGGATAAAGATATTATGGAAGTGGAAGCAAATGAAATTCCCAATACTAAAGTAGTTGCTACTTTTATTAATGGGGAGTTGGTTTATGAAGTTGAATAAAATTAAATACGGCGATCTTTAATTTTATAAATCCCAATAATGAGGCTAAAAAGGAGACATATTAACATCTTAACCTTCGGCTTCCTCCTTATAATTTATTAAGTTTGCCCCTTATTAAAAAACAAACCTTTTTAAACCTAAAACCCCACAAAAAATGAAAAAATTTACTTTTTTATTGATATGCCTTTTTCCATTATTTGGTACTATCAATGCTCAGGAAAATATTTCGGCTACTGTAGAAAAATTATTGGAGCGATCGGCAGCTTCAGGAAACCCTGCTGGTTCAGAGCCCGCAGATCTTTATACTTCCGAAGAAAAATTATTATTACAAAAACACTTTACTACTGACAATCCTAACGTTTCTCTTCGCGACCTTGGAGATGGTGATGTTTATGTAGCAAGTATTTTTGGCGGATGTAATGAACGTGGATTTGGAACTTTTCCCCTGGCTGGACCTTTTAATATTAACTTCCTTACTTATACCACTACTAAATTTTATGCCGGCGATCGGGACGATGCCGGTAATCTATATGGAGTGAGTTCAGACATGATGGATGAAAATGGATATTTGGTAAAAATCGATCCAGAGACCGGTGCGGAAACACTAATAGGAAATTTGAATTTGGAAGAACACCACCTTGTAACCGGATTGGCTTGGAATACGGTTAATCAAACAATGTATGTAATGAGTACTAATAGCTATAATAATAAACTCTACACTGTTGATTTAGAAACCGCAGAACTTACCCAGATTGGGGGAGAAATGGCCACTCGATTGGGAATATGGCTAGCTATAGACAATGAGGGGAATGCTTTTACACTGGATATTGGTCCTAATTTTCTATACTCTGTCAATCTGGAGACAGCAGCTGCAACCATTATTGGCCCCACGGGAGTTCAATTAAGAAATGCGCAAGATGGAGGTTTTGATCGGTCAACTGGTATCTTATACGCGGGTGGTTATCACGGCGGAGGTGTGAGCAATCTTTATTCTGTGAATACTACTACAGGTATGTTTACAAATCTGGGTAGTGTAGGCGACTGTGCAGAACTCGGAATTGTGGCTTTTTTAGGTGGAACAGTGGGAGTATCTGATAATAAATTGGAAGGCTTTTTTTTTTATCCCAACCCATCGAGCGACGTTCTTAACCTAAAATCAGTAAAGAATATTGATTCTGTTAGTATCTATAATTTATTGGGCCAAGAAATAATGCAAACTAAAGTGAACGCTACAGGTTCACAATTAAATATATCTTCACTAAGTGTAGGTACTTATATTATGAAAGTGAACGTTAATGGGGAATTAGGAACATTTAAAATTATCAAGAACTAAGAATATAGTTTTTTAAATATTGAAAGCCATCCTAGTGAAAATTAGGATGGCTTTTTTCATTGGTGTATATATAAAAAGCGTTCTAAATAATGATGCCTTACTGGCAAGATTAATCGACTTTAGTTTATCCTGAGCGAAGCCGAAGAGATCAAAATGACACTTTCATTAATTGAAAATCAATATTTATTGTCAGGTCGAGCGCAGTCGAGACCTTTTAGAGTTAATAAAAAATGTTGTTATTTAAGTAAGGTTTTGATTGTCTCCCCTTAATATAAAAGCGGTGAAGCACCAATAAGATTGTGAATTAAAAAGGATTTTGTAGAAGCGTTTAAGACGCTATTGATTCTATATGTTAGGTATCGATAACAATGAATCCTATTTTTCTTAAATTGTTATATCTTTGATAGAAAGCACATCGAAACTCGAAATGGAAATTAAATTTCAAACGAAAGAAGAAAGCAATCGACAGCAGGAAGAAGCATTTTTGAAACTATCTCCATCTGAAAGGGTATGGAGGTTTTTTGAGTTAATGCAAAAAAGTAAAAGTCTTTTTGGTGATCAGAATCCCACCAAATCAGATAATTTCGTCATTAACATCGAATTAAAATGATACAGGAATGGAACACTGCTATTGCGAGGTTTATTGAACTAGCGGCCAAGCATAAAGTTAGAATGTTAATGGTAGGTGGTGGTGCAGTCAATTTCCACGGATACCAACGTCATTCCGCCGATGTTGATTTTTGGATCGATATTTCTTCAGATAATTTCAAAAGGTTGATTCAGGTCTTTAAAGAAATGGACTATGAGATTGAAGATTTCCCACAAGAAGTAAAAGATCAAAAACAGAATATCTCGGTAAAATTTTCTCCCGTAGATCTTGATCTTGAGCTTATAACTAATTTTTCAGTTAATAAATCCTTTGATGATGCGTATGAGCGGAGTAAAGTGGTAAAATTGGAAAGAAATAAAGCAGAATTAGTTTGGCGCGTGATCTCCTTGGAAGATCTACTTACAAGTAAAATTAAATCCGGTCGTCCCAAAGATCTTTTGGATGTACAGCAACTTCAGAAAATACATTCTTCTTAAACAAAATTTCTGGAAACAATGGCTCAAGAAAAATTTCCTCTCATTTCCTACTAACATAATTTTTGTCTTACGTCTTACGTCTTACTGTCCTATGTCATTAATCATAACATTGGAATTTTAAACAAAAAAGAGACCCGTTTCCAGGTCTCTCTTTCATCCAAAATATTCTAATTTACTTATTTCTTCACCACTTTAAAAGTAGAAACACTGTCTGCAGCATTCGCTTTAAGAACATAAGTTCCTGTTGGCAATGAAGATAGATCAAGAACTACATTCGTACTTCTTGGTTGTGCCTGCATTACTGTTTGGCCCAAAAGGTTGTAAACAGTTATAGCGTCAATAGAATTAGCCGCAGATATGGTTAAGTTATCCTTCACTGGGTTAGGGAAATAATTGATATTGGAAATTTCATTTTCGTTAATCCCAACAGTATTTCCAGCAACATTAATATCATCTAGATATAATCTATAGTTTCCCGCAGGGGAGTAGGCATTAAATCCGAAGTAATAGACACCATCTGCAGGTGGAGTAAAAGTTACTGTATTCTCAGTAGCCATGCCGGAATTGATTGCGGGATGATCCGCCAATTGAGTTGTCATGGCAGATGCTTCCGGATATGTGCCATAAGCCACTTTCATCTTTTCCGTGTCACCATACGTGTTGTCGTTACCGTATAGGTAAGATATTTGGTATTCGGTGTCCGCTTCTAATTCCACGCCTTGGGTATAAAACCAAGCATTGGCGTCATTGCTAGAGCTCCAATTGTAAAATAAAACCTGGCTATCGAAACCAAATCCATTTAAGTTAGTGGTAATCCAGTTATTACCCTCGCTCAAATTCTCTCTTGAGGTACAAGCAGGTAAATTAGGAGTAGTTGCGGTTTCAAAATCCATAACATACGGAACCGTTGCCGCAGTACATAAAGTTGTGAATTGTTTAGGACCGGCCATTTCGCTTTCATCATCTTCACCACAAATAGCAGTTACATAAAATTCATAGATGGTGCCGTCTTCCAAACCTGTAATGGTTGTTTCAGGATCCGTGTCAACAACAACTAGGGTCCCTTCGGTAGTAGGATCAAATCCTGCTTCTCCATAAAGAACTTCCCATTCAGTTTCTGTACCACCCGCAGTCCAACTCAAATCAGCAGTTGATGTAGTAAAGTTATCAGCATTCAGATTGGTGGGCATTTCACAGCTTGGGGCAACGATTATACTAATATTATCAACATATAAGTAGTATTGGAAGGCAGCTGAATACGCGTTAAATCCAAAATAATATACACCATCTGTATCAACTGTAAATGTGACCTCATCTGTTGAAGGAGTTCCGCCGCCAATTGTCGGATAGTCTGCTAACTCTTCAGTCATGGCAGAAGCATTTGGGGAAGTGCCATAAGCTACTTTCAGGCTTTCTACCTTGGTTGTGCTATTATTTCCGTATTTATAGGAGATTTTATATTCTGTACCCGCAACAAGATTTAAACCTTGGGTATAGAACCAAGCGTCGGCCGCATATGTCGTACTGTATTCATAACGCAATACTTTACTGTTAAAGCCATTGCCGCTTGCAGAGTAAGTGGCCCAATTTCTTCCATCACCAACATTCTGTGTAGTTGTACATTCTGGTAAAGCTGGGGTGGTTACCTCTTCGAAATCCAAGAAATAGGGTAGCTCTGTTGCTTCACATACGGTAGTAGCGGAAACAGGACCCACCATTTCACTTTCATCACTTGCACCACAAATAGCAGTCACGTAGAAGTCATATGTAGTATTGCTATCTAAGCCCGTAATTGTAGTTGTTGGGTCAGTGTTTACTGTAGCCTCTTGTCCTCCGGTAGTTGGATCAAAACCAGCTTCTCCGTAAGTTACCAACCATTCTGTTTCATCACCTCCAGCAGTCCAGCTCAAATCCGCAGAGTTATGGGAAAAGCTTGTCGCCATTAATTCTGTTGGTTGAGGACACGTTGGCGCAACGATAATCTTAATATCATCCAGATATAGTCTATTTCTATCAGCATCAGAGTACACATTGAACCCAAAATAGTAAACACCATCAGCAGCTACTGTAAATGATACCATTTCATTGTAGGCCGCACCTATACTCGGATAATCTGCTAGTTGTTCGTTCATGGCAGAGGCTTCTGGAGAAGTTCCGTATGCTACTTTCATCTTCTCTGGCCAGTACTCAGAACCAAAAAATTTATATGAAATTTGGTAGTTAACTCCCGATTCTAGCGCCACTCCTTGGGTATAAAACCAGGCATTTGCGGCATTATTGGAATCGTAGGTATATATTAAGACATTTGCGCTTAATCCGTTATCGTTATAAACAGTAGTTTCCCAATTGTTTCCAGTTCCAACGTTCTCACTTGAAGTACACTCTGGAAGGGCAGGTGGAGTAGCGGTTTCAAAATCCATAATATAGGGTAGGGTAGCGGCACCACAGCCACCTTCTGGTAGGGTTGTAAAGCTTTCTACAGTGGTTGTAGCCGTATCTCCAGCTCCACAATCTGAAATGACATACACATCATATGTGGTGTTGGCATTCAAACCAGAAACAGCAACTGTTTCAATACCTTCACCTACCGTTTCCGAAGTTACTGGTGTATCGGTATCAGGATTTGCCCCATCGGTAAAAACATTTACTGTGTATCCATCAGTTGCTGTGGTCGTGTTAACCCAGGTAACAATAGCCCCAGTTTCGGTAATATCGGATATTGTAACATCAGTTACTGCAACACAGCTTTGTTGGATTCCACCCAAAATCATGGTACTGATATGATTTGTGGTCGTAAATGCCGCTGGTGGATTATTTGGATCCGGATTATCGGAATCGCTTCGGGTATAAATACCTCTTGCGGCTCCTAGATCACCCGTTTTTCCAAAATATATGGAGCAATTAAATCCAGGCTGATTTTCATCCACTGCAATAACCAGATTATCTGTATTGTTGTAAGTGAATGGAGTATCAAATTCGATCGTCATTTGTTGACCCTGAGCAGGAAAAGTTACCGTTCCCGAAAAGACTTCTGTAAGGTCCCCCATTTGCACCCAATCGTTTTCATTGGCAAAATTTGTTTTTGGGGTATGGCCCATCAAAATCGTCCAATCCGTACTGCTATCAGTGCCACCGGTGGTAACGTCATAAAAATAGGTAATTGAGGTAATCTGTCCCTGTGCGTTGATTTCACTTTGATAGACCAATTGTTGGGAATATGAATAGTTCCAACAACTAAAAATTGGCATTGTGGAAGTAGTGCCGTCTTGTGTTCCAATTGGTATTTGGGCGAAAGATCCCCAAAACCAAAGCAATCCCAATAGGATTGAAAATGTAATTTTCTTCATGGTAAGAATTTAGGTTTGTTAATGAATAATTTAAACTATCAATTCCTGAAACACACCTAAAATTTAACCAACTGCAAAAAAAGGGGATTATCAAACTTAGACAACATTTTTTGTATGCTCTAATTGGCTCAAAGGCTTAGGAATGTGTAAAAGATTTTTGATAGTGGGGCGAAAATAAAGATTTTGTTTAGAATTACTGGTGTTTACCTGATAGAATTTCGCAATTTTCACCTCTTTTAACATAGATAGGAGGAGACAAGACAGAGACGAGGAGGTATTTTCTTTGTGAACAAAAGCCTATTATTCAGCATAGGTGGAGCTGGGCCAAATAATCGAAATTATCCCCTCTCGCCATAATTCTAAAGTCTAACTGATTTTCCTCACATATTTCCCGAAATAAAGTCTCGTCCAAATAAAGCCATTCAAAAGGTTCACTTTCCATCCCTTTATAACGAATTGTAAATTCCAGTTCGCCATAATAACGATCGGCGGGTACTAAAATCCCACCTCCTTCTGTGCGATCGTACATATATTGAAGATCGCTGGAGTCAATTAGAATCTGTCCTTGAGGATTTAACAAAGATTTTAAATGTCGGAGATATATGGGAGTTCTTTCCAAATTTTGAAAAATTCCCGTACCGTTCATCAACAGCAAAATGGTATCAAACTTTTCATTTTTTAATTGAAGTAGGTCTATATTTTTTGCGTTTTGAAGTCCTCTTAATTTGCAGACTTCTATTGCACCTTTGGAAGTGTCTATTCCCATAACATCAAAACCTTTTTCTTGCAGGTATAAGGAATGGCTTCCAGCGCCACAGCCAACGTCGAGAACTTTTCCTCTTGAGGATTTCAATGCCTTGCGTTCTATTTCAGGCATTTCCTCGAAGTATCTAAGAAGATAGGGAAGGGGCAATTCGTCTTCTTCGGAAATATTCGTTTCAGTGATTATATCTTCGGAATAATTTCCGTGGTAATAATCCAATAATGCCTTTCCCATAATGTCTTGCATACAATTGATAGATGAAAAGTGATGGTTACGTTTAATAATGAATTACGAAAGTATTGCTATTTGAGGACATTCTTTGTAATTATTCTTTTTAGAGCAACAAGAAACGATTGAGACATAGTAATTTTGTAAGCATTCGGAAAGAAGAAAGATTTTCTCCGTGCGCCTCAGCGTTTTCTCAGCGTAACTTTGTGTAATAACTATAACGCAGAGTTTCACAGAGAGACACAGAGTTTCACAGAGGTATATTTAATTGAAATGGAAAACATCCTAAAGCAACTCCCCCAAAAAGCAAAAGAAGCGGAAGCGGAAAACAAAAAGTTCTTTGCAAAGCTGAAGAAAAAACCGCCAAAGCATTTGGATACTTTGATGCAGGATCTTCACGAAAAGGAATTTGAAAGAACGGATTGTCTTACTTGTGCGAATTGTTGCAAAACTACAGGTCCACTTTTCACAGATAAAGACATTGAGCGTATTTCAAAGCATTTCCGAATGAAGCCTCAGCAATTTATCCAAACCTATTTACGAATGGATGAGGATAATGATTATGTTCTTCAAAGTGTTCCCTGTGAATTTTTGGGTCCAGACAATTATTGCAGTATTTACGATGTCCGTCCGAAAGCCTGTCGAGAATTCCCTCATACCGATCGGAAAAAATTCCAGCAGATTTCCAATCTAACCATGAAGAACGTTGCCATTTGTCCAGCTGCTTTTAATATTGTGGAGGAAATGAAACGTTTTATTAAGTAGCAGTAGGTAGTGGGGGTATTCAGTTTTATCAACTAGAAACTTTTCTCTGCGTAACTCTGTGATTCTCTGCGAATCTTTGTGTAACAACTATTCCGCAGAGTCACGCGGAGGTTTCACAGAGAGACGCAGAGGTTTAAGCAAATTGTCCTTTTTTTTACTGCTCACTGCCACTGCCCACTGCCTCTTTTTACCTAAGGATACGACAGATACTTCTCCCGAACCTTCTCAAACTTCTCCAGCCCACCCTTCCAAGAATCCCGGATTGCTTCCGCAGACATACCTTTCTCAATTTGTTGCTGGAGTTGCTTGGTTCCGGCCAATTTCACAAAAAACGAATTGAAGAAATCTTTCTTCCTCCCACTCGCATTATAAGATTCTATAAGCCATTCCAAATTGATGTTACTCAACCGAGGTTCGTTTCTTAGATCTTTTCCGTGACAAAGTTGTCCTTTGAATTTTGGATCTTTTGAGCCTTCGTTTGGTTGTGGAGTGTATGTAAATGGATATTTTGAAGCTGGCAGACTCGGTGCGCCAAAAACCTGGAACTGCATATCCGTCCCTCGTCCAGCATTTATGAAGGTTCCTTCAAAAAAGCAAAGACTTGGATACAGATTTATAGATTTGTCGTTTGGTAAATTTGGAGATGGTTTTATTGGTAAGGAATAAGGTGTTTGGTGCGTATAATTTTCCATTTTAATTACCGTAAGTTGGCATTCTATTTTGTTATTCAACCATCCTTCACCATTTATCATTTTTGCGTATTCCCCAATAGTCATACCGTGAACCACGGGAACGGGGTGCATTCCCACAAAACTTTGATGTTCTTTTTCCAAAATAGGGCCATCGATATAATGACCATTTGGATTTGGGCGATCGAGCACAATAACAGGAATTCCCAGTTCCGCACATGCTTCCATCACATAATGAAGAGTCGAGATGTAAGTGTAAAATCGAGCACCAACATCCTGAATATCAAAAACCATTACATCAATTCCTTTCAGCTGTTCCAGGGAAGGCTTTTTGTTGCTTCCGTAAAGCGAAATGAGAGGCACACCTGTTTTGGAATCTACGCCATCCTTCACATGTTCTCCAGCATCCGCAGTGCCACGAAAACCGTGTTCGGGTGCAAAAACCTTTTTAACCGAAACCTTTTTTAAAATTAAGAAATCCACAAGATGTTGGTTTTCTTTTCCCAAAAAGGAAGTCTGGTTCGCAACAACGCCAACGTTCCTGCCTTTCAGCAACTCAGCATAAAGGTGGAATTGTTCCGCTCCCACAATAATTCCGTCTTCATTCCCCCCTCGGGGGTTAGGGGGACCTCGTTTCCCCCTCGGGGGGTTAGGGGGACATCACTTCCCACTTTGGGGGTAAGGGGGAAGTCATTTCCCCCTTTAGGGGTTTGGGGGACATTTCCACATGAAAAAATAGTCAGAACAATCAATAAAACTGTATTTTTGAAAAAAGTTAACTTCATAGGATTCAAGTGAATTTCGAATTTTTCATCGCTCGGCGCATCATTGCTTCCAAGGACTATAAAAGTAGTATTTCGGCGCCGATAATTAAAATCGCCATTACTGCAATCGCCATTGGGGTAATCATGATGCTGATTTCAATTGCCACTGGCATTGGCCTTCAAAAAAAGATTCGCGAAAAAGTTTCTGCCTTTAACGGCGATATCATCATAACCAATTTTGATACCAACTTTTCCAACGATTCACAAAATCCCATTTCAAAAGATCAACCGTTTTACCCCAAGTTTAAAAATATTGATGGGATAAAACACGTTCAGGTCACTGCTTCCAAAGGTGGCGTAATCCGTACAGAAACCGATTTCGAAGGCGTAGTGGTAAAAGGAGTTGGCGATGACTATGACTGGGAATATTTTAAAGACTATTTGGTCGAGGGAAAACTGCCCGACTTTAGGGGCGAACTAAATGAAGACGTCCTAATATCGGAATATTTGGCGAACAGGCTCCATCTAAAACTCGGTGATAAAATTACTACGTTTTTTTTAAATGATGAAGTCTCCAAGACTCCGAGAAGTAGAGGATTCGAGATTTTAGGGATTTATAATAGCGGTTTTCAGCAATTTGACGAACAGTATATTATTGCCGATATCCGGCATATCCAAAAGTTGAATAAATGGGATGAAAACCAGATCGGGGCCTTTGAGGTTTTCGTCAATGATTTCGATGATATTGTAGCCATCGGAAATGAAGTTTACAACGAAACGGGAAGCACATTGGACACCCAAACCATTCGTGATAAATATGCCTCCATTTTTGAATGGTTGGATTTATTCGACTTTAATATTCTGGCTATTATTGGGATAATGATTTTGGTTGCTGGCATAAATATGGTCACCGCACTTTTAGTCCTAATTTTGGAACGTACCCAAATGATCGGGATTTTAAAAGCAATGGGAAGTAGCGATAGCAGCGTTCGTAAAATATTTCTATTTAACGCAATGTATTTGATTGGGGTAGGGTTGTTTTGGGGAAATTTGATTGGAATCGGCTTGCTATTGCTTCAGAAATACGGCAAGGTATTTCCTTTAAACCCAAATACGTACTACGTTTCCGAAGCTCCAGTTTACTTGAGTTGGGATTATATTTTAGTTATGAATCTTGGCACATTTGTACTTTGTCTCGTAATGCTTCTGGTTGCAGCTATATTGATCACAAAGATTTCCCCTGTAAAGGCGATACGGTTTGACTAATTGTGAGCCAGACAATTCAATACCAAACGATTTGATCTTTTAAACAAAAGGGAATTATTCATCTTATAATTTAACATAGCTATTCGCGGATATCCGCTTTCTTTTTTTTCATTTGTGGGAATAAACTAAAGATCAAAAATTATGAAGATTATAAAACCAATTTTAATTGCGCTCATCGCCGTTTTAGCAATTGGATGCAGTAAAGACGAAGGTTGCGGATGTACAATAATTTCTTTGGCTGCCAATATTTCTCTGAAAAATAATGCCGGAGAGGATCTACTTAACCCCGACAATCCCAATTCCTATAAAAAAAGAGATATCAAGACATATTATTTAATTGATGGAGAACAAACACGAGCTGGGCAATACGATAATTTTTATGAGGATGAAGATGGGATTTTCAGATTTGGTGTAATGGTGAATTACGAAGGAAGTGATGAATATCCTATAACTTATATCGATTGGGACGAAACGGATAGAGATACCATTAAATCTGAAATCTATAGAACCAACAATCAAACAAGAGCAATTAAATTTTGGTATAATAGAGAGTTAGTTTGGGATGCGGAAAATGGCGGCCCCCCTATTTTTACAATTGTGAAGTAGATAGCTTTTAAACTTTCGGAATATAAATTTTATGACCAGACCTCACAGGTTTCAAATGCCCGTGAGGTCTTTCCTTTTCATCAATAAATTGTACCTTTGTCCTCATACTCCGAAGCTTTAGCCAAGGAGTGCTTTCTTAAAAAAATCTATGGAATACGCAGAAAATATCTTAGGAACCATCGGTAATACGCCAATGGTGAAAATCAATAAAATAATCGGGGATATTCCCGCTTTAGTGCTCGCCAAATATGAAACTTTTAACCCGGGAAACTCCGTTAAGGATCGGATGGCTTTAACAATGATCGAGGATGCCGAAGCCGATGGTAGGTTAAAACCTGGAGGAACTATTATCGAAGGAACTTCCGGAAATACGGGTATGGGTCTGGCCCTTGCCGCCATCGTTAAGGGCTATAAAATGATCTGCGTAATCAGCGATAAACAGAGCAAGGAAAAAGTTGATATTCTTAGAGCTGTAGGCAGCGAAGTAGTTGTCTGTCCAACAGATGTAGCTCCAGATGATCCGCGCAGTTATTATTCCGTTTCTAGAAGATTGGCGGAAGAAACCCCTAATAGTTGGTATGTAAACCAATATGATAATCCGAGTAATACCAAAGCGCATTATCAAAGTACGGGTCCAGAAATCTGGAGACAGACCGATGGAAAAGTAACCCATTTTGTTGTAGGTGTTGGGACAGGTGGAACAATTAGCGGCGTTGGCAAATATTTAAAAGAACAAAATCCAGATATTAAAGTTTGGGGAATCGATACCTACGGAAGCGTTTTCAAAAAATATCATGAAACCGGAATTTTTGATGAAAATGAAATCTATCCTTATATCACCGAAGGTATTGGTGAAGATATTCTTCCGAAGAACGTGGATTTCAGCATAATCGATGGGTTTACAAAAGTAACGGATAAGGATGCGGCCATTTATACTCAAAAGCTAGCAAAAATGGAAGGTTTTTTCCTAGGAAATTCCGCCGGGGCAGCTATCAAAGGTTTACTTCAATTGAAAGAACATTTTACCAAAGATGATGTTGTTGTAGTCCTTTTCCACGATCACGGTAGTAGGTATGTCGGGAAGATGTACAATGACGAATGGATGCGCGAGCAGGGATTCGTAGAGGATTAATTTAATAATTGAAGATTTTCTCTTATATTGGTTTCAATCATCAGTATTCTTGAATCAAAGAATTCTATCTTAATGTAGCCAACTATGATACTTCAACTAAAATCCGGGACAAACGGTCAAATTAAAGTTACCGATAATACTATTTACATTGACGACGTTAGTGGCAGAATGCATAAATATGGCTTTAAAGCTGCTCCCTTTCTATTTTTGCTATTTGGAGTTTACCAAATCTACTCAGGTATTATCGCTGTAAATGATGTTCAAACCGCATTGAAAATTTTCAGCGGAATGTTACTGATTGCAATTCCTGCACTTCTCTATCATTCAAATTTTATCCGCACAAATAGAAAGGAAATAGAATTTAACGAAATCAGGTATGTTAAAATGAAAAGTATATTAGGGGGCATTTTTGTCGATTTTAAGTTAAACGATAATTCCACTCGCAGAGTTTATAATATTAAAAATAGAAGTGAATGGAATTTGATCAAAAATATTTTGCAGGAGAACAGCGTTCTCTGCTTCGGTTAGATTAACTATTTTATTAGCAGCTAGAAACTAAAAACTAGAAACTAGAAACCAGAAACTATTTATCTGCCAAAACTTTAGCGAAGGAGGAAGGAACTACAAAATACAAACCTTAAACAACCTCTGAGCCTCTTGCTTATCTCACCTTTTTTTCATATATTATTGATGAAGTTGCTATTAAATCTAAATAGAATTCTTTGTACTTTTATAGTGCTATGAAAAACGAGGCTAAAAAACTTTTCCGATTTTTACGAACCAAACCTGTACCTGTCAATACCAATGAAATATTGGCATTGGAACGAACAAAATTGGCCAACGAGCGAACATTACTATCCTATATTCGCTCGTCTCTGTATCTTTTACTGGGTGGGCTCGCTCTGCTTCAATTGGAAGATCTGAGCAGGATCCACTGGCTCGGCTATATAGCCTTATTGGTATGTGTTGTTTTTTTGGGTGTTGGTATCATTCGATATATTGTTTTGAGCCGTCGTCTGTATAAATGGAATCGCATTCTTTTTGTAGATACCATTGAAGAAAATATCCAAAAACGGAAGGAAACTGAAGTCACGGTCGAAAACCAAGAGGCAAAAAATGAGTAATCTTTTCCCTATATTTACTTTCCCCATATAATACCCCTCATTATTTTAGATTAATCCGTTAAGGCAATTTGACGGGATTTGTACGACTTACAATTGAATAATATCTAAATATTATTTCAATCAATTGGATCTCATCTCCTATGTCGTATAAGCTTAAGTCATAAAAAGCGTGGTTATGAAAGAGGATTTTCTACATTATGTTTGGAAGTTTCAAAAACTCGATAATTCGTCTCTCAATACATCGAATGGCGAAAAACTTCAAATTTTAAGCCCCGGGATCCATAACCTGAATGCGGGTCCTGATTTTTTTAATGCCCAAATAGAAATTGACAAACAGTTATGGGCGGGCAATCTGGAAATTCATGTCAATTCATCCGATTGGTATGCGCACGGACATGAATCTGATCCTGCCTACGATAATGTGATCCTGCACGTGGTATGGGAGCATGACGCTAAGGTTTTCAGGAAAGATGGATCTTCAATTCCAACTCTTGCACTTAAAACTCTTGTTCAGACTAGCACCCTAGAACGATATGGGAAATTATTTTCAAAAGAGAAAAAGTGGATCAACTGTGAGAATGACTTTGCCGAAGTAGATTCGCTTATTATCGAAAATTGGTTGGAACGACTCTATATCGAAAGGTTGCAAATGAAGGAAGCTTTTTTGCTTAAAGAGTTGAACGCGAGCAATAATCATTGGGAGGAATTATTGTTTAGAATGCTGTGTAAAAATTTTGGTCTGAACATTAACGGAGAGTCATTTTTCAGCATCGCAAAGTCTATTGATTTTTCAGTTTTAAAAAAAAGCAGTCAGAATCAGCGCAATCTTGAAGCCTTGTTATTAGGGCAGGCAGGATTGCTTGAAGACCCTAAGGAGGACGGATATTTTCAAATACTAAAAGAGGAATACGACTATTTAAAAAGAAAATTCAAACTTCATAATGAAGGCGTAATTACTCCCGGATTTTTTAGGCTGCGACCCACTAATTTTCCAACCATTCGTCTTTCACAGCTTGCGGCACTTTATTTTATGCAGCACAATCTATTTTCACATGTAGTCACAATACAACAAGTTGATGAATTTTATTCTTTATTAAAAATTTCAGCTAGTGATTATTGGGATACACATTTCAATTTCGGAGTTTTATCGAAAGAAAGTAAAAAACGAATTACCAAAAGTTTTATGGACTTATTGGTAATCAATACCTTTCTTCCTATAAAGTTTTGTTATGCTAAGCAACAAGGTCAGGATGTTTCAGAAGAAATTTTAAAAATTGCATTAGAAATTCCTTCTGAAAAAAATGGGATTATCGATAAATTCAATTCCTTAAAAAATATATCCAAAAATGCTTACCACGGGCAAGCTTTACTTCAATTAAAAAAGGAATATTGCGATAAAAACCGCTGTTTGCAATGCGCCATTGGAAATTCTATAGTAAATAGAAAATAAGACTTATTTCTTTACAAATCGTAGTGTTTCGCTGGATATATCTAGGGTTTCAATTTTTAGAAAGTACAAACCAGATTGAAGCGAATTTATTTTTGCTTTCACAAACTGATAATCCGTTGAAGCTGTGATTGATCGTCCTAAACTATCATATAAAAAGTAGTTTGTAATATTCTCAAAAGCAGATAAATTAAAATCGGAATCCACTGGGTTTGGATAAACATAAGTATTAGCCACATTGAACGACGTATTGGAAAGTGTACAATTTGGACCGGTATATATCACTACATTTTCAGGGTCGTAACCACTATCTGCTAACGCCTGCTCTTCCCCAGGGTCCATGCAAATGGATTCTAGGCTTGGTAAATTATAAAAGAGGAATCCAAAATCCAATCCGTCTGGATCTGAATAGGAAATGA
The DNA here is from genome assembly GCF_004022485.1 of Aequorivita sp. H23M31. Classification (GTDB taxonomy): domain Bacteria; phylum Bacteroidota; class Bacteroidia; order Flavobacteriales; family Flavobacteriaceae; genus Aequorivita; species Aequorivita ciconiae. The sequence continues at coordinate 3,420,016 of NZ_CP034951.1, forward strand.
CTCCATTTTGAACATTTATGGAAATTAAATCTGGGTTATTGTCGCAATGGAGATGATCCACACCTGTTGAACTGCAGTCTATCTCCTCCAACTGGTTTCCTCCCACATCAAGAATTTGCAAATTGGGCATATTAGAGACATCAATGGCATCAATGTTATTATTTGAGGCATATAAAATCTCTAAATCACTGAGATGATTTACGTCCAAATGATCTAAAAGATTATTGGCAACTATTATATAACCCAAATTAGTTTGAGGCAAAAGATCCAATGTCTCAATTTGATTGTTATCGGCCCAAATGGTTTCCAAAGATTGAAGAGCACTTAAGTCCAGCGCTGTCAATTGATTGTCCGAGCAGAAAATCCACTTCAAATTTTGAAGCGTACTTAAATCTAGGGATGGGAGCTGATTTCCACTAACCCACAGATTTTCAAGGTTAACCAACCCCGTAACGTTTATTGAAGTTAATTCATTAAAATAGGCTTTTAAAATTTGAAGTGAGGTGAGTGCCGTAACATCCAAGGTGGACAAGAGATTGCCCGAGCAATTTAATTCAATCAAGTTGCCAAAATATTCAATACCCTGAAGATTGGTAATTTTGTTGGGGTCATTGTTCAATGATCTTACGTCAAGTTGTGTAGTTGCCAAAGCCTCACTAACTTGTATTTCCCCATCACCATTGGTATCTACCCCATCAGCTATGATCTTTAATTTAAAATTGGGATCCGGTATGGAAATCGTCTGGGAAAAAAGAGTGCCGAAAAATATATAAAGAAATATAAAGAGGAATTTTGTTCTCATGAGCAGATATTTAAGTGTTTTAAATATACACAATTTCGGAACACCTTTTTTTATGTGCCACCATCCTTAAAAATCCGTAATTTGCAGCCATTATGAAGGCAATTTATTCCTTGCGTTATTATTTGGAAAAGAGGGGTTTCTATGTTTCCTCACGTCTCGCAGACCGACTTGGGATGCGCGCCAAGAGCGTTCGGTTATTTTTTATATATGTTTCTTTTGCCACTCTGGGGGTTGGATTTGCAGTCTATCTCACCTTAGCATTTCTTCTAAAATTAAAAGATTTGGTCAACACCAAACGTTCTTCCGTCTTTGATCTTTAAGCCTGAATTTAAAATCGGAACTCTGTTTAGATTAAAGGTGTACTTCCACTCATCAAGTTTTTCCCGAGGAGGATAATCTTAAGGTTATATTAACAACTTTCTGAATAATTCCTTGAAATTCTAACTTTTTTTCAGCAACTTGCTTCGTTTTATTTTGAACCTGTTTCATCAAAAAATCATCTATGAAGAAATATCTTCTTTCGCTATCCACCTTTTTATTTCCATTTATCATTTTTGCTCAAGAGCAAACTACTTCAGAAAAAATTGATTCCATATTCAGAGATTATACGGGTTGGTTCGTTGAAGGTATATTCTACGAAATTCCTTTCTCCGAAACTTTTCAAATTCCGTGGGTTCTCATTGTGCTCATAGGAGGTGCGACCTATTTCACATTTTATTTTAAGCTGATAAACTTTACTGGATTTTTTACCGCAATAAAAGTGGTCCGTGGTAAATATGAAGATATCGAAAAACACGGTGCCGATACGCTTTATGGAGATATGACGCCCAACGAACAGGAAAACCTTATTGAAACCATTCGTGATGATAGCGCCGATGGCGAGGTTTCCCACTTTCAGGCATTGACGGCGGCATTGTCGGCAACCGTTGGCCTGGGGAATATTGCCGGTGTTGCCGTGGCCCTTTCCATAGGAGGTCCCGGTGCTACTTTTTGGATGATTGTTGCGGGATTGCTGGGGATGGCTTCAAAATTTGCAGAATGTACCTTAGGGGTAAAATTCCGTGATGTGGGCCCAGACGGTACAGTTTACGGTGGACCAATGTATTACTTAAAGAAGGGATTGGCCGAAAAAGGAATGGGCGGACTTGGAAAAGTACTGGCAATTCTTTTCGCAATCTTTGTTATTGGAGGTTCTATTGGTGGTGGTAATATGTTCCAGGCAAATCAGGCGGCTGCTCAATTTGTTCAGCTTTTTGAGTTGGAAGGAACTAGTGGAGCAATGTGGTTTGGGGCCGTAATCGCAATTGTGGTAGCTTTTGTAATTATCGGTGGAATAAAGCGGATTGCAAAAGTGACCGAAAAGGTTGTTCCGTTTATGGCAGGAATTTATGTGCTGGGCGGTCTAATTATTCTCGGAGTAAATTATATGCATATTGGCGATGCGTTTTCGTTGATTTTTGAAGGAGCTTTCTCAGGGCTCGGAATCGCTGGAGGACTTGTAGGAGTTATGATCCAAGGGATTCGTCGTGGGGCTTTTTCCAACGAAGCTGGGGTTGGTTCAGCAGCGATTGCCCACTCGGCAGTTAGAACTAAATATCCAGCATCTGAAGGGATTGTCGCTTTGTTAGAACCTTTTATTGATACAGTTGTTATTTGTACGATGACTGCCTTGGTTATTGTAATAACAAACTTTGATAACAATATTATACAGTATGGAGTGCCGGTAGCAGAGGGTGTCCAAATAACCGCGGTTGCTTTTGATAGTGTTATTCCACATTTCTCAATTATTCTTACTATCGCCGTAATTCTTTTCGCGGTTTCCACCATGATTTCGTGGTCATATTATGGATTGCAGGGGTGGATATTCCTATTTGGAAGAGGCAAGATTAAAGAACTGGTTTATAAAGCATTATTCTGTATATTTATCTGGATAGGTTCGGTTATAAGTTTAGGTTCCGTTATCGATTTTTCGGATGCTATGATTTTTGCAATGGTAGTGCCGAACATTATTGGAGTAGTGCTGCTAACTCCCGTAATTAGAAAGGAATTGAAAAAATATATGAATGCCATAAAGATTAAGCACGAGGCTATAGACGAAGGCTTGGAGGATTTGTCCAAGCATTTATAAAAAATATTCCTATGGAATTAAAATCCCACTTCACGTTCAATAGAAACCAACGAAGTGGGATTTTACTTTTGTTGCTGTTGATAATTTCTTTGCTGTGCATTTATTGGTTTGCAGATTTTTCTGAAGAAGATACTTTGGACACTTCTTCTGCTGAAATCGTCGCCATCCAAAAAGAATTGGATTCGCTACGTTTGGTAGAATTAGAAAATCGCAAACCCAAAATTTATCCGTTTAATCCAAATTATATCACCGATTTTAAAGGTTATACTCTTGGTATGTCCAATGAGGAAATCGACCGATTACTTAAATTTCGGAAAGAAGGAAAATGGATAAATTCCATTGCTGATTTTAAAAAAGTAACGGGAGTTTCAGATTCTCTTTTAGATGAAATCAGTCCTCATTTTAAATTTCCTGATTGGGTAAATAATCCGAAACCAACATCAAATTTTTTTGTTAGGAAGAATGAAAACGGTTTTGTAGAAAAACCATTCAACCAAAAAATTGATTTGAATTTAGCTACTGCAGAACAGTTGCAAGAAGTAAATGGAATAGGAGAGGCCCTTAGTAAGCGAATCATTGAACAGCGGGAAAAATTGAATGGTTTTTCAAATGATTCCCAACTCTACGCCGTTTATGGTCTTAATGACGAAGTAGTTAAACGGACCTTGAACCTTTTCACGGTGAAAGAACCGAGAGAAATATTAAAACTGAATGTAAATACCGCCTCCGCCTCCGACATTGCCACGATACCGGGAATTTCCTTCGACTTGGCAAAGAAAATTTGGGAATATAGAACCCTCCGAGAAAAAATTACTGACTTTCAGGAACTCGAAAAAATTGAAGGAATGAGTGAAAGTAAGTTACGGCTAATTCAGTTATATTTGTCGATTGAGAAAAGTGTAAAATAATGTCCCTTGTGTCAGGTCGAGCCCAGTCGAGACCTATTGGTAGTCACAATTTTTAAGTTCTCGACTCCGCTCGAACGGACCTTAGAATTCATTTTTAATTTGCTTTCAGACATTCATAAAATACGATACATGAGTTTATATTTTACAGAAGAACACGAATTTTTCAGAAAAAGTTTTCAGGATTTTCTTCAAAAAGAAGTAGTGCCACATATTGATAAATGGGAAAAAACCGGACATATCGAGCGGTTTATTTGGGAGAAATTCGGAGAGATGGGCTATTTTGGAATATACCAATCTGAAAAATACGGAGGTCTGGACCTCGATCTTTTCTATACCGTAATCTTTTTGGAGGAACTTCAAAAAATCAATTCTGGAGGTTTTGCTGCCGCCATGTGGGCACACGCTTATCTGGCGATGACACATTTGAAGAAGGAAGCCAATCACGTACAAAAGGAAAAGTATTTGACTCCGAGTATTACTGGTGAAAAAATAGGATGCCTTTGTATTACAGAGCCCTTTGGAGGAAGTGATGTTGCAGGAATGAGAACAACCGCCATAAAAAAGGGTGATAAATATGTTCTCAACGGGTCAAAAACTTTCATTACCAACGGTATTTACAGTGACTATTTGATCGTTGCCGCCAAAACCGCTCCCGAACTAGGAAACAAAGGAATTAGCATTTTTGTAATCGATCGTGATACTCCCGGCATTTCTGCAACCAAACTCGACAAACTGGGATGGAGAGCCAGCGACACTGCCGAAATTGCCTTTGACAATGTTGAAATTCCAGTAGAAAATTTGATGGGTGAGGAGAACCTAGGTTTTCCATACATTATGCAGCACTTCGCCTTGGAACGTTTAATTATGGGAATTAACGCACACGCCCGCAGTGAATATGCTTTGGAATATACAATCCAATATATGAAGGAAAGAACTGCCTTTGGGAAAAGTATTTCCAAGTTTCAGGCCCTCAGACATAGAGTTGCGCAATTGGCAAGTGAAATTGAAGTGTGCAAAACTTTCAATTACGTAACTGCTAAGCGACTAAACGATGGAGAATATGTGGTTAAGGAAGCCACCATGAGCAAACTGATTTCCACAAAAGTATCAGATGAAGTTATGACAGAATGTCTCCAGTTTTTGGGAGGATATGGTTATATGGAAGATTATCCATTAGCTCGATTATTGCGTGATAGCCGCTTGGGACCAATCGGTGGCGGTACTTCTGAAATACTTCGTGAAATCATATCCAAAATGGTTATCGAGGGAGTAGAGTATAAGCCGGCAACATAAAAAATTTTGTGAGTTTGTCTCCTCGAGCGCAGTCGAGAGGTAATTAGGTTTCGACTGCGCTCAACCAGACATATTAAATTCGTATTTTTTATAATTTCTTTTTTGAGAAGTATATAAACTCTGTGTAGACTTTTCAATATTTAAATACTTTCCACAATGGTCCAGCAAAAATTTAGACAATTATTAATTTTAATGATGGGTTTAATAACCGCAACCGCTCTCTCCCAAACAGAGATTAAAGGGAAGGTTGCCGACTTTATGACTTTTGGCCCTATTGAAAGCGCAAGTGTCTATATTCAAAATACCACTGTTGGGACTATTACCAATGCCGATGGAAAATTTGCGCTTATGGTGCCTGCAAAAAATATGGCTGATACACTTGTAATATCCTCTATAGGTTATAGCAGTTATAGGGCGATAATCAGTGAATTTGAAAATGGTTCTGATATTTTTTTGGAGGAAGATGTTGCCTCATTGGATGAAGTTGTTCTGGTTGCCGATACAAGACCGAAAACAGGAAATGAAATAATGGTTCGGGCAATTGAGCGATTACCAGAAAACCTGCCGGCAGAACCTTATCTTGAGAAAGGGTTTTTAAGACATAAGGAAAGAAATAAAAAGGAATATAAATGGCTGATTGAAGCTGCAATTACCCTATATGATTCTGATTATGGAGCTAACGCCAAGGATAATCTAAAGATTAATGTAGATGAAACTAGAAAGAGTTACGATCTTCGGGATATTGACAGTCTTTTTACCTATTCCGCGTATCTTAAAAATATAGGAAGAAGTCCAAAATCGGGTGTGGTGAGTCGAAATTCGATTAAAACTTCAACCTTAATCGATGCCATTAAATGGAATGACGAACGGGTGAGTGGCCTTGATAATCTTTTTAAGGGAAAACTTAATCTCATTAGAAATGCCGGTGCTTTGGGGGCATTGTTTGGAAAGAATATGCTGGAAAGACATCAATTCCATTTAGACACAGTTTTGGTGGATAACGGCAGAAAAATTTATAAAATAAAGATATCCAAAGGTGCAGATTTTGTGGGATTAAACACACAAGGTATTTATAATGAAGGATTTGAACCGAAGGGGTGGATTTATGTTTATTACGACAATTACGCTATTAAAAAAGTTGAATATGAATTGATAGCAGCTTCCGATGTTCAGAAAAAACGAAGTAAAAGTCTTTTCGACACCCAAACGCTTCATAAAGTTGTGGAAACCTACCGAGAATACAATGGTAAAATGTATCCTAGTTATTTCTACTATGAAACCCCCAAACTTGTCAATGTTGGCGACCGTTCTTCTGAAAGAACCAAAACCGAGTCCGCTCCTGGATTTGATAAGAGCGAACAATATTATTATACCATTCAGGAAATTCTTTTTTCGGATATAATTCAAGATCCAGAGCTTATTGAAGAAGAGTTGAAAGAAAACCAGTGGACCGCCGATATCTTTTCTCCAAAACCCTATAACGCTGAATTCTGGAAAAACTATAATGTACTATTGGAAAGCCAGGAAGAGGAAAAACTTATCATGGATTTGAGCAAACGTGCGACATTATTTAAAGAGTAATTTTATCATAATCCTAAGACTCTGAAGGTTAGGGTATTTGTTGTATATTTCTTTATTATGAAGGAATTAGTTAATCTCTTTAGCCAGAAAAGTTTAAGAACGGAAGCGATCAACTTATATAATACCCTGGCTGCTTCGTCATATTTTATAGTTTTAACCCTGCTTTCTTATTATCCTATTGAAATTATTCAAATGCGCTAATTTTTTAAGTGGGTGCTTTTCATTTTTAACATCTCCGCTTGACTTTCTTTTTTATTAAGTTTCTCTAAATTTTTGATTCTACAGTACATTTATTTCTCGTTTGGAGGTCAGAACGGCCTTGTCTGGCCGTTTGGGTGAGGATCATTTTCCACGTTTCGCTTGAGGAACTCAATCCTCCATTTTTCGAAGTTCCTGATAATTCCGCTTTAATCTCCTCAATAGCGTTCCGTACACAAATCGATAGAACAGTATTATCAGAACAATTACACCCAGTCCAATAATAAATTGAATCAAGAAGAATGTGGTAAAAAACTGATCTTGGTTCATGGTGGCCACTACTCCATAATCTTTTACCATCAACTGAAAAACCAGATCTTGATTGGTATAGTAAAAAATATTTACTGCCAACAACATTAAAAAGGCACTGGCGAGGTTGTAAATTATAAAATATTTCACTGTGCGCCGAGTGCGTATAATGTTGCCCATTAACTCCTTTATAGAATCGGTGGCCGATATTTTTCTATAATTCCTATAGAATAGAATTATAAAAAAAATGAAAACCGCATAGTATAAGATGTTTGAGGCAAACATCATCTCTTTCAGACCAATATCCCTAGAAAATCTCTGGCTCGATTCGGGAACCAGAAAGGCGAGACTCGACCATAAGAGAATTTCGCCAATGCTGATAAATAATATCCACTTAACAATGGAAGAGGATTTCTTTAGGAGCATCTTATAAATCTCGTTGTAAGTCAATTGTGGCAATTTTGGATCTTGATCCTGCCACCGACTTTTCAATAATTCTAATTCATCCATATTTTGTTAGGGATTTAAAATCTTTCGTATTTTATCTTTTACCCTGTTCATTTTCACTCTTGCATTTACTTCAGTAATTCCTAAGGTATCGGATATTTCTTTATAATTCTTGTCTTCCAAATAAAGAAAGACCAAAGCCTTATCAATATCGTTTAACTCCTTTACGGCACTGTACATTTGCGTTAGTTGTCTTTCTTCTGTGTTGTCATAATCTTCCGAAGCAATTTTAAAGCTCACGCCTTCAAAATCCTGTGTTTTAATGCTACGTTTTGATTTTCTGTAAAGTGTAATGGCAGTGTTGAGCGCCACGCGATACATCCAAGTACTAAACTTCGATTCTCCTCGAAATTTTGGAAAGGCTTTCCAGAGCTGAATGGTTATTTCCTGAAACAAATCATTGTGCGCATCTTGGTCATTGGTGTATAAACGACAGATTTTATGCACGATGTTTTGGTTCTCTTCCAGCTCCTTAACAAATATATGTTCGAGATTTTCCTTCAAAGGTTGATTTTGATTGGCTATATGGTTAGTATTCCTATTCTCTGCATTGTTACAAATTTCACAAAATTTCAGACTTACGTTTCAAACAAAGGTATTTTTGTCTATTATTTCACTACTATGAATGTTCCAGATACCAACTTACCCCGAATTATTGTTATTGGTGGCGGTTTTGCCGGGATCTCCTTTATAAAGAGGCTCAAAGGGGAAAAGGTGCAGATCGTGCTTTTTGACCGGCATAATTACCACACCTTTCAACCCTTGCTATATCAAGTTTCTACCGGTGGTTTGGAGCCGGATTCAATTGCATACCCGCTTCGAAAGATCTTTAGAAAACACACCGATTTCCATTTTAGGATGGCGGAAGTAAAGCATATTAATACCAAAGAAAACAGTATTTCCACATCTGTGGGAAGTTTGTCTTTTGACTATTTGGTAATTGCTACGGGGACCCGCACCAATTATTTTAGTAATGAAAACATTGCACATTATAGTATGCCGATGAAAACCGTGCCACAGGCATTGAATATTCGGAGTTTGATTCTGCAGAATATTGAAGAAGCCGATAGGGCCCAAAGTGAAAGTGAACGTCGGCGTTTCCTAAATTTTGTAATAGCGGGCGGAGGTCCAACCGGAGTTGAATTATCCGGAGCCTTGGCGGAATTCAGAAAGGGAATTCTCGAGAATGATTATCCCGAACTGGACGAGGATGAAATGGAAGTGCATTTAATAGAAGGCCAGGATAGAGTTTTACCGCCAATGAGCGAACAGGTTTCAAAAAAAGCACAGCGATTTCTAGAAAAACTTGGAGTGAAGGTGCATCTAAGTACCTTAATAAGCGACTATGACGGAACTACAGTTACCACAAAAGACGGAAAAACATTTAAAACAGCAACTTTTATTTGGGCTGCGGGTGTTACAGGCGCGCCGGTAGAGGGAATAAATGCATCCGCAATAGTTGAAAAAGTCAATCGATACAAAGTTGACCACTTTAATAAAATAGAGGATATTGATAATGTTTATGCCCTGGGAGATATTGCATTAATGACAACAGAGGATTACCCCAAAGGACATCCCCAAGTTGCACAACCAGCAATTCAACAAGGGAAGCGACTTGGGAAAAATTTTAAAAAGATGCTTAAAGGAGAAAAAATGGAGCCGTTTAAGTATTTTGATAAAGGAACAATGGCCACAGTTGGAAGAAACAAGGCTGTGGTTGATATTGGAAATCTTCATTTTGGTGGGGCAATAGCTTGGTTTTTATGGATGTTTGTACACCTTTGGTTTTTAGTAGGTTTTCGGAATAGGGTAATAACCTTCTTCAATTGGACTTATAATTATATCAATTTTGATAAAGCCGCACGATTGATTATTAGGCCGTTTAAGAGGAATTAAACTATTTCCAGTTTCGAGCTTCAGGTTTTCACTTTCTTCCTCCGTCGCCAAAGTTTCGGCGGGCTAGGAATTTCAAGTTTCAGGTTCGATTCCTGAATTATGTTTGAAGATTTCATCTATGCGGTCTGTATTTTAAACCTTTTAATTTTTTTGTCCTCGACATCGTACATCCATAATCCAACATCCGGCACCTCGCCCCCGTCATCCAAGCACCCAGCATTCCCAATGACACTTCGGCCGTAAAATTTTACAGCTCGGTCTGATTTTATTTTATAGGAGTATTCAAAACTTCACCTTTGAACTATAAACTCAAAGTAAATGAAAAAGTCAGTACTCTATTTTTTATTCGGTATTTTACCTTCCCTGCTTTTTTCACAAACAGTCATTTCGGGAGTCGTTAAGGATAATAAAGGAATCCCGGTGATGGGCGCCAATGTTTATTTGGAAGGGACTTATGATGGATCCACTACAGACGACTTAGGGAAGTTTAAATTTGAAACTTTCGAAGTGGGGAAGCATACTTTGCTTATTTCTTATGTTTCCTTCGAACCCTATAAAATGACGGATGACGTTGGGAAGATGAATAATCTTTCCATTACAATGCGGGAGGATGTAAATTCGTTGGAAACAGTAACTATTTCGGCAGGCACTTTTTCTGCTGGTGATAACAGTAAGATATCAGTATTAAAACCTTTAGACATTGTCACTACTGCTAGTGCGGTGGGAGATTTTGTCGGGGCGTTGCAAACCCTTCCCGGAACTTCGACTGTGGCAGAAGACGGCCGTCTTTTTGTACGTGGAGGAGATGCGGACGAGACGCAGGTTTTTATCGATGATATTCGGGTGTTTACTCCTTATAGCCCAACTGCTCTTAATGTCCCGACCCGTGGACGTTATAGCCCATTTTTATTTGATGGAATTACATTCTCGACCGGAGGTTACTCAGCCGAATATGGCCAAGCACTTTCCTCCGTATTGCTGCTGAACACTATAGATGAACCCACGAATGATAAAACGGATATTTCAATTATGAGCGTGGGGCTAGGTCTGGGGCAAACAAAAAAGTGGGAATCTCCCTCAGCAGAATCCTGGAATCAGGGAAGATCTTTGAGTGTGAATGCGGCTTATATAAACTTGGCTCCTTATATCGCAATTTTTCCAGGAAGAAATGACTGGAAAAAACCTTTTGAAGCGTTTTCCGGGGAAGCAGTTTTTCGCCAAAAATTTAAGGATGGATTGTTAAAGATATATAGTGCTTATGAAAATACCGATTTTGAGTTGATCCAAGAGGATATTAATTATCCAGATGGAATCCGTTTTAAATTGAACAATCAAAATTTTTATACCAATACCAGTTACAGTCGGTTGTTGAAAAATGGATGGGGTCTCTTCGCCGGCGGTAGTTATACTTTAAACAAAACGAAAGTGGAGATAGATGAAGCAGATATTAAAGATGGTCAAAATTCTGCAGATTTGAAATTGAAATTCAAGAAACACTTCAGTAATCATTTTAAATTGAATTTTGGAATCGAGCAACTTCTTACGGATTTCACTGAGGATTACAGAGAAACTTCGTTAAGTGCTAAACTCGGTTTCAATAATAATATCACTGCCGCTTTTACTGAAGCCGATATTATTTTCTCCAGGAAACTAGCGTTAAAGTTGGGAGTTAGAGGCGAGTACGCCCAATTGGCTAATGAATTTAGCATTTCTCCAAGAGCATCTTTTGCCTATAAAACTGCTGAAAACAGTCAGATTTCCGTGGCTTATGGTGATTTTTTTCAACAAGCGGAAAATGAAATTCTCAAGTTTGACTCGGCCCTCCAGTCCCAGCACGCCCAACATTATATTATCAACTATCAATACGCCGCAAATAATAGGATTTTCCGAGTCGAAGTTTATTGGAAGAGCTATAGTGATCTTGTTTCCTATAACGATTCTATTCCCAATCTAAATACCCAATTTTCTAATATGGGAAGCGGATATGCCAAGGGCTTGGATTGGTTTTGGCGTGATAATGAGAGTATCCGAAACTTTGATTATTGGATAAGTTATTCATTTTTGGATACCAAACGAGAGTACAAAAACTATCCTACCCAAGCTACGCCGCCATTTGCCAACAAACACAATCTTTCCGTGGTTGGTAAATATTGGATTGAGGATTGGAGAAGCCAGATTGGCTTCAGTTACCAATTTGCCAGCGGTCGTCCCTATACCGACTGGAATTCTCCAGGTTTTCTTGAGAAAAAAACCAAAAGTTATAATAGTATTAGCTTAAATTGGGCCTATTTGATTTCCTCTCAAAAAATTTTATATGCATCTGTGAATAATGTTTTCGCTTTTAGGAATGTGAACGGCTACCAATATGCAAATACACCCGATGCCAATGGATATTTTGCCAGCAGAGAACTGCTTCCCGCATCAGATCAATTTTTTATGATAGGTTTCTTTTGGACCATTAGCCAGAATTCTAAAGATAACCAGTTGAAAAATCTATAGCTTCCTTTTGAAACATCAGAGTATAGGTAGAACAGTTCAGTCGTATAATTCAACAGTTTGGCCGGTTCTATTTTTACAACCTTGTGTTTTTCACGAAATTTGAATAATCGAAATAACAATTAATAACTACTAAAAATCAATACCATGCAAAATGTACTAACTTACCTCAGTTTATTCCTTACCATTTTGGTAATGCAGGGACAAACCCAACCAGCGTCTGATGCAAACGCAGCAGCACCGACAAAATATGAAAAAGGCATGCAGGAAGCTTTTGGTCTGTGGAAAGACAATCATCCGTGGGAAGCGGCCAATATGTTTGTGCGGATAGCCAAAGCTGAACCTGATAATTGGTTGCCTCCATATTATGTAGCCCTGATAAATGTAGTATATAGTTTTGGAGAAAAAGACAAATCGAAACTTTCAGAACAATTGGCAAAAGCACAAAATTTTATCAACGATGCTACCGCTTTATCTCCGGACAATCCGGATATTATGGTGGTTCAGGCTCAATTATATACCGCTTGGATTGTTTTTGATGGGCAACAATATGGAATGATGTATTCTCCAAAGGCTTCGGGACTTTACGAAAAAGCATTAGCGATTGATCCGGAAAACCCGCGTACCATTATGGCAAGAGCGGAATGGAATATTGGCAGTGCTAAGTATTTTGGTGAGCCTGTGGAAGCATATTGTAAGGATATAGAACGCGCAATGAAGAATGCTGAAACCCATCCAACCAAAGAAGAATTTTATCCAAGATTCAATTTAGAAAGAGCAAAACAAGTGCTGGCTGAAAATTGCCAATAGAAGGCTAAACTTTAAATTGCCGTTGTTTACTATTTTAAAATAACTTGTGATATCGTAGAATTACCCAAATACGCAAATGGAACTGTTTAGACATTTTATAAAAGCTTTTATTGTTGGAATTATCGTGTTCATTATATTGGCGCTCGTTCAATATGCCAATGGATATACTTTCTCAGATTTAGGGGAGATTTTGCGATGGTTTGTCTTTAACCAAATCTATGCGGTAATTCTTTATCTAGTAAATGCTTATTATTTCAAGTTCTTATTGAAATGGTTTCCCAACGCCGTGTTTAAAACTAAAAACTTATTGAAAGGCGCATTTGGAGGAATCTTTCTTACTCTAATTACCCTATTCTTTATTCGGATTACAACCGAAACCTTGATTTTTGGCAGAACTTTAGACGACTTTTTTGCCAGGGAACAAATTGCAAACTATTATGTAGGCTTTACCATTTCCGTAGTCGTAACCTCTATTTTCTACACGGTTTATTATTACCGAAATAAGCAGGAAACAAAAGTAACAGAACAAAAAATAATTGCCGGTACGGCATCTGCAAAATTTGACGCTCTTAAAAATCAACTTGACCCGCATTTTCTTTTCAATAGTTTAAATGTGTTAACCAGTTTAATTGAGGAGAATCCTGAAGCTGCAACCCGCTTCACAACTTCTCTTTCCAAGGTTTATCGATATGTTTTGGAGCAGAAAAATAAGGAACTGGTTACTCTTGAGGAAGAGTTGAAATTTGCACAACTATATATGTCGCTTTTAAGTGTAAGATTTGAGGATAGTATCGTTTTTACCTCACCGAAAAATCTTCGGAATCCACAAGCTAAAGTGGTGCCTTTATCTCTTCAGCTGTTGTTGGAGAATGCCGTAAAGCACAATCAGGTTACTCCCACGAAAAAACTCTATATAGCTATTTCTGAAAAAGAGGGGATGTTGGTTGTTACCAATAATATTCAAATGAAACAGGCATTAAAAGAGAGCACGGGAGTTGGGCTTAAAAACATTCGTGATCGCTATGCTCTACTCACCGAAAGATCGGTCGAGATACATGAAAACCGAATGGAATTTAGAGTAGCCATTCCAATATTAGATGAAAACATAAGAATTATGAATTCACAAGAAACCTTCATTTCAGAAAAGAGATACCAACGGGCAAAAAAACGTGTAGAAGAACTAAAAGTGTTCTATATGCATTTTGGAATCTATCTGGTTTTTATCCCAATTTTTATTTATCTCAATTTTCTTTCCCGGGCGGGATTTCCTTGGGCAATATTTCCAATCCTGGGATGGGGATTTGGTCTGGCCAGCCACGCTGCCGAAACTTTCAATTATAATCCCTTTTTCGGCAAGAAATGGGAAGAGGAAAAAATACGTCAGTTTATGGACAAAGAAGATTAGATACAGTTGGGTAGCTAAATTCAACAAGTCAGAAGGCTTTGTTTTTCATTCGGCTTTATGCTGTGTAAATTTATATCATAATTAAAAATGGAGGTTATGGAATCTTTTGAAAATGAAAATAAATATTTAAGGGCGAAGCGCCGCGTAGATAAAATTAAGAAATTCTATACTAGCTTAACTTTCTATGTAATCTTTATATTTTTTCTTGCCACACTAAATTACTATGTCAACGAATTGCGCAATCCTTGGTTTTTATGGGCTGCTTTTGGCTGGGGCATCGGACTCTTTTTCCAGGCAATGAAGGCATTTGATTGGTTTTCTTACTTTGGAAAGGATTGGGAAGAGCGTAAGTTGAAAAAATTTATGGAAGAAGAAGAAAGGAATAATCGGAATTTTTAAAATGAGGTATTATGGAAACCAAGAAAAGTTTAAAATATCTTAGAGCTCACAAAAAAGTTGAAATTTTAAAGCATTTCTATAGTCATCTGGCAGTTTTTATAATTATCAATACAGGGATTATTCTTGTGTTAGCAAACGCTTTTGGTAAGGGACCAACTTATTTTTCAAAATGGGAAGTCTATTTCACGCTTTTCTTTTGGGGCATCGGTATTTTATTTCATGCATTGTATGTTCTTTTTGAAATTACTTTTAGAGGTGGCTTCTTAAAACGTTGGGAAGATAGAAAGATGAAGCAATTTTTGGAAGAAGATAGGTGGAGTGAATTTGAAAATTGAAAATATTCTAATCTTGACTTTTTTGAACCGAGACTTTTTGAACTTTGGTTTAATTAAAAATGATGAATGTTTTAAAATGCAAATCGGAAGCCTGCCTTTTGGAGTGTTTTAAACTGGAACCAAGAACCAAGACTTTAGAACTTTAGATTATAAAAAAATTTAAATCGTAAAACCTCCCCTTTAAGGCTAGTTGTATAACCCAAAAAATAAACAATAAAAAATAAAAATAGATAATGGCAATAAACAATAAACAACAAACAATAAACAAACCAATGACCGTCATTATCATCGAAGATGAAAAGCCTTCCGCCCGTTACTTAAAACGGATGCTCGAAAAACAGAATGTAAACGTAAATCAAATGCTTCATAGCGTTGGCGAAGCAGTAGAGTGGTTTCAAAATAACCCACATCCAGATTTAATTTTTCTGGATATTCAATTGAGCGATGGACTGTCATTCGAGATATTTGATACAATCGAAATAAAAAGTGCCATTATCTTTACTACCGCTTTTGATGAATATGCCCTTCAAGCGTTTAAGCTGAATAGTATAGATTATCTTCTAAAACCCATTGATTCCGAGGAGCTTCAAATTGCCGTGGAGAAATATAAAAACTTTAAGCCCAATTCGCAAAATGTCCAATTCAATTTTGAGGATATAAAAAAGTTGCTTATTAATCCGGTAGAACAAGAGTATAAAAAACGTTTTACCACTAAAATAGGGCAACATATTAAAATGATTCCGGTGGATGAAATTGAATGTTTCTATTCTGAAAATAAGGGTACATATGCCCATACCACCGACGGACGGAATTATCTTTTGGAAACAACTTTAGAACAATTGGAGACAGAACTTTCCCCCGAAACCTTTTTCCGTATTAGCCGAAAATTCTATATCAATATCAATTCCATAAAAGACATAATCTCGTATACAAATTCGCGGTTGCAATTAAAAATGAACAGTTATAGCGAGCATGAAGTAATCGTAGCCCGTGAACGAGTAAGGGATTTTAAGTTGTGGTTGGAATAGAAAGAAAGAGATATTTTAAAGTTATGAGTTTTGACTTATGACAGGAAATTACTGAAAGGTGAGTGATTTTTTATTCTTTATTTTACATTATTCACTTTCCTTTATTCATTTTTTCGTATCAATACGGTTATCCTGAAAGGCTGAGGGTAAAAGTTTCGGAATAAACTTCACCAATAGTGGCATGAGTACACTTCCTCCTGGAAGCAGAAAAATGGTAAGACTCGGAATAGTCTTGCAAATATCCAAAAGCTGGTCTTTTACTTTGGATTTCTCCTCTACGGAAAGATCCCGAAGCGTAGATTGGCCCAATAGAACCATCAACTCGCCGCTTTCTTCCAATTCTCTAACAAGGCGATCTTTGTTTCGCATTATCAACAATTTTACGGTTGAGGCGGACTGTTTGTAAAATTGTTTTACCGGGCTGGTATAATCGAAGAGAACAATCTTATTGGTGTATTTTTCGGAAAAGTCACTTAACTCCCCTAGACTGCGTTCAAACTCTTTTTTGTTAAGTTCCAATATGTCAACTATTTGAAGCAAATACCTGTGCTCGGTTTCATCCAGTTTAAAATCTTCCCAAATAGTTAAACAGCACATATCGAGAATGTACTTTTTCCCAATAGCACTAAACTTGTTTAGATTTGTATTTCTGTTGGATAAAGTCCCATCTTGCACTGTATTTCCACTAGTAACGTACTCATTTGAAGACTCGTAAAGTTCTATTAGCAATTTATCGTATTTCGACTTTTTCTGTTTCGATTTTAATGAGTAAAAGCAATAGTTAAGCACCCTTTCTTCCAAATGTTGATATACCTCTTTAATATTTTTTGGGTCATGAAGCCAGTGCTTGTAAGCCATAACGTCCAAAAATAAAAGTGCGTACGTCAATAAGGAAAGGGAATTCTTTTTTAATAGTGCATTCCCCTCTTGTAATCTGGCAGAAAGAATATTTTCCAAACTATGCGACGGACTATGTGATAATGAGAATTTATGGAAAAACCCTATTTTCCCTTTTTCCACCTCCCGATAGAATGCGAGAATGCTTTTTATAGCATCCAAATCTTCAGCCTTCGGATTTAATTTTGAATATTGATAAAATAAAGCGTGGAATAGATTGACCTTGGTTAACTCCTCTTTAGTTAATTTTAGATGCTTAATATTCCTCTCCGGCAAGGATGAAATTGAAATTCCGTAAATAAAGCCAGCGGATTTTAGGGCATCATAGAATTCATTATCATTCTCAAAACGATGCACCAACTCCTTTCTGTCGAAAAGATCCAAAAATTTCAATATCCAATCAGGTGCCGAAGGGTTCATATCTTTCAGAATGATTATTTTTACCGCAATGGAGCTAAGTTTATGATTAGATAGATGTCTTTTTAAATCATATCCGTACATTTAAGCACAAATATTTTCAACAAAAATAATTAATAAAAACCAACAATGATTAAATCTAAATTATTTGCCGTGATAAGTTCTGTGGGGCTTATATTTTTGGCCATTGTTTTGATAAGTGGCGACCACAATGACGCGCCATCTCTTCGGGGAACCAAAGCAGACATTGCCGATTTTTATGCATTTCAAGCCCCAGATTCAGATAAATTGGTTTTAGTCCTAAACCTTCAGGGATTGATACCGGCAGGATTGCCTACAGAGCAAGCTGAATTTGATGAAAATGTTTTGATGGAATTCAACATAGACCTAAACAATGATCTAAAGGAAGACGTGCTTATACAAGCAATAAAAAGAAGGGATAGCATGTATTTCTTCGGACCCTTCCAGACTAACGAAACAGGGCTAGAAAGTACCATTAATACCGAGATTATGCACAAGGTAAAAATCTCGACTAAAGAAGATGTTTTTATTACTGAGGAAAATGGAATGAAATTCTTTGCCGGCCCGCGCGAGGATCCTTTCTTTTTTGATCAAACTCAATTTGACGCTTATTTGGCTGGAAATGCTAAAGGAGGATTTACCGATCCGGGAACCGACACTTATGCTGGCACCAATGTTTTATCGATAGTTGTAGAAGTCCCCAAGGCTATGCTTGGTACTCCGGTGTCTAACGTCAATCCGTTTGCACCTGGCACGCCAACTTATAATATGTGGGTAGAGACAAAAAGAAAGATTCAATAATTGCTATGGGATTTATGAAAAATATAAAATATTATCAACTCGTTTTATTAATCTGCGTTTCAATGCTTTTGGTTAAATGCTATGATGAAGATACATTCGGAGTTCCGATATACCAGGAAAGATGCTCTGACGGGATCCAAAATGGGGATGAAACAGGTATTGATTGCGGCGGAAGTGAGTGTGAACCCTGTTCGGTGGAATCGGAATTTGCCGGAAAGTATAGGCAAGTCGACCAAATGGGACGTCCCGCGGTAAATATGTTGTTTAATATTGATGGTCTCCGTGATAGTTTGAATGTTACCGTGCCTTATAAAATGCAGGGTATTTTTCAGCAAACGTTTGAAAATAGAATAATGGTATTGGACACTACGTATACAACCAATGTTTTGGGATTAAATGCAGAAGAAATGGCTGCAATATTTTCTAAAGATGTACTATGGGTTGCTGAAAATGGCCCTACAAGTTATTACGATGGATCCAATATTTTAACTGGTCGTGGTTTGGGAGAGGATGTAATGGACGCGAACCTATTATGGATTTTTGGAGGACCAGATGGCAATAAAAACAACGATGACCCTTTGTTGATTCAAGATGGTGTTCCCAGTAATGATGCGCCATTTCTAAATACATTTCCTTATTTGGCGCCGCCCTTTTAACGGAAATAGGACATAGGGGCTTTAATTTTATTTTTTTGATCAGGTCTGTTCTATGGAATCGATCAGATGGAGCTATAATTTTTAAAAGGGGATCTTTCATAATTCTGAATTCATAATTCTGAATTTATAATTCTGAATTTCCCTACATTGGATCCATAACGTAAATCTGGGACATGCTAGGACTTTTACTCCCTCCTTTGTTTTCAAGGGTAATGCATAAGATTTCAGGCTCTGGAAAATTGTCAAGTTGATATAATTCACTTTTAGCTTTATCTACTTCTGGAATAAGCCCTGCATTTGTTGGTAAAAAGGAATCTTTTTTTAAAGACCAGACTTGGTAAACCTTATCCAATGGAGGAGCGGGAAGACCGAAAACGTCAACATAAGCAAGTTTTTCTTTCTTATTCCAATATATTTTTGAAAAAGCTTGGGGTGCCACCGCTTGGTTTCCAATAAGGGTAAAAGTTTGGAAATCTTTAGACCTTAAAATGTTCAGCATTTCACTGTTGGATGCAAGTTGGGATTCGGCCGTATTCTTTTCACTCTTTAATACTACATTTTCCGTATTGACGGTTTGGATGGTTTCTTCTAGTTCGTTTTTCTGTTTTTGCATCCAGAAAATTCCGGCAATACAAAGAATCGCTACCGCCCAACCTAAAATCGCTGTCCAGTTTGGCCCATGTTTTTGATTAACTGTTGAGGTATTGTTTGTCATTTAATTAGAGTGCTTGATTGGTTTCTATTTTGATTTTAAAAATAGATAAAATTTTAAACCATTTTAAAAAAGGAGACCATTTCTGACGATACAAATCGAGCGAATAGAATTGAATTGAAATTAAATTATAAGGAAATACTAATTTTTGATAGATTTACAGAAATGAAATCCTATTTATCAGATTCCACCTTAAAATCTTAAAAATGAAAAAAAATACTTTTTTTGCCTTTCTAACCTGGATTTGTATTATTTCCTCTCCTTTGGCCGCCCAGAACTTTTCGGGAACCATTCAGAAACAATTAAACGATTTAGTTGAAAATGGACGACTCCAGGATCAAGATACGCAATGGCTTATCACTAGCGAAAGTGTGAGCCGAGTAAGTGGAATCCAACATTTGTATTTCGTTCAATCCTTAAACGATCTCGAAATTTATGGAACTGATTCGGGAATTCATATTTCGCAAAATGGAGAAATAGTTTCCCAAAACAATAAATTCATAAAGAATACTGCAAATCTAATTTCTGGCAATACTTCCCCACAGCTAACGGCTGCTCAAGCAGTGCAGGCGGCTGCATCACGACTTAACTATAGACTTTCCGAACCGCTTCAAGTATTGACTCAGGCTCGGGGGGCTTCCGCGGAAACTCTTTTGAGCGATGGAGGAATTTCCAAAAGACCTATTCCCGCCAAGTTGGTGTACGCAAAAACGGATAATGGGCAATTGGTTTTGGCCTGGGATCTTTCGATAGAATCTGTTACCGAAACTGCATGGTGGAGCGTTAGGATAGATGCCAGCACAGGAGCTATCGTAAATCGGGCCAACTGGATATCTAGTTGCAATTTTGAGCATGATCATAGTGATGATATTGTGGAATTGGATTATAATGCCAATTTATATGACATACCAAATTATAAAGATATTAGTAATGATGGTGCGGCAAATTGTACGGAGTGCTATGAAGTTTTCGCATTACCTTTGGAAAGCCCTTACTATGGCATCCGTACCATTGAAAGCCAACCTGCCAATACCTTGGCATCTCCCTATGGCTGGCATGACACAAATGGAATTGTTGGTGCGGAGCACACGGTTACCCGCGGAAATAACGTGAACGCCTATGAGGATGGCGATAATTACGGCTATCAACCCAATGGAGGGGCGAATTTGGATTTTACCGGATATCCATTCAGTCAGAATTACAGTCCCAGCACGCAATATGAAGATGCCGCTATTACCAATCTTTTTTATATATGTAATGTTTTCCATGACATAATGTATCAATTTGGTTTTGATGAGATTAGTGGAAATTTTCAACATAATAATTATGGTAGAGGCGGTTTAGGAAACGATTCCGTAAAAGCTGAAGCGCAAGATGGCTCGGGAACCTGTAATGCAAATTTTGGAACGGGACCCGATGGGGAGGCCCCAACCATGCAAATGTATATCTGCAACGATAAGGATGGAGATTTTGATGCCCTCGTTATTATGCATGAATACGGGCACGGAGTTTCCGTTCGACTTACGGGAGGAGCTGGATCTGCTGGATGTCTCAACAATAATGAGCAAATGGGAGAAGGCTGGAGCGACTTTTTCGGAACACTGCTTACCATGAAGGCTACAGACCAACCCGAAGATCCAAGAGCCGTCGGTACTTACCTTTTTGGTCAAGGAATTAATGGTGGCGGGATCCGAGATTATCCATATAGTACCGATATGTCAGTTAATCCACAAACGTACGATTTTATTAAAACTGCGGCCGTTCCCCACGGGGTCGGTTCCGTTTGGGCACAGATGTTATGGGAAATGACATGGGGATTGATCGACGCACATGGTTTTGATTCTAACCCTTATAACTTTACCGGAAATGTAAATGTGGATAAGGGAAATACCCAAGCATTAGCTTTGGTAACGGAGGGTCTGAAACTACAACCATGCAGTCCTGGATTTATTGATGGCCGAGATGCCATTCTTGCTGCAGATCAAGCAATTTATGGAGGTGCAAACCAATGTATTATTTGGGATGCTTTCGCGAAACGAGGCTTGGGTGCAAGTGCCAGTCAAGGTTCCTCAATGAGTGTTGGCGATGGAGTTCAGGCTTTTGATACGCCCTCCCAATTGGCCGCACTTTCAATTTTCGAGGAAGTTTGTATTTCTGCCGAAATAATGACTGGATTAAGAGGTGGCACCCCTTACGGTGGGATCTATAGCGGTCCTGGCGTTACCGATGATGGCAATGGCTCAAGTTTTTCATTCAATCCTACGGCAGCTGGGGTGGGTGTCCATACAATTACATATAACGTGCCGGCAGGACCTTGTTCTGCTGCCTCTTCTGCCATAGATACCGTGGAGGTTTTGGCGATTCCTGATGGACCCTCCACTACCGGTGTAACGAATTTCTGTATGGGAGAAAGTGTTACAGTTACAGCCACTCCTGTAGATCCTTCCAATGTAATAAGATGGTATGACGCCGCAACTGGAGGAAATTTCCTTTCAGAAGGTACTTCTTATACTTTTACTCCAACTGCTTCAACTGATGTTTATGCACTGGAAACCCCACCAGGTCCATTATCTCAACTGGTGGTATCGGAGATTGGAATTGGTAACACAAATAAATTTGAGATACAAAATGTTGGAATTGCTACAGATTATACTGGTTATAAAGTAGCGATTAGCGGTATTCCATTTTTTGGAATTAATTTTAAGAACTCTATTGTCAAAACACTTGGAAACATGGCGGCCGATTCCGTCGTAGATTACAATGATAATGGCGGGGCTGGATATTGGGGTAGTTTTATCTGGTGGGATAGCTCGTTTCCAGGATGGATTGTAATTATAGACCCATCGGGGAACGTTGTTGATTCGGTATTTTGGAATTATTCGGCTTCTCAGATAGCTTCATTTAATGTGGAAATAGGAGGGTTTAATATAACCGCCGCCAATTTGGATTGGATTGGAATGGGTGCGACTTTAAGCGCCGATTGTGGTTCAGAATCCTTTAGAAGACACGGAGATACCAACACTGCCGCCGATTGGCCGGGACTTTGTGAAACAGCGGATTTTGGAATCCCCAACACGGATATAGATATGGGACCTCCGGGATGTATAGCAGACCGTAGCGTTGCTGTGGTGTCGTTAGATAGCCTTGCTCCTGTAATTACTTGTCCCGCAAATATCTCGGTTTCAATAAACACGGGTGCCCAATATACTATTCCAGATTTCACTGCTACAACAACCGTAACAGATAATTGTCCTGATTTTGTTGTGTCACAGTCTCCTGTTGCAGGTTCACAAGTAGGGTTAGGAGTTACAACAATTACAATGACCGCTACAGACTCCGCAAATAATTCTTCACTTTGTACTTTTACAGTTACCGTGGATGATGCAATGGGAATCAGTGAGGCTGAATTTTCTGAAAACATTCTTCTTTATCCTAATCCAACAACCGGTTTGGTTATTTTAAAGAATAAAACTTCGGCTAAATTGCAAACGCTGAGAATCTTGGATGTGAATGGAAGGGTCATAAAAACTTTAGACATTTCCTCTGTGGCGATGGAAACAACAATTTCATTGGAGACTCTTGCATCAGGTATGTATTTCGTTGAGATTAATACAGCTACAACAAGTATTGTAAAAAATATAGTAAGACAATAACTATATAAAGAATTTTTAATTCATAAAAACCCGCATCAGCAATTTGGTACGGGTTTTTTAATTTTACATTATCCGAAATCTAAAAAATGCGTACAGTTAAGAAACTTCCTTTAAAAAATCTAGAAACCTTAAAGCCGAAATTATTGAATTGGGCGAAACAATTTGAGGAGATAATATGGTTGGACGGAAATGACTATTCGCTTAAAGAAAAAAACTTTCGCGCTATCTTGGCTGTGGACGCTTTTACAGCCTTAAGAACTGATGCTTACCAAGGCTTTGCTAAACTAAAGGAATATCAGAACACAACTGCCGACTGGTTGTTTGGTTATCTTGCCTACGACCTTAAAAATGATGTGGAACAGTTGCGGTCCAACAATAGCGATGGACTTGGATTTCCAGATTTATATTTTTTTCAACCTAAAAAGCTCTTTCTATTCTATAAAGATTATGTTGAAATTCAATATTTGAATATGGTTGCCGAGGAAATGGAATCCGATTGGAAAATGATTGGTGAAGCGGTACATTCGGAAAAGGTTGAAAATAAGGGCCTAGAAATACAAAACCGTACTTCAAAAGAACAATATGTTCAAAAAGTAAATGCTGTTCTTGAGCATATCAAAAAAGGTAATATTTATGAAGTAAATCTGTGTCAGGAGTTTTATGCGGAAAATTCGATACTCGATCCATTATCTGTCTATATTCATCTAAATGAAATTTCCAAGCCTCCATTTTCTGCATTTTTAAAGTTCAATGAATTGTTTGCTCTTTGTGCTTCTCCCGAACGATACATTCAGAGAAATGGAACTCGGGTTTTTTCCCAGCCTATTAAAGGTACGGCAAGACGATCCAAAAATGTAGAAGAGGATTTAAGATTGGCCGAAGAATTAAAGAATGATCCAAAAGAACGCAGCGAGAATATTATGATTGTCGATTTAGTTCGAAATGATCTATCTCGATTTGCGGAGAAGGGAAGCGTAAAAGTGGAGGAACTTTGTGGGGTTTATAGTTTTGAACAGGTCCATCAGTTAATTTCAACCATATCTTGCCAAGTTTCACCAGATATTTCCAGTATAGACATTTTAAAAAATACCTTCCCAATGGGCAGTATGACTGGTGCTCCTAAAATCTCAGCTATGAATATTATTGAGGATGTTGAAGACGCCAAAAGAGGACTTTATAGTGGTGCAATCGGTTATCTCACGCCAAATGGCAATTTTGACTTCAACGTTGTTATACGAAGTATTTTATATAATTCCTTCAAAAAATATGTCAGTTTCTCAGTTGGTGGTGCAATAACTATAAACTCTATTCCCGAAAAGGAATACGAAGAATGTATGTTAAAAGCCAGGGCTATGTATCAAGCATTGGATAGCCCTTTTTAATTCGATATTAGGGTTTATACTTATATGAGACTTTTATTAGTGTTTTAGCTTATATAATATATTTATTAGTATAATACCTAATAGATGTGTATATTTGAATAAATTTGATAAAAATGAACTATTCTGTGGTTTCCGGAGATATTGTTTCCTCAACTAGTTTAAACAATGAGGATCGTAAATTGGTAGAGGAAAAATTGAAGCTCCTTCTGGAAAATTTAAGACAGAAGTTCAATGTTTATGGTCGTGTCTTAAAAGGCGATTATCTAGAATGTGTTGTACCCAATGCTTCCCAAGGATTACAAGTGGCCCTAGCTATAAAAAGCTTTGTTAAGTCAATTTCCATTGATGCCGAGAGTTATAAAAAGACCGATAATCGAATAAGGCAATTTAAGATCCACGGCATTAGATTGGCAATTGGTTATGGCAAATTAAGCCGTTATAATCCCGAAGAGGGAATAATAGATGGAGAGGCCATTTACTTCTCGGGTCGTGCGATAAGTGGCGAGACAACCCATAATAAGGAACGTATTGTAATTAAAAACACTTTATTTTTTGCCTCAGAAAATGAAAATTTAAATAGAAATTTTAAACCTTTACTTGCACTTTTGGATGTTTTAATAAGTAAAGCAACTGCCCGACAATGTGAGGTATTGTACTTTAAATTGATGGACAATCAAGAAGAGGAAATAGCCCAACAGTTGGGCATTGGACAATCTGCCGTAAATCAACATTCCACAAGTGTTGGCTGGAATGCCATAGAGGAGGCTGTACATTATTTTAAAATGGTAATCTCAAAAGATTCGGTATGAGTGTAAGTGAATTTTTGCTGCTTCAGTTTATCGCCCATCTGTGTTTGGATTACTTTTTTCAAACCGATAAACTCGCCAAACAGAAAAATGCAATTGGATTTAAAAGTCCTTTTCTGTATTGGCACGCACTCACTTGTTTTATATTATCGTGGTTATTTTCCTTACAATTAAGTTTTGTTTTGGGAGCAGCCATTATCGCTATAACCCATTTTTTGATGGATGGTTTTAAGCATCATCTTAATAATAGTAAACTTTTTGGCCGATATGCCTACTTTATCGATCAAGCAGGGCACTTGGTAATTATGGTAATCGTAGTTCTCTTATTCAAAAAATGGTACGGGATTGAACCATCAATAGAAGTATCGTTAAATCTCACTTACTTATTGATAATAACAGCTTATCTCGTCTGCTTAAAACCTGCCAATATTTTTATCAAAGAAGTATTTAAGGCAACCGAAATACAAGTGAGCAGCGATAACGAAATGCCGAATGCAGGAAAGGTAATTGGCGTATTGGAACGAATATTGACCCTAACTTTTATTATTGTTTCGCAATATTCGGCAGTAGGTTTTCTTATTGCCGCTAAATCTATATTGCGCTATAGACCTGATGAAACCCTGAAAACCGAATATGTGCTAATTGGAACTATGCTTAGTTTTGGAATAGCGGTTATCGCGGGAATTATAATTAACCTATCCTAAATCCTACTCAATTGTTTCTGAAATTTAAAGAAAATATTACCGAGAATTTTAATTTTTTATCAGGCAAGAAACTGCTTATTGCCTGTAGCGGTGGTATCGATAGCGTGGTTTTGGGGCATTTGATAAAATCTCTAGATTTTGAAATGGCATTAGCACATTGTAATTTTTCACTTAGAGGAAAGGAGAGTGATGGTGATGAAATGTTTGTTATCGGAATGGCAAAAAATATGGAAATTCCCATTTTTGCAGAAACCTTTGATACCAAAGCTTTTGCTAAAAAAAATGGAATTTCTACCCAAATGGCTGCCCGCACATTACGTTATGATTGGTTCCAAGAAATACTTCAAAATTTTAATTACGATTATCTACTTACAGCCCATCATCTAGATGATGATCTGGAAACCTTTTTTATAAATCTTTCACGAGGAACTGGAATAAATGGACTCACTGGGATTCCCCCAAAAAATGGAAAAACTATTAGACCGTTGCTCTCATTTACCCGGGATGAAATTGAGTCTTATGCCCAAAAAAACGGATTAAAATGGCGTGATGATAGTAGCAACCAAAAACCCGATTACCTTAGAAATAAATTGCGATTGGAGGTATTGCCTTTTTTCAAGGAAATCAATGATTCGGTTCTAAAAAATTTCAAAAAAACCCAAAGGAACCTTCAGTCTTCAAAACTTCTCATTGAGGATTATATGTCTCTCATTTATAACCTGGTCGTTTCCGAAAATGATGGTTTTTATAGAATCGATATTCAAAAACTTAAAGACCTTCCCAATGTAGAAGCCTTACTATATGAACTGCTCCAAGGGTTTGGTTTTGCAGAATGGGAAGATGTTTTTTCCTTGATGGATGCGCAAACCGGAAAACAGGTGTTTTCAAAAACCCATAAACTTTTAAAGAATCGGGATGAACTACTGTTGTCCGTAATTGATTCGGACAACGCCGTTGATGACTTTTTCGTACCAAAAGAAGGAGTGGATTTTCCTATAAAATTGAAAATTGAGCCTATTGAATACGTCGGAGAAACCGAAAAAAACCTGATTTATGTTTCCGCTGAGAAATTAAATTTTCCTCTTACAATTCGGCGATGGAGAGAAGGAGATTCTTTCCAACCTTTTGGTTTAAAGGGGAAAAAGAAATTGAGCAAATTCTTTAAAGATGAAAAAATTTCTCTTTTTGAAAAGGATAGAATTTGGTTATTATTGAGTGATGAAAAAATCGTTTGGGTTATCGGCCACCGTATGGATGATCGCTTTAAAGTGGATGATAATACTCAGGATATTCTGAAGATAACCCATTTGTCATCCTGACCTTCTGTATTCCATTTTTTTATCATAAAAAAAGAATCCCAGTCAAATTGACCAGGATTCCTTAACAAACCTAACTTAGTAAACTTTATAGTGCATCAAGAAAATTTTTCATCCCCACAAAAAATAGTCTTTAATGCATCAATCCACTAATTCTATGGTACAAATATAGGAATGATTATGATTCGATCTATACGTGTTTCCACTTATTTTAAGTTGATGGAAATCATTTCAGAAGGAAAATTTTTGTAGTAATTTTGGATAATGAAGGAAATTCAAAAAATCGCGGTGCTTACCAGTGGAGGAGATGCTCCGGGAATGAACGCCGCAATACGTGCAGTAGTTCGTGCGTGCGTGTATAATGAGATTCAGTGTGTTGGCGTTTACCGAGGTTTTGCCGGACTTATTGAGGGCGACTTCAAAGAACTTGATGCGAGGTCTGTAAAAAACCTGATAAATCGAGGGGGAACTTTTCTGAAATCGGCCCGTTCAAAGGAATTTATTACTCCCGAGGGCCGTCAGCAAGCTTGGGAAATGCTCAAACAAGATAATATAGATGCATTGGTTGTTATCGGTGGGGATGGCAGTTTTGTAGGAGCTTCAATTTTTGCCAGTGAATTTGGATTTCCCATTGTGGGCATTCCCGCAACAATTGATAATGATATTAACGGAACAGATTATACCATTGGTTACGACACGGCGTTAAATACCGTGGTCGATGCCGTGGACAAAATTCGAGACACTGCAAATTCCCATAATCGTCTGTTTTTAGTAGAGGTTATGGGCCGGGATGCAGGTGATATTGCTTTAAATGCTGGAATCGGAGCGGGAGCCGAAGAAATTTTGATTCCCGAACAAAACATGGGGTTGGAACGATTATTGGAGTCTCTAGACCGAAGTAAAAAATCGGGAAAATCTTCCAGCATCGTGGTCGTTTCAGAAAGAGGACAACTCGGAAAAAACATTTTCGAACTCGCCAGTTATATAGAAACCAACCTGCCAGAATACGAAGTAAGAGTTACCGTCCTCGGACATATTCAGCGGGGTGGAGTGCCAAGTTGCTACGATAGAGTTCTTGCCAGTCGTTTGGGTGTTGGCGCAGTTGATTCTCTTCTGCGAGGCGAAAACAGCGTAATGATGGGAATAGTCCACAATAAAGTGAAGTCCGTGCCATTCTCAGATATAACCCTGGATTTCCGAACAATAGATGAGGAATTAATACGGGTGGCAGATATAATTTCAATATAATTTATTTAGAGTTCTAAAAGCAATTTTGGAGGCCTATGCCCTTTTCAAATAACAGATAACTGATTTTTAAAAAACAATTTTGATAATATGATTAAAGTAGGAATAAATGGATTTGGCCGAATCGGTCGCTTGGTTTTTAGAATTATAGCACAACGAAAAGATATGGAAGTGGTTGCGGTTAACGATTTATTGGAATTAGACCATCTTGCCTATTTATTAAAATATGATTCTGTTCATGGAAGATATCCGGGTACAATAGAAGTGAAAGATGGACATTTAGTTGTGGACGGAAAAAAGATAAGAGTTACTTCTGAAAAAGATCCCTCATTATTAAAATGGGATGGGATTGACGCGAGTATGATTATTGAATGTACCGGTGTTTTCAAAGAAAAAGATTCGGCATCGGCCCATTTAAAAGCGGGGGCAAAAAAAGTAGTCTTATCTGCACCTTCCAAAACCGCTCCAATGTTCGTTATGGGTGTGAACCATAAAGAAATGAAAGCTGATGATACAATTATTTCGGCTTCTTCGTGTACCACAAATTGTCTCGCGCCAATGGCCAAGATTATGAACGACGAATATGGTATTGTCGAGGGCTTGATGACCACAATTCACGCTGTTACTGCCTCTCAGTCCACAGTAGATGAGCCTTCCAAAAAGAATTATCGAATGGGAAGGAGTGCGCTGAATAACATAATTCCAACCAGCACGGGTGCTGCTGTTGCTGTTACGAAAGTAATTCCAGAACTTAAGGGAAAACTCACCGGAATGGCATTTCGTGTTCCTACCGTGGATGTTTCGGTGGTAGATCTTACCATTCGCACGGAAAAGTCAACGACCTATGAGGAGATAAAAGCCCTTTTCAAAAAGGCTTCAGAAAATGAATTTAAAGGATTGATAAACTATACCGAAGACCCTGTGGTTTCTCAGGATTTTGTTACCGATCCATATCTTTGCACCTTTGATGCAAACTCGGGAATGGCCCTGAACGATAATTTCTTTAAACTGGTAGGCTGGTATGATAATGAATATGGTTATTCCTCCAAGATGGTAGAATTGGCTGCTTACTTCTCAAAATTATAAAGATGACGTTAATAACGGATGGTGGCTCTACCAAATGCGATTGGGTTTTGCTCGATTCAAATGGAGAAATAGTTTTTAAAACCAAAACCCTCGGATTGAATCCTGCTGTAATTCAAAGAGAAGAATTGATTTCACGTATTTCAGCTAATGAAACGTTGCAGGAAGTTTTTTCCAAAGTTAATAACGTAGATTTTTATGGCGCTGGCTGTGGTACCGCCACTCCAAATGCCATTCTAAAAGAGGTTTTGCAAGGATTATTTAACAATGCGCAGGTAAATGTCTCAGAAGATCTCGCGGCTGCTGTCTTTTCAGTAACCACAGAACCTGGTATTGTCTGTATCCTTGGCACAGGAAGTAATAGCTGTTATTTTGACGGCAAGGAAATTCATGCTCCAATTCCCTCTTTGGGATACATGTTGATGGACGAGGCGGGTGGTAATTACTTTGGAAAAAGAATGATTCGCGATTATTACTATAAACGAATGCCTGCGGAAATAGCTTCCAACTTTGAAAAAAAATATGATTTGGAAGCTGATACCATCAAAAAGCATTTATATAAAGAGCCGAATCCAGGGGCTTATCTAGCATCTTTTGCCCAAATTATTTTCGAACAAAAAGATTTTCCTCCTTATTATCACAGCTTATTAAAAGAAGGAATTACTGATTTTATTGTAAGCAGGATTCTTACATTCGAAAATGCTTCCAGCCTTCCAATACATTTTATTGGTTCCATCGCCTATTTTTCCAAAGAAGTAATTTCCGAATGTTTAAAAGAAAATAACCTCAAACTCGGTAATGTTATCCAACGTCCCATTGATGGATTAATTGAATATTATAGGAAGAAACTATTAGATTAATTCAAATGTATTAGTCCTTTAATTAATACTTCCACTTCTCGTATTAGCAGAACAACTTACATTTTTTTGAACTTGGTAAGCGGATAAAAAAATACTATCTTCCTTGCTTCAATCTCCCCTTTTTAATTAAAATATCATTCTATGCTCACAAAAGTCTATGGAAGCGCTGTTTTTGGGGTTGAAGCCACGACAATTACGGTTGAGGTAAATGTGGATAACGGAATAGGGTACCATTTAGTCGGGTTACCAGATAATGCCATTAGAGAAAGTAATTATAGAATTGCCGCCGCTCTCCAAAATAATGGATATAAGATTCCAGGTAAAAAGCTCATTTTAAATATGTCTCCAGCCGATCTTCGCAAGGAAGGTTCGGCTTATGATCTTACCCTAGCAATGGGAATTTTAGTCGCCACCGGACAGATTGAAGAGAAAAATCCCCTTTCCGAATATATAATAATGGGTGAATTGTCTTTGGATGGAAACCTCCAGCCCATTCGCGGTGCTTTGCCAATTGCAATAAAGGCTAAGGAAGAAGGTTTCAAGGGATTCATACTTCCAAATCAAAATGCTCGAGAAGCTGCCATTGTAGAAGGACTTGATGTTTTTGGCATTGAAAATATAAGTGAAGTTATCGATTTCTTCAATGAAAACCTTCCCCTCGAAAAAACAGAAGTAGATATTGTTGCCGAATTTTACGAGCAATTAGAACACCCAGAACACGATTTTGCAGATGTAAAGGGTCAAGAATCCATAAAACGCTGTATGGAGATTGCCGCTGCCGGTGGACATAATATAATATTAATCGGTCCTCCCGGTTCCGGAAAAACAATGCTTGCCAAACGTTTGCCAAGTATTTTGCCACCCATGACCCTTCACGAAAGTCTGGAGACCACAAAAATTCATAGCGTAGCGGGACGTACAATTGAAAAAGGAGGAGTAATGACATCACGTCCTTTTAGAAGCCCCCATCATACAATATCCGATGTAGCCCTTGTCGGCGGTGGACAATACCCACAACCTGGCGAGATTTCTTTGGCACATAACGGAGTTTTGTTTTTGGATGAATTACCCGAATTTAAGCGTGGCGTTTTGGAAGTAATGCGTCAACCGCTGGAAGATCGAGAAGTCACAATTTCAAGAGCAAAATTCACGGTTACTTATCCTTCCAGTTTTATGCTGGTAGCAAGTATGAATCCAAGTCCGGGAGGTTATTTTAACGATCCTGATGCGCCAGTAATGTCTTCACCTGCTGAGATGCAACGATATTTAAGCAAAATCTCCGGCCCATTATTGGATAGGATTGATATTCATATTGAAGTAACTCCCGTTCCTTTTGAAAAGTTAAGCGAAGAAAGACGAGGAGAATCCAGCGTGGTAATTCGGGAAAGAGTTGCCCAAGCTCGTAAAATTCAATCCGAGCGCTTTATCATGTTTGAAAATATCCATTATAATGCTCAAATGGGCGTAAAGCAGATTCGTCAATTTTGCAAGTTGGATGAAGCCTCGCTCCAGCTGTTAAAAACAGCAATGGAGCGATTAAATCTTTCGGCCAGGGCTTATGACAGAATTTTAAAGGTTGCAAGAACAATTGCCGATTTGGAAGCTTCTGAAAATATTAATGGCAACCACATTTCCGAAGCCATTCAGTATAGAAGTCTCGATCGTGATGGATGGTTTGGATAATAAAACTTTCTGTATCTTTAAAACTTTTGTTAAATCAACCTCTCATAATATGTTTTCTACTTCTCTAAAAACAGGAATTTTAGCCTTAGGTATGCTCTCATTAGTCGTAATTTCTTGCAAAAATACCCAATCAGTAATTTCTTCGGAAAAAACTCCACTTTCGGTGGATTTTGAAAAATATCAACTTGATAATGGACTTCAGGTAATTCTGCACCAAGATAAAAGTGACCCTATTATCGCTCTTGCTATTCAGTATGGAGTGGGATCTAATCGTGAAGTTACCGGAAGAACAGGATTTGCCCACCTATTCGAACACATGCTTTTCCAGGAATCGGAAAATGTACCACAGGATCAATTTTTCAAAATTATACAGGATGCGGGTGGAACTTTAAATGGCGGTACTTGGAAAGATGGAACGGTATATTACGAGGTCGTTCCCAAAAATGCGATGGAAACCGTAATGTGGTTGGAAAGTGACAGGATGGGATTTTTAATAAATACCGTTACCCAAGCCGCATTTGCCAACCAACAGGAAGTGGTCCAGAACGAAAAACGTCAGCGTGTGGATAACAATCCTTATGGCCACACCGGTTATGTAATCGATAAAAATATTTATCCCGAAGGGCATCCATATAATTGGCAAGTAATTGGCGAGTTGGAGGATTTACAGAATGCGACTGTAGAAGATGTAAAGGAGTTTTATGATCGGTTTTATGGTCCCAATAATGCTACTTTAGTATTGGCTGGGGATTTCGAAACGGCCGATGCCAAGAAAATGATCGAGAAATATTTTGGCGAAATTAAACGACGTCAAGAAGTTAAACCATTGACTCCACAGCGCGTTACCCTATCAGAAACCAAAAGATTATATCACGAAGATAATTTCGCTACGGCTCCACAATTAACTATGGTGTGGCCCACCTTGGAGCAATATACCGATGATGCCTACGCTCTGGATGTATTGGGTGAAATTCTTTCCAAAGGAAAAAAAGCCCCTTTATATAAAGTACTTGTAAAGGAAAAAGATCTCACCTCAAATACTAGAGCGTATAATAGTTCCAAAGAACTTGCGGGAGATTTCAGAATCTCAATTACTGCCAATAATGGAGTAGACCTTGATGCCATTGAAGCAGGAATTACTGAAGCGTTTGCACGTTTTGAAAAAGATGGCGTATCCGATAGAGATATAGAACGCGTAAAAGCAGGTCTTGAAACCCAATTTTATAATGGAATCAGTAGCGTACTCGGGAAATCCTTCCAATTGGCAAGTTATAATGTATTTACGGGTGATCCTGGATATATAACTAAGGATATTGAGAATATTAAAAAGGTCAGCAAAGAAGATGTAATGCGGGTTTACAACAAATATATCAAAGGAAAATCTTATGTAATGACCAGTTTTGTACCAAAAGGACAAATCGAGCTGATTGCCGAAAATTCCGAAAAAGCTAAGGTGGTAGAGGAGGAGATTACAGA
Organism: Aequorivita sp. H23M31; assembly: GCF_004022485.1. Taxonomy (GTDB): domain Bacteria; phylum Bacteroidota; class Bacteroidia; order Flavobacteriales; family Flavobacteriaceae; genus Aequorivita; species Aequorivita ciconiae. The sequence continues at coordinate 3,453,823 of NZ_CP034951.1, forward strand.
GAATGTTGATTTGGATGAGGCAGAAGAGGTAACTGAAATTGTAAAAACACCTTCTAATTTTGATCGTTCCACTCCTCCAGTCGTAGGAGATTCGCCAGAGCTGAGTATTCCTGAAATCTGGACCAAAACACTTGACAACGGAATGAAAGTTTCAGGAATTCATCAAGATAAAATTCCGGTTGCCACTTTTAGCTTAGTGATTGAAGGTGGACATCTACTGGATAATATGCAGAAAAACGGAGTGGCCAATTTGATGAGTGACATTCTTATGGAAGGAACCGCCAATAAAACTCCTGAAGAATTGGAAGAAGAAATTGAACTTTTGGGCGCCAGTATCAATATGTACACTACTCGTGAGTCTATCGTTATCCGAGGAAATACCTTAACTCGAAATCTGCAAAAAACATTGGATTTGGTTACCGAAATTCTCTTGGAACCACGTTGGGATGAAGAGGAATTAACCCGTTTAAAAACCAAGACCATTAACCAAATTGAGCGTTCGGATGCTAATCCGAATGCTGTGGCAAATAGAGTTTACAATAGAATTTTATACGGCGATGACCATATCTTCAGTTATCCCACTTCTGGAACGGCCGAATCCGTAAAGTCAATTACTATGCAGGATTTAAAAAACTTTTACAACTCTAATTTTTCGCCATCAGTGAGTACATTTCAGATTGTAGGAAAAATAGATAAAGATGAAGTAATAAAAGATTTAAGGACTTTAGAAGAGCGTTGGAAAGCAAAAAATGTAACTATTCCAGAATTTCCAATTCCCAGTTCTCGTGATAAATCCTCTTTGTACTTTGTGGATATTCCCAATGCAAAGCAATCCGTTATTAATATTGGATATATTTCAATACCAAGAACCGATAAGGATTTTTATCCTGTGGAAGTGATGAATTATAAGCTTGGAGGCTCCTTTTCTGGAAATGTAAATCTTATTCTTCGTGAAGAGAAAGGATATACTTATGGTGCTCGTACCAGTTTTAGTGGCAGTAAACTTCCGGGAACATTTACTGCTTCATCCAGTGTGCGTACAAACACTACTGGAGAATCTGTGAAGATATTTAGAGATGAAATTACCAATTACAAAAATGGAATTTCAGCCGAAGATCTTGAGTTTACCAAAAATGCCTTAATAAAATCAAATGCACGTCGATTTGAAACACAAGCTTCGTTGTTAGGGATGCTTCAGCAGATTAATCAATATGATCTTCCAGATAACTACATTGAAAACGAGGAAAAAATTGTCCGAAATATGAACTTGCAAGAGCATAAAGTTTTGGCAAATAAATATTTGGATGCATCCAAAATGGCATATGTTATTGTAGGTGATGCCGAAACTCAATATGAACAATTTAAGGATATGGGCTTCGACGAAGTAAAATTAGTTGATAAAAATGGAGATGAAGTTAACCCTGAAAATTTGAAAAAATAGTTTTATAGAATTTTGTAAGTGATTATGAAGATTTAGGGATTATTTTAATAACACTTTCATTTTATCGGCCTTTGGAGAGGTCGGAACTGCCTTTTCCTGGCAGTTTCGGGATAGAACGAAAAAAGGGAACCCCATGCGCTTCCCTTTTTTCATTTTTATTAATTGCTACCTTTGCTTGAAAGGGAAATTTTCAAACATTTTCTAGAAGGAAATATGTAATTGGAGATAGTTCGCTTTCCAAAATATATTCAATGAAAGTTTTAATAATTGAGGACGATCCTACATTAAACAAAAATATTGGAGATGCCCTTGCGGCAGAAAATATTATTTCTGAAAGTGTCTTCGACGGACAATTGGCAGAAAGAATTTTGCGGAAATCCGATTTTGATTGTATTATAATGGATATCAATCTTCCAGGAAAAACGGGTTACGAATTATGTACGGATTTCAGAAAATTCAACACCGAAACTCCTGTTTTGATGCTCACTGCCTTTAGTGAATTGGAAGATAAAGTCAAGGGTTTTGATTGCGGCGCAGATGATTACCTTACCAAACCATTCTTTATGCGCGAATTGATTTTGCGTATTAATTCCCTCGTAAAACGTAGTAGAAGAGATAATTCCGGTTCAACGCAAAATGCAACGATAATTGCTGATGATATCATAATCCATCCCGCACAAAAGACGGTATTTAGACAAGGAAACGAAATTTCCTTAACTCCTCGGGAATATCAAATTCTCGTCAAACTTTGTCAGAATAAAGGTGAAGTAATTTCAAAAGGGGATCTTATTGCCGAAATATGGGGCAGTTCCTTCGATACCAACACCAATACGGTAGAAGTTTATATCAATTTTTTGCGCAATAAAGTTGACAAACCTTTTGGCAAAAACAGCATCAAGACCAAAGTAGGATATGGTTATTATTTTGAATCAGAATGAAGATAAGGGATAAGATTCTTATTTACTTTTCCAGCACAGTGATAATTTTGTCCGCAATATCATTGACGCTCATCTACATTCTGTTTTCTGAGTATCGGGAAGAGGAATTCCAGCAACAGCAAAACGAAAAAATTAAATACACAGTTGGACTGGTTACGGAGTTTAAACAAATGAGTGAGGAACTGGCATTGCTGCTAGATGCCCAAGACATCCATGATTTTTATGATGAAAAACTGCTCATATATAATGGCCAAAAGGAACTTATTTTTTCCAGTTTGGATTCTCTTCCCATCTTCCAGACAGATAAAATCCTCAACGGACTTTCCCCTTCCCAACGCTGGATTGAAACCAAAGAGGGTGATTACGATCTTATTGGGGTTTATGTAGAAAGCAGGGGAAAAACATATTATGGCGTCAGTAAAGCGCTAGATGCTTACGGTTATTCAAAAATGTATTTTCTTCGGAATGTGCTCATTGCCATTTTTGCGGCCATTTCCATAATTGTCACCTTGGTGGCATTGTATCTTTCAAACAAAATTTCAAAACCAATTACCCGTCTTGCAGAAAATTTAAAGAAATATGATTTGGTAAGTGAAAATTCCACTTTGTTAAAACCGGATACTTCTTCATTTGAACTGCAACATCTTACCGAAAGATTTAATGAGCTCTTACAGCGAACCAATGAAGCTTTTGCTTTTCAGAAAAATGCTATTAACCATATTTCACATGAACTGAAAACGCCCGTAGCTGTTTTGGTTTCCGAACTCGAAAAAACAGAATCTTATAGCAATATTGATAACCTAAGACCGGTGCTGGATAGTTTGGTCATCAAGGCAAAATCACTCGGTGAAATCATCAATGTTTTTCTTGAAATCTCCAAAATAGAATCAGGGCAGCAGATCCAAAAATCTGAAGTGCGAATAGATGAATTGCTATTTGATATTATTGAAGAGCTTAAAATGGTTTATCCTGACTTTCATTTTGAGTTGAATTATTTTCCAAGTGAATTCAATGAGAGTCAACTTGTAATTAAAATGAACAGAATGCTGGTAAAACAGGCATTTCAGAATTTACTTGTAAATTGTATAAGTTATGGAAGTGAGAAGGAGGCAAAGATTAAAATTGATTGTTCATTCTCAAATAAATTGAAAATTGAAATAGCCAATACTGGAAAAACAGTTGCTCCTGAAGAGAAGGAACATTTGTTTCAGCATTCTTTTAGGGGGAAAAATAGTGAAGGCAAAATTGGTTTTGGTTTGGGATTGGTACTTGCAAAAAGAATAATGGACTTTCATTTTGCCAAGATCAAATATTCCAATCCCGAGAAAGATTTGAACGTTTTCCAGGTTATATTTTATCTTGATAAATACCTTTAAGGTTTTCTTTTTTTCCAAAAATTAAAATTGACCTAATACTGACTCCCCTTCGGTGCCAATACTCTAATTTTAATAAATAGATTTCTTCAAATAACAATTAAGTTTTGAAAAAATGCGCGCCTATAATTTCTTTATAATTGTTTTGCTCTGCCTCTTTATCCTTTTGGTGGATACAGCGGCGTATTATTGGCTGCAATCAATTCTGGAATTAATTCCCTATCCGTTTTTTGTTACTCTAATAAAAATCCTTTTTTGGGTTTTTACTTTTGCACTTATAATCGCCATCCTGTCTTTAAAATTAAGTCTCAGTTATATCGATCCCTCCCGTCGACAACGCCTTATTTCTTCAATGTATGGATTGACGGTATCCTCCTTTATTCCTAAAATTATTTTTGTAATCGTAATTAGCACCCTTTACTATTCCAATTATGTCTTTTCCGAAGATGACTCACTGATTTGGATTCCTATTGCGGGGTTGATAGCGGGATTTTTACCTTTTTTTGTCATTGTTTACGCTACACTTAAAGGACTTTATCGTTTCAAGGTTTATAATATAAATCTTCAAAATGAACAATTGAAGGGTGTGCGAATTGTTCAAATCTCCGATCTTCATTTGGGCAGTTTTCGGTCGCAGTACAAAGTATTCGATAGAGCGATTAAAATGATAAATGATCTTGAGCCCGATTTAATATTTTTCACCGGCGACCTTGTCAACAACTATGCTTGGGAACTTAAAGGCTGGGAAGAGAGTTTTAAAAAGCTTAGAGCCAAACAAGGAAAGTTTTCCATTCTGGGAAACCACGACTATGGAGATTACAGTACTTGGGAAAACGAAACGGACAAGGAAAAAAACTTTGAAGCAATAAAAGATTTTCAGACTCGGATTGGTTTTAGGTTATTGTTGAATGAGTCCGAAATCGTGATTGTCAATTCCAATGAAGTGGCGATAATTGGCGTAGAAAATTGGGGAAAACCACCCTTTAATCAATATGGCGATCTAGAAAAAGCCTTAAAGACGGTTAGGGAGATTCCCTCAAAAATTCTTTTAAGCCACGATCCCAGTCACTGGAAGGAAGAAGTTCTCAGCCATCCCGATATTTTCCTCACTCTTTCGGGTCATACACACGGAATGCAGGCCGGATTTTCGGTCGGTGGAAAACAATGGAGCCCGATTAAATATAAATACAAGGAATGGGCTGGGCTTTATGAACAAAGAGGTCAATATCTTTACGTTAATCGTGGTTTAGGTTGGATGGGTTTTCCGGGCAGATTTGGAATGAGACCTGAAATAACCTGTATAGATTTTGAATGATATCGTCTAATTCTAAATATTGCTTTATCTGAAATTTTTCTCTTCCTGAGAATAATACGTTTCGGTGGATAGAGTTGTTTAATTAGATTACTTTTGTTATTTTTGATTAAATTTGTGTATTGCCTGCCATCGATATAATACTAGGAGTAAAGATCGAAATATTTTCGGGAGATCATCCGCCGCCACATATTCATGCATCTTGTAGCGGAGAAGAGGTGTTAATAATAATAAGCGATAGCAAAGTTTATGCAGGTACCATGAAAAAGAGTAAACTATCGATAGCCATGGGTTATGTGAAAGAAAACAGGGAAAATTTGTTGGCTATTTTCAATGCTTTAAATGTGAATTTAAAATGAGACAAATTAATAGAATATTAAAAATCACGAACGTCAATTTTCCTGAAATTAGCTTTATAACCAATTCGGGAGAGCATAGGATGTTGAATTTAAAAAATCATTTTGAAAAGTTAGAGCTAAAAAGAGATGATTTTGGTTACAACGTTATTGCCGATAGAGAAGTGTTCAATAATGTTAATCTGGTGGATAATGCATTAACCTGGAAAGAAATTGTCAAAGTAGTACCATTGCCTAATGGAGAGATATTTAATGCCTATTTTCAATTGGATCCGATTTTAACAATTGAGAATTCAATAAATGACGAATCGATTGTTGGAAAAATCAATTTGGGTGAGCAATTAAAAGATATAAGAAAAAGCCTAAACTTAAGTCAGGAAGAATTGGGAAAAAGGGTAGGGTCCAATAAACAATATATTTCGAAACTGGAGAACAATAAAACAGATCCTGAATTTAAAACTCTTAAAAAAATATTTGAGGTCGGTTTAAATAAAAATATTTTTATTGCGCATTACGGTGAGGAGGATGACAATATTTTGGAAAGTTTGTCAAATTCCTTCTTTAAGCAAAAATTCTTGACCTGGGCTGAAGGGAAAAAGGGCGATTTAGAATTGATAGAAGGATTCAGTGAGGAGATAAAATTACTTTTTATTAAAAATAATATAAGAACCACCTATGAAATGTCAGTTCTCAACCTAGCTGAATTAACCAGCATTATTGGGGATACTGAAATTGATTATAAGTATGATTTTCCTGATTCATGGATCACCCAAGCCAGATTTATTTATTTTTCAGATTGGCTCAATGCGGTAAAATTGCAGAGAAGTTTATCCGCCAATATATCAGATTCAATATCCTCAAAAATTGAGAAAATTGCAAAAAGAGATTTAATGGAAGATATTTTTATCATTGATTAATTTTTGATGCAGTTTCTGAAGGATTGCCTTTGTTGAATTTTATCTAGATGTACCACTTAAAAATAGATTTTCGTGTATTCGTGGTAATATTTCAAATGAAAAAGCAAGCCATAATTAAAAAATCAGCACTTTCCTTTTAAACAAACTCATCATTTCAATTCCTTTTAAAACTCATTTAAAGTTTTATCCCTACTTCCTTAAGCACAAATTAATCCACTTTAAGGTCTTTTTAAGGTCGTTGCCCGCATTTTTGCCGTTCACAATATTAGAGCAATTATGGGCATTTCAAGATGCGTGGTATTATTTTTAACGCTAATCTTTTTACACTTTCCTCTTTTCGGTCAGGATACCTTACAGATCAATAGGGAGCAAGCAGAAACTATATTTCTCAAGGAGAATCTACTGCTGCTGGCGGAAAAACTTCAAATAAACCAAGCAGAGGCAATGGTAATCCAAGCGGGACTATGGCCAAATCCAACGTTAAGTATAGATGATGTAAATCTTTGGTCTACTAAAGGTCAGCGCGAAATACTGGCCGAGGAGTTACCATGGTCCCGTGAAAATGCTTTTGGGAAAAACCAGCAATTTTCCGTTTCCTTGGAACAATTGATTCAAACTGCCGGGAAAAGGAAGAAGTTGATCGCTTTGGAAGAAGTATCTGTAGAAAAATCCAAACAATACTTTAAAGATCTGCTTCGCACCTTAAAACTCGAGTTTCGAAACTTGCTTACCGAACTGCAGTATTTACAGCTGAAAAGTGCTGTTTATGAAAATCAAATCCATTCGGTTAAAAGACTTACGCAATCCTACCGCAAACAAGTGGATGACGGGCACATAGCAAAGGGGGAATATATCCGTCTAAAAGCCTTGGAACTGGAACTTCTACAAAGCGTAAAAGAATTAAAAAACGAAAAAAATAAGGTAGAAAAGGAATTAAAACTACTCATGCATTTGCCGGCTGCAATCAATTTAAAAATTACCCCAGAGAAATATTCCAAAGTGGTGAGTGATTCATTGAAAATAGAGAATCTTTTAGAAACTGCACTTGAATCGAGACCCGATTATAAGCTTGCCGGTATGGAGGAGAGCTTTTACCAAAACCTTTACAAATTCGAAAGGGCCCAAGCGGTTCCCGATCTCAATTTTAAAGTTGGCTATGATCGTGGAGGTGGAGTTTATTACGATTTTGTGGGATTTGGACTTAGCATGGACCTTCCTTTTTTTAATAGAAATCAGGGAAATATTAAAAGTGCCAAAATCGGAATTGAGCATTCCAAAATACTGCTTCAACAGAAAGAGTTGGATCTAGAAAATGAAATTTTCCTGGCCTACCAAAATTTAAATGCCGCTATTGAATTCCTTTCACAGATTGAACCTGATTATGAAAGCACTTTGGATACGCTCTTGGAAAATTATACCAAAAATTTCCGAAGTCGGAATATGAGTCTTCTGGAGTATCTCGATTTCTTAGAAGCTTATTTGGAGAACAAAGAGATTATTCTTGAAGCAGGAAAAGAGGTTAACGAACGTGCGGAGGAATTGAATTATGCCGTAGGAACAGATGTCATTAATTAAGAAATTTAAAAGAAAGAAATGAAAATAACACAAAAACTTACCGTAGCCGCTCTTTTGGTTTTCACTCTAACGGGCTGCGGAAATGATTCCGAAGAATTTGAATTTGAAAATCAGAATTATTGTTTGGACGAAAAATTTAAAGATAAGGTCGCTATTCAAACCGTAACGCTCCAGCCCGTAACCGAAGGAATACATTTAACGGGATCTGTGGAAACCAATCCAGATAAAGTAGTCCACTTTGTAAGCTTGGTCGGCGGAATTATCTCCAAAACCTATTTTTCCTTGGGGGATAAGGTTTCCAAAGGACAGTTGTTGGCAGAATTGCAGAGTACTGAATTAAGCGGACTTGAATCTGAGTTAAAAAATTTAAATGCCCAGATTCAGGTTTCGGAAAAGAGATTACAGTCAGCACAATCGATGTTTCAGGATGGAATCGCCTCCGAAGCAGATTTAATGCAGGCCCAAACTGAATTGGATATTCACAAGTCCGAAAGACAGAAAATTATTTCAAACTTAAATATTTATAGCGCCAGTACGGAGCGTGGGGTCTTTCAGATAAAAGCACCCGTTTCAGGAATAATTACTTCAAAATCCATTGCCTCCGGAACCCAGATAACAGCAGAAGGAGAACCTCTTTTTACAATATCCGATCTACGTGAAGTTTGGATAATGGTAGATATCTACGCTACCAATGTTCAAAATATAGACAGCGGAATGGATGTAAACATCAATACGCTTTCCTATCCCGATACGGAGTTTAAAGGAAAAATTGATGCTGTATCCCAAGTTTTGGACAGCGATGCCAAAGTTGTAAAAGCCCGCGTGGTAATGGAAAATACAGATTTAAAGTTAAAACCTGGAATGTTGGTGGATGTAGTCGCCCTCCGGGATAGAGATATGGAAGCCATTGGAATTCCAACCGAGGCCTTGGTGTTTGACGACAACCAAAACTTTGTTATAGTCCATAAAAGCGATTGTGATATGAAAATCAAAAAGGTCGAAATTTTATTTTCAAATAATGGTCTCACCTTTTTGAAAAGTGGTTTAGAGGAAAATGAAAACATTATTACCAAAAACCCACTGCTCATTTATGAACAAATAAATAATTAATTGAAATGCAGAAATTTGTTCAAGGAATTGTAGCCTTTTCATTAAAGAATTCAGTCATAGTATTTTTCCTGACTTTCCTTCTGCTCATTGCAGGGATTGTCAGTTATGTACATACTCCCATTGAGGCCTTTCCAGATGTTACCAATACTCGGGCACGAATTATTACCCAATGGCCCGGACGTAGTGCAGAGGAGGTGGAAAAATTTGTTACCCTTCCATTGATGAAGGAAATGAACACCATTCCCAAAAAAGCGGAAGTACGTTCTATTTCTCTTTTTGGCCTTTCTGTGGTAACGGTAATTTTTGGAGATGATGTGGAGGATTTTTATGCGCAACAATATGCTGCAAATAGACTTCAAGGCGTTAATCTTCCTGAAGGAACAGATGCTTCCATCGAACCTCCTTATGGGGCCACAGGTGAAATTTTTAGATATATTTTAAAAAGTAGCCGACCGATCAAGGAACTTACTGCTATCCAAGATTGGGTTATTGAGCGGGAGTTGGTTTCTGTTTCAGGTGTGGCGGACGTGGTAAGTTTTGGTGGTGAGGAAAAAATCTATGAAATAAAGATTAATCCAACTGAACTTGCCAATTATAACCTTTCTCCCTTAGAAATCTTTGAGGCTGTTTCAAAAAGTAATATTAATGTTGGTGGAGATGTTATTGAAAGGGGAAGCCAAGCCTATGTAGTTCGCGGCGTTGGTCTTTTGGAAAGCGTTGAGGACATTGAGAATATTCTTATTGAAGTTCGGGGAACAACTCCTATCCTTGTGAAGCATGTGGCGGAAGTTGAAATTTCTGCGAAACCACGTTTGGGGATGGTCGGTCTACAAAATGACGAAGATGTTGTACAGGGAATTGTGGTAATGCTTAGAGGTGAAAATCCAGCAGATGTTATTGCAAGATTAAAGGAAAAAATAGCAGACCTAAATGAGCGGATATTACCTAAAGATGTAAAAATTGAACCTTTTATTGATCGTACAGAGCTTGTTGATGCTACTGTAAATACAGTGACCTACAATATAATTGAAGGGATAATTCTTGTTTCGGTCATCGTTTTTATATTTCTGTTTAATTGGCGGACTACCGTAATCGTTGCCTCCGTTATTCCACTTTCATTTCTTTTCGCGCTGGTAATGCTACGAATTCAAGGACTGCCGGCCAATTTGATTTCCATGGGAGCAATTGATTTTGGATTACTTCTGGAAGGGACTTTGGTAATTGTGGAAACGGTATTTGTTGCCATGGAACGAAAAGCGAAGCAATTGGGAATGGAGAAGTTCAACCGCATTAGTAAAATGGGATTGATAAAGAAAAGCGCGGGGAGTGTTGCCACCTATATTGTTTTTGCCCAGATAATTTTAATCGTTGCACTATTGCCTATTTTCTCCTTTCAGAAGGTTGAAGGCAAAATGTTTTCACCTTTGGCATTTACTTTAGGCTACGCTCTTTTGGGATCATTGATTTTGAGTATTACTTATGTTCCAGCATTGTGTAAAGTAATGTTGAAGAAGAATATTACGGAAAAGGAAAATTTCATATCCCGATTTTTTAAGAATAACCTGTTCAAGCTTTTCCTGTGGAGCAATAGACAGCGGAGAATAACATTGATTGGTTTTGCTGCAATCTTGGCAATTTGTACCGGAAGTTTTATGTTCTATGGTTCTGAATTTATTCCCAAACTCAATGAAGGCGCACTGTATGTTCGAGCCACTTTGCCAAATAGTGTAAACATTGAGGAATCCACACGTTTGGCTCAGGAAATGAAAGCTCAAATTAGGGAATTTGAAGAGGTGAAATTTGTTTTGAATCAAGTGGGCAGACCTAATGACGGGACCGATCCTACAGGATTTTTTAATATTGAATTTCATATTGAACTTTATCCCGAAAAAGAATGGAAACGAAAAATAAACAAGGAAGATTTGGTAGAAGAAATCCGAGGAGCTTTACAAACCTATCCGGGAATTGTTTTTGGTTTTAGCCAGCCTATTCAGGATAATGTGGAAGAATACGTGGCGGGAGTAAAAAGTTCGTTGGTAGTAAAAATTTTTGGTGATGATCTTTTTGAACTCGAAGGTTATGCCGATGAAGTAGCCGATGCAATCAGGGATATCGAAGGAATTGAGGATTTGAATGTTTACCGAAATATCGGTTTGCCTGAACTCCGAATTCAATTGCACGACAATAAAATGGCGCGTTATGGAGTGGCAATGGCAGATGCACAAGCTGTAGTTGAAATGGCGATAGGAGGAAGGGCAGCAACTTCTTTTTATGAAGGAGAACGCATGTTTGATGTAAGGATCCGCTTTGAAAAGGAATATCGCGACACAGATGAAAAAATAGGGGAAATTCTAATTCCTACTGGTGGCGGTCAAAAGGTTCCTCTTAAAGAGATTTCAACAATTTCTTACCTTACGGGTCCTACATTTATTTACCGGGAAGGAGGTAGTAGATATATCGCTGTTGGATTTAGTATTGAAGGTCGTGATTTGGGAAGTACCATTGCCGAAGCAAAGAAAAAAGTAGCTGAAAAAGTTTCGCTACCTTCAAAAAATAAAATGATTTGGGCTGGAGAATTTGAAAGCAAGGAGCGCGCGAGCAAGCAATTGGCTGTAATTGTTCCCGCGGTTTTGTTACTGATTTTATTCCTGCTCTATTTCAATTTTGGAACCGTAAAAGATACATTGATTGCCGCAAGTACAATTCCCTACGCCTTTATCGGCGGATTTATTTCTCTGTGGATCACCCAGACAATTTTTGGAATTTCTGCCGGAATCGGATTTATCATTCTCTTTGGAGTGAACACCATTAACAGTATTATCCTTATCGCGGTAATGAAAGAAAATATGCGCAAAATGAACTTACGTGATGCCATCTCCAACGGAGTTCACAGTAGAATCCGACCCATAGTAATGATTGCTTTAATGGGCTCAATGGGCTTGCTTCCCGCAGCTCTTTCAACTGGAATGGGATCAGAAATCCAAAAACCACTGGCAATTATGATTGTGGGAGGTCTTTTGATTTGTATGATACTTTCCCTTACCGTTCTCCCTCAAGTTTTTTATTGGGCTTATCGAAGAGCAGATCATAAGAAGATTGTTAAATAATATTATTACGAAAACTTTAAAATGGGAAAATTAGCTATAAATTTTTATTCGGTTTTACCGTATTTGAAATTTATAAACAGATTTTAGTATTCATTAATAGGTAACTTTATATTTGATGCTGGAAAAATCATAATCGAACAAGTTTATAAAATGAAGAAAGAAGGGAAAGAAAATTTTGGGTTCAACAGTTTGAAATTCGTTCCCAAGGCATATACCAGCATAGCTTTCTTTCTTCTTTTAGGAGCAGTCTTATTCCTTTTTTGGGGAAGGAAATCCGAAAGTTTTCGATCGGATTTTCTCCTGGAAGTAATGCCGGAGTTTTATCAGCATATTTCCAATTTTACCATAAGCTATCTACTTTATGCAGGAATCGGCTATTTCTGGTTGATGATGGGAATTAGGTTTAAATATATAATCTTCTTCGGAATTGCATTCGTATTGGCGAATTTCATCTATGAACTATTCATTCCAATATTAAACACACCCGATATAATTGATGCCTATTTTGGATTCGCCGGAACAATTCTCGGTTTTTTCTTTTTATTTTTTGTGAAGAAATATGGGTTGGTGATAAATGCAAAACTAAAATAAGATACAATCAAATTATAAGGTTAAATCGGGTAACCAGAAAACCAAACCTGACAGGTCTCAAAGGCCTGTCAGGTTTACTCACGGTGTTGCGAATTAAAAAGCTCGCCATAGCTCGGTAGAAAAAACCGAGCTATGGCGAGCGAAGGTGGAGCCGGGGAGATTCGAACTCCCGTCCAAACAAGCAATTATAATGCTTTCTACATGCTTAGTTTTCATTTGGATTTTCGTGAGATTGCCGGTCGAAAACTACCAACGCACTCCTTATCTTCATTTGGGCTTCACAAGTGCATCAAAGCCCTACACTTGCTAGGTTTACTTTTACGAAGCCACTATATCAACCGCCGCAAACCAAGGCCGTTGAGTGACTTCCTGCTTGCCCACCTTGTGGGCCGAGGCACATCCTACTATGATTCGGATTATGCAGCTAGGGCGTAGTTATTCTCGCCGTTTAAAAAGTGTGAAATATGATATTTACGAGCTATATCCCAGCGCTCGGCATGCTTACAATACAATTAGACCCGCTGTCAAAACCAGTCGGCCCCTTTCTTCAGTGATCAGTGTTCAGTATTCGGTGTGCAGTATTCAGCACGCATTGATAAATAATAATTATTCAATAATCAATCTAACCTCTAACCTCTAACCTCTGAACGAGATGCAAAAATACAAAAAATACCTATCTTTGCGCCCGCATAATCATTCAAAAATTATACCATATGCCCATAACTTTTGCTATCATCAAAGAAAGAAAGAATCCACCAGATCGTCGGGTGGTTTTCTCACCTAAAAAATGTCAAGAAGTTATCAAAAAATATCCGCAAGCAAGGATAATTGTTGAATCTTCCGATATTCGTATTTTTCCTGATGATGCATATAGAGAGGCTGGTTTTGAGGTTTTGCAGGATATTTCGGAGGCTGATGTTATGCTGGGAGTCAAAGAAGTACCGATAGATGCCCTAATTCCCAATAAAAAATATTTTTTCTTTAGCCATACCATCAAAAAGCAACCGTACAATAGAAGACTTCTACAGGCAATCCTCGAAGAAAACATTGTATTGTTTGATCACGAAGCAATTGTAAATGAAAACAAACGCCGCTTAATTGGCTTCGGTCATTATGCGGGATTAGTTGGTGCCTATAATGGGTTTAGAGCTTTGGGACTTCGTGATGGTTTATTTGAACTTCCAAAGGTTGAAAATCTTCCAGATCTTATTACAGTAAAAAAGGAGTTGGATAAAATCGAGATTCCACCGATAAAAATTCTGTTATCCGGTTCAGGAAAAGTAACCGCGGGAGCAAAGGAGATTTTGGATCATTTAGGAATAAAGGAAATTTCGACACAAGAATATCTTTCCCAGCAAAAATTTGAAAGGCCCGTTTATTGTGTAATTCGAGTTGCAGATTACAATAAACGAAAAGATGGTGGTCCTTTTGATAAAACTGAATTCTATAACGATCCATCTGAATATGAATCTGATTTTTTTAAATATGCCAAAACCAGCGATATGTTTATTGCAGGGCACTTTTATGGGGATGGAGCTCCTTACTTAATATCTAGGGATGATGCAAAACGGGCAGATTTCCAAATTAATTTAATTGCGGATATTTCTTGTGATGTAAATGGGCCAGTTGCAAGTACCTTAAGAGCTTCTACCATAGCCAAGCCTTTTTATGGATATGAGCCCCAAGCAGAAAATGAAACTGAATTTGATGCCGCAAACGCCATTACTGTTATGGCAGTGGACAATTTGCCTTGCGAATTACCGCGTGATGCCAGTCAAGGGTTTGGTGATATGTTTTTGGAAAATGTTATTCCCGCTTTTTTTGATGGAGATAAAAATGGAGTTTTGGAGCGGTCAAAAATTACTACTTCCGATGGTAAATTGACCCGCAGATTTTCTTATCTACAGCATTATGTTGATGCAAATAAGACAGAAGTTTAAAGTATAATAATAATGCCTCTTAAAGGTAGATTATAAACGGTTTTTTCCTTATCACCCACTAAATCTTTCGAAGTTCGATAGGTTCACCGTTCTGGATCTTTATTAGGGAGGTGAAAAATTGTTGTAGCGCTTTATATGCTTCGGCCGGAAAAAAGTATTCTTTCAATTTTACATTAAGTCTAATATTTATTTTATTATCCACTTCTTCATAAGCAACGGAGAGCTCTCCATCGTTTCCGGGAAGTTTTATAACTTTACTCTGTGGAAGTTTTACTACCGTGTATTGCTTAGCGAGATCAATGGAAATCAGGTAGTTGTTCTCCAGAGGAAAACCAAAGTGGATGGGATAATTTCTTGAATTTTTTACAAATGGATTTTCAGAAAAATATGTTTCCATCATAAAAGGAAAAAGGAAGAGGGTATTGCCCACAGGTTGTTCATGTAATTCTATGTGATAATTTTCCTTAAAAGGTTGTTCCAGGTTTTTCTCATTTTCAACTTTATAATCTGAAATATTCCAAGATTCATTTTTAGCCTGCTTTCTCTTGAAGGCCTCATCCCTTCCGTAATCATTATAGTTTTTTCTTTTCTCAACCGAAATATATCCAGTTGAGACCTCATTTATTTCTCCTTCAAATACGCCGGATTCATTAGCGGTAAGAGCCATATTTATATAATGCAAATTTTTTGGAAAAGGCTCAATAGGCTCCCAATAACTTCCTTTATTGAAATCAAGAACCCGCCCTTCCATATTGAGATTTTTAAAAGGCACCACACCAAATGGAGTATTTTTTTCAGTGGCATCCAGAAAATGTTTCTCATTATTTATATTTAAAAATACCATTGCATAATTGAAATCTGAAAGAACTGGGTAATTATTGGTAGGGATCTGTTGGTTCCTGGTGGCAATCAGCATTATTTTTGCATCCAATCCAGCTGCATTCAGGGCACTGACCAATCCTAAATTAATTTCTGAACTGTTACCTTTCCGTTGCTCAAAGGAATTCTTCACATTGCTATTTGCAAATAGACCATATTTGCCGTTCCAGTTCATTCTTTCCTGGTAATAATAATATATGGTCTTAGCTTTATCCAAAGGATTGTGGAGAGATAAAATAGATTCTGGAAGTTGCTTTTTAAAATAGGAATCGTATTTTAATTGCTGTCCCACATTTTTATCCAGTTTAAGAACTTTGTCTGCATCAGCCCACGTTTCAGTATAGCTTGTTTTTTTTCCTCTAAAGTCTGTGTAACTAATCAATTCATATTTAATTCTGGCGATATAGTTTTTTTCCGAAAGCATATAGCGCTCTTTAGTTAGAGCCGGAGCATTTTTCATAATATAGGTTGCGGATTCACAGTCGCCCTGGGCCGAATAATCCCGGAGATGAAAACAATTCTTTTTTAGTTCTACTTTATTGGTGTACAATTTCCTATTGCCAAACAAGGTGCGGTTATAGTGCCAATTTCCCAGAATTTCTGTGTGAAATTCAGAATGTATAACAGGCAGTGGGCCTTGAAAGTTCCAGCTGCCCAGGTTGAAGAAATAAGGAGATTCAACTCTGTACGAATATTCGAGTATGCTTCCGTCCTGAATATTGGGAAAGGTGAATTTTTTTAGAGACCAATGCTCTGTCTCATCCGTGTCAAAAATGGCTTCTTTTTTTACATAGGTAGGAATTTTTCCATTAAAGGTGGCTGCCGTTATTTCTGTTATTTTTTCCCGGGAGTCCTTTGTTCGGTAATATGGAATTTCTATAGTAGCATGTTCAAAGTTTTTGGCGTTGAGAACCTTAATTTTTACATAGATTTCTTTGATCAACCTCAAATAATTGTTTACGGCTTCAACTTTATAGTTTCCTCTTTCATACAAAACGACGCCGCTTGCCTCTGGATCCGGAGCATACCTAGTCATTGATATTTCCTCTTTTGAAGGTTTTCCAAAAATTTGGGCTTTACCGTCCTGAAAGGGCAAAACCGAAAGCATCAACAAAATAACAGTCTTTAAGGTGTTTTTGAAATGTGACATCTTATATAAATTTCGATATTTGAAAATATGTAAAATAATTTAAATGGGGTTATCGATATCATATTTCTCTTAGATTCGTGTTTTTTCGGGTTTATTATGGAAGTCATAAAAATGAAAGGAATCCTAATTTCAATTTTTCGGTTATTTTAAACTGAAAATTGAAATTGGATTCCTTTTTTATCTACAATAGATAATCTCGTTTGTAGAAAATGCTCACTAAAAATTACTCCTTATCCTTTTGCTTGATTTTGGTATTGCCGTCATCGTCAGTCTTAATTTTGACCTTTTCGTCTTCGGTTTCCATTTTAATTTTGTCGTCCTTAACTTTAATATCGGCGCCTTTATTTTGCATGTCATCGATTATTTCTTCAGTTTGGGTTTTTTTTGGCTCTGTGTCTCTACAAGAAGAAACGGTTAGAGTAAAAAATCCTGCAAGTAAGGCAATCATTGTTAACTTTCTCATTTTGTTTGTGTTTAATGGTTAGAATTTATTTTGATTTAGTATTTAGTTATTTTTTTGAATCGTGTCGTTTATCCATTCCTTATTTTCTTTTATATGAGATGAATCTTTATTTACCACTTCCTTTATGTCATCCTCTGCGCTTTGCATAAGGTCATCTATATCTTCAACTACATCTTGTTTTGCATCCTGACGGGAGGTTTCACGACAAGAAATAAGTAGTAAACTGGAAAAAAGGATTATAATGAGGATTAATGATAAATATTTCATGTTTAGACCGATTATCACAAAGGTACTTTAATCGATATCGTCAATTTTCTCATCGATTTTATCATTTACCTTTTTGTCGACTTTTTTTGCTGCTCTTTCCAGAACTCCTTCATTATCGGTGGTTTTTTCAATTGTAGTCTTTTCAACCGTTGTGGTATGAACAGGTACTTCCCGTATTACTTCTTTGGTTTCGGTTTTCTTCTCTCGACAAGAACCTAGAAATAGAGTAGCCAGGGAAACAAAAATCAGCAGTTTTTTCATCTTTATCGTTTTAATGGTTGGAACAAACGTAAACGATTTAAAATTGAAAAATGATAATAATATATTAAAGAATGTAAAAATTACATTAAAATTGATCAGTATTTAATAAACTGGTGGCTTATTAACGGATTTATTGGATACTAGAGGAGTGTAATTCCCTCTTTATGACCAATAATATTCAAAATCTAAATTAATTAGAGACCTATAAAGAATTGGAAGAAACATATTCTATTACCTTTTGGGTCGCCCCTGTGTTTTTATTCACGAAATGCCCCGCAATCATTCCTGTTTTTCTACGGAAGTTAGCGTCTTCTACTAATTTGGAAAAAATATCCATAGCCTCTTTGGAATTTGAGACTACAAATAAACCTGCTAAAGATCGCAGTTTATAAGCTTCTGGGAAACCCTCAAAATTTTTCCCTATAATTATGGGAACGCCAAAAGTGGCTGGCTCCAAAATATTATGAAGTCCTGTATTTCCCATGGCTCCGCCTACGTAAGCGATATCGGCATAACTATACAACTTGGTTAAAAGCCCTATGCAGTCTATTACGAGAACTTCATATGCTGAAATATTTACTTTATCTTTTTCGGAATATAGAATAGTTTTCCTTTTGAGCTTGCTCTTAAATCCATCAATTTGAGACCTTTCCATTTTATGAGGTGCTATGATAAATTTTACTTTTTTTGGAGCGGAATTTATATAATCCAAAAGCACGGCTTCATCTTCCGGCCAGGTACTTCCGCAGACAATACATATTGAGTTTCCTTTAAAATCTTCTGCAAAATTTAAGGTATTGTCCATTTCAATCTGATGTGAAACCCTGTCAAAACGAGTGTCGCCGCTAACTGTTATGTTGGTAAAGCCAATATTTTTTAATAGTTCTCGGGATTCCTCATCCTGTAAAAAGAAGTGGTTAAAGGCGGTAAGCGCTTTCCTCATAAAACCTCCATAACTTTGAAAAAACCATTGGTTGGGTCTAAAAACTCCCGAAATTAGGAGGGTCGGGATATCTTTTTGTTGAAGTTCAAACAGGTAATTGGGCCAAAATTCATATTTCACGAAAAAAACTAGTGAAGGATGCGTTATGGAAATAAATTTTCGGGCATTTGAAGGAGTGTCCATTGGTAAATACACTACAACATCGGCCAAAGATGTATTTTTTTTAATCTCGAAACCTGAAGGAGAGAAAAAACTGATTATAATTTTATGGTCGGGTTTCCGTTTTCTAATTTCCTCCATTATGGGGACTCCTTGTTCAAATTCACCCAGAGATGCACAATGGAACCAAACGCTTTTATCGGAGGAGGCTATGTCTGCCTTGAGAATTTCAAAAACATTTTCCCTACCCTTCACAAAGAGTTTCATCTTATTGCTGAACAATCCTACAATTCGCAATCCGAATGAGGTAAGATGGATCAATAAATTATAAAGGATGTGCATAGAAGGCAAAAGTAGCGAATTCACCTATCAAATTTTGAAGTTATGACTGAACACAATTCGAGAATTCAGATAAAATAAACTGTGCGAATGTTTACACATATCCTAAACTGGGTCTAACTGCACCGGATTTCTTTTTATACATAATTCATAACTCATAACTCATAACTGGATGCGATATTGGTTTTTGCATTATTTTTTATTGTTTTAAAAGATATAGAGGTCAAATTTCAATTTCGTAATTTTGCGCCACTTATAATAAACGTAGATGAAAAAGATTCAGATGGTTGACCTTAAGGGTCAGTATAAAAATATAAAACAACAAGTGGATAGTTCTATTATGGATGTAATTGAAACTACCGCTTTTATTAATGGTCCTGAAGTTCACGAGTTTCAAAAGGAACTTGAGGAATATCTAAATGTAAAACACGTGATTCCTTGTGCCAATGGTACAGATGCGTTACAAATTGCTATGATGGGGCTGGGATTAAAACCTGAGGATGAAGTAATCACGGCCGATTTTACTTTTGCAGCAACCGTGGAGGTCATTGCTCTTTTGGGCTTAACTCCTGTTTTGGTCGACGTGGACCCGGTTACCTTTAACATAGATGTGGAGGCCGTTAAAAGAGCGATCACACCAAAAACAAAAGCCATCGTTCCTGTACATTTATTTGGTTTAGCATCAGATATGGACGCGATTATGGCAATAGCCAGGGAACATGATTTATATGTTATTGAGGATAATGCTCAGGGAATTGGTGCGGATTATATTTCGGCAGATGGTTCCAAACAAAAAACTGGAACCATTGGGCACGTTGCGGCAACTTCCTTCTTTCCTTCCAAAAATTTAGGATGTTACGGCGATGGTGGTGCTATTTTTACCAATGATGATGAGCTCGCGCATACAATAAGAGGAATTGTAAATCACGGTATGTATGTACGTTATCACCACGATGTGGTGGGCGTAAACAGTAGATTAGATTCCATACAGGCGGCAGTGTTAAGAGCAAAACTTCCGCATTTGGATGAATATAACAATGCGAGAAAAAAGACGGCAACCAAATATTCCGAAGCTTTTAAGGACATACCGGAGATAGTTACTCCCCAAAATTGTGAGGCGTGTAAGAGTGATAAGTATGAAGATTGTAATTGTCACGTATTCCATCAGTACACTTTAAGATTTAAGAATACAGATCGGGATGCACTGGTAAAATATTTGACCGATAAGGATATTCCTTGCGGAGTTTATTATCCCATTCCCCTGCATCTACAGAAAGCATATAGGGATGAAAGGTATAAGGAAGAAGACTTTGTCGTTACGAACCAATTAGTTAAAGAAGTTCTTTCCCTACCTATGCATACCGAACTTGATGACGAACAGATTAACTATATTGCCAAGTCTGTAATTGAATTTATTAAAGGTTAATTAGGGCTCCGTTTTGATACGGAATAATTATGAAAAAAATATTAGTTACCGGTGGTTTGGGCTACATAGGTTCTCACACCGTTGTCGAATTGCAAAATTCTGGATATCAGGTTATAATAATTGACAATCTCTCGAATTCTTCTATTGATGTTCTCGAGGGAATTACGGATATAACCAAGAATCCTCCCGAGTTTGAGAGATTGGATCTGCGAATTAAATCGGATGTTTCGGAGTTTTTTAAAATAAATCAAGATATAGAAGGTATTATCCATTTTGCGGCCAGTAAAGCTGTAGGAGAAAGTGTTGAAAATCCGCTGCTATATTATGAGAACAATTTAAATACCTTAATTTATCTTCTCCAGGAATGTAAATCATACGATATAAAGAATTTTATTTTCAGTTCTTCGTGTACGGTTTATGGGGAGCCCGATTCCTTACCTATTACTGAGAGCGCGCCTGTGAAGGAACCCACTTCGCCTTATGGTAATACCAAGCAGATAAGCGAGGAAATTTTAAAAGATGTTTGTGCGATATCTTCACTAAAGACAATCGCTTTGCGTTATTTTAATCCGATAGGGGCCCATGATACCGTCAAAATTGGAGAACTTCCTGCTGGGGTACCCCAAAATTTGGTTCCGTTTATTACACAGACCGCAGCTGGAATCCGAGAGCGACTTTCAGTTTTTGGAGATGATTATCCTACCGAGGATGGTAGTTGTATTCGTGATTACATACACGTTGTTGATCTTGCAAAGGCTCATGTTGTTGCGTTGGAACGTTTGCTTTTGGAGAAGAATGAAAGCAATTATGAAGTATTCAACTTGGGTACGGGAAGAGGTAGTTCCGTATTGGAGGTAGTGAATTCTTTTGAGAAAACCACAGGTGAGAAACTTAATTATAAAATTGTAGATCGTCGTCCCGGAGATGTTATTGCTGTTTATGCCGATACCCAGAAAGCAAATGAAGTTTTAGGTTGGAAAGCTGAAAAAACGATGGAGGAAGCACTTGCTTCTGCGTGGAAGTGGGAAAAGAAATTACGCGAGATTGAGTAATTAAGAGTCTCGGTTTCCAACAGAGCCTATATTCAAATTCAACTTCTCCCGAAGCTTCTGGACCAATTTCCCAGGTTTAACCCAGGTTTAACCCAGGTTTAACGCCCTATCTTTGGAAATGGCCATTGTCATTTGTTTCTTTGCACCTGAACCGTACTTATATCTTAATCCGTTAATTAAAAGGGTTTAAGAGAAGTCAAAAAAACAATGATGAATTTAATTTCCGTAAAAAGAAAAACAAAAACAGAAAAGAGATTTACACAACAAATGGGGATGTTTACAGCCAATGTGGTTTACATTCAAAAAACCTTTCTTAAGGTTCCGTTTAAAACCGTCCACAAATACAGAGAAACCTATTATGGTGAGATAAAGGATTGTGCGGACTGTGTTATAAGTGCTTAAATAATTATGAATTCAAAATAAAAACAACTCCGGATGGATTTTAATCATTCGGAGTTTTTTTTAACAGGTTTGATCTACAGCTTCCAAAATTTATCTTCCCAACCATCTTCCGAAAATCCCAGTTTTTGATGGTTGTTTTCCATTTCTTCCCATTGTTGTGGCGTGGCAATTTCGCGGATTTCATTATATAGAACCCGTTCTTCGAATCCAATGTAAGTGCTTAATTCTTCTTCAATCTTATTTAAGACTTTATTCAGTTCGGTGGTTTCAGATAGTAAGCGGCTCAATCTTCTATGATTTGCCAAGGCTCTTTTTACCCTTACGTTATTGATTCCGAGGATAGGGAAGATGTGTTCTTTCTCAATCTCAAAATGAGGATCTAAATAATGCTCCTTAAACCAATCGACATATTTTTTTATCCGTTCCACGGCAATGTCATTTTTAAGACCAAATCTTATCCGCTCGCACAATAGTATCACCTCATTATGTTCTTCGATAATAGGGGTTAAAGCTAAATGCTGTTTTGGATTTTTCTTTTTCATATTTAAAGATACCAATTCTTAAGATTTTATTTGAGACCACCTTTTCGGGAAGTTCCACAAAATAATCTTTGTCAATCTTTCTTGAAATATCAAGCTACTAAAGTTTGTCCAAAAAAGGAAGGCGAGTTAATTTATAATTCGTAATTTTGAATGATTCTAAATAAGAACTAAAAAAAAGAAGATTATGAAATTAGCATCATTAGTAAATGACATCCAATACAATGAAAACCGACCGACAATTCAGGTCTTAATGGAAACCGATGCCGGAAAGGAAATCAGAATAGCTTTTAAGGAAGGACAAGTAATGAAAGAGCACAAAACCCCTTTTCCCATCGTGGTTGAAATTTTTGAGGGATCCATAGAATTTGGAGTGAATGGAGAAACCCATCAATTGAAAAAAGGAGATCTAATTGGTCTTGAAGGTGGCGTGCCTCACGATTTAAAAGCGGTTGAAACCAGCACTGTCCGTTTAAGTTTAAACAAGGCTGATTCGGCCAAAAGAGTAGAGGGAGTCGTAAATCAATAATAATAATGAGCAATAAAACCATAAATACGGAGCAAGGCCACTGGATATTGGCCAAAATGGGTAAGCGAGTATTGCGCCCGGGAGGAAAGGAATTGACCGAAAAACTTGTGGAATGTTTGCACATTACCCATCAAGATGATTTGGTGGAATTTGCTCCGGGTATGGGTTTTACAGCTTCCATGCTATTGTTCAAGAAACCACATTCTTATTCTGGTATCGAACTTAATGAGGAAGCGGCAGAAAATTTGAGAACGAAGATAAATGGAAATCCAGATGCTTGCATTATCAATACTTCCGCAGCCCAAACCGGATTAAAGGATTGTTGTGCAGATAAAGTTTTGGGAGAGGCTATGCTTACCATGCAGGCAGATCATAGAAAATCCGAAATTATCAAGGAAGCTTTCAGGATCCTGAAAAAAGGTGGTCTCTACGGAATTCATGAATTGGGACTGACACCCGACGATATGCCTCAGGAAACAAAAGATGACATTCAGAAAAATCTTTCGCAAACAATTAAGGTAAATGCACGACCACTTACCAAATTTGAGTGGTGTACTTTATTGAAAAACGAAGGTTTTGAAATTAAGGAAGTGTATGCTTCTCCAATGCACCTTCTAAAACCAGCGAGAGTGGTTGCAGATGAAGGCATTTTCCGGACAATGAAAATAGGATTTAACGTGTTGACACATCCTGCTGCCAGAAAGAAAATAATGAAGATGCGTGGAGTTTTTCAAAAGTATGAAAAGCAAATGACGGCTTATGCTATTGTTGCCCAAAAGCCTGCTTAAATTCTCCAAAATCGTTTAAAATGGTTAGAGATTATTTATAACTGATTATAAATTTTTAAAAAACAAAATGAAATGAAAAGAACAGCAAATGCAGAATGGAAAGGATCCTTAAAAGAAGGAACAGGACATATAACTACTCAAAGTAAAGTTCTTAATGATAACGAATATTGCTTTAATTCCCGTTTTGGGGAGGGCAAAGCTACCAATCCTGACGAGTTGCTTGCAGCGGCGCACGCTGGATGTTTCGCAATGGCCTTGAGTTTAATTCTAGGGAAAGAAGGATATACCCCAGATTCTTTAAAGGCAACTTCTGCAGTTACTATGGATGCCGATAAATTGGAACTTACTGGTTCGCACCTAACTCTAAAAGCACGTATTCCTAATATCAGTAAAGATAAGTTTATGGAATGCGCGAATGCAGCCAAAGAAAATTGTCCTGTTAGTAAGGCATTAAGCTTCAAAATTACTCTCGACGCCGAATTATTGTCATAAAATTAATCAGTAGCAAATCTTACATTCGTTGGATTTGCTGTTTCACTTATAAAACCTTAAATTAAAGGTATGTACACAAAAGATAAAATCCACAGTTTAATAAATGAAGTACCGCTTCTTGAGGATATAATGAATCTTAAACCTGTGGTGTGGCTTAATCCTAATAAAAAATCGGAAGCTGAAATGCCTTCTTTTCCCATTAAAGGAGAGGAGATATTTGAGGCGGAAAAACTGTGGGACCGTTTTGCTCCGTTCTTTGTAAAAGTTTTTCCCGAAACCCAAAGTTCGAATGGAACCATTGAGTCACCGCTAAAGGAGATTTCAAATATGAAGTCGGTTCTAAACCAAGAATCGCCCAAAATAATAGGAAGAATGATGTTAAAGTGCGATAACGCTCTTCCCATTGCGGGTTCTATTAAAGCTCGTGGTGGGTTTTATGAAGTACTTCATTATGCGGAGGAATTGGCATTGCATTCTGGTATTTTAAACAAAACGGACGACTATAGTATTTTTGCCAGTGATAAATTCAAAGAATTTTTCAGCAGGTATAAAATTGGAGTCGGCTCTACGGGAAATCTTGGATTGAGCATAGGCATTATTAGTGCCAGTTTGGGTTTTCAGGTTACCGTATATGTTTCTTCGGATGCCAAAGAATGGAAGAAAAATCTCCTACGAAAAAAGGGCGCCACCGTTATTGAATTTGGAGGAGATTTTAGTGAAGCCATTCTGGCTGGTCGACAGAAAACCAATGCCGATCCTATGGGGTATTTTGTAGACGATGAGAATTCAAATGAACTTTATTTGGGTTATGCCGTAGGGGCATTGCGCTTAGCAAGACAATTGAAAGACCAAAACATTTCGGTTGATAAGGACCATCCTTTGTTTGTATACTCTCCTTGTGGAGTAGGCGGCTCTCCTGGTGGAACTGCATTTGGATTAAAACACTTATTTGGAGATAACGTTCATTGTTTTTTTGTTGAACCTACACATTCTCCTGCCGTTCTAACTGCTTTGGCAACTGGTGAAATGAGCAATATTAGCGTCCAGGATATTGGCATTGACAATAAAACCGAAGCCGATGGATTGGCTGTAGGGCAGGCTTCCAACTTTGCCACCAATATTAGCAACCATCTAATAAGTGGCATGTATACCATTGAAGACGATCATCTTTTTACGCTTTTGGCTCAATTGATGGATTCAGAAAACATATTTTTGGAGCCTTCGGCCACTGCAGGATTAATAGGTCCTCAAATGATTGCCCAAACGGATTATGCAAAGAAGAACCATTTAAATATGAAAAATGCTACCCATATAGCTTGGGCTACTGGCGGCGATCTTGTTCCGAAGGAGGAGAGGAAGAGATTCTATGAACAAGGAAAAAGTGAGTTGGCGCTCTAAAAATCTCCATTTTGAAGATTAAAACACCGAAGGAACTTTTCTTTCGGTGTTTTTATTATAAATGGATTCATTGAAATTTCTGTTGTTTCCACAGAAAATAAAATTTGAAAAGTAAAATTTCTGAAACTCTAGATTTTTTAAGTTGGGGATCTTTCCCTATTCTTTTGACATTGAGTAGAATGTATTTCGAGTTAAAAAATGTCTTTTTTATTTTCGTATTTAAGCAGATAGAAATTTTAGATTTCTTAATATTGGCCTGCTTTTTGGAATTCCGATTAGGTATAAACCAATTAATTTTCACCTATGAAAAAACTATTTTTTATTGCAATAATTCTAACAGCTTTTGATGGATTTTCCCAGGAAACGGATAATTCCCAAGAAATTCCCCAGGGTAAGCACGATTTGAGATTTGACGGATTTGAAGCCCTTGTTTTTGAAACATTAGAATTTAATTATGAATATGTTATCGGAAAGTATTCTGGTGCTGGAGCGGCCATAAGCTTCAATTTGGGAGAGAAATCTTTTGAAGGCAGCGGTACTAAATTTGCCTTTACACCTTATTATCGACAATATTTTCTGAACAAGAAAGACTATGGAGCGAGAGGACTTTTTGTTGAGGGCTCCATACAATTTGCTTCAGGAAAATATGATGGATATTCCTATTTTTATGATCCTTCAATTGATTATTACCAGCAAATTATGACTACTGAAAAATGGTTTGAAACTGGTATCGGACTTTCTGTGGGACAAAAATGGGTTAGCCACAATGGGTTCATATTTGAAATCAGTGCCGGCGGTGGGAGGTATCTTCTAAATGACGAAGCTGCACCTGCAGGATATTTTAGAGGAGGAATTTTAGTGGGATATAGATTTTAGAATTGAGGATTGGAAAAGGCAAAAAACCTTCAAAAAGAAAATTTTGAAGGTTTTTATATTTATTGTTTTTTCTGATGTAGGGTGAATGGTAATTAAACTCGACAAGATTTATTATTCTTTGTTTAGATTTCTCCTTTTTCAGTAGTTGCGGAAGAATCAATCTTTTTTACCAATCCTTGCAAAACATTTCCAGGTCCTACCTCAATAAAGCTTGTAGCGCCATCCTTTATCATATTTTGAATACTTTGTGTCCATCTTACAGGAGCCGTTAGTTGCGAAATAAGATTTCTTCTTATTTCCGATGGATCCGTTACCGCATAAGTGGATACATTTTGATAAATAGGGCAGGAAGGATTTCTAAAATCTGTGTTTTCTATGGCCGTGGCAAGTTCTTCGCGGGCGGGTTCCATTAAAGGGCTATGGAAGGCTCCCCCTACGGGTAGGATCAAGGCTCTTCTTGCGCCAGCTTCCTTCAGACTCTCACAAGCTCTTTCTACCGCATCAATTTCACCTGAAATTACAAGTTGTCCGGGACAATTATAATTTGCTGCAACCACGATGCCCGAGGTTTTGGCACATATTTTTTCTACCACGGAATCATCCAAACCTAACACTGCAGCCATTGTTGACGGAACCACCTCACAAGCCTCCTGCATAGCCAAGGCCCTTTTATATACCAATTGGAGACCATCATTAAATGCCAAAGTTCCGTTTGCTACAAGCGCAGAAATCTCACCAAGAGAATGCCCTGCTACCATATCTGGCGTAAAGTTATCGCCCATTACTTCAGCCAAGATTGTTGAATGAAGAAAAATTGCAGGTTGGGTAACTTTCGTCTGCTTCAATTCTTCAGCAGTTCCTTCAAACATAATTTTGGTAATATCAAAGCCCAGGATATCGTTGGCATTTTCAAACATTTTTTTTTGCGGTTGAGGACGCTTCGTACAGGTCTTTTCCCATTCCTGAAAATTGTGCACCCTGACCGGGAAATATGTATGCTTTCATATATGATGGTATTTAAGATTGAATTGCAAAAATAGGATTAATAACTTTTATTCGGTTAGCTTTTGCAATTTTGGTTTGCAGTCTCAATTCCTATAATAAAAAAATCCTCTTTCCTAAAAACAAAGAGGATTGTATTAAATGCAAAGTAATCTACTTATAGATTCATTTTTCCTGAAGTGCCTAAATCTTGGTCTTTTCCCGTAACTGCGGCCACACCCATTTTGAACAAGGACACCAGTTTGTTGCCATCGGCACTCCAATACGCTGCTTCCTTTGGAGAAAATTTTATAGCTCTTATTTGAGGATCTTCTGGCCCATCAAAATAGGCATTATCCATTTTCTTGTACAAGGATTCAATAGTATCTCGATCGTCAATAATTTCTGCATTACCATAAACGCTTAAAAAGTTTGAGGTGCCTGCACTATAAAACAATTGACAATCAGGGTCCTGAAGTATATTGTGGTTATGATCGCTATTCTTACTACTTAAAAACCAAAGATTTCCAGATTCGTCGACTCTCTTTGTATACATCGGAGCCACGTCTAAGGGCTTTTTGGTGAGATTCGTGGCAAACATGGTGACTTTAATGTCGTCTACCATTTCCCTAAATTTCTTTTTAGCTTCTACTTCGGATAAATTTTCTGTGCTCATAATTAAGTTCTTTTTTCTAAAAATAGAAACTTAATAGGGAGCCACTCCCCAAATCAATGCTAAATTAAATTAAAGAGAATGTTAAGAATAATTTGAAACAATGGATTTTACCCGATTAAGATAGCCGGATCCAAACAAATTAAGATGGACCAATAGATAATATAATTGCCATAGCGCGTGCCGATCTGTCCAGCCATCCGTCAGAGGGAAGATTTCATTGTAGGTAGTAAATACTACGTTATCAAACCCACCGAAAAGTTTCATCATTGCCAAATCCATTTCGCGGGGAGCAAATGCAACTGCTGGATCTATTAAAGTGGGTCTACCTTCCTCTGAAACCATATAATTCCCGCCCCACAAATCTCCGTGGATCAATGAAGATGGTTCTTTCGGAATTTCTTCGGAAATATTTTTATAGAACTTCTCCAAGTCTTTGAAATTAAAACCATTTTCTGAAGCCATTCTGAATTGGGGTTGCAATCGTTGAGAAATGAAAAATTCGGAGGCCGATATACATTTCAGATTTGTTTGATGTAAACTGCCGATATAATTGTCGTGATCCAACCCGAAATATGATTGACTATTTTTATGAAGCTTGGCGAGATGGGAAGCGAATTGACTCCAGAAATTTTTTGTTTTATTCCCATCCTGAAGGAATTCCATTAATAAATAAGAAGTACCTTCAATAGCACCATTTGAGATTATCTCGGGAATTCTGAAACTATCCGAATCCCGAAGAAGATTTAGGCCTTTTGCCTCTGCCTCAAACATTCTGGGAAATCTGGATGCATCATTTAACTTGATGACAAAATTTCCTTCTTCACACTTTAAAAGAAAGACAGTATTAATATCACCTCCAGACAGGGTTTTTGTCTGTAAAAGGTTGAGATTGTTTTCGGCTGTTATTTTAAAATGAAGTTTTTCCAAGAAGTTTTTTAATCACTATATAATCAGTCTCGGCGTTATTACAATTTATAGGTATAAATTATTTCCGAACCCAAGTTTCATAAGTAAATGCATACTTATGTTTTTCATCTTTTTCGTGCTTTTTCTCCGAAATGAGTTTCCAGTTATCAGTGGAAAATTCAGGGAAAAAAGTATCGGCGTCCTTAAATGTGGCCTGCACTCGTGTGAGTTCGATTTTATCTGCCACATCCAATGCTTGCTTGAAAATTTCTCCGCCTCCAATGATAAAAACATCTTTTGTTGATGTAGCTTTCTCTAAGGCTTCTGGAAGGCTATAAACAACTTCTGCCCCTACATTTCCATAATTTTTATCGTGGGTAATCACAATATGGACTCTATCAGGCAAAGTCTTGGGTAAGGATTCAAATGTTTTCCTTCCCATAATTATAAAATGATGACTAGTGAGTTTTTTAAAGCGTTTAAAATCATCAGGTAAATGCCAAGGCAGATCGTTGTCTTTTCCTAGTTCGTTATTTTCGCCAGCGGCTGCAATTATTGTTATCATTGTACGTCAGGTGGTAATGGATTATTTAAAGAATTTCTATGGGTTGAAGGTGGAGTAGTGGGAAGTTGTAGCTCATTATCCACTTTCTTTTGTAATTCAGCTATTTTTTCTGCCTGTTTCAATTTCAACTTTTCCAGTTGTCGGTTTTCCCATTCTTTTCCCATAAAAGAATTCATTAGGAATACGTTCAGGGCGTGCACAAGAAATATAAATGCCCATATTAAAATTGCCCATATATACCAGTCATCGAAAAAGAAATCATTTCCATATCCTAAAACAGGATTGATGATAATAATGAAAATGGCGCCAACCAGAAAAACAATAAAATGGCGCATTAGGTTTTTCTTTTCGCTTATGCGTCTACGTGCGTAGTCATATTGTTCCCTTTGCTCCGAATCTATTGTTCCGGGATTTTTAGCTTTAAAGGCCATAGTTGCTTACTTTTATTATTAAATATTGGCTCGTTCTATCCATTATATAACGAGTAAAGATACCTAAATTTAATCTGGTTTCATTGTTGTCCGATAAAAATCTAAAGTAGCAAAAATAGCATTGTCGTTGCCATATTTTACTGGATTGTGTTCCGATTTTCAAAACAGAACCCCCTAAGGATCGAAAAAGCTCAATTGGCCAATGTTTTTTGTGGTGATTTCTTCCCATTTGGAGTCTGGGTTTTTCAGGAACTTGAACAGATCGATGTAGGTCATCAAATGGTAGCGTATTACAGACACCATATTTGAATATGCCCAACTTCTCTGCGCCTTTCTTTGTATTACCAGCATTATGAGTTGAATGATCAGACTGACCCAGATCTGTATCTCTATTGCATTTTGGTTGTCGCCCAGAAAGTATTTGAGGGGAAAGTTCTGTTTTAGGCGTTTGAACATGGTCTCTATCTGCCAGCGATTTTTGTAGATATCAGTGATCCTGTCGGCCTCCACTTCATAGTTGTTGGTGATGAACTCATATACCTTGCCCTTCTCCTGGTGCCAAAAGGCTATCCGCCGTAGGTGGAATTCGTTGCCTTCCTTATCGGCAAGCGTTATTTTTTCATCCTTTAGGACAGCATCGTCCACGTTGTCCGGAATATCAAACTCTTCAAGGCTCGTATAGCGTGCATTGCTCTTTTGCCTGGTCACAAAGTAGATGCCATCCAACGTCCATTGCTCGTATTGCTGATAATCTACGTATCCTTTGTCAAAGACAACATAGGAACCCTTCTTTAGATCGAGTTCTTTCAAAAACGTATGATCGTGCGTCGCGGCATCTGAAAATTTTATCAGACAAGGAACATCCTCCATGGCGTTGATCATCGTGTGCATTTTTATCCCGCCCTTCTTCTTGCCGTTGAGCGGGTTCCGGCCAACACCCCTCAATATGTCGCTAAAGAGCGCTATTGTCGAGGAATCGACTATTTTGAGGCCTTTTATGGCGGGCTCCCTGGTTCTGCTGTCCGATAAAAACCGGTGGTAACGTTTATAGAGACCAGAGTAAATATCAGCAAAGACCTCTGCACTTCTTCTTTTGTTGGCATCGGACAACGTACTGCGTTTTGGAAAGTCCCGTAGCCCTAAATGGTTGATCTTGCCCTCGCACGCCAGCATTATGCTTGTTACTTCGCGAAGTGAGTTGCAGCCACTGATAACGGCGAATATCATCGTAACCAAGTGATCATAGGTCGTGAACTTTTTGGTGTACCTGTCGCTGTTGTGCTTCTTTGCTGTCCGATAAATATCTTTGGCGTCAAGGAAGTTTAAAACCTGTTTGATAATAGGTTGTCCACTGAAATTTTTACTTTTGTTCATATCTCGAGTTTTGTGGTAAAAACTAAGATATAAATAAAGCGGGAAATCCTTCTTGGAAATCCCGCTTTTAAAAATGTTTATCGGACACTACTGATCTGGTTTATAATCTAGAAAATGGAAGAAATTAGAAAACACTTTCCCGCTCTCGACTCCTGCACTTATCTAAATACCGCGGCAAACGGTATTGTTCCAAAGTCAGTTATTGACTGGCGAAGACAGCAGGATTTGGATTTAATGAATCACGCTAGCACATTCCGAGATAAGCATAAAAATCATATTGAGCAGATACGTAAATCAATTGCAGATTTTTTTTCTTCATCTATTTTTGAGACGGCGCTTGTTCCTAACTTTTCCTTTGGAATAAATATGATTTTGGAAGGACTGCCTGAAGGTCAGAAGATCCTGCTTTTAAAAAATGACTATCCCTCGGTTAATTGGCCAGTTGAAACTCGTGATTTTAATGTGTGTTATGCGAATATTGATGAAAATTTAGAGAGAAATATCGAAGCAGCGGTTACCAAACACAAACCTGAGGTATTTATATTTAGTGTAGTGCAATGGCTCAATGGAATTAAAATTGATTTGGGCTTTTTAAAGAAATTGAAAAACGAATATACCGATTTACTAATCATTGCTGATGGCACTCAATATTTGGGCACTGAAAGCTTCAATTTTGCCGAAAGTGCCATAGACGTACTGTGCGCAAGTGGTTATAAATGGATGACAGCCGGATATGGTAATGGTTTTTTAATGATAAAGGAATCGGCACAGAGACGAATATTTCCAAAGACAATCGGATTTAATTCTGCGGAAAGATTTGAAAGCTGCGCGACGGATACAGCTTATATGAAACATTTTGAACCGGGTCATCAAGATACTCTCAATTATGGCAGCTTAGAGCAATCCATTTTATTCGTTAAATCTTTGGGAAAAGAAAAACTCTACGAAAAAATCAAGTCACTTTCCGAGAAAGCTAAAAACGAGTTTGGGGCAAGAAACTTATTAAGGAAGGATACCTTACTAAGAAAAGACCATTCGTCAATTTTTAATCTTATAGGCGATGGGGAGCTCTATAAAAAATTACAGCAGAAAAAGATAATAACCTCCTTGCGTGGAGATGGTATTCGAGTGAGTTTCCATTATTATAACTCTGAAGAGGATTTGGAGCGTCTTTTGGAGGTTTTAGGGTGAGTTGGGATATGAAGTCTTAAAGTCTATGAGTTGAAGATTCGAGTGGAATTATTCAAATTATTGATCTATTCTTCTAAACTCATCGACCTCTCGACTCATCGACTATAGGCCTGAGTAGTTGAGGAATTATTCAAATTATTGGTCTAATCTTCTAAACTCATCGACCTCTCGACTCATCGATTAAAGGCCTGAGTAGTTGAGGAGTTATTCAAATTATTGATCTATTCTTCTAAACTCATCGACCTATCGACTCATCGACTATAGGCTTGAGTAGTTGAGGAATTATTCAAATTATTGATCTATTCTTCTAAACTCATCGACCTCTCGATTCATCGACATCATCACGCTTTACGCTTTTTTAAAAATATAGTTCTTATAATATTCCTTGTCGTCAAAAAGTGAGGTAATGATTTCCAAACCAGATTCCTGAGCTAACCACGCTACGGTTTTGTCATCATATTTTTGTGAAATTTCTACATGGATAGTCTCCCATTGATCGAAATGTATTTTTAGATCCAATCCACTAATCAATACCTCCATTGCTTCAATGGCAACCAAGAAGCTCTTAGCAGTTCCTGTTTCAGGATTATAGCTTTCCCAATGTTTAAATTTATCAATATCAAAATTCGCATCGAGTTCGCGGTTAATCCTTTTCAGAATATTTTTATTAAATGCTGCCGTGATTCCCGTTTTATCATTGTAAGCATCCAGCACAATTTGTGGATCTTTTTTCTGATCAAATCCCATAAACAGCAAATCTTCTGGGCGTAGGGCATCTTTGAGTTTGGACAGAAAATCGATAGCATTTGGATGGCGGATATTTCCGATGTTACTGCCCAAGACCATTATTACCTTTTTCCGTTTGTCAAAACTCTTCAACCTTTCCAAAACCTCAAAATATTCCCCTACCTCAGCGTCCACGCTCAGAGTTGGCATTTCCGCGGCGAGGTTTTCTGTAAGCATTTCGATGGCATTTTCGCTTATATCTATAGGCTTATAAACAAAGTTGAATTTGTTATCTGCCATATACTTGAGAAGAAGTTTGGTCTTTTTTCCATCCCCCGCTCCTAGTTCTATTAGGTCTAGGCCATTTTCTCTGTCGCGAAATAATTCCCCAATGGTTTCTGTATTATTCGAAATAATGGAAAATTCGCATCCAGTAAGATAATATTCGGGCATCGCCATTATTTCCTGAAAGAGCTTATCGCCCTTCTTATCGTAAATATATTTTGAGGGAAGATGCTTTGGGAATGCCGTTAGTCCTCCCAAAATATCTCTTTTAAATGCAGAGTTACGTACTGTCTGTGGGTTTATTTTCATAAATGTGGGTCGAGATTATCTTGCTAGCCTTAAGCCTGTGAATTGCCAGCGTAAGTTTGTTTGGAAAAAGTTGCGATAAGTTGGTCGGGTGTGATTTGCTGGAGTTGCTACGGATCCGCCACGAAGTACTTTTTGGTTGACCATAAATTTTCCATTATATTCTCCTATGGCTCCAGGAGCTTTTATATAGCCAGGATAGGGGAGATAGGCGCTTTCTGTCCATTCCCAACGACTGCCCCAGTCGAATTTATCCTGGGCGGCTTCCCATTCAAATTCGGTGGGTAAGCGGCATCCTTTCCACTGGGCATAAGCAAACGCTTCGTAAAAGGAAATATGGGATAAGGGCGCATCATGGTTCAATTTCTTAAGACCTTGTAGAGTATAGTGATACCATTCCCCATCTATCTTATGCCAGTACATTGGTTGCGAAATGTTATTTGTATTTATCCAATCCCAGGCCTCGGCGTGCCAAAGATTAAAATTTTTATACCCACCGTCATTTATAAATTCCAAATACTCGGAATTGGTTACCAGTTTATCTGAAATCATATAATTTTGAAGATATACTTTGTGTCTGTTCAGTTCATTATCGTAACAAAATTCCCCGTTATTTTCGTGGCCTATTTCATAAATACCTTCCTCCATTTCAATCCATTCCTGTGGAAAATCTTGCACGGGATTCTCTAAAAATGAATCAGTGTATTTTGGAAATAAGGGATTGTTTCCCAGAATATATTTAATATCGGTAACAAGTAATTCCTGATGCTGTTTTTCGTGATGTATTCCTATCAATAAAATTCCCTCAATTTCTTTTGATATTCCATTGGAAAGAAACCCCTTCATTTCATTCGTAATATAATGACGATATTCATAAATCTGCGGAACGGTGGGTCTTGAGAGATTACCTCGGTCCGTACGTAGTACTCGCTTACCTACATTTTCGTAATAACTGTTAAAGACAAATGCGAAGTCTTCATGAAAAATTTTATAATTGGGTTTATACGGTTTTAAAAGGAATTCCTCAAAGAACCATGAAGTATGTCCCAAATGCCATTTGGGTGGGGAGACATCTACAATGGGTTGTACAACATAATCTTCTATCTCTAGAGGCTTGCAGAGGTTTTCGGTATGCTGGCGGGTTTCTAAAAATAGATGTTTTAAAGTATCGGTAGCAATCATATTAAAGCGTCGCCATTATTTTAGTGACTCTTTAAAGATAAGTATTCTATATATTATCGATTTTAAATTCTTGTTAAAGCGAGGATTTTGGCCTGTTTCGGTATTAGGTTATAGAACCCCAAAAAGTCAAGGTTACTAGATTTGAAGTGCCATAAGGGACGGTTTTCCGGCGCCTAACATAAAAAGACCTTAAGTTATGAAGGATTTTTTTTGGGAAATCTATTTAGAAGATAAATTGACCCGAGCACAACTGCTATTATGAATAAAATATATTCCTTCCCATTTTCTTGGTAACTCGGGTCTTCAAAATTAAAACCTGTTATCGCAAAGACCAGGACTAAGAGAAAAAATAAAATTAAGAAATTCATTTTCTTCATAAGTACGATAAATTTTTCTGTGGTGATACCTTGAAGTTAAAACCTATTTTCCAGTTTTAAAAGTTATGGGGACGGTGAATTTGATAGCACGAGGTTTTCCTGCAAACATTCCTGGTTTCGACATTTTTGGAATGGATAGGATATTCCTTTTGGCCTCATTTTGAAGGGCCTTTGTGCCACCAGATACTTTTTGGATTTCAACTACTCCTTTCTCATTTATAATGAAATCTACCAATACCCTTCCTTGTTCATTCTTTTTATAAGCGTCAGTGGGGTATTTAAAATTGGCAGTTATATGTTGTATGAGCTTGGTATCGAAACAATCGCTACGTTTCGCAGCATCGTCGTTTTCACAACCTGGCCAGATAGGACCAATTTCATTTAGAGTCACCTTGTTTGCTTTAACATTACCCCATTCTTCTTGGGAAAAAACGGTAGAACCGGAAACTAAAATAAGTGAGAGAATGAGGAGGTATTTCATTATAAGTGGTTTTTTTATATGGCTACAGATGCTTTTATATGTGGATGTGGGTTGTAATCCACTAGTGTAAAGTCATCAAAAGTGAAGCCAAAGATATCTTTTACCTTAGGATTGAGGATCATTTTAGGTAATGGTCGGGGTTCTCGCGATAATTGAAGTTGCACTTGCTCATAGTGGTTGCTGTAAATATGAGCATCTCCAAAAGTGTGAACAAAATCCCCTGCTTCGTAGCCACATACTTGTGCCATCATCATTGTTAATAGGGCATAGGAAGCTATATTAAAAGGAACTCCCAAAAACGTATCTGCGCTGCGCTGGTATAATTGGCAGGATAGTTTCCCATTGGCTACATAAAACTGAAAGAAGGCATGGCACGGGGGAAGAGCAGCCTTTCCGTTGGCGACGTTTTCCGAAAAAGATTTGGAAGTATCCGGCAGAACGCTCGGGTTCCAGGCGCTCACTAGCATACGTCGACTATCAGGATTTGTTTTAAGGGTTTGGACTATTTCAGCAATCTGGTCTATCTCCTCGTTGTTCCAATTTCGCCATTGATGGCCATATACGGGTCCAAGGTCGCCATTTTCGTCTGCCCATTCGTTCCATATCCGTACTCCATTTTCTTGAAGGTAATTGATATTGGTATCCCCATTCAAAAACCATAACAGTTCGTAAACTATGGATTTTAAATGTAGTTTTTTGGTGGTTACCATTGGAAATCCTTGGCTGAGGTCGAACCGCATTTGGTAGCCAAAGACACTTTTTGTACCGGTTCCCGTCCTATCTTGTTTGTCCGAACCGTTCTCCAGAACGTGTTTTAGGAGGTCGTGATATTGCTTCATTTTCCTTTCTTTATAAAGGTTTGTAAAATACGGAAATCCTTGTGAGGATGCTAAGATAAGCAAACCCAAGTTTTAAAAAGTTATTAACGAAATGGTTTTTAGCCGATTATCATACCGGCAATTGTAGCTGAGATGAGAGAAGCTATGGATCCTCCAATTAACGCTTTCATCCCAAATCGTGAAAGTGTTTTTCGTTGGCCGGGAGCAAGAGAACCAATTCCCCCGATCTGAATGCCGATGGAGGCAAAATTGGCAAACCCGCAAAGCATATAAGTAGCCATTATAATGCTTTTTTCATAGTGTAGATGCAGACCGCTGGAAACATCTTTTAATTCCGCCAATTGGATATAGCCTACGAATTCACTGGCCACAAGTTTTATTCCCAAAAGCTGCCCCATCATCATCATATCTTCCTTTGCTACCCCTATCAACCACATAAGCGGTGCGAAAATAGTTCCGAGAATGGCTTCCAGCGAGAGACTATCATAAGCGGAATTTGAGGCTACCCAGCTATTGAGAGAGGTAATGCCACCAAACCAGCCCAATATTCCATTGATCATGGCAATAAATGCCACAAAAACTAGAAGCATTGCGCCCACATTTACTGCTAGTCTTAAACCTTCAGTGGTTCCATTTGCAATGGCATCAAGAAAGTTGGAGCCTATTTTGTCTGCGGAAACTTTCACATCGGTATTAATGGGTTCCGTTTGTGGATAAAGTATTTTCGAAATTACGATTGCGCCGGGTGCTGCCATTACAGAAGCAGCTAGAAGATGTTTGGCAAAAGTTAGACGAAGAACGGGATCATCACCCCCCAAGAATCCGATATAGGCGGCCAGAACAGCACCTGCCACCGTAGCCATACCGCCAATCATAACCAGAAGGATTTCGCTTTTGTTCATCTTTTCCAAATAGGCTTTGATAAGGAGTGGAGCTTCCGTTTGTCCAAGAAAAATATTTCCTGCGACGCTCAAACTTTCAGCTCCGGAGATATTCAAGAGTTTTGTGAGTAGCCAACCCATTCCGCGAACTACTATCTGTATGATTCCAAAGTAAAAAAGGACTGAGGTCAGTGCCGAGAAAAAGATTATCGTAGGCAATACCTGAAAGGCGAAAATAAATCCAAATGAATTGACGTCCAACATACCTCCGAATAGGAATTCACTTCCCGCACGGGTATATTCGAGAACGTTGACGAAAAGTTGTCCTACGGTTTCAAAACCATCCTTTATAAATTCGACCTGAAGTACGCCAATTGCGATTAATAATTGGAAAAGTAAACCAATTCCCACCGTTTTCCATGCTATTGCTTTTCGGTTTGAACTAAAAAGAAAGGCGATAAAGATTAAAGAGACCATTCCAAGAATCCCCCGCCATAGACTGTTGATAGAAAAACCTCGACTCTCTGTTATTTGAGGAGATTCTGTAACCGCTAGAGGAGCGTTTTGTATGTTAGTGTCAGGAGTTTTTAGGCTGTAATGGATTTTTCCTTCGGATAGAGTCATTGTGCTATCAGTTATATTAGAAACACGATAGCGTTTTATGAAACCCTCAGGATTGTCGAGAAATAATACAAGGAGATTATTTTGAAAGATATAATCACCTTTAGATTGAAGGCTGTCTATTGCACTCGATTTGATCTCAAATGTGCCGTTTCCGAGCTTTAGAAAATTTTCTTTTGGATCTAAATGACTGGAAGATAATTTAATGGAATCTGATGCTTCCGAGATTATCCAACTCTTTTCGATGCTTTGCGCGGACATATTTCCAAAGATGAAAAGAGTAAAGGCTAAAAGTAAAATTCTGTGCATAAATAATTATCTAATACCCATTGTTAAAATACCTGGTCTTTCCACCTTAATCCCGATTGGAGGCCGAAACCCAGCAATCACAATTTTTTTATTAAGTCCACGTCAACTCCTTCTTATTGTCTCTTGGAAATTTCATCCCGTACCCGAGCTGCCAACTCGTAATTTTCATTTTTAACAGCCTCATCTAGCATGGTGTTCAGTTCCTTTACACTTAATCGACTGTAGTCATCTTTGGAAGAGACCACGGACTCCCCCATTATCAAATCCTCTAAAACGGATTCATCCTCCTTGGTTAAGTCTTTTTGTGAAGGAGCCGTTTTTAGATAGATTCCTGCCTTGTCCAATATATTTTTATAAGTGAAAATAGGTGCTTTGAATCGAAGCGCCAATGCGATCGCATCACTTGTTCTAGCATCAATAATTTCCTCAATTTTATCTCTCTCGCAAATAATGCTGGAATAGAAAACTCCATCAACGAGTTTGTGGATAATAACTTGCTTTACCACGATGCCAAAACGTTCCGCGAAGTTTTTAAATAGATCGTGGGTTAGGGGACGGGGAGGAGTAATATCTTTCTCAAGCGCAATAGCAATAGATTGAGCTTCAAAGGCTCCAATGACTATGGGTAATTTTCTTTCACCGTCCACTTCATTTAGAATTAGTGCATAAGCACCATTCTGTGTTTGGCTATATGATATTCCTTTTATGGTAAGCTTAACTAAACTCATTTTTTTCGGCAATCAATGTTCAGAAATCAGTCGTCGGTAATCATGATTCAGTCTTCTATAGAAACTGAATTATAAATGTAATGAATATAAAACTATAAGAAAAAGGCTGTTTAAACTAGGGTGTTTCCTTATTTAAACAGCCTCTTTACGGGGCACAAATTAATAAAAAATTATGGGCTTCCCAGCT
The DNA here is from genome assembly GCF_004022485.1 of Aequorivita sp. H23M31. Classification (GTDB taxonomy): domain Bacteria; phylum Bacteroidota; class Bacteroidia; order Flavobacteriales; family Flavobacteriaceae; genus Aequorivita; species Aequorivita ciconiae. The sequence continues at coordinate 3,493,492 of NZ_CP034951.1, forward strand.
ATTTGTCTTTTTTTCAAAAAATAAATAATCGGATCGCGGTCTGGGTTATTGTATCTGTTTATTCTATTGAAAAACAAAAAATAAATGGATCAATTATAAGAGCATCAATTATTTTGGGCTTTAAATTCTTTAAGTTTTTCGGTGAGTTTTGGAACTATTTCAAAAGCATCTCCTACCATACCATAATCTGCTGCCTTAAAGAATGGAGCTTCAGGGTCGTTATTTATAACTACTTTTACCTTAGAGGCGTTAATGCCTGCAAGATGTTGGATGGCACCTGAAATACCAATAGCTATGTACAAATTTGCCGCTACAGGTTTTCCTGTTTGGCCCACGTGCTCAGAATGGGGACGCCATCCCATATCGCTCACAGGTTTAGAGCATGCTGTAGCTGCGCCCAGTGTCTTTGCCAAATCTTCGATAATTCCCCAATTTTCGGGTCCCTTTAAACCGCGACCGCCAGAAACCACAATTTCCGCATCTGCAATAGTTACCTGGTCCGTGGCTTTATCTACAGAAACAATTTCCATGTCAAAATCGTGCGAATCTAGATTAGGTGAAAAGGCTTCACTTGTTATAGAAGTTTCGTTTTCCTTTACTCCAAATGAGTTTTTACCCAAGCCAATTATACTAATGTCGGTTTTGAATTCGGTATAGGCAAAAGCCTTATTGGTAAATACACTGTGTTTAACTTTTAGTGGCGATGTGCTTTCTGGAAGTCCAACTACATTAGGAACAAATCCGGCATTTAAATCTACAGCTAGGGTAGGGGCGAGGAATTTGCTGTTCGCACTGGAGGTCATCACTACTATTTTTGCACCTTCCTTTTTGGCTGCCTGCGCAATTAAATCGGCATAAGCTTCACCATTGAATTTTGCCAACTTGTCGTTGGAAACCTCTAAAACTTTTGATGCACCATATTTTCCTAGTTCCGAAGTGTTATCGGCATTGATGCATACTGCTGTAACGGTAGTTCCCATTTGGTCGGCAATAGCTTTTGCGTATGAAACTGCTTCTAGAGCAATCTTTTTTATTTTTCTTTCTTCTGATTCGGTATATACTAAAACTGACATAGTTTTTGAGTTATGAGTTATGAGTTATGAATTTTGAATTCCTTCTGAATTCAGAATTCAGTTTTTTTAATTTAAATAACTTTTGCTTCGTTATGCAAAAGGTTGATTAATTCATCTACGCTATCCACTAATTTTACTTGACCTTTTGGGGCCGGTTTTTCAAATCCTACTGTTGCGGTTTCAGGATTCGATTCTATCGGTTCTTTTACCGTCAAAGGTTTTGTGCGGGCTTGCATAATTCCGCGCATATTTGGTATGCGCAGATCACTCTCCTCAACAATTCCTTTTTGACCTCCAATAACCAGAGGTAAGGAGGTTTTCAAGGTTTCTTTTCCACCGTCAATCTCTCTGATTGCCGTGGCTTTTTCACCATCGATTTCAAGACCGATGCAGGTGTTGACAAAATTATTGCCGGTCAACTTGGCTAGCATTCCAGGAACCATTCCTCCATTGTAATCAATAGATTCACGGCCAGCGATTACAAGATCGTATCCCCCTTCCTTTACAACATGTGCAAGTTGTTTTGCAACTGAAAATCCATCGACAGCCGGAGTATTAATTCTTATAGCTTCATCTGCGCCAATGGCCAAAGCTTTTCTCAACGTAGGTTCGGTTTCAGCACCTCCTACATTTATTACGTGAACGGTCGCGCCCTGTTTTTCTTTAAACCACATTGCGCGTGTTAAACCAAATTCATCATTGGGATTGATTACAAACTGAACTCCGCTTGTGTCAAACTTGGTATCGCCATCGGTGAAATTGATTTTTGATGTCGTATCTGGAACATGACTTATACAGACTAATATCTTCATATTTAGACTTCGCTCGATAACATTCGAGACTTATTTGGGATTAAACTTGATTTAATTGTAAAATTCGACATCCTCTTTTCATTTAAAAAGGAAAAAACCGTCGCGTGCGAAGTTAAGCATATTTTAAATTTTATTTGCTATGCATGCATAATAAGTTTGGGTTTAATACCGACATGTCTTAAAGTGGATTGTTTTTCTAAAGTCAGTGTTTAGAAATTGGGATATGCTGGGTTTTTAACCGATTACTAAGTCAAACCTACCGAATACTAAGTTTAGATTGTAAGGTTGTCCTTCCTTTTTTACTTTCGCAATTATTAAATTATGTTAAATTTTCTCTGGTACCATAAATTTCTTCCCCAATCCCGAGTATAGAGTTAATTGTCTTTTGCATTCGCTGTGGATAAGAAGGATTAAAGACATAAAATATTTGATGCGTAACAACCTTTGATTTTTAGGTTTGGCAGTTCCGAATTCAAGAACCCTCAACCTTGTTGGCGAGCTAAAGTTTGTATGAAAAAATTTCAAGATTGTCAACTATATAAAAATTACCCTAGCCAGTCAAAAACTCCAATCTAACCAAAATAATGAATTATGAAAAATCTTTACTTTTTTCTACTATGCTCTTTCATTCTACTGCCGGTGCAGACCTTTGCCCAGGCACCCACAGTTCCATCGAGTAATTTATCCACAACCAATGTTGATGGGAATCGTTACCGTATAAATTTTACCAGGGGGAATGGTGATAAAAGAATAATAGTAATGAAAGCGGGTTCGCCAGTAATGGCAACCCCAGTGAATGGAACAGATTATCTTGCTGGAGCTTTTGGAGAAGGGAATCAAATATTGCCGGGAGAATATGTTGTTTATAAAGGCTCTTCAAATTATGCTACAATAACAGGATTAATGCCCTCGACCACCTATCATTTCAAGATTTTTGAATATAATGGGACCGACTTTTCAACAGAATATTTGACCTCAAGTTTTTTGGAAGGTAGTCAAGCTACGGTCACTAATCCTTCAGTTCAAGCTAATGACATTACTTTTAGCGAAATCTTTGGAAGTAAAATGAAGGTTTCATGGGTCAATGGAAATGGAGCTGGTCGTATTCTTATTGCACGAGCCAATAGTCCAGTGGACGTAGAGCCACAGGATCTTGTGACCTATAATTCAAATTACGCAGGTTATGGCAATTCTTACTATGAAATAGGTACTGGTAATTATGTGCTCTATTCTGGGAGTGCAAACAATGTAAATATTACCAACCTTTCACCTAATATGACTTATCACTTTGCGCTTTATGAGTACAATGGAAGTAGCGGAAAGGTATATCTAAAGTCTACGAGCATAACCAATCCTGCTCCTGGAGCTATCGCAAGCCAGGCTACGAATGCCTATCCCACAGAAAATGCCACCGGTATGAACTTTCGTTCCTTTGATGGCAATCGTTTTATCTTTGATATGGATTACTATACCGCAAACCAATCTGGAAATGGCGAAAAAAGAATGATCATAGCCAAAGCAGGAAGCGCAGTTACAGCGGTTCCAGTGGATGGGGTTGAATATACGGCCAGCCGTACCTTTGGAAATGGAGCTGAAATAGCCCCTGGCGAATTCGTGGTTTATAATGGAAGCGGATCCATATACGAGACTCTTTTGAACTTACAGCCACGCACCACCTATCATTTTAAGGTGTTTGAGTATAACGGCAGTGGAACGGAAACCTATTATCTAACCACTGTTGACGGCAACGGAAACCCTGTATTTACAACAAGCCAGTCAACGCTATCAAATCCTACGGTACAGGCCAGTAACCTTATCTTTAGTAATGTTGAATTTACCAAGATGAAAGCCTCATGGACCAATGGCGATGGTTCGAGCCGTATACTTATTGCACGAGCCAATAGTCCAGTGGACATAGAGCCACAGGATCTTGTGACCTATAATTCAAATTACGCAGGTTATGGCAATTCTTACTATGAAATAGGTACTGGTAATTATGTGCTCTATTCAGGGACCGGCTCCAGCGTGAATATTACCAACCTTGACCCCGGTACTACCTATCATTTTGCTCTTTTTGAGTACACAGGGAATTACGGGCGACTTTATCAAACGGCCTCTTCCCCAACCAATCCTGCCCCGGGGGCTACGGCCAGTCAAGCCACCAATGGCTATACAAGTCCCACAGAAAATGCCACCGGTATGAACTTTCGTTCCCTTGATGGCAATCGTTTTATCTTTGATATGGATTACTATACCGCAAACCAATCTGGAAATGGCGAAAAAAGAATGATCATAGCCAAAGCAGGAAGCGCAGTTACAGCGGTTCCGGTGGATGGGGTTGAATATACGGCCAGCCGTACCTTTGGAAATGGAGCTGAAATAGCCCCTGGCGAATTCGTGGTTTATAATGGAAGCGGATCCATATACGAGACTCTTTTGAACTTACAGCCACGCACCACCTATCATTTTAAGGTGTTTGAGTATAACGGCAGTGGAACGGAAACCTATTATCTAACCACTGTTGACGGCAACGGAGACCCTGTTTTTACAACCAGCCAGTCAACGCTATCAAATCCTACGGTACAGGCCAGTAACCTTGTCTTTAGTAATGTTGAATTTACCAAGATGAAAGCCTCATGGACCAATGGCGATGGTTCGAGCCGTATACTTATTGCACGAGCCAATAGTCCAGTGGACATAGAGCCACAGGATCTTGTGACCTATAATTCAAATTACGCAGGTTATGGCAATTCCTACTATGAAATAGGTACTGGTAATTATGTGCTCTATTCAGGGACCGGCTCCAGCGTGAATATTACCAACCTTGACCCCGGTACTACCTATCATTTTGCTCTTTTTGAGTACACAGGGAATTACGGGCGACTGTATCAAACGGCCTCTTCCCCAACCAATCCTGCCCCGGGGGCTACGGCCAGTCAAGCCACCAATGGCTATACAAGTCCCACAGAAAATGCCACCGGTATGAACTTTCGTTCCCTTGATGGCAATCGTTTTATCTTTGATATGGATTACTATACCGCAAACCAATCTGGAAATGGCGAAAAAAGAATGATCATAGCCAAAGCAGGAAGCGCAGTTACAGCGGTTCCGGTGGATGGGGTTGAATATACGGCCAGCCGTACCTTTGGAAATGGAGCTGAAATAGCCCCTGGCGAGTTCGTGGTTTATAATGGAAGCGGATCCATATACGAGACTCTTTTGAACTTACAGCCACGCACCACCTATCATTTTAAGGTATTTGAGTATAACGGCAGTGGAACGGAAACCTATTATCTAACCACTGTTGACGGCAATGGGGACCCTGTATTTACAACCAGCCAGTCAACGCTTTCCAATCCTACAGTTCAAACCAATAATATTTTTATAAATAGTAAGACAACCTCTTCCTTTAATGTCAACTGGACGAATGGAAATGGAGCCAGGAGAATTCTTGTCGCAAGAGCCTATGATCCAGTTAATGCAGAACCCCAGGATCTCGTGAGCTATAATGCGAATTCCGCGGGGTATGGCCATTCTTCTTATGAACTTGGAAATGGAAATTATGTACTCTATGACGGTACCGGGATTTCAGTTAATGTTACCAATCTCCTTCCTGGAACAAATTATCACTTTGCTTTATTTGAATATAATGGAAATTACGGAAAGTTATACTTAAGACCGGGATATACCTTTGAGGCAGAAACATTTGGGGATACTCCAACAACACAAGTTTCAAACGCAACTTTTGACAATATCGGTGCTTCTTCCATGCTCTTAAGGTTCAATAGAGGTAATGGCTCGGCACGTCTGGTTATAGCGCGGGAAGGGGCAGCGGTTAACGTAACTCCAACCGATGGAACAACCTATACTGCAAATGGGGAGTTTGGGCAGGGACAAAACCTTGGTTCCGGAAATTTTGTGGTGTACAATGGAACAGCAGAGGAATTTCAGCTCTCCAATTTAAATGCGAATACCCAATACCATTTTGCCTACTTTGAATATTCCATAAATGAAAATAATGAATTATACGTCACTCCTGGTTTAAATGCCTCGAGAAGCACCCCAGGCACACCGACGGTAGTCGCAAGGGAATTAAACTATACCAGATCCTGTGATGGCAATGTGGTCTTAAACTGGACTTCAGGAAACGGTAAAGGACGTTTGGTTGTTGTGAGTGAGGCCCCCCTGAGCGCAATTCCCCAAAATACAAATCATTATACTGCCGATTTCGATTACGGAATGGGGGATGCAATAGGAAACGGATATGTAATCTACAATGGCTCTGGAAATACGAGCCCCATAAATTTATTGCAACCCTCTTCAGACTACTACGTCAATATATTTGAATATAATGGAACAAAAGAAGATCCGATATTTAATGCAACTCCCTTGGAAGGGGTTATAGGAAATGTAACCCTGCCAAATGTGAGCTGTAACAATATCCAGGTGTTTCTGGATGAAAATGGAAATGCTTCTATCGTCCCCGAAGATATTGCTACCCTTCCAGGTGGAGATTGTGGAACATTGTCCGCAACTCTAGACATCAGTAGTTTTGATTGTACCAACTTAGGGGCCAATAATGTAACCCTAACCCTAACCGACGAGAACAATAATTCCACATCTTGCGTAAGCATTGTTACGGTGGTAGATCAAACTGCTCCGGCTGTAATAACCAAAAATATAACTGTACAACTTGATTCCAATGGAACGGCAACAATCGCAGAAGACGCCGTAAATGATGGGTCTACGGATGCTTGTGGACCTTTAAGTTTCAATACAGATATCACTACTTTTAATAGTAGCCATATTGGCGATAACACGGTAACCTTAACAGTTACGGATGGAAGCAATAACTCCAGCTCTGCAACTGCCATCGTCACCGTAACAGGGCCTGGTGCTCCTATTAACGATGATCTTTGCAATGCAATTGCATTGACAGTGGGTGCCTCTTCTGCCGGTGACGCCTATTCAAACATTGGGGCAACATTTCAGAATAATGAACCTACCGGCTCCTGCTGGAATGGAACAGGAACTAAAACTGTTTGGTTCTCATTTGTAGCTCCTGCTAGCGGAAATGCCATTGTCAGCACCGATATTGCAGGGGGTACCTTGACAGATACCCATATTGCCATTTACAAGGCACCTACCGATTGTAATGATCTTTCTACCCTGGTAGAAGTGGGGTGCGATGGCCAGGGCGGAATAATCGTTCCGAATAATTCTATTGCTAATTTAACGGGACTTATTGCTGGGAATATTTATTATGTACAGGTGGAAGGCTATAATTCGCTAACAGGTACTTTCGGAATTGAAGTTATGGATGATGATAACACTGATTGCGGAATTGCCGACTTGCCTTTCTTCGATGGATTTGAAAATGGCCAGGTTCATAACCAAACCTTGGCCTGCTGGTCACAACAATCAATTTCCGGAAATGAATGGTGGATCGCTAGAAAAGAAGCTTACCATACCCATACTGGATTGTGGTACACTGCATTAAAATACAACAACGAAACGTGGATGTACCGACCCTTTAATCTAACCGCTGGTATCACTTACGAAGTTGAGCTATATGCGAAGCAGACTTTTACGCAATCCGGGATATCCTTAAGTGCAGCCTTTGGTTCTTCTCCAAATGCAGTAGATATGACAAACGAGGTATTTACTAATGTAGGAGTCCTTTCTAGTACTCAGACAAAATTTAGTGGAAATTTCACCCCGTCAGTTTCAGGTATTTATTATTTGGGAATTCATGGGAAAAACAATTCCAACTCGTCCTGGATCGATATGGATGATATTTCAGTGAAACAAATCGATGGATGTTTAACCCCTTCAGATTTCCAATTAAATGAAGTTACGGATGTTAGTGCAGAAATCTCATGGACAGAAGGGGGATCTGCCACCCAATGGGAAGTTGCCTATGGACCTACAGGGTTTGATCCTGATGAGGCGGGAACCCTGTCCCAGATTGTCAATGGTTTATCCAATACTACTATAACCGGGCTATCTCCAGATAGCAATTATAGTGCTTATGTGCGAGCAATTTGTGAGGTGAATGGTTCGAGTGCCTGGTCAGCTCCCATCACCTTCACTACCAATTGCAATGGGAATCCAACGCTAACCTTCTTGGGGACTGGGGAGTTTACCAACAGTATTGTAACCCCTACACACGGAACTCCTGAAACAACCTATGAATTTGCAGTTGTTTATACCAATACAGCGGGAGAGTTGCCCCCATACGGATTCCCGAGAGTCCTCCTGGATTACGAAGGAAATGGCAGATATACCGATATTAATGACCGAGCCGTAGTATTATCTCCGGCCGATGTTAATGATTTGGATACAACCGATGGAAAAGTTTATATAGGCTCTATCAGTCAATTGCCCTCTGGCACAAATTGGCAGGCAGTTGTCCAGGTGCAGGCAAATGGTTGTACTACAGAAACAGAAGCCTATAATGTTCCACAGGTTTTGGTAGGGCCAGATCTAGAGATTTTTGCCAATGATATTACATTCGACAATCCTAATCCAGATGTCTCATCGCCTTTGCAGATAAACGCTACCATCCATAATAAATCAGATTTTCCTGCAGAGAATTTCATAGTACATCTTGAGAACCAATTTGATTTCACCGCCGTTTATCCTGATATAACCGTGGATTTCCTGGATGCTCGCCAAAGCATAACCGTCACTTGGGATATAATTACGCCTTCAATCCCATCGTGGAACCCAATGGAGGTTTTTGTGGACTATACAAATGTAATTATCGAAAGTAATGAATTGAACAACCGGGCGATTAGACCCTTTACCAATGGGGATTTTAATCTTCCGGGAGCAATTAATGTACAGGCTTCCGCCAGCCCTGCCGTAACTTATCTGCCATCTTCCGAAACAAGTGTTACCGTTTCCGGATATGCCTATTATACGGATACAGCCATCCAACTGCAGGATTCAACGGTTGCCGGGGCCACGGTTACTTATGTAAACCCGATTACCGGGCTTACACATCAGGCACATACCAACTCACGTGGATATTTCTCTTTTAGAACACGACGTGGCAATCAGCCCGGAGTTTACACCGCTCCTTTGGAAGTTACAGACTTTACTTTAACCGGTGAAACATCTATAACCTGGGAGCTTATTGAAGGACCATGTCTACCCGATTTGATTGCTAGAATTAGTCCTGATTATAGTAGCATAATTCCGGGACAATCAGTTTCAGGCACAATAACCGTAAGAAATAACGGTTGCGCTCCAGTAGAAGTAGAAACTCTTTTGGAAATGGACCAAACAGGAGGACTACCTATTATTGGCAATATGCCCGTTCCTCCCCTTGCTCCTGGAGAATCTTTTAGCCATCCATTTACTGCTGAATTTAATGCCGAGGGAACGTACTATATTACCGCACTAGCTGATGCCGGCTCGGTTGTGGAGGAGGCTTCAGAAAATAATAATCTAGGGACGGCCAGAATTAAAGTTAATCCACCATTACCAGATATTACACCATATGGTAGTGGAAGAATTCCTTCCCAATATTTATGTACTGCCGGCACATCCCAAAGTTTTTCCATTAGGAACATAGGATATGTTTCCACGGATTATTTTGATAATACTATTGATGTGTATTTTAATGATACGTTAATCCACACTTATGTTAGATCGGTCACAAATATTGATCCGGGCCAAATGGCTTCAGTGTCTATCCCTATTAACTATGAAAACCTAGGTAGATACAAATTCGTTTTAAATTGTGATGTTCCCGATATTGTGGTTGAGCTCAATGAAAATAACAATAGCAGTAGTTATTATATCGATATCTTGGAGTGTCGTCCAGATTTATATGTGTCGTCTTATTGTAGTGATTTAGCAGTAAATCCGGTAGATCCAGAATTTCCCGGGACGGTAACTTATTCTGCCGAAGTAGGAAATAGAGGGAATGCCACTGCCTCGGGACCTATAGAATTTAAATTTACCTTGAGCAATGGCGAAGTTTACCCTCTTGTTTATAATCAAGATATTCTTCCAGGAGAAAGGGTTACCTTCTCTACCTCTGCGCCCACAGTAAGTTCGGGAGGAACAACCTTGACAGCCACGGTTGATCCCAACAATTCTATAGACGATACCGATAGAAATAATAACTCGTTAACCAAGGTATTGTGCTGGGAGTTTGAACCTGTTCCTTTATGTGGCTATGATTTTTGGAACAGAGTGTATCACGAAAATGAATCTGCTATTCCAACAGTGGGTGTTAAGGTGAAACATCTTTATAAGGCCTCGGAAGTAAAAGTGCGTTTTGAAGTAAAAGAACCAGGAGCCACAAATTGGATGTTGGTTGGTGATACTACGGTACAGAATGTTGACGGATGTCAAGGTTGTCCGTATTACGCAGCTCTTCCTTCAAGATTTGTATTCAATGAAAGTGGTATTTACACCTTCAGAATGACCACGGATCCTGATAATGATTATGCGGAATGCAATGAAGAAAATAATGTTCTTATAAAAGAGGTTCTCGTTCAGAACAAACCAGATATGCGTATACTATCGCAATATATCAATCCAACACTGTTAAATCCGGAACCTGGAGAATACACATTCTTCGATATTTCTTATGAGAATATTGGGTATTCCAATATTAACGACAGAATGGATTTAACCTTGATGATTAATAATGATGTTCTGGCAGTAGTTACCAATCTACCTGGTTTGATAAAAGATAGGATCAATACTATAGCCGTTCCAATGCCGTATTCATCAGAAATAGAAGGACTTCATGTTGCTAGGGCAATAATTGATTCAGGTCATGATGTGAACGATGCTAATAGGTCGAACAATGAAGCAACAAGATCTTTTGTGGTAGGAGCAGCGGCAAACCTTTCCTTTAACGAATTTGTTGCATCCAATGATACGCCCGAGGTGGGAGAAACTATCGATATTGATGCTCTCATCGGAAATGATGGAGAGCTCGATGTTGATGCGGAAATATTGTTTTCCTACATTTCTGCCACTGGCGATACCATACCCATTGGAACGAGACCTATAAGTGTTCCGGTCGATGGAGGGGGAACGCCACGAGGCCTACCATTTGGACCTAGAGGCGGGCAGAACCTTAATAATGGTGAAGCTGTTTCTATTCCTTGGACGGTGGTAGAAATACCGGTAAGAATTGTGGGAGAAATTATTAATAGCACAGAACTGGAATTTGATTATACAGATAACTTTGCCTATACACAACTAAATAATTATACGGTAGCCCTAACTTCAACATTCTCTTGTGGGGATCAAAATACACTTGGTTCCTTGACGGCAGTTGCAGGGAATGGTACTGCACCCTATTCATATTATTGGGATAACGGTTATGTAGGAGAGATTTTGGAAGCAATCGCCGGCACTTATAGTGTAACTGTTGTTGATGCGAACGGAAGGAGAGCCATTGCAACGGGGACAATTGAAGAGGACCCGGATTGTATAATTGCAGATTGTTCAATTTCTGCAGTAAGTTTTAATGTCCCGTCTTCCTGTAATCCAGAAACTGGAATATATTCCACAACAGTAGTTGTAGCATATGAAAATGCGCCTATGGATGGGAATATTTCCGTAAACGGAATAGAACATCTAATTACGGGAAGTCCACAAACTTTTGGAGTTGAATTTAATTCAGGGCCTGTAATTTTCAATATATATTTTACCGAAAACGATAATTGTAACCTGACGATTGTAACGGGAGTAACCTTGGAGGAATGTGTACCTGATTGTGAAGGAATTTACGGTGGCTCCGCATTACCCGGAGCATCCTGTCTCGACGCAAATGGTGATCCCGGTATTTTAGACGAAGATTGTAATTGTGAGCCGGATACAATTCCAACATGTACCTCGCCTGAATTAACTCTTGCGACCCAAGATGTAGCGGGTAATCCAATTGACGATTGTATTGAAGCAGGTGGAAACTACTATGTCCTTGCAACCCTTACTGGTGGTTCAGGCAATAGCACTTATACGCTCATTGCTAATGGTGAAGGTCCCGAATCCATTGAAGCTAACGAGTCCATTGTATTGGGTCCATTCGATGCGGGAACAGACGTTTCTGTAACAGTAGTAGGAAATGAAGATGACTCTTGTGGAGTTGTGGGTGAGATAGATTCTCCGGTGGTTTGCGCTACAGATTGCACTTCGCCTGAATTGACACTAGTGGCACAAGATGCAGATGGAAATCTGATCACTGAATGTGTTGAAGCGGGTGAAAATTACTTTGTTCTTGCTACTTTAATTGGTGGTTCAGGCAATAGTACTTATACGGTTACGGCTAATGGAGGAGATCCCGAATCCATTGGAACTAACGAATCCATTGTATTGGGTCCATTCGTCGCCGGAACAGACGTTTCTGTAATAGTGGTGGGAAATGAGGATGACTCTTGTGGGGTTATCGGCAACATCGATTCACCGGCGGTTTGCGAAACAGAGTGTACTTCACCTGAATTGACCGTAGAGGCACAGGATGCGGATGGAAATCCAATTACCGAATGTATTGAAGCGGATAGCTCTTACTATGTATTGGCAACTTTAACAGGGGGAACAGGAAATGATTCCTATATGATAACCGCTAATTCTGGGGATCCAATAAATATTGATAGCGAAGACTCAGTGATTTTAGGGCCATTTGTTGCTGGTACGCTAGTTTCAGTAACTGTAACAGGTAATGATAATCCTAGTTGTGGTGTGAGTGGTGACCTTGATTCTCCTGAGGTTTGTAGTGATACTCCGTGTAATGAGCTGGAGGCTTTTGTTACGACCTGGACCATCTCAGACAATTCCATAACCATCCCAACCTATCCTGGAGCGGATTATGAATATACCGTGGACTGGGGAGATGGCCACAGCGACAGTAATGTAGGGGGTAATATTACCCATACCTACGATAGCCCGGGTACATATACAGTGTCCATTTGCGGAATTTTCCCACGTATCTATTTCAACAATAGCGGAGATAGAATGAAGATCCGCTCTATCGAGCATTGGGGTACCAATGTTTGGACTTCTATGAACAGTGCCTTCGCCGGTGCCGAGAACCTGGTGAGCAACGCAACGGATACGCCGGACCTCTCCATGGTCACGGATATGTATGGAATGTTTGCTTTTGCACGTAAATTTAACGGGGATGCCAACTTCGGAAATTGGAATGTAAGCAATGTTACCAATATGTACGGAATGTTTGGCGGCGCTTCTGTCTTTAACTACCCGATCGGTAGCTGGAATGTGGGCAACGTAACAGATATGGCTAATATGTTTAACGGTGCCACAAAGTTCAACCAGAACCTCAATTCATGGAATGTGGGCAATGTGATTTCTATGAATAGGATGTTCAACACAGCCAGTATGTTTAACGGCGTAATTGGCGATTGGAACGTGAGCAACGTGATCGATATGGAGGGAATGTTTGCCTATGCGAGAAAGTTTAACCAGTCTATCGGTGATTGGAACGTTGAGAGCGTGACCAGTATGAGAGGTATGTTCGGTGGAGCTTCCGTTTTCAACCAATATATAGGTGATTGGAACGTGGCTAATGTGACCAATATGGCACAGATGTTCAATGGGGCCACCCTCTTCAATCAGGATCTTGGGGCTTGGGATGTTGGCAATGTTGTCAATATGGAAAGAATGTTCAGAACGGCAATGAGGTTCAACCAAGACATTGGCTCCTGGAACGTTGGTAGTGTGACGGATATGAGCTATATGTTCTTCCACGCCAACAGGTTCGATCAGGACCTAGGTGGCTGGGACGTAGGCCAGGTCAACGATATGAGGGGAATGTTCAAGAACGTTACCCTGTCAAGGGACAATTACGATTCGCTGCTTAACGGATGGAGCTCACTACCTACGCTTAAGCAAGGCGTGGCCTTCGACGGTGGCAACAGTAAGTACTGTGCGGGTGAGCCGGGCAGGATTATCCTGACCTCAAGTCCAAACAATTGGATCATTAATGACGGCGGAAAAGATTGTTCCATTCCATTTAATGGAGATAGAGTGGGGGATGGGGACAACGCTTCTTTGTTTGCAGTTTCGTTACATCCGAATCCAATGAAAAATGAGCTTGTTCTCGAAAATCCAGATCAATATTCTTTGGAGAGTATTTCAATTTTCGATCTTACAGGAAGATTGGTCCAAAAGGTAGAGCTTAACAATATCACAATTAGAACTGTCATTGATGTGTCAAGACTTTCCAGCGCTACTTACTTGGTATTAGTGACTGGTGAAGATGGAATGATATCTGAACTAATGATTAAAGAATAGAAATAACAATTTATACAATTCATAAAGCTCTCTAGTTGTGTTTTAAACTGGAGAGCTTTATTTTTAGATAAAACATATAATTTGAACATTTTTTTTACCTCTATTATCTTTATGGTTAATCATAAGTACTTGCAAATCCTTAAAAAGTAAAATACTTATTCCAAATGTCGAATTAGGTTAGAAAGTAACTTTATTCTAAAGGAAAAGCAATCTCAAATCCAATCAAAAGTATTGGATTTGGATAATCATAATTCATTATTGAATATAGATGCTAAAGCTAGACAAGTTGGGCTAAAATGTAATTCACTGATGGAATGTAGAATCGAATTTGTAAAATTGTAATGGATTAATTGATTTATTAACAGAAAATGGCTCTCAGTTTAAATTTTATTTATATATTCGAATTAAATTATAAATCAATTAACAACTAAACTCCAAATTAAAAAAATGAAAAAACTTACTTTTTTCTCTCTTTCGTACATCTATCCGTGATAGTATCTACAAAATTCTAGGCGAGTTCCTTGCGCTTCGAGGAAAGATGGAATAAAACAATCTTTTTAAAGAATTTTATTGGCAGTTATTTATTAGCCTGTCCAATTGCGGCTACGCGCTATAGCTAAATTTCGAAAGCATTTTAAGAGAGGGTAAAATCTTTTAGAATCGGAATTTGCTTAAATCTTGTGTCTTCTATTCTTTTTTGGACTGTTTTATTAAACCATTAAAATCTCCAATATTCTTTTTAATGGAGTTTTGAACGGTGTTAAAATTTACCAAATTAATTAACTACTAACCTTAATTACTCAATCATGAAAAAAAATTTATTTTTTCTATTATCTCTCTTTTTGTCCACACTCACGTGGCAAGGGATGGCACAGGTGGTTCCCATAGGGACCGGAACGGCTACGCAGATGCAGCCATTGGCAAACTACTATGGCTTTGAACGCACTGCCGATCTATATTCAGCAAGTGAAATCGCCACTACAGGAGTGATTTCAGCGTTGTCTTGGACTGTAAACTCAATAGGATCCACGCATCCTGTGAGAATACTTTTAGCTACCACGGCTTATCAAGAATTTACATCTGCCAAATATGATGATTTTATTACAGCAACCAACCCCGTGGTGGTTTACGACGGATCGATAAGCGCTAGATCCACTCCGGGAATAGTGACTATTAACCTAGCTACCCCTTTTGCCTATAATGGAATTGACAATCTGATCGTTATTGTAGAAAATAATGCCGGTGGCAGCGGTGTTGAAAACTTGGATGGAACTAAAGTGACCTTTACTTCGGGTCAGACCAATCGACACATGTTCTGGAGGAGAGACACCAGCCCTCCTGGCACTGTGACCACTCCTACTCTTAATGCAAATCGTTCAAACATTCAACTGGATTTTTCTGCACCACTACCTAATTGCACTGGTACTCCTGAGGCAGGTATTGCCAGTACTTCTCCATCCACAGGAGGTACGGGTGTTAATGTTACGCTCTCTGCAACGGGATATACTTCTGGATTTCTTGGTATGTCGTATCAATGGGAATATAGATTTGTTGGTGAAGGTGATTGGGCAGATTTTGGTACTGCCACCTCCACCTATGCGGATGCAATAGCATACATTACAGGGCCTGTTGGAAGCATAGCGGAGGTAAGATTGAAAGTAACTTGCTTAAATTCGCAGTCGTCTTCCTATTCTACCACCGCGACATATACAATTGTACCGTCTTTATGTATACCTTCCTCTACTTATTCGAGTGATTACTTAAGCTCAATAAGTTCGGATGGTGCCAATTCTGATATTTCTTACACGACTTCTTCCATGCCTGCTGGCGGGTATGCCGATATGACTTCAGTTGTTTTGGATGCTAGTGCAGCACAGTCTTTCAATATCAACACTACTTATGTTGGAGGAGGAAATGGTGTGAACATTTGGGTCGATTGGAATAACGATTTGGAATTTGATGCAAGCGAAAGAGTGGTCCGTCTGGCCAACGCATCAGCAAATAAAACTCTTTTATTTACAGTTCCTGAAGGAACTCCTCAAGGAACCTACCGTATGCGCGTTCGTGCACAATACGGTTCAACGGCAAATCCTTCTCCATGCGGAAATATATCCTATGGATCGGCAGTGGATTTTAGCTTGAACGTATCTGCACTTGAAGGTTGTACAGAAGCAGTTGCTGGTACGCCAGACAATGCTTCTCTTCAGGTTTGTGGAGGAGTAGGATTTAACCTAAGTGTTACAGGCGCTTCTGAACCAGCCGATGGATTGGTAAGAATTTGGCAATCTTCACCTGCCGGTGATAATGACTGGATGGACATTGATGGTGCCAGCTCACCTTCCTATGCGGTATCTGCTGGCATCTCGGAATCTACAGATTTCCGATATGTTGTTAGCTGTAGCTATAGTCAAGATATTGATGAGTCAGATATAATCCAAGTGACGATGAAGCCTGCCTCTGAGTGCTATTGCGAATCGTATGCTACGAGTGTTGAGCCTATCACTTATGTAGGTTTCGGCGATATCGATAACACTACCGATCCTGCATCGACGTATGGGTATGAAGATTTTACCGATCAGTCCACAAATTTAGCGTCAGGAGGTGTTTATGAAATCACCTTAAAAGGTAATACAGATGGAAGTTATACAAACCGTTTCACCGTGTTTTTCGATTGGAACCAAAACGGAATTTTGGATGACGAGGGAGAGATTTATGTTATTGCACAATCAATTAATGGTTCTACCGGAATTGACGGCAAAAGTGCTATTGGAAATATTGAGGTACCCAATGATGCTATGACTGGAATTACTCGAATGAGAGTTGTTAAAAACTTCTCTTCTCCACGAACGAATCCTTGCGGTTCATATAGCTACGGTCAGGTTGAAGATTATACAGTAAACGTTGTTATTCCAGAATGTACCGCCCCAGAAATGAGCGCTTATGCATCAGATGATGTTGGAGAGCCAATTCAAGGATGTCTCGAGACAGGTGGTGAATTCTATGTATATGCCACCTTATCTGGTGGATCTGGCAACAGTTCATATAACGTAACTGCAAATAGCGGAGATCCAGTTGTAGTAGATGCTGATGATTCTGTTGTTCTTGGACCATTTACGGTTGGTACAAATGTAAGTGTAACCGCAGTAGGAGCTCAAGATGGGGATTGCAGTGTTTCTGCATCTGTTGATTCTCCAGCTTTATGTCCTCCATCTAATGATAATTGTGATGATGCAATTGTGTTGGAGTGCAACGCCGATCCGGTGACGTATTCCTCTGTTGGTTCAACTGCCACAAACACTACTGCATGTACAATGGGCAGTAGAGGAATTTGGTTTTCATTTGAAGGTACGGGAGCCGATATTACTGTCAACTCCTCTGCCACCTTTGATCATGAGATGTCTATTAACACTGGATCCTGTGAGGAATTAGTGAATATTGTTTGTAAGGACAGTTCTACTGGTGCTGAATCATATACAGTAGCAACAACCGTTGCCGGTCAGATGTATTATGTCTATATAGCTCATTACAGTTCTTCGGGTACAACAACTGGTGATATAACTATTAGTTTGGATTGTGCCGTGGTACCAGAATGCGTTGCTCCAGAATTGACCCTTACCGCACAGGATGCCAATGGCGGTGCAATAGAATGTCTTGAAACTGGAGGTGAATATTACGTTCTTGCCTCGCTTTCAGGGGGTGAAGGAAATGCGTCGTATAATGTTGCGGTAAATGATTTCGACTTTGTTGAAGTACCTGCCGATGGTTCTGCCGTTTTCGGACCTATCGCTGTTGGAACAACTGCCAATGCCAGTGCCATTGGGGTTCAGGACGGAGATTGTGTAGCTTATGCAACCTTGAATTCTCCTTCATTATGTCCTCCATCAAATGATGATTGTGACGGCGCTATAGCTTTAGTGTGTGGTGAAACAATTACCGGATCGACTTTAGGTGCATCTGCATCTGGATTGTCCGCTACTTGTGGTAACTATACATCATCTTCAGCACTGGATCTATTTTATTCTTTTGAAGCAGATGGTACGAGTGATTACACAGTTTCTCTAGATGCAGCTCCCGGCAAATCCTTTGATGGAATCCTGTTTGTGTATTCGGGAGTTTGTGGACAACTTACCAGTCTGGGATGTTCAGATTCCGGTAACCCTGAAGAAATGGAGCTTATTGCCCCAGCCGCAGGAACTTACACTGTAAGGATTTTTAGATATTCTGGGACCGGAGAGTTTACTCTTGGATTGGAATGTATTGCCGCTCCGGAATGTGAAGCTCCAGAATTGACCCTTGCAGCGCAAGATGCCAATGGAGGTTCTATTGACTGTCTTGAGGTTGGTGGGGAATACTATGTATTGGCAACCCTATCAGGCGGATCTGGAAACACCTCTTACTATGTTGCTGCCAATGACTATAATGCAGTAGAGGTAAATGCAGATGGCTCCGTTGTTTTTGGTCCTTTCGATGCAGGAACCAACGTTAACGCTAGCGCAATTGGTGCTCAGGATCAGGATTGTACAGTTTATGCGACCTTGGATTCTCCTACGATATGTCCTCCTGTTAACGAGAATTGTGCTGATGCAATTGTTTTGGAATGCAACGCCGATCCGGTGACCTATTCCTCTGTTGGCTCAACAGCTACTGCTCCTGTTGGATGTACTAGCCAAGGTGATAATGGTATTTGGTTCTCCTTTGTGGGTACTGGTGCAGATATCACCATTAACTCCACGGCCAGTTTCGATCATAAAATGTCGATTCAGACAGGTTCATGTGAGGATCTTACATTTATTGCGTGTGAAGACTCCTATATTGGTGCTGAATCATACACGATTGAAAATTCTGTAGCGGATCAGATGTACTACGTATATGTGGCCCACTGGAGTAGTTATACCAATGGAACTGGCGATATCACAATCAGTATTGATTGTGACGTAGTTCCGGAATGCGTTGCTCCAGAACTTATGCTTACGGCGCAAGATGCCAACGGTGGGTCAATTGACTGTCTTGAGGTTGGTGGCGAGTACTACGTACTGGCAACCCTATCAGGTGGGTCAGGAAACACTTCCTATTATGTTGCTGCCAATGACTATGATGCAGTAGAGGTAAATGCAGATGGCTCTGTGATCTTTGGTCCTTTCGATCAGGGAACAACAGTCAATGCAAGTGCCCTTGGTGCTCAGGACGGAGATTGTGTAGCTTATGCAACCTTGGATTCTCCTTCAGTATGTCCTCCCGCCAATGATGATTGCGAAAATGCAATTGCACTTTCTTGCGGTGATTCCGTTGCGGGGACTACAATAGGTGCCACTTATAGTGGAACGACCGATGGTTGTACTTTCCGTACAACAGGTGATGTTTTCTACACACTTGACGTAGTTGAGGGCAATGAATATACCGTAACTGTACAGGGTGCCGATTATGACGCAGTACTTGCAATTTACAGCGGTGTTTGTGGCCAATTAACTGAAATTGACTGTGCGGACAATGGATTCAGTGCTGGTGTAGCCGAAACTATTACCTTCATTGCCGATGCTACCGGAACAGTTGTAATTCGAACCTATGATTGGAGTACTTCTGCCGGAAGCTTTACGATCAGTGTTAATTGTGAAGTAGTTGAAACATGTGAAATGCCAACGGATATAACCTTTGGCCAGGTCACCTACAGTGGAGGTATGGCGCATCTTCCTGTTTCCTGGATCCCGGGCGGCAGTGAGACCCAATGGGAGGTTTATTATTCCAATTGGAATGCCACTGATGAGGGATACATAATTGTGAATACCTACCCGAATACCGTTCTCGATCTGCAGTACTACGTGGAATATGATATTATGGTGAGGGCAATCTGTGGTGAGGGTAACTACAGTGAGTATTCAGATCTGGAAACGATCACAATTGATCCACCGTCCGAAGAATGTGATGAGGGCGACGCTTTCGTAACCACCTGGAGGACTACCTCTGCAAATGAGACCATTACCATTCCGACCTATTTGGGTGAAACCTATAACTATACTGTAGAATGGGGCGATGGCAGCAGCGATAGCAATGTGGGTGGCAATATTACCCATACATACGCAAATGCTGGAACCTATACTGTTTCCATCTGTGGTACTTTCCCCCGCATATATTTCAACAACACTGCTACCAGCAGAATGAAGTTGAGATCTATCGAGCATTGGGGGACCAATGTATGGTCTTCCATGAACGGTGCATTTGCCGGAGCGGAGAATATGGTAAGTAATGCTACCGATATGCCAGATCTATCAATGGTTACCGATATGTACGGAATGTTCGCATATGCCAGATCCTTTAACGGAGATGCCAATTTTGGCAACTGGGATGTTGGCAATGTTACCAACATGGCCGGTATGTTTGGCGGTGCCTCAGTTTTCAACTAC
This sequence comes from Aequorivita sp. H23M31, assembly GCF_004022485.1. GTDB lineage: Bacteria > Bacteroidota > Bacteroidia > Flavobacteriales > Flavobacteriaceae > Aequorivita > Aequorivita ciconiae. The sequence continues at coordinate 3,514,060 of NZ_CP034951.1, forward strand.
CCTATCGGGGGCTGGGACGTGGGCAGTGTGACCAATATGGCACAGATGTTCAATGGGGCCACCCTCTTCAATCAGGATCTTGGGGCCTGGAATGTTGCCAATGTTTCCAATATGGAAAGAATGTTCAGAACGGCAATGAGGTTCAACCAAGACATTGGCTCCTGGAACGTTGGTAGCGTGACGGATATGAGCTATATGTTCTTCCACGCCAACAGGTTCGATCAGGACCTAGGTGGCTGGGACGTAGGCCAGGTCAACGATATGAGGAGAATGTTCAAGAACGTTACCCTGTCAAGGGACAATTACGATTCGCTGCTTAACGGATGGAGCTCACTACCTACGCTTAAGCAAGGCGTGACCTTCGACGGTGGCAACAGTAAGTACTGTGCGGGTGAGCCGGGCAGGATCACCCTGACCTCAAGTCCAAACAATTGGATCATTACTGACGGCGGAAAGGATTGTTCAATCCCGTTCAATGGGGATAGGATAGATGAAAGTGCCACCATGTTTGCAATTTCTTTGTACCCGAACCCCATGAAGGGACAGTTGAACCTGGGCAATCCCAATAGTGCTGAGCTTGAGAGTGTTTCTATTTTTGACCTGACCGGAAGGTTGGTCCAAAAAGTAGAGCTCAACGGCCTCACTACTGGAACTGTGATCGATGTTTCCAGACTGTCAAGTGCCACTTATATGGTCTTGGTTAAGGGCAGGCAAGGACAGGCCACGGAATTGTTGATCAAGGAATAGGAATACCAATCTTAATCCAAATGCCAAAGAGCCCTCCCACTAAAAATGGGAGGGTTTTTTGTTTGCAGTTAAAACTTTTGACAAAAAAATTACCCTCTTTTACCCTTGACCGATTTTTAATTCCTATTTTTTAATGAGAGGAATGTAATTAAAACTGAACGGAGAGGAGTTGGAAGTTGATACAAGGAAGAAAACAATTTCCGTAAAATTGCTGTTTCATATTATTTATCATTGTCTTAATGATAGATTTCTTTTACTGAGATTATACCTCATACAAAGGCTTTAATTTATATTAATGTTCGTACTTTAATAAAATAAATGAGAATTTTCATTACCAATTGAGTTTTTATTTTTATATTCGGGGTATATTAAGAATCAATTAACATTTAAAACCCCAAATTTAAAAAATGAAAAAACTTACCTTTTTTTCTTTTCGTTACCTAGACCCGTAACGGGTAAATGGTTGTAAACAGATTCTTTGCATTCTTCCTGCAAAGGAACTAATGAAAGTTAATACATTAATTTTTTTTTGAAACGACATAGACAGCTATTAAATTAACCGTCCAAGTATCTAATCTCAAAATCTGATAAGAATTTTTTTTCTTGAAAAATGAACTATCAGTTTCATGGAATCCTTACCTAAATTGAGATAAAAAATTTATTGTGTTATAACTCCTATAATTTCCCATATTCTCTTCTCATGGAAATTGATCAAGGTGTAGATATTTTTTCTAAATCAAATCTTTACTAAACTAAATTATTTAACAAATGAAAAAACTTACTTTTTTTCTCTGTGCGATATTTCTGACGATGGTCGGTTTTTCGCATGGTACTGAGCCCTATGCAGGCTTTGTAACTGCAACGGGAGACGGAAACGGAACTTTTAGTTCGTACCAGGGATTAGCTTGGAGTACGATGGGCCAGTTAAACTGGATCGGAACTTCTGAAAGTCGTGTATTGGCCGGTCCTGGAGACACGTGCAATGACCCAGCTGTTATTACTTCTCTGCCATTTACTGTGACAGACAACACATCCAACTATGGCGATGATTACGGATCAGGTGATAGACCCCCTTCAGCTCCTAATGCGGTTGGAAATCCCAGCGGTAGTTACTTGCAAGGTGATGATGTGGTGTATGCTTACACTCCATCAGCAAACGGAGTAATCAATATCTCCGTAACCAATCATGATGCTTGGACTGGGTTGTTCGTCTTTACTGGGTGCCCTTTTGCGAGCACGGTAGGAGGACATACCAATTCTTCTGCTGCTGTACCTTTAGTAGTTAATGGGTTAACGGTTAGTGCCGGCGTGACGTACTACATTGTAATCTCAACATGGCCTACTCCACAAAGTACTCCCTATACATTAACTATTGAGGCAGATGTTTTTGATTGTCCTGAACTAGAGGCTAACTTCGGAGATCCTTGTGATGACGGCAATCCGGATACATTGGGAGATTCAATAAATGAGAATTGCGAATGTGAAGGCATTGTGCCAGGTCCTGGTGCAGATTGCTCTTTGGCCATTTCTTTAGATTGTAATGGGGAACCAGTAACTTATGATTCCATAGGAAGTACTGCAACCAACACCACTACCTGTTCAATGGGTAATGCTGGTTTATGGTTCACTTTTACAGGTACAGGAAATACCATAACCATTAATTCCTCTGCTCCTTTTGACCATGAAATGTCAATTAATTCCGGAAGTTGTGAAAGCTTGACGAATATAGCGTGTAAGGATGGATCGACAGGTGCTGAAACCTATACTATGGCAACTTCAGTAGCAGGACAGGCTTATTACGTGTACATTGCTCATTATGCATCTGGCAATACCACTACAGAAGCTATTACCATTAGCTTGGTATGTGCTACTTCTTTTGACTGTCCAGAGCTTGAGGCAAATTTCGGAGATACTTGCGATCTTGGTGGTGGCGAAACTGGAGTAGTAAATGCTGATTGTGAGTGTGAGGCGGTTAGCTGTCAAAATACTACTAAATATCCGTTCGCAGCTATAACTCCAAATCCTACTGGGGAATCTACTACTATTTCCGGTTGTACTTATTGGTCAGAATATTCTGAAATAACCGGTATTATAGCTGGCTATGACTACCAATTTGATTCTGTTAAAGCCGGAGTAAGCGCATATGTTACAGTTCGGGAAGGAAGTGTCGGAGGCCCTGTAGTAGCCAAAGGTTACGGCCCTCTTACTGTTACTGCACCCTCATCCGCTAATCTTTTTGTTCATTGGAATGCAAATGCGGAATGCGGAACAGCAACTGGTTGTGCAACATCTACAGTATCCTGTGTTTCCTGCGCTACAGAACTTGATTGCGAGGGGGTTCCAGGAGGACCTGCCCAACCAGGTACTCCTTGCGATGACGGAGATCCAAATACCCTAAATGACGTATATGATGAAGATTGTAATTGCGCAGGAGTAATTCCATCCCCTGGAGATTCTTGCGATCTTGCAATAGCAATTTCTTGTGATGATGAGCCAGCTACTTATTCAACTGCTAACTCCGTTGCTACCAATGTTACTACTTGTACAATGGGCAGTAGAGGAATTTGGTTTTCATTTGAAGGTACGGGAGCCGATATTACTGTCAACTCCTCTGCCACCTTTGATCATGAGATGTCTATTAACACTGGATCCTGTGAGGAATTAGTGAATATTGTTTGTAAGGACAGCTCTACTGGTGCTGAATCATATACAGTAGCAACAACCGTTGCCGGTCAAATGTATTATGTCTATATAGCTCATTACAGTTCTTCGGGTACAACAACTGGTGATATAACTATTAGTTTGGATTGTGCCGTGGTACCAGAATGCGTTGCTCCAGAATTGACCCTTACCGCACAGGATGCCAATGGCGGTGCAATAGAATGTCTTGAAACTGGAGGTGAATATTACGTTCTTGCCTCGCTTTCAGGGGGTGAAGGAAACGCATCGTATAATGTTGCGGTAAATGATTTCGACTTTGTTGAAGTACCTGCTGATGGTTCTGCCGTTTTCGGACCTATCGCTGCTGGAACAACTGCCAATGCCAGTGCCATTGGGGTTCAGGATCAGGATTGTGTCGCTTATGCTACATTGACCTCTCCTGGCATATGTGCTCCTGCAAATGATGGTTGTGATGGTGCCGTGGCTTTGGTCTGTGGCGAAACTATTACCGGATCTACCGTAGGCGCAACAGCATCCGGAATGGATTCCACTTGTAACGGCTATACCTCATCTTCTGCTCTGGATGTATTCTATACATTTGAGGCAGATGGTTCAAGTAACTATACCATTACTTCAGATGCAGTTCAAGGGTCATTCTTTGATGGTGTCCTTTATGTATATTCAGGTGCCTGTGGAGAGCTTAGCAATATTGACTGCTCCGATTCAGGTAACCCGGAGTCAATAACTTTGGAGGCTCCAGAAGCTGGAACTTACACTGTTAGACTTTATCGTTATTCAGGAACAGGCGAATTTACGCTCGGATTGGAATGCTCTTCTGCTCCAGAATGTGTTGCTCCAGAATTGACACTTACAGCACAGGATGCCAATGGCGGTGCAATTGAATGTCTTGAAACTGGAGGTGAATATTACGTTCTTGCCTCGCTTTCAGGGGGTGAAGGAAACGCATCGTATAATGTTGCGGTAAATGATTTCGACTTTGTTGAAGTACCTGCCGACGGTTCTGCCGTTTTCGGACCTATCGCTGCTGGAACAACTGCCAATGCCAGTGCCATTGGGGTTCAGGATCAGGATTGTGTCGCTTATGCTACACTGGAATCTCCAATGATCTGCCCACCATCCAATGACGATTGTGACAACGCTGTGCAGTTGGCTTGTGGTCAACCAATAACCGGTAGTACCGTCAATGCGACTGCTTCTGGTCTTCCAGCCACATGTAACGGCTATACCTCATCTTCTGCACTTGATGTATTTTATAGTTTTGAGGCAGATGGTTCAAGTAGCTATACCGTTTCATTAAATGCAGTTGAAGGTTCATTCTTTGATGGTGTCCTTTATGTATATTCAGGTTCCTGTGGAGAGCTTACCAATATTGACTGCTCCGATTCGGGCAACCCCGAGACAATAACCTTGGAGGCTCCAGAGGCTGGAACTTACACCGTTAGACTATACCGTTATTCAGGAACAGGCGAATTCACGCTCGGATTGGAATGCTCTTCTGCTCCAGAATGTGTTGCTCCAGAACTTACGCTTACAGCAAAGGATGCCAATGGTGATGCAATAGAATGTCTTGAAATTGGAGGTGAATATTACGTTCTTGCCACGCTCTCAGGGGGTGAAGGAAACACATCCTATAATGTTGCGGTAAATGATTTCGACTTTGTTGAAGTGCCCGCTGGTGGCTCTGCCACTTTTGGTCCCATTGATGCGGATACTATGGCAAATGCCAGTGCCATAGGTGTGCAGGACGGAGATTGCGTGGCCTATGCAACCCTTAATGCTCCTGTTACCTGTGCCCCGGCCAACGACGACTGTCTGGATGCAATAATGCTCTCCTGCGATGATTCCGTTGAGGGAACTACCTATGGTGCCACTTACAGTGGACTGACCGATGGCTGTACCTCACGTTCAACGGGAGACGTTTTCTATACACTTGCTGTTGAGGCAGGCAATGAATATACCGTAACTGTTATTGGTGAAGATTATGATGCCGTCCTAGCAATCTATAGTGGAACTTGTGGTAGTTTAACTGAAATAGCCTGTGCGGACAATGGATTTAGTGCTGGTATGGCAGAAACCATTACCTGGACTGCTGATGCTACCGAAACCGTGGTTATCAGAACTTACGATTGGAGTTCTTCTGCAGGAAGCTTTACTATTAGTGTTGAGTGTACTTCTGCTCCAGAATGTGTTGCTCCAGAATTGACTCTTACAGCACAGGATGCCAACGGTGGTCCTGTAGAATGTCTTGAGGTTGGTGGGGAGTATTACGTTCTTGCCTCGCTCTCAGGGGGTGAAGGAAACACATCCTATAATGTTGCGGTAAATGATTTCGACTTTGTTGAAGTGCCCGCTGGTGGCTCTGCCACTTTTGGTCCCATTGATGCGGATACTATGGCAAATGCCAGTGCCATAGGTGTGCAGGACGGAGATTGCGTGGCCTATGCAACCCTTAATCCTCCTGTTACCTGCGCGCCAGACAACGATGATTGTACAGATGCAATGATGCTTTCTTGCGGTGATTCTGTTGAAGGAACTACTTATGGTGCTACTTATAGCGGTACCACAGATGGTTGTTCTTCCCGTACTTCTGGAGATGTTTTCTATACTCTTAACGTAGAAGCGGGCAATGAATATACCGTAAGTGTTATTGGTGAAGATTATGATGCGGTCCTAGCAATCTATAGTGGAACTTGTGGTAGTTTAACTGAAATAGCCTGTGCGGACGATGGTTTCTCTGCAGGTATGGCAGAAACTATTACCTGGACTGCTGATGCTACCGAAACGGTAGTAATCAGAACCTACGATTGGAGTTCTTCTGCAGGAAGCTTCACTATCAGTGTGGATTGTACTCAAGGTGGAGGTTCTTGTGATGAGAATGCATTTGTTACCACCTGGAGGACTACCTCTGCAAATGAGACCATTACCATTCCGACCTATTTGGGTGAAACCTATAACTATACTGTAGAATGGGGCGATGGCAGCAGCGATAGCAATGTGGGTGGCAATATTACCCATACATACGCAAATGCTGGAACCTATACTGTTTCTATCTGTGGTACTTTCCCCCGCATATATTTCAACAACACTGCTACCAGCAGAATGAAGTTGAGATCTATCGAGCATTGGGGGACCAATGTATGGTCTTCCATGAACGGTGCATTTGCCGGAGCGGAGAATATGGTAAGTAATGCTACCGATATGCCAGATCTATCAATGGTTACCGATATGTACGGAATGTTCGCATATGCCAGATCCTTTAACGGAGATGCCAATTTTGGCAACTGGGATGTTGGCAATGTTACCAACATGGCCGGTATGTTTGGCGGTGCCTCAGTTTTCAACTACCCTATCGGGGGCTGGGACGTGGGCAGTGTGACCAATATGGCACAGATGTTCAATGGGGCCACCCTCTTCAATCAGGATCTTGGGGCCTGGAATGTTGCCAATGTTTCCAATATGGAAAGAATGTTCAGAACGGCAATGAGGTTCAACCAAGACATTGGCTCCTGGAACGTTGGTAGCGTGACGGATATGAGCTATATGTTCTTTCACGCCAATAGGTTCGATCAGGACCTAGGTGGCTGGGACGTAGGCCAGGTCAACGATATGAGGAGAATGTTCAAGAACGTTACCCTGTCCAGGGACAATTACGATTCGCTGCTTAACGGATGGAGCTCACTACCTACGCTTAAGCAAGGCGTGACCTTCGACGGTGGCAACAGTAAGTACTGTGCGGGTGAGCCGGGCAGGATCACCCTGACCTCAAGTCCAAACAATTGGATCATTACTGACGGCGGAAAGGATTGTTCAATCCCGTTCAATGGAGATAGGATAGATGAAAGTGCCACCATATTTGCAATTTCTTTGTACCCGAACCCCATGAAGGGACAGTTGAACCTGGGCAATCCCAATAGTGCTGAGCTTGAGAGTGTTTCTATTTTTGATCTGACCGGTAGGTTGGTCCAAAAAGTAGAGCTCAACGGCCTCGCTACTGGAACTGTGATCGATGTTTCCAGACTATCAAGTGCCACTTATATGGTCTTGGTTAAGGGCAGGCAAGGACAGGCCACGGAATTGTTGATCAAGGAATAGGACTAACCAATCTTAATCCAAATGCCAAAGAGCCCTCCCTCTAAAAATGGGAGGGTTTTTGTTTGCTATGCATGTTCATTATCTATAGGGTTAAAGTCCCGAACGAGCTTATTTTGACGAGAACCGTTAGTTGAGGGGAAAGGTCTTTGCCGTGAGGTAATCCCGATAGCTATCGGAAGAAAGAAGCCTAAAACAAAAGTCGGTACCAACGAACACAAACTGCATACTAAGGCTTGCCCGGAGGGTTATGTGGCAATAGACACAGACGCCCGAAAGTCGTCCATAATTCAGGGTAGTAAATGCAGTGGTATTGACTGGAAGATAATGGACTTAACGTAGGAGGTCTCCAGCCCGAGAGGGGTGGAGAAGTCAGCAGAGGCCATAGTACCGGTACCGGTATAAGTATTGGGTAACGCCAATATAGGGAAGGGCCGAATTTTCAATTAAGGAGCAGTAGTTCTGTAAATCGTAACATCTATGATGAAGCCAGAAAAATACGAAAGCTCTCAGATGGGTCTTTTTGACGAATGGGAGTGTAACCAAACGGTGGAAGGCACTGACATATTCAGTGTCCGAAGCGGTCTGGTAAGGCGTGAGTGGCTGTCGAGGTGCAGAAAAGAACGAGCCTTGACCCAAGATTTGATGAGTGAGATAGCGGACTTAAAGAATCTTGATACCGCATTGCGGAAAGTAATCAGTAACAAGGGCAGTGCAGGCATTGACGGAATAAACGTTGAAGAATTAGGGGGTGGTTTTCCACCCACTACCAAGGACTTCAACACCAGTTAATGGCAGGCACCTATCAGGTTACGGCAGTTAAAGAGGTATTGATAACCAAACCGAACGGCGGTAAACGCCAGTTCGGCATCCCACGGTTAAAGACCGCTTGGTACAACAATCTATAAGCCAAGTATTGTCAAAACGCTATGGCCCCACATTCTCAGACCCCAGCTACGGCTTTCGCCCCAAGCGCAATGCCCATCAGGCACTGCGCAAAGCAGGTGGTTATGTAGCAGAGGGCAAGAATAGGAGCGTCGATATAGACTTGGCGAAATTCTTTGACGAAGTGAACCACGATTGTTTGCTGTGGCAGCTAAGCACCCGTATTGGCGACAAGAAAGTGCTTAAACTGATTGGGAAATTCCTTCGGACAGGAATGTTGAGCGGAGGAATGACCAGTCAGCGGGTAAATGGGACGCCACAGGGCATTCCGTTGTCCCCGCTACTGTCCAATATCGTTTTAGACGAACGGGACAAGGAACTGGAGCGAAGAGGACACGGTTTTGTGCGATATGCCGAGGACATTATTATCATGGTCGGGAGCGAACTGGCATCAGAACGAGTGATGAAAAGCCCTTCAGAGTTTATCGAAAACCGAATGCGGCTAAAGATAAACAAAGAAAAGAGCCAAATCATCCGACCTTATCAACTCAGTTTTCCTGGACATAGCATTTTAATGGACGGAAGTTTAGGACTGATCCGAAAGAGCTTACAACGCTTCAAGGCGAAACTTAAACAGCTTACCAAACGCAACAGGGGCATCAGCTTTGAGCAAATGATAAGTGAATTAAACCCTGTTCTTCGGTTGGCTGAACTACTTCAAATATGCAAAAATGAGAAACCGTTTAGGCGGAACAGAAGCTTGGCTGCGTCGGAGATTAAGGTGCTACCGTTTAAAACAATGCAAACGGGCATTGGGCAAGGTTTTTGACAAAATTGGGCGTCCCCTGGAACCGAAGTTGGACAACAGCAGGAAGTTCCAGAGGATGGTTTAGGTTGTCAATGACCCACACTGCACACGAGGGAATGAACCTGAAATGGTTCAAGAAAAGGGGATTGTATAGTTTAACAGCCAATTACGGTTCACCATTGAGAAAACCGCCTAATACGAGAGACGTACGTTGGGTGGTGTGAGATGACATCAAAGTTAGGAATGATCACCTACCTTTGCTTCCTACTCGATTGTTTGTCGTTGTTACTACTTTTAGTAGCTCTTTGCGTACTGAAACCTATTTAGGTAAATAGCGTCCTATCTAATTTTATTTAAACCGGAATAAATTTTCCCAGAATCATGTTGGTAGGAATTTCCTTTCTAAATAGGCGAAATACTTAATAAAAGGGGAAAAACCCTCTTGTCTTGAATAAAGATATATTACATCTTTGTTTTACTTTATAATTAATTGGGGAGTTAACATAAAGTTGAGTTTAAGAAAAGGTTGTTTGTGAAAGCATTCAACCTTTTTTTTTCAATTTCAAAGTAAATAATTAATCCTGCTTCGCTCTCAAAAATTCAAATATGTGTTATAGTATCAAAAGCATTTCTTTTTTTATTATTAAAAAAAAGTTGTGATAATTCAAAATTCGACTATGAGATTCTATAATTCACATTTTGGTTGATCCCAAATTGCGATTTTTCGTAAATAGAAATTCCATACGCCAGCTAAGATTCTGGCTCTTGGCGAACCTTCCAATCTATTTTGAATATTTTTAGGACCCACTCTTGCTTCACTAGGGCAATGAGATCTTTTGGATTTGACCGTAGAATCAAGATTTTCCTCAGATGCGGATGATGAGAAAAATTAATACCTTCTATTTTTGCTAATGGGGAAAAACCTAGGGAATTAGAGGAAAAATCCTCTTGATTCGAGATGAGGTTTATTGCATCTTTGTTATACTTTATAATTAATTGGGGAGTTAACATAAAGTTGATTTGAAAAAAGGTCGCCTGGATAAATCGGGATGACCTTTTTTTATTCTTATACGTAATATTCCAAAATCATCAAATCACTGTATAGGCAAGATCCCTTTTACTTTGGTGTATACATCGTTTTATATAATCAAATTTCATTTCTGGCAGAATTTGAATCAATAAAACGACCTCTTTTTTGAATACTGAACGTCTTTAAACTCCAAGAAAACTTTTAAAAGTAAAATAAAAGTTCTGACTACCGTGAAATTATTGATTTCAATTAGATGTCCTAAATTCAGAATTTTTTAATAACTCTGGATCCCAAATTGAATTTCTTTAATATGTTAAGTGGACTAAATAAAAGCTGAGGAATAATAGATTTTTAAAAAAATTGCGAGATAGGAAAAATACTTAATAATATGGGGCAAATACCTCTTGAGAATATTTGAAAAATGGGGCATCTTTGTGAGGCTTATTAGATTAATGTGGTTTTTAAATATTAATGAATACAAAGGTTGCCCCTCGAATAGGCAACCATTTTAATTGATATTTATCATCTTTTGTAGCTCTTAATAGAAAAAATAATTTTAATAAAAGCTTTTTATTTGATTTTTTTGGAAAAATTAGTCTTAACATTAATTCCAAACGATCGATTTGGGGAGATGAATATTTTATAAGTGGGATTAAGATTCGGAATAGAATTCTCGTTTGATGAAGTGTTAGTATTAGCCAAAATACCCTGTTCTTTATGAAGCAGGGTATTTTTATTTTAATAATCTAAACTTAATTAAATACATTTTCTTGGGTTAAAAATGACTAGAAAAATCTCTCTTTTAACCCAAACCCTACTTGAATTTTCAATATAAAATGTTCGAAGGAAACTGGATATATTAAGAAATCTCTTTAATTTTGAAATCAAGCTATTTTATTTTTTTCAATAAATTTGCTACAATTGATTAATGGTTTTGCGAATCGCAACGAGATCGGTAAGTAACTTTTCCAGAAGATTTAAATTGAGCATATTGGCGCCATCACTTTTGGCATGGGCAGGATCGAAATGAGTTTCAATAAAAATTCCATCCGCTCCAGTAGCAATTCCTGCTCTCGCAATAGTAGAAATCATTTCTGGCCTTCCTCCAGTAACACCAGCACTTTGATTGGGTTGCTGTAAGCTGTGCGTTACATCTAGTACAACAGGGGCAAACTGTTTCATTGTTGGGATCCCACGAAAATCCACAATCATGTCTTGATAGCCAAACATAGTCCCGCGATCAGTTATAAGTATCTGGTTGTTTTTGCAATCTGTTACCTTGGTAACGGCATATTTCATGCTCTCGGGACTCATGAATTGACCTTTTTTTAAGTTTACTACTTTCCCTGTTTCCGCAGCTGCAACCACCAAATCTGTTTGTCGAACTAGAAATGCTGGAATTTGCAAAACATCCACATATTCTGCTGCCATAGAGGCGTCACTAACATCATGAATATCCGTAACCGTTGGAACATTAAAGGTTTCGGAAACTTTCTTTAGGATTTTTAATGCTTTTTCATCACCAATACCCGTGAAGCTATCTATACGGCTTCGATTGGCTTTTTTGAAGCTTCCCTTAAAAATGTATGGTATTCCCAGTTTATCAGTAATTGTAACAATTTTTTCAGCGATATGCAGGGCCATTTCCTCACCTTCGATCGCGCAGGGGCCTGCGAGAAGAAAAAAGTTATTGGAGGTTGCATGTTTTATCTTAGGAATGAGCGCTAGTTTCATTTTGCTGGATTAATTAATTTCTCTCTGGTTCTCGTTAATTACGAATTGGGCAATGGGTATTTATTTAAAATAACGACGATTGCAACCCCACATAATCTAGATGGTTGTCAATTATTTAATTCTGAAAAATAAGTACTTAAATTTCAATCCACCAAAGGTAATCAACTTATTTAAAACGATTGCGCGCGAGTTTCTTTTAAGACTCGCAGATATAGGAGAAAAAGAGGTCTTAGGTATTATACCGAACGGCACTACCGTCAATATGAGATATTCCAGAACAAATTGCAGGAACCACTGTTTTCTATATTAATGAAGCTACCAATAACTTTCCAATCGCCACCACAAGCGATAGGAATATATATTGTCTTTAATTATTTATTAATAAAATAATTGCCAGAAGAGTCATTTTATTTGATTGTTCATCAAGACGTTTGGACATTTGTATTGGAGAAGATAAACTTTCAAACCTTGGAAAACACCAACATTTTTAGCTCCTATATTGCATATCTTTTTTTCTAACGAATCCCCAATACTCGATCTTTGTTAAAAAAGAATAAACTATATTTGTCGCAAAAAGTTTTTTTATGAAATTTAGATCTTCCCACGTTCTTTTCCTCGTTATGATCCTGAGTTTGTTTTCCTCTTGTGTCTCGCGAGAAAAGATTGTCTATTTTCAAGATATTGAAAAATTGGCCGAAAAGTCCAGTATTGCTCAGCCATCTTTAACCTTTAAATCAAATGATTTAATCGGTATAATGGTCTCGGCTTCAACTCTTGAGGCAGCTCGACCTTTCAACGTAATTATTGAGGCTCGTCCAATGCCTGGAGCTTTTGATTATGGGAATACTCAGCTCCAGCAAGTTGGATATGTAGTTGACCCAATGGGTAATATAAATTTTCCCGAGTTAGGAGAAATTAAAGTTGAGGGGATGACTCCGAAGGAACTAAATGAATATTTAACAAAGGAGCTCAGCGATTATATAAAGGATCCCATTGTAAATATACGTCTATTGAATTTTACCGTAAGCGTGCTCGGAGAAGTTAATAGACCTGGTACATACCCTGTTACCGGAGAAAAAATTTCTATTACTGAAGCAGTAGGTTTGGCTGGCGATCTGTCCATTTATGGAAAACGTAATAATGTTTTAGTTATTAGAGAAAATGGTGACTCGAAAAGTTATGCATATCTTGATTTTACCAGTGCAGAGCTAATGAATTCAGAGTATTATTATTTGAAACAAAATGACGTTGTCTATGTTGAGCCCAATAATGCCCAACGTCAGTCTGCTGCTTTTAACAGAAATGCGGGAGTGTATGTTAGTATTGCTTCATTGCTACTTTCCGTAGTTGTATTAATAACCAGATAAATTTTAATGGAAGATTCGCAAAATATGGCTCAAGAGAGCCACGAAATAACCCTTAGGGAACAAATAGAACTATATACACGAAACTGGGTTTGGTTCGTTTTATTCGCTATAATGGCTCTTTTGGCATCCTTTATTTATTTAAGATATGCTACCCCAATATATAAATCAACGGCCACTATTCTTATTAAAGATGAAAAAAATAGTTCGTTGTCGGAATTGGCAGCTTTTCAGGATCTGGGCTTAACAGGAAGTATGAACCAATCTGGTTTTGAAAATGAATTGTTGATATTGAAATCCAAAACAATCACGGAACGAGTAGCTAAGGAGTTAAATCTAGATATTAGGTATTACAGTGAGGGCAATATTAGTACAACGGAGCGGTACAAAAATGTACCATTTCGAATTACAATACTATCTCCACCAGATTCACTTAAATATTCATCGCCACCATTTTATGTTTCTACTATATCCGATAAGAAATTTGAACTATGGGATGACGAGATAATGGAGAAAACTGAATATAATTTTGGAAAGCGGATAGCTCTGCCAATTGGGAATATTATGATAACCCCAAATTTGGATATTTTAAAAAGAGAAGGAACTGAACATTTAACTCCAATACGAGTCGAAATTAGCAGTATCTCGGCAATAGGTGGTTATTATCGCCAGGGGATTGGAGTAGAGCAAATGGGCGATTTAAGTAGTGTGATTCAGCTATCACTGACCTCTCCAATTCCTCAAAAAGCGGAGGATATTTTAAATGAATTGATTCGACAATATAATCAAGATGCAATGGACGACCGTAACATGGTAGCGGAGAATACTGCCGAATTTATAAAAGGTCGTTTGGAGATCATAACAAAGGAATTGGATTCGGTTGAAACTGGAAAAGTCGATTTCAAACAGGAGAATAGATTAACCGACATTGCCGTGGAGGGAGAAATGTTTCTTAATAATGCTAGCGAGTATTATAAACGACTTGTGGACGTGGAGATGCAACTTGAATTAGTAAGGACAATGACGGATTATGTTAGAAAGGGTACGGAATCTGACCTTTTGCCTACTAATCTCGGTGTAGAAGCTGAGGGGGTTGCTAGTGCAATTGCTTCCTATAATCAATTGGTTCTTCAACGAAATAGGATATTGGCGAGCTCGACAGAAAGGAACCCTGCAGTAGTGGATTTAAATACCCAAATTGCCTCACTTAAAGGGACCATTTTAGGAAGTCTTTTTAATGCTAAAACTTCCTTGGAAATTGCAAAAAGTGATCTTCGGTCACAAGAAAATAATATAGGTTCAAAGATAATGTCCATTCCTTCCAAGGAAAAGACTTTTCGTAGTATTACTCGCCAGCAAAATGTTAAAGAAGCCCTTTATTTATACTTGTTGCAAAAAAGAGAGGAAAATGCTATTTCTCTAGCTGTTACTACTCCAAAAGCAAAAGTAGTAGACTATGCCTATACAATGCGGGCTCCTGTATTCCCAAGAAATAATATTGTCATTCTCATTGCGCTGATAATTGGTTTGTTAATTCCATTTGGTTTTATTTACCTAAAGAATCTAATTGACAACAAAATCCGTCATAGGGGGTACATAGAACGTCGGGCAAATACTATTCCAGTAGTTGGAGAAATTCCCCAATTGTTGAGAACCGACTCGGAGATTATCGAGAAAAATGACCGTTCAATTTTAGCAGAATCCTTTAGGATTTTACGTACCAATCTGGAATATTTGTATGTTAACAACTCAGAGGAAAATGAAAATAGAGGAAGGACAATTTTTGTGACTTCTACTATTAAAGGAGAAGGAAAAACGCTTGTAGCTTATAACCTTGCATTAACATTGGCTTATTCTGGCGCCAGGGTTGTAATTGTAGGAGGAGACGTGAGAAACCCTAAATTACATCGATACACGCCAGGGATTCCATATAAGAATGGGGTTGTAGAGTTCTTGGTGAACGAAAATGAACCGAGTGTTTTTGATTATATTGTTCCCTCGGAAGAAAATCCAAATTTGAGTCTTTTATTTTCGGGGACTATTCCTCCTAACCCTGCAGAACTTTGGATGCGTTCTGGGACCAAGAAAATGTTTGCTGAATTAAAGCAAAATTTTGATTATGTAATTGTGGACACCGCTCCTTGTATGTTGGTGACCGATACTTTCTTGATCCAAAAGTACGCTGATGTTACATTATATGTGGTCAGGGCCGGTTTTACTGAGAAACGACTTCTGGAATTTCCATTGGAAAGTGTAAAAACTAAAAAGCTCGATAGAATGGCATTTGTACTCAATGATGTAAGTGAAGCCAATTACGGTTATGGTAATAAATATAGTTATATCTATGGAGCCAAAGAACCAACTTTATGGGAAAGGTTCAAGAAAAGTTTTTAAATAATTTAATTCTGAGATAGTTACTCAGGGGAATTTTTAAGGAAAGACCTTATTTTCTAAGATTTCCAGGATTTCACTTAGTGGATTTGATTCCCAAAAATAATAATGGTCATTTTCTATTTGGAAAACGACCATTTTTTTTGATTAGAACCAACTCGGTGCTTTTTGTTTAATCTGGTTTTATTGAAATTTATGATGGAATATGCCTTCTTATTTCCAAATTGGTTATTAATTTTTACCTCTATAGACGAATATTTCATTTCATAAAGTATTCGAAATGTTGTAGTTTTCTTAAATTAAAGCAAAAATTTCAATCTATATTTTGTAATCCTGAAAATTGAGGCTAATTTTGTTCCATATTTAAAAATAACTAAACTATACAACAATGAATAAACTGATTCTAATATTTGCTGCTGCTTTAATTATTAGCTGTGGCGATAACAAAAAGGAAAAGACTTCTGACGATATGCAGATTGGTACTAAGGTGGAGGAAACAACTCCTGCTAAAGACGACGCAACTGATAATTCCGTTGCAGATGTAACAATTACAGCAAATGACCAAATGAAGTTCGATAAGAGCGAAATTCGTGTTAAAGCTGGTCAAAAAGTTAGACTTACTTTGAAACACGTTGGAACGATGGATAAAAGTGTAATGGGTCACGATTGGGTATTACTTAAAAAAGGTGTTGATATGGCTACTGTAGGCCAAGCCACTGCAGAAGCTCAAGATCACGACAATTTTCCAGATAGTGTTAAGGGTGATATCATTGCACACACTAAGATGTTAGGTGGTGGAGAAAGTGACACAATTGAATTTGATGCTCCGGCTCCAGGAACCTATACTTTTATGTGTACTTTTCCTGGCCATTATGCTCTAATGAATGGTAAGTTTATCGTAGAATAATATCCCAAGGAATTAAATTATATTAAAAAAGGGTCACAAATTGTGATCCTTTTTTAATGGATATTAATTGAGATAGAAATATTCTAGTAAATCATTATCCGTTTAGACCAGTAGGCACTGATAGAAAATATTCACGATTCTGCGCCTATAAAAATTTAAAAATAAAGTCTATTTATTCGGATTTGTCCCTATAATCCAACAGAAATCCCAAGGGCAACCAGATAAATAAGAAAAGAAACTTGCCTGAAATAACGCCAAAGATTGTTATCAGTGCTGCGATAATCAATAACGCAATCTTGTACTTAGTTTTCACTTGAAAACCAAAAGTTTAAATTTCTATCTTATCTTCCCCATAAATCAATTCGATAAAATCGATTTTTGGGATGTCACCGAAATACTCTCTTAATTCAATGTCCTTTAATATATCCTCTATTTCCAATTTTTCATAGCGTGCCCCTTTTAAAAGTTTTTCCAATTTCTCTACAGGCTCCTTTCCAAAGAAATCTCCGAAAATTTTAAAATTTTCGATATTTCCTTTTTCTACAAAAATTCTAAGATCTATTTCACCCACAGGAAAACGACGGGTACGATGAATATTGAATTTTGGTGATCGACCGTAATTCCAATTCCAGGTGTCATATTTCTCCTCTTTGAGCTGATGAACTTCCTTCCATTCTCCAGAGGTTAAATGATAGGTTTCAAATCCAGCACTATGCTCATAAAGTCCCTCGAGTAGAAGATTTCTGAATTTTTCAATTGTAAGAGGTTCCTTCAGGAATTCGGATATATTCGCAACTCGACTTCTAACGGATTTATGTCCTTTAGATTCGATCTTGCTCATTTTAACAGTAAGTGCATTTGCTACCTCTGCAAGATCCGTATCAAATAAAAGCGTGCCGTGACTTACCATTCGTTTTCCGGTTGAAAACTGCGCTGTTCCTGATATTTTCTTGTCCCCTATTAGGATATCGTTCCGGCCCTTCAGTTCTGCATCAAGACCCAAGCTCTTTAAAACGCGTATAACCGGTTCGGTAAATTTTTTAAAATTATTAAGGCTTTTAACATCATGATCGGTGATGAAGCTAAAATTCAGGTTTCCAAAATCATGATATACAGCCCCGCCGCCAGATACTCTTCTCACAACGTGAATATTATTCTCTTCTACATAATTTTGGTTAACCTCTTCCAAGGTATTTTGGTTTCGCCCAATAATTATAGAAGGTTCATTGATGTAGAATAATAAATAATCGGAATCTGCACTAAAATTTCGCAAAGCATATTCCTCCAATGCAAGGTTTAACTTGGGGTTGGTTATACCCTCATTATCAAGAAAGATCATATAAATTTATTTATGTGCAAAGATACTAAACGTTGCTAAGTTTTCCTGAAAACCATCCTAAACATTTGAAATAAAAGTATAGACTAATCGTTGTGATTGATGGCATTAGAGGTTTTGGTAATAGCTTGAAATTTGCATAAAATTATTCTTTATTTTGGAAATGTATTCGCCTTGATCTCCTTGGAATTTACATAGAAGTCCTTTTTAATCTCCACAGATTTTAAAGTTTGATGGATTTCAAGAGTCTTCCATTCCGCAGTGGGATGTATCCAAACTTCCTTTCCATTTAAAACTGCGATTACCGGCATTTCAAAATTTTCAAGAATATCCACATATCTATATTTTAGGGTTTTACTCTCTACTTTATATTCAACTTCCGGAATTGTTGTAGTCCTTAGATATTGGTTCCAAAATACATTGAGATTCATTCCGCTTTTTGCTGAGATGTATTCCTCGACTTGCTTGGTTGTTACTGTTTGATGGTAGAATTCTTGGTTTAGTCCTCGCAATATCTTTCGCCATTTTTTATCATTATCTATCAATTGCCGTATTGTATGAAGAATATTGGCACCTTTATAATAAATATCACTACTTCCACGACCATCGACATTGTAATGACCAATTATGGGTCTGTCGTTCAATATATTTTTCCTGAGACCAATAACGTATTCCGAGGAAGCTTTTTTTCCGAAGTAATAATCGAGATATAGATTTTCTGCATAACAGGTAAATCCTTCATGCACCCACATATCGGCAACATCTTTATTTGTTATGTTATTGGCGAACCATTCATGGGCGCTTTCGTGAATAATTATAAAATCGAATTTCAATCCCCAACCAGAACCGGAAAGATCTTTACCCAAGTAGCCATTTTTGAAGCCGTTTCCGTAAGTTATACTGCTTTGGTGTTCCATTCCCAAATATGGAGCTTCAACCAGTTTATAACCATCTTCGTAAAAGGGATATGGTCCAAACCAATATTCGAAAGCTTTTAACATCTTGGGGACTTGGTTAAACTGCTGCTTTGCTTTTGCCTCATTTTCGCGTATTGCATAATAATTGAGATCAAGTGGCCCTTTTTCTCCTCTAAACGTTTCAGCCCAATGGATATAATCTCCAATATTTATATTTACGCCGTACGTATTAATTGGATTTACAACTTCCCACAACCAAGTTTTGGTTTTCTTATTTTCTGTTACTTTTTTTAATTTTCCATTGCTTACATCCATTAAGTCTTTTGGAGCAGTAACCGCTATAGTAACCCCACGGTCGGGTTCGTCTGAGGGATGATCCTTTAAGGGCCACCATACACTAGCTCCAATTCCCTGATTAGAGTTTGCTATAAAATCGTTGCCGTTGCTGTCTTTGATCCACGTAAATCCTCCATCCCAAGGTGGACGCTTTGCAACTTTAGGTTTTCCCGAAAAATAAATGGTCAATTCATATTCCTTACCTTTTATTTGAGGTTGTTGAAGATTTAAAAAATGTGCATTTCCATCATTTTTGACAGATAATTCCTTTCCATTTTGGGTTGCTTTTTCAATCTTCATTGGAACTTGAAGATCAATTTGCATAATATTTTTCGAATCAATTACTTTATAGGTAATTGTATTACTTCCTTTGATGCTTTGTATGGATGGGTTTACCGTAATATTTAGGTCATAATGCATTACGTCCCACCAAGCCCGTTCTGGAGTAATACTTCCACGTAATGTGTCCGCTCTGGTATATTCTTGAGCTGAAACGGACAAGCTGATAAATAAAATGATAAGATATAGATGGTTTTTCATTTCATTTTTTTATAAAAATACCAAAAAAGAAGAGCAGACAATCTAAGAAAGAAAAAAACCTAAGTAATGGATGGATTTTAAAATTTGTTGATCAGTTTAATTCATTCACGAAAGCGACGCTGTGGCAAGCAACGATAGCTGCTGTCTCCGTTCTCAATCTACTTTCACCCAAGGTAACCGGTGAAAAACCATTTTTCTTTGCTAATTGGATTTCCTCGGGAGAAAAATCACCTTCTGGTCCAATCAATATCGTGATATTTTTCTTGGGAGTTAATAATGATTTTAATGACTTTTTATCCGTATTCTCACAATGGGCTATAAACTTCATTGTTTTTGGAAATTCGGAATTCATGAAATCCGTAAAAGAGATTACTTCATTCAATGTAGGTATATATGCCTTTAAGGATTGTTTCATTGCACTCTGAATGATTTTTTCATATCGCTCCAGTTTAATGGTCTTTCGTTCGCTATGGTCACAAATTAGAGGGGTGATTTCAGAAATTCCAATTTCGGTAGCCTTTTCTAAAAACCATTCGTATCTATCATTCAATTTTGTTGGTGCGACAGCTAAATGAAGGTGGTATTTCATTGGCTCAAGAATCTCTTGTGATAAGATTTGAGCTATACACTCTTTTGGTTGGGCACTAATAATTTCTGCCTCAAATATCAACCCTTTTCCATTGGTAATCTTGAAACAATCTCCTTCTTTCATTCGTAAAACCCTCACAATGTGTTTGCTTTCTTCCTTGTCAAAAGTTACTTGCTTTTCAGAATCTAATATATTGGGATTGTAGAAAAGTTGCATTTTTTTTAGATTTAATTGGGGTGGGGTAATTTCATTTTTTCGGTAAATAGCAATTTATCGAATATACGTTTCTTTTCAAGACTGAAGTAACAATCAAAATTTCATTCGCGCTGATGCAATGACACTGTTTTTGGCAAAATTATGATTTTTATATTTCAATTCACCTACTATTGCAATCATGGCAGCATTGTCAGTACAGAATTCAAATTTTGGGATGTGTGTTTTCCATCCGTATTTTTTTTCGGCTCCTTTTAAAGCTTCCCGAATACCAGAATTAGCCGAAACCCCACCGCCAATTGCAATTTCCTTTATCCCTGTTTGTTTAACGGCATTTTTGAGCTTGTCCATTAAATATTCTACAATAGTAAATTGAATACTGGCGCAGATATCAGCAATATTTTCAGAAATAAAATTGGGGTTTTTATGAGTTTCTTTTTCAACGAAATAGAGTATCGACGTTTTTAAACCACTAAAACTAAAATCCATCGGACCAACCTTCGGTTTTGGAAATTTAAAAGCCTTTGGATTTCCTATTTGCGCATATTTATCCACCAAAGGCCCTCCAGGATAGGGAAGACCTAATATCTTTGCGCTCTTATCGTAGGCTTCTCCCACGGCATCATCAATAGTTTGGCCAATAATTTCCATCTCAAAATAGTCAGTTACCTTTACAATTTGGGTATGCCCACCACTAATGGTCAAAGCCAGAAACGGAAAATTTGGGGGAGTTTGGCCATCGATTTTTATAAAATGCGCCAAAATATGAGCTTGAAGATGGTCCACATCAATCAATGGGATTCCCAAACCTAAAGCCAGGGATTTTGAAAAGGAGGTTCCCACCAATAATGAGCCCATTAAGCCAGGACCGCGAGTAAATGCAATAGCAGATAAATGATTTTTGTCGATATTTGCCTTGCGTAAAGCTTGGTGCACTACAGGAACGATATTTTGTTGGTGCGCCCGCGAGGCGAGCTCAGGAACAACACCTCCATATTGTTCATGAATTTCTTGAGTGGCAACAACATTGCTGAGTATTCTTCCGTTGTTGATAACGGCCGCTGCCGTGTCATCACAGGAAGATTCAATACCAAGAATATAGCAGTCTTTTTGCTTCAAAGCAGGGAAATTTTTAGGAGGGGTAAAATTAAAACATTAAAAGCGTATCAAAAAACTTCGCAAAATAATACTTCGAATCTTTGCATTCTTTGTACTGCTGTTACTGCTTTTGATTATAGTTTTTTCAATACCATCAGTTCAAACCTGGGCAGCGAAAAAAGTTACTGACAATCTTAATGAAACTTATGGTACTGATATCAATATAAAACGGATTGGCTTGAACTGGAAAGGTGAGGTTGATATACGCGATGTATATATTGCAGACCATCACCAAGACACCCTAATTTACAGTCACGAATTACAAACAAATATCCTCAATTTTCCCAACCTCATCCACGGCAGGTTGGGCTTTGGTAAAATAGCACTTAATAATGCCAAGCTTTACGTGAAAACTTATAAAGATGAAGAGACGGATAATCTTTCGATTTTTGCGCAAAAGTTTGAAACGGGAAAGGAGCCAACTTCTCCATTTTGGCTATTTAGCAATGAAGTAATCGCCAGAAATACTCTTGTAAAAGTAGTCGATGAAAATCACGATAATCCCGAAATTCTTAAATTTACAAAGGTTAATGTACACGCAAAAAATTTCAATGTCGATGACTCTGATATAAAGGGGAATATTGTTGGCTTATCACTTAACTCCAGCTGGGGTTTAAATATCCAAGACCTAAAAGGTGATTTTCTATATTCTTCTACAAATATTACACTGAAAAAGATGCGACTCGAAACTTTGGAGTCGCAGATTATTGGAGATATCGATCTCGATTTTTCAAAAAACGGAATGGCAGATTTTGCAAATGAGGTGTTAATAACAGCAAATCTCGAAAATTCCGAGATTTCAACGAACGATCTGAATCACTTCTATAATGAATTTGGTCCAGATCAATTGTTTTTCGTGAATACGCATTTAGTAGGAACTCTTAATGATTTTTCTACTGACAATCTAACATTGGAATCCTCCGACACTCACATACAGGGAGATTTTGCTTTTAAGAATCTTCTCGATCCCGATAATGGTTTCAGTATCACCGCAAGAAACCATCAGATCACTACAAACTATTTTGATTTGAGACGTTTTATGCCACAGCTTTTAGGTGAGGTTATTCCAGGTGAGCTTAAACAACTGGGAAGATTTAATTTCACCGGTAATACTTCCATTATTAATGATGAGGTTATAACCAAAAGCTATTTATCTAGTGCTATCGGTCAAGTGAATGTGGATTTGAAAATAGGAAATATACAGGATATAAATAATGCATATTATAACGGAAATGTAGTACTCCGTAATTTTAATCTGGGAAAAATATCCAAAACCACCTCAATAGGAAAGATTTCCGGTAATCTTAATTTTGATGGACGTGGATTTAGGCAGGAGAATGTCAATACCGAAATAACGGGTTCCATTTCCTCGTTCGCCTTTGAGGGGTATAATTACCAAAAAATAAAGGTTTCTGGAAACTTAAAAAATCCACTTTTTAATGGGGAATTATCTATAGATGATCCGAATTTAAAAATGGAATTTATGGGCATAATAGATGCTTCTACTGATAATAACAAACTAGATTTCGAACTAGATGTAGATTTTGCCGAATTGAATAAGTTAAATCTCGTTACTCGGGATAGCATTTCGGTTTTCACTGGTAAAGTCGTTGTAGATATGGAAGGGAAAACAATAGACGATGTTGAGGGAACTATTAATTTCAATCAAACATTTTATCAAAATGAACGTGATTATTTCTATTTCGATGATTTTACCATTACCTCATTCTTTGATGAGAAAGTGCGCACAATTAAAATTAATTCGCCAGATATCATTAATGGGCAGATTTCAGGTGAATTTTTGATTGAGGATATTCCAAACCTTTTCCAAAATGGAGTTGCCAGTATTTATGCCAATTATATTCCGAGAGAAGTAACCACTAACCAATATATTAATTATGAGTTTGTGGTGTATAATAAAATTGTGGATGTATTTGTTCCGCAATTAAAGTTGGGAGATAATACAAAGATTAAGGGCGCGGTATTTTCAGATAAATCGAAATTCGAACTCGATTTTCGTTCGCCAGAGATCGTTTTGTTTAATAACTACATTAGCAAATTGAATGTACAGATGGATAATGATAATCCCTTGTTCAACACATATATAGCTGCGGAAAATGTCAATTTCGGCTTTTACGATTTGACCGATGTTAACGTAATAAACAAAACTCTAAATGACACAATGTACGTCCGTGCGGAATTTAAGGGAGGAGAACAGCATAAAGATTTGTTCAACCTTTCCCTTTATCACACTATTAATCCCAATGGAAAATCTGTTGTAGGTGTAAAAAGATCGGATATAACCTACAAGGACAATGTTTGGTACCTTAACGAGCATAACAATCGTTTAAATAAGGTTGTCTTTGATGATAATTTTAAGGAATTGAGGATAGATTCACTTGTGTTAAGTCATGAGAATGAGATTATTCAAATGGCTGGAATTATGCGCGATTCGACTTATAAGGATTTGAAATTGCGGTTTAGGGATGTGAACATTGGAAACATAACTCCAGAATTTGATAGTCTAAGGCTGCAGGGAAATATGAACGGAAAATTTGACTTTCTGCAGAAAAATGGAGCATACTATCCAATCTCCTCGGTGGCAATTGACAACGTAATAATCAATGATATTGCTTTTGGAGATTTGGACATTAGCGTTGACGGTAACGAAGATCTCACTAAATATGATATAAATACCACACTCACCAATAATAATGTTAAGTCGATTAATGCCGTTGGAAGGATCGATGTGCTTCCCAAACATCCCCAAATCCAGCTGGATGTTGACCTAAACAAATTCAACCTTCAAGCCTTTAGTCCTTTTGGTGGAGATATTATTACGGATATACGTGGTCTGATATCGGGAAATGCCGTTGTGTCAGGAGATTATAAATCGCCAGATATTAAGGGGAGGTTTATTCTCGAAAATAGCGGATTAAAGGTGCCCTATCTTAATACCGATTTTGATATAGAAAACAATACCCAGGTGGTTGTTTCAAAAAACAAATTCGAATTAGGCAACGCCAAAATAACAGATACAAAGTACGGTTCATCGGGCACCTTGTATGGAAATGCCTCGCATCACGATTTCAAAGACTGGGAGTTGGATCTGCATATCAATTCCAGTGATCGTTTATTGGTCCTAGACACTCCCCAGGATGAAGATGCCTTATATTATGGAACCGCTTTTATCAGTGGTTCTGTTTCGATGCAAGGCCCCGTAGATGAATTGGTTATTAAGGCCGATGCAACTACTGAAAGGGGAACTTCATTTAAAATACCCATTAGTGAAACTGAGACTATAAGTGATGATTCTTTTGTCCATTTTCTTTCACCAGAAGAGAAAAGGGCAAGAATAGAGGGAGAGACCGTGGTCTCTTCGGAAATTAAAAAGATGACATTAGAATTCGATCTCAATATCAACAAGAATGCTGAAGTAGAAGTAGTAGTGGACCAAGCAAACAACTCCACTTTAAAGGGTCGGGGTAGTGGCACATTGCTCTTACGGATTGATACGGCCGGAAAATTTTTGATGTATGGAGATTTTGTAGTTTTTGAAGGACAATTCGATTTCAGATATGGTGGTATCATCCAAAGAAATATTGAAGTAGTACCTGGCGGAAGTATTGTTTGGGACGGTGCCCCGGAAAAAGCGAACCTTGAACTAAGCGCGCTTTATAACACTGAGGCGAATCCTTCAGTATTATTGGATAACCCCGCCGTTAATCGCAAAATTCCTGTGGAGGTCTATGTTGATTTGAATGGACAGCTGGAGCAACCAGAATTAAAATTTAAAATCGAATTCCCACGGGTGAGTTCTACCCTAAAAAGTGAACTTCAATTCAAATTGCAGACTGAGGAACAAAGGCAGAATCAAGCCTTGTTTCTACTAGCGTCCAATTCTTTTGTAAATGACAATTATGCGGGTACAAATGCTTTTGCAGGCACTGTTGCGGATAGGGTTTCGGGACTGGTAAACAGCCTTTTCGCCGATCAAGATGGTAAATTTAGGGTAGGATTGGATTATTCCGTGGGAAGCAATACTCCAGACCAGGAAACGGCAGATCGTTTTGGTATAACTTTAAGTACGCGAATAAATGAGCGAATCCTTATTAATGGGAAAGTAGGTGTACCCGTTGGTGGTGCTACCGAAACTACTGTTGCTGGAGATATCGAAGTGCAATGGTTAATGAATGAGGACGGTAGCTTGAGGATGAAATTTTTCAATAGGCAGGCCGATCTTCAGTTTATTGGGGAAGATCAAATTTTTGAACAGGGGGCTGGGATTTCCTACTCCGTTGACTTCAATACAATTCAGGAATTGATGTGGAAACTTTTTCAAAGAAATATTGAAAAGGAAAGTGATGTTCTACCCGTAGTACCCGATGATAATGAGTATCCAATAAATCGCAACAATCAGGGAACTTTATCTGAGCAGGAGGGACAATAATCCGTCGGATGTTACCCGCTCAATTAATCGACCGATTATTATTTTACTTCTGCAAGATTTTAGTTTTCTAATTGGAAGAACTTTTAATCAACATAATTTAAACTCAAAAATGGTCTCTTACATTTGTTAATTGTATTTAATTTTAAGATATTAGTGAATTCTAAATCTGGAAAGCGATATTGTTCAGAGGAACAAAACGAATTCCGATAAATAAGCAATTTTCAGTACACTTTAAAATTGCAATTCGGTAGGAGAAACTAAACTTTTATGTGGAAACCTGTATCATTGTTAAAAAATTGAAGATAAATCCTATTGTTGTCGTTATTGTAATCTTCAGATTCTAATAAGTCCAAATATATATAGGATTAAAAAGCCATGAGAAAGAGGGTAATTTCGCTATAAAAATTTCCTTATTCATTGAGGAAGAGTTAAAATTTCGAGAATTTAAAGAGTTTTTTGGGCTTGCTGCCACTATAAATTTTCGGAAATATATTATGAATCATAAAAAAAAT
This sequence comes from Aequorivita sp. H23M31, assembly GCF_004022485.1. GTDB lineage: Bacteria > Bacteroidota > Bacteroidia > Flavobacteriales > Flavobacteriaceae > Aequorivita > Aequorivita ciconiae. The sequence continues at coordinate 3,540,748 of NZ_CP034951.1, forward strand.
ATCTATCTTCGCTTAAAAACCAGTCATTATGAAAAAAATTATACTAATCACATTTCTATTCACTACATCCCTGTTCTTTGCACAGGAGGAGTTTTCCCAGGATTTTAATAAATGGTCTATTGAATTAGGCGCAGGGCTTCATAAACCGGGAGAACCAGCAGCGCCGGGTTATCATACAAATACACCAGCCTTTGGTCATTATAGTCTTGGAATACGCTATATGATGAACAATCGATTTGGAGTTAGACTTGGTCTGGGTTACAACAGGTTTGAAGATGGAAATGGAGTTCCCGGTAATAGTCTTCCCTTTAAGAGTGAATACTACCGTGCTTCTTTAGAGGGCGTTGTCAATTTCACATCTTTACTAAAATTTAAATCTTGGACTAATTCCTTCGGTGTTTTGGCACACGGTGGGGTAGGTTATTCCGGTCTAAAGGCAAAGGAGCCAATTGAGAAAGATGGTATGGATCAAATGCTACATTTAATTGTAGGAGTTACCCCTCAACTTAAATTGTCAGAGAGATTTGCGATTTCAGCAGATCTATCATATCTTACTCATATTCGTCAGCATTATACTTGGGATGGTACAATGAAGAATCCAAATTTGGGAGTAGGAGGAAACTTAGTAAATCTTACATTAGGATTAACTTTCTATCTTGGTAAACACGATGTACATGCTGATTGGGCACCAGATGCTCCGCTAAGTGATGAGGTTTTGGAAGATATCGAGGCAAGAATTGCTAAAATTGAAACTGACATGATTGACTCTGACCAGGATGGTGTGCCAGATTATCTAGACCGCGAGCCAAATACAGTATCTGGAGTTGCAGTCGACACTAAGGGTCGTGCTATTGACTTAAACAACAACGGAATTCCAGATGAACTTGAAGCTTCACTAAATAGAATGTATGTTTCTAAGGCTGATAGAGAATCTGAAGAGGGTACTGCATACTCAAATGCCATTAGACACTTGATAGATAGTGGTTACGTTAATGTTTACTTCCAATTCAACAATGACCAACCGGAAACTTATTCATTGGATGCTATCAATTACCTTGTTAAGTATATGAAAGAGAATCCAGCCGCAAATGCTGAGCTAATTGGTTATGCAGATGAAATGGGCGATGCAGCATACAATCAGAAGCTTTCTGAGAGAAGAGCGAAAAGAGTTTACGATATTTTGTTAGCAACTGGAGTTGATCCAAGTAGGTTAACCCATAGTGGTGGCGGTCAAGATAAGAGTGTTGATAAAGACTCAAAGGATGCTAGACAACTTGTAAGAAGAGTAACATTCAAATTGAAATAATAAATTTAGAATTTCTCATAACAAAAAAGGCCTTCGTAATTGAAGGTCTTTTTTTTGTGATTTATTAATTTCCGTTGGACATCTTCGTATGTTCCATGTTTAATTAAATTTATTCTTTCCTGCACTTACACCGCAAGAATTTTATGTAATGAAATGCTGGAGGAATAGGGATTTTTACCACCAAACAACGAAAAATTTTTCTATTTTGAGATTGGTCTTCTTATATATCAAGGGAGATTTGAAATTTAGAAGTTGTTCTTCTATTCTTTGGATTATTTGGGGGAAAGAATACCACTCGCTAATATTTTCCAGGGGAAGAAGCCACTCTTTTTTGTGGGGTATGGCATATAAAGCTGCTTTGTCTTCTTTTAAATCGTCAGTTCTAATCCAATGGCCGACAATGCAATCGTTGTAATTCTTTGGAAGATGAATACGATCCATTTTAATTGGTAAAAAGAGAAACGCTTTTAAACATAACTTCTGTTCGGTAGGAATTTCGATTTTCAAATCCTTTAATTTCTGTTGCGTTTCCGGAGCATGAATTAAGGGAAATTGCTGCTCTTTTAATTTCTCCAACTTATCTATCAGTCGATCTTTTCTATTGGGTCCGATCCATTTTTCTTCTTCGGAAATGCCCGCGGTTTCATCATATAAATAGAATTTACAAGCCAATTCTATATGCAAAACATTTTGGGTTTTTAAATCTCGGACTATATAATCCAGCTCACCCAAAGTTTGATTGCTATCGTGTATCTGAAGATTTGAAGTCAAAAGTTTATAGATTTTTGAACATTTCAAAAATGCCTCAAAACAGGCTTCAGCTTGCATGCCGAGCACTGAATTCATTGGAAAATTGAACTGGCATCCAACAATTTCTTCTTCTAAAAAATCGAAATCTTCATAGGGATATTTTTCCGAATTAATTTTTAAATCGGGAGCATTTATAAAATTTTGTAGAATGTTAGCCAGTCTGATACTTACCGTTTTAATTCACTTTCATACTTAGAAATCCATTGGTCTACAGAAAATTTACTGGAAAGTTCACCCAATAACTCAAAAGGAATGTCATCCATTTTTTTAAAGCGGACGCAGCTTTTTCCCATATCCAGTTTTCCTTTTGCGAGTTTTGTATATGCTTCCGTAAACCATTGCATCAACTCTGGATCGCTGTAAATCCCCATATGGTAAAATCCTATATGATTTTTCAATGAGGAAATGCTTATAAAAGGAAGTGCGTCCGACGGCTTGCAGTGATAGCCATCGGGATAGATACTGTGTGGCACTACATAGCTTATCATTCCGTATTGAATGGTTTCCTCAAAACCCTTCGGAAGATTTTTTTTAATGGTTTTACGTAGCTTTTGCATTACTTCCTGTCGTTCTTCAGGCAACGCACCTATGTAATCGTCTGGAGTGATTTCTTTAAATACCATCTTCTGTGGGTTATTAATTAAAGGTTGACATTTTGAATCAATAAAAAAATCCACCTCAAATCCCAGATTTTTAATCCGTATTTGTGAACCTTAATTTAAATGTACAACAATTTTAAATTTGAGCAGAGATGAAGAACAATTAGTGCAATAAATATCTTTTATTAAATAATTTCAACTCTGAAATGTCCACGCATTCAACTCTGAAATGTCCATGCAATAAAACGACTTTGCTTATTCCCCTGTTCCATTTCAACAATTTTCACTTCTGAAGGCTGGGTTTTATTGATTGCGCGTTTTATACTTTTCAGATTTTCCTTTCTTGAGACAAGGGCTGTAAACCATTTCACTTGATTTTTAAAATGAAGACTTTCTTCAGACATATTTTTAATAAATCCTTCCTCGCCACCTTTATACCATAACTCGTTGCCCAGCCCTCCGAAGTTTTGAGTCCGTTCTTTTTTTATTCCCAGATTTTGGACCTTGCGTAAGTTACTTTTTACTGCATCAGTTCTGTTTTTAAAGAAAGGGGGATTGCAGACCACGGCATCAAATGAATCGGTTGGTTGAATGATATGTTTCAGAATGCAACTCTTAAACTCCTGATGTCGCAACTCAATATCTTTTAATGAAGGGTTTTTATCAATGATTTTCTGCGCATTATTTAGGGAATCCAGATTTACCTCGCTGGCAATACATTTCCAATTAAAATGTCGTGTGGCAAGAACGGGGTAGATTAGGTTTGCGCCCGTACCAATATCCAGCAAATGAATATCCGTTTTGGGAATTAGATCTGCTATATGAAGCAAATAATCCAATCTCCCGGGAATGGGTGGACAGAGATTGTCTTTAGGAATATTCCAATTCGTTATGCCGTAGTGCATTTTTAGCAAGGCAGTGTTTAAAGCTATAACAGCTTTATTATCGGAAAATTTTATTGTTTTGGTTCCGTATTCGTTTTCAAAAACGAAGGGTTTTAATGGTGGATACTGCTTTTCAAGAGTATCAAAATCGTAGTCTTTATTAAAAGGATTTTTCGGATGCACGAGTGGTTTTTCTGAAAGTAAAGATACCACAATCGCCGCGGTTCATATCTTTCTTAAACTATCGCTCTACATTATTGTGCAGCTTATTTAGGGCTTTGACTTCTTCGTTTGCGATAATTATATTTTTCATTGCTCTAAAGGTAATATCCTTCGCCTCGGCATACGAAATATTGTAAACTCTTTCCACGTTTCTAATTTCTTTTGGAAAACGTTCCAAGAGCGAATCGTAATAGTCATCCAGCGCTTCTTGGTTGGGCAAATTGAATTTCAGTTTCAGTTGAAATCTTCTTAACAGCGCACTATCTATTATGCTTGCATGGTTGGTGGCAGCAATGAGCAATGTGTCGTTTGGCAGTTCGTCTATCAATTGAATTACTGTATTTACCAACCGTTTCATTTCTGCGGAATCCTTGTCTTCTTGGTCGCGCAACCTTCCGATGGAATCAAATTCATCGAGGAACAAAACGGCTTTTTCGCGAATAGCTTTTTTAAATACTTCGGTAATATTTTTTGCAGTCTCGCCCAAACGGGAAGAAACAATATTTCCCACATTGAGAACGATGATTTTTTTGTCCAATGCCTGCGCGATCGCTTTGGCTGTAGTGGTTTTTCCACAACCCGTATGCCCCGCCAAAAACACCTTATTGTCAACCGGCAGCTGATATTGCTCCAATATGGGAAGATGCTTAAACTCCTTTAAAAGCTGGGCAAGCAGCGCTTTATTTTCTTCACTTAAATGAATTTCATCCAAGCCAATTGTTGTTTCTTTTGAATTCAGGATAAAATCTGATAACGCCATTTTAATGTTCTTGTATGAAGTTGCAAAAATAGGGAAGGTTTTTGGATGTGGGGTTGCTTTATCCAATGAGAAATATCAATTAGTCAATTTCATTTTCGACCAGCCTGCTGGCGGGCAAGTTTCAGTTCTCCAGGGAGCTATCCGGATCAAATTCGATTTCAAATTCGATTTAGAAATCGATTTCGATTTCCTACTGATAGCCCGCCGCCTGCAATTTAAACAACTCCGAATACAATTTGGGATTCTCCATCAATTCTTCGTGAGTGCCAAGTTCTAGAACACGGCCGTGCTGCAATACTAAAATACGGTCTGCCATTCGCACCGTGCTAAAACGGTGGCTGATGATAATACTGGTTTTGCCTTTGGTAAGAGCGATAAATCGTTCAAAAACATCAAACTCTGCTTGGGCATCCAAGGCGCTGGTGGGTTCGTCGAGCACCATAACATCTGCGTCCTTCATATAGGCGCGGGCGAGAGCTACTTTTTGCCATTGGCCACCGCTGAGTTCCTGGCCTTTGTAAAAGCGTCTTCCCAAACGCTGTTCCAGGCCTTCTGCCATGTCGTTTACTACTTGCTCGGCAAGACTTTTATTGGCTGCGTATCCTATTATTTCATCATTCTCTATTTCTGAAATATTTCCGATGGCTATGTTTTCCCGTAGGGTGAATTCATATTTAAAAAAGTCCTGAAAAATAACGCCAAAACGCTTTCGATATTCATCCACATCAAAATTATTGATGTTTATGCCGTCCAAAAGAATTTCGCCTTCGGTGGGTTCGTAAAAGCGAAGGAAGAGTTTTATAAGTGTAGTTTTACCTGCTCCGTTCTGACCTACAAAGGCCATTTTTTCGCCGGCGTTTAACTTAAAGGTCACACCTTTTAATACTTCCGTTTTGTTACCCGGATAGCTAAAGTGAAGATTATTTATTTCAAATCCTTTGACGATAGTTTTTGGCATAGGGGTTTTTGCTTCCGCAGTTTGCTCAATGCTTAAATCTATAAAGTCGAAATAATCCTGTAAGTAAAGCGCACTTTCAGAAATTCGCGTAAAGCGGGAAAAGAAACCTTGTAAGTTGCTTCGCAATCGGTTGAAGGAACCTGAAAGAAAGGTGAGTTCCCCAATGGTAATAACGCCTGCGAGCACGCGCAAAATGATATAAATATAAGCACCATAATAACTTAATACACCCAGAATATTAAAGAATGATCCATAAAGACTTTGCTTTAGCGACAACCTTTTGTTCAAATGGTAATAATCATTCGATAAATTTTTAAAGCGTTCCGCGATAAAATCGGTCAGACCGAAAAGCTTGATTTCTTTAGCAGTTTGATTATTGGCACCTATAAACCGGAGGTAATCCAACTCACGTCTTTCGGAAGTCCAACTTCGCGCCAACGAATATCGGGTACTACTGAATTTTGCTTCATTTATAAAGGAAGGAATAATGCTGATTACGAGGATAAGTATCAAAATTGGTTCAAAATACACCAATCCCGCAATCAGGGAAACCATCGAAATAAGACTTTCTGCTTGGCCCAGAGCATTACTCATCAAGCCTACGCGGCTGTTGGTTTGTGTTCTGGCACGTTCCAGTTTGTCGTAAAACTCGGGATCTTCCAGTTGGGCGATGGTAAGCTCGGCAGTTTTTCTAATTATTTTTTCGGAAGAATCGTTGGAGTAGAGATCGCCTAAAAGTCCGTCGGTAAGATTTATCAATCTTCCCAATAAGTCAGAAAGAATGGCCACGGCGAATTCGATTAAAACATATTTCCAAAGTAGCGTAAAATCCTTGTTTTCCAAGGAAACCTGAAGGATGATCTCGTCAATAATCATCTTCCCAACCCATAAAATGACCACGGGGGTAAATGCGTTTAATAACCGACTAAAAACATTCGCAAAAAAGAGAATGGGGCTGCTTTGATATATTTCCCGAAAAAACCGGGGAATGGTTTTCATAGCTTTAAAGGAATCCTTGACGCTGGTTTTCTCTTCTTTATCGGTAATGGATTTTAATTGGGGTCTTGCCATTTCTTTATTTCTAAATTCTGGTTCAGAATTTATCAAATACAAAGCTATTCTAAAAAAGTCAACAACTATCTTTGCCCAAAAATTTTTCAATTTGGCGCTTGCGGATTATACAAAGGAATTTAAATTCAATATCAAACTGGCCACACCCGTCATTTTGGGAATGTTGGGGCACCAGGTAGTTGCCTTGGTGGACAATATTATGGTCGGGCAGCTGGGCAGCGCGGAGCTTGCGGCAGTTTCCTTGGGAAATAGTTTTATGTTCGTAGCCATGTCCTTGGGAATCGGCTTTTCCACGGCCATAACCCCTTTAGTAGCCGAAGCCGATGGCGAAGGAAATCGCGAGAAGGGAAAATCTTCTTTTAAACACGGATTGTTTTTATGTATAGTGCTGGGGGTTGCGCTATTTGCCTTGGTAATGTTCTCCAAACCCTTGATGTACATTATGAGCCAACCGCCAGAAGTGGTGGATCTGGCAATGCCTTATCTCACTTTGGTCGCGGCTTCTTTGGTGCCGATGATCATCTTTCAAGCTTTTAAGCAGTTTAGCGATGGGATGTCCATGACACGTTTCCCGATGTATGCTACCATAGTGGCGAATTTGGTAAACGTGCTGCTCAACTATATGTTTATTTTTGGAAAGTTTGGGGCGCCTGAACTCGGGGTGGTAGGAGCAGCAATTGGTACGTTGGCTTCGAGAATTGTTATGGTTTTTTACTTGTGGTATTTACTGAGCCGACAAAAAAAATCCCGATTCTTCGTAGTTGGCATTAAAATTTTCACCCTGAGCCAGGCCATGCTAAAAAAGCTTTTGAATCTTGGATTTCCCTCCGCCATGCAGATGTTTTTTGAGGTGGGCATCTTTACTTCTGCAGTCTGGCTGTCTGGCATACTTGGAAAAAACCCACAAGCGGCAAATCAGATTGCTTTAAACCTGGCTTCAATGACCTTTATGGTGGCTATGGGTTTTAGCGTTGCAGCGATGATCAGGGTCGGCAATCAAAAAGGTCTTCAGCAGTTTAGGGAATTGCGACGAGTGGCAATTTCCATTTTCTTGTTGACTTCTGTACTGTCTTTAATTTTCGCGCTTGGATTTATTTTGTTCAATGGTGACCTTCCAAAAATATTCTTGGATTACGACAATTTGGCTTTATTTGCCGACAACCACGAGGTAGTTAAGTTAGCTTCCCAATTATTGATAATTGCGGCAATATTTCAGTTTACGGATGGGCTTCAAGTGGTGGCGCTCGGTGCGCTTAGAGGAATGCAGGATGTAAAATTGCCCACACTTTTCACTTTTATAGCGTATTGGATAATTGGTTTTCCAATCTCTTATTACCTAAGTATGCACACTTCCTTGGAAAGTATGGGTATTTGGATAGGATTATTGGCCGGACTTACCGCTAGTGCCATTATGTTATTCATCAGATTTAATTATCTTTCGAAGAAATTTATACAACTAGCACGAGAATAGTGAACATTGAACAATTAGAGTTTAATTTGAACTTTTTTAATCTTTTTAAACCACATTAAAACCTACAACCCATAATTCTGAATTCTGAATTCTGAATTGAAAACTCATAACTTGAAAAAATGGATTTCCCAAAATACTTACTAGGCGACAACAGCGATTATCCCTCCGCGATTTTCGTAATTCATACAGAATTCCCACGCTTTATTATTAATCTTGAAAATGATGAAGTGGAATGGTTGGAAGATTTCGATAAAGAAGACGAAAAGGAACTTGAGGCCGAAGCCGAAAACCTGATTCAGGAAGCAAATGATTTTTATGACAGGGAGATTGAGCGATATGGTGAGGATTAATTTTTTATGACTACGAATACACGAATATTTATTTTTAAAATTCGTGTATTCGTGGTGAAACTCTGTCGCTATATTTTTAATCAGATCCTATAATAATGCTCGATCAACTCCTTAACTACGATACCCAACTCTTTCTTTTCCTGAACAATTTAGGAAACGAAACCTGGGACAGTTTTTGGTTGTTTGTCACTCATAAATTCTCCTCTATTCCTATTTATGCGTTATTGCTATTCCTTATTTACAAAAATTACGGATTAAAGGGTACACTAATTATTGTTATAAGCGTAGCATTAATGATTACTGCTACTGACCAGATTGCAAGCCTTTTTAAATATGGAATAAAAAGAGCACGACCCTGCCAAGTTGCCGAAATTAAGGATCATATGCGTTTTATTGCCAGTGGCTGCGGACGGTTTGGTTATTTCTCTGCCCACGCTGCAAGTTCCATGGCTGCCGCTGTTTTTTTGGGATTAAGTCTTCAGAAATGGTATAAATATTTGCCGTTTCTATTGCTGCTATGGGCAGTAATAACTGGATATAGTAGAATATATTTAGGCGTTCATTATCCTTTGGACGTCATTACAGGAATGGCTTTTGGCGGATTGACAGGTTGGTTGTTTTATTTGTTACAAAGTTGGGGGCAGAAACGTTTTAACCCGGATAGGAAATTCTGAATAAAGATATTTTTCATTCTTTCTTCTTTATTTCATAATAAATATAGTTTTGTTTCATCCATAAAAAGACAAAGCATGCAGTTAAAGGGCCAAAGAGTCTGTTGCTTAAACCAAATTTACGTTTTCCCTTCATCCTTGGAAAATGCCTCACAGGGATTTGATGTATCTTTCCTTTCTGCAATAGCACCATCGCGGGTAAAAAGCGATGTAGTCCTTTAAACATTGGAATCTGCTTGGCATAGGAAGTTTTTATGACCTTGAGCGGACAACCTGTGTCCTTAATTCCATCTTGTGTGAATAATCGCCGAATGCTATTGGCTATTTTTGAAGAAAATATCTTGACAAAAGTGTCATTTCTATTTTCGCGGATTCCTGTAACTAAATCATACTCGCCACAGTACTCCAAAAGTAAGTTGAAATCTTCAGGATGGGTTTGCAGATCACCGTCCATATATCCTAGATATGGACTTTGAACCCAATCAAATCCTGCTTTCAGAGCGGTGCTGAGTCCTTTATTTTTCTGAAAGGAAATAGAATGGAAATTCCTATTTCGTTTACAAATTTCGCCCAATAATTTTTCACTCCCATCGGTAGAGCCGTCGTTAACAAAAAGGATTGAAACAGTTTTCGAAGATTTCGGGATATAATCCAAAAGTGCATATTCAAGTTGGAGCAGATTTTCCACTTCGTTATAAAGAGGTATTATTATAGTGAATTCGGACATTTTTTATTATAAACGAATTCCACAAAAGTAATTTTTTTATACTTGAGAATAAGAGAAGTAGCATTATGAGTTCGTTTATCAGGTTTTGGTGCTTGACGGTAGTTCTAATGTATGTAATTGCGTATATTCCTTTCCCTATTTACAGAATGTTACAAGATTTTATAAAATCCAATTTTTCATAAAAAAGAACGTTTTTAGCACAGTTTACTATGGAATAATTTTTATACTTGTGCCCTTAAATTTTACAATGCGGAGTTTTTTTCGAATCAATGAATATCTAGTTCTTCTATATAGGTTATTACTAGCCTACGTTTTTTATTTTATAGCTAGATGGCTGTTTTTTATATACAATAAAAGCATACTAAACGTAGATAGTTTTGGTCAGTTTTTAAAACTGGCTTATTATGGATTGGCGTTTGATACAACGGCTATTCTTTATTTAAATGCACTATTTGTGCTTTTGTCCATACTTCCTCTTTTTATAAATACCACAAGAGGATATCAAAAGTTCCTTTTTTACACTTACTTTATTTTCAACTTAGCAGGTTATGCTTTAAACTTCGTTGATTTTATTTACTATAAATATACATTTGCCCGTACTACTATTGTTGTTTGGGATCTTTTAGAGCACGAATCGAATGGCTTAAATATGTTTTTTAGGTTTCTTGTAAGCTATTGGCATGTGTATTTGCTTTTCTTTCTTATGGCTTTCTTATGGATTTATCTTTATAAAAGAGTCAGGGTAAAACCCGCCATTCGACCCATTCGAAAAATCCCTTATTTGCTTTCATCGCTTATTGGTATTGCCATTATCGGTATTTTGATGATTGGGGGAATACGCGGGGGAGATTTTAAAAAGAGCACGCGACCCATTAATATGCTAGACGCTAGCAGACATGTTGACAAAATTGAACATTCGGATATTGTACTCAATACTCCATTTGCATTTATCCGAACTTTTAATGCCAACACATTTAAGAAGGCGCATTTCGATATTCCGGAGAATACTATAGAAAATTTGCTTCACCCAATAAAACATTATACGAACAATCCTAGAACAACGCCCAATATAGTTCTGTTCATAACGGAAAGCTATGGAAGGGAATACTGGGGAGCTTTTAACAAGGATGCGAATATTCCAGATTATGAAAGCTTCACGCCGTTTTTAGATTCGTTGGCGCAACATAGTTTGATTTTTTCCAATGCCTATGCCAATGGAAGTAAGTCAATTCACGGAATGTCATCCGTGCTGGCTGGAATTCCTTCCTTTAAAAACGCATTTACATCTTCTTCCTATTCCAAGCAGGATATTGAATCATTAGTTTCAACTTTGGAAGATATGGGATACGACACTTCCTTTTTTCACGGCGCTCCCAATGGTTCAATGGGATTCTTGGGCTTTGGAAATATTTTAGGTTTCGATCATTATTATGGAAAGACAGAATATAACAATGACGAAGATTTTGATGGTTCATGGGGAATTTGGGACGAACCTTTCTTTCAGTTTATGAAAACAACTTTGGATGAAAAGACAGATCCTTTCTTTGCAACTATTTTTACCGTATCCTCACATGAGCCTTATATAATTCCCGAGAAGTATGAAGGTAAATTCCCCAAGGGATATAGGCCTATGCACCAGACTGTTGGTTATACAGATTATGCTTTCAAAAAATTCTTTGAGTCGGCACGGAAAGAACCTTGGTTTGATAATACCATATTTGTAATTACGGCAGATCACAGTAATCAGATTTATTTTACTGATTTTTACGGAAAAGTAATGAACCGATCTGCAATTCCTATCTTAATTTATAAGCCGGATGGAACTTTTGTAGGAGACAATAAGGATCTCGCACAACAAATAGATATATATCCAACGTTATTGGATATTATTGGTTATTCCAAACCTTTTAGAAGTTGGGGACGCAGCTTGGTAGGGGACAAGATAGAACCTCCATTTGTTATGAATGGTACTGATTATTATCAACTTCAGAGAGGAAATTATATTTGTATATTTGACGGCGAAAAAGCCATCGGCTTTTATGATATTGAAGACAAGGGCCTTACAAAAAACCTTATTGCCAATAGAAATGCAGAAATGGACGAATGTGAATTGTTTTGCAAAGCTTTTCTACAGGATTATTACGAAAGAATTGTAGATAAGAAATTATAACTGCTCTAAAACTGAATGAAATGAAAAAGATAGCATTAATTGTTATTGCAATTATTCTAATAATAGCGGGTAAATATGTTTATGATACAAATATCAAACATAATTTTAAGCCGGTTACCGAAGGTAAGGTTTATAAATCTGGAACTTTACCTCCGGACGAATTGCCTGAGTATATTGAAAAATATAACATAAAAAGCGTAATCGATCTTAGATTTCCAGGCACAGACGATTTGATAAACAATCCCGAAATCCCTGAACAATTATTGGCAGAAAAAAATGCTCTAGAAAAAATCCCTGGGGTTAATTACTATAATATTGGATCAGAACAGATTCCCGAAGACGAGACGGTAGAAAGGTTTCTTAAGGTTATGGACGACAGTCTAAATTATCCTGTGCTTATCCATTGCCACCACGGTGAAGGCCGGGCGGTTTTATTCTCTGCGATTTACCGCATGGAATATGAAGATATGCCCAATGAAGAAGCTCGAGAAAATAGTCGCGTTATTGTTAAGTTCGGAAATTTTGACCACGGCACCGCCAAAGGTGAATATGTAAAGAATTACAAAAGAAGAAGGCTATCTGAAAAAAATGCTTCTCTTTCCGAGTAATCTTCTTAAAACCTTTTTCTTCGGCAATTATTTTTTTTTTGAAAATTCTTTCCATAAATCCGTGGCCCAATTTTAGAATTCTTTGCTTAAAAAAGGCCATTGACGGAATTTAATTTCATTGGGTCTTGAAAACTAAAATCCATTTCATTGTTAATCCTATTTCCGGCAAGGGAAAAAATGAACTCTGTCCTACCTTGTTGGCAACCTATTTTCCGGAAGCTGATTACGATTTGGTTATTAAGAAAACGGAATTTGCAAACCATGCAACGCAATTAACCAATTCTTCCATGGAGGAAGAGGCGGAAATTATTGTGGCCTGTGGCGGTGACGGTACGATTAATGAAGTAGCCTCTTGTGTGGTAAATACCTCTATTGTTTTAGGAATCTTACCAATGGGCTCGGGAAATGGTCTGGCCTCCAATCTTAAAATTCCGAAAAACAGGGGAAAAGGTTTAAGTATTATCAGAAATCGGAATATCACTTCTATAGATACAGCTACTATAAATGGGAGTCCTTTTTTCAGTAATACAGGAGTGGGTTTTGATGCTCATGTTATTTCTGATTATGAGGAAAAAGCTAGGAGGCGGTTATTTAGTTATGTGCAATCTACCTTTAGAACCTTGAAGAAATTCAATACTGGTCCAGTGGAAGTAAGCTGTGATGGTTTTAGGGAAACGTTTTCACCTTTTCTACTATTCGTTTCCAATTCGAATGAAATGGGATACAAAATGAGTTTAACACCGAAAGCATCACTGCAAGATGGATTGCTAGATTTAATAATTGTTCCTAAGCTCTCGCGATTGAAACTCATTTATTTTACAATCTTGTTTCTTTTTAAAAAACATCATTGGATGAAGGAAGTTAAATTTAAACAAGTAAATAAATTGAAAATTAAAAGTTTGGACGATACTGTTTTGAAAATACAAAAAGATGGAGGACTTTTCGTTCCGGATAGTCCTGACATTGAAATCGTGCTGTATCCAGAAAATTTGAAAGTGTGCGTACCCTAGTTTTTGAATAGCTCAAAAGTTAGGAGTTTTCATATTTATTTTAATTCTGGTATCAACCTGTTTTTATGGCGAGCAATTTCTCTGCCGCCGAGAAAGGAGTAGTTTTATTTTCATCAATTGCTTGTAATTGTTTTTCCATCTCCTTTTTAACCACTGGATTTGAATAAAACTCAATTTTTAGTTGACTTTCAATTGTTTGCATAAGCCAGAATTTATTCTGGTCTTGCCGTTTACGCTCAAAGAAATTATTTTTTTTTGCTATTATAAAGTATTCTAGGATCGTCTCCCATATCTCCATTATCCCTTCATTTTTAAGGGAACTGCACATTAGGGTTTTGGGTCTCCATCCACTTTCTTTTTTAGGGTAGAGGTGAAGGGCCCGCGCAAATTCATTTTTGGCCAGTTTTGCTGCCTTCAGATTATCCCCATCAGCTTTATTGATGACAATGGAATCTGCCATTTCCATAATTCCGCGTTTAATTCCCTGGAGCTCATCGCCCGCACCGGCGAGTTTTAATAGCAGAAAGAAATCTACCATAGAGTGTACGGTAGTTTCGCTCTGGCCCACTCCAACAGTTTCAACAAGGATCACATTAAAACCAGCAGCTTCGCAAAGAATTATAGTTTCACGTGTCTTTCTGGCTACTCCGCCTAAGGTGTCCCCACTCGCAGAAGGACGAATAAAGGCATTTTCTTCCTTGGTCAGTTCTTCCATTCGGGTTTTGTCACCCAAAATACTACCCCTGCTTATAGAGCTGCTTGGATCGACAGTTAGTGCTGCTAGCCGTTTCCCTTGAGAAATAAGTAATTTCCCAAAACTTTCTATAAAGGTGCTTTTTCCTACTCCGGGAACACCCGTAATTCCGATTCGAATTGACTTGTTGGCATACGGTAGACATTTTTCAATAATTTCTTGAGCCAAATGTTGATGTTTTTTGGCAGTGCTTTCTATAATAGTAATGGCTTGGCTTAAAGCCACCTGGTCCTTAGCAAGAATTCGGTCGACCAGGTCTTCAATCGAGAGCTTTCTCGATCTCATGGATTTAAGTCGTGCGGCCATTTGCACATTCAAGGAAGGGGGTTGGTCCACTCCCATTTTTTCGTTCAATGCACCTGTATTTCTTGATTTTTCTGACACGAAGTGAATTTAGGACAAATTTATGAATATGTTTTTTATTAACTGTTACGAAGGTAGTATCTTGAAAATTAATAACCATAAAAGAAACAAAAGAATGAAAACCTTATATGAAGCTTCCTCCACGGCCGTTGGTGGCAGAAAAGGCCACGTTAAAACAGAGGATGGTAAAATAGATATGGATCTTTCCGTACCTAAGGGATTGGGCGGAGATGGTGGCAAGGGAACAAACCCCGAACAACTATTTGGAAGTGCCTATGCGTCTTGTTTTGGAGGGGCAATCCAAATGGTAGCCGAAAGCAAAAAGATTGAACTGGGAGAAGATATGAGCGTCACCGCCAATATTGAAATTGGAAAGACCAAAGATGGAGATCTGCAGTTAAAAGCCATCTTGGACTGTTATCTTCCGGGTGTGGACGTTGAAACAGGGGAGGAACTGGTTAATAAAGCTCACGAAGTATGCCCTTATTCTCGGGCAACCCGCGACAATATTACTGTTACTCTGAATCTGCTTCTCGACGAATAAAAAACTTCTAAAAATAATGAAGCCCCAAATTTGGGGCTTTTTTCATTATATGGCTTTTAGGTTGATCACTTTTCCGCCATCGGGTTCTTTAGGTTTATTCTCTTTTTTTTCCACATTCTCCGTCTCTAGCTCCTTAAACGGACTTTTCTTGGTCTGTTGTGCGGCTTGTTTAACGTACCACTGCAATTGGAATTTGTGCTTTTCAAGGATTTCAAGAATTCCGTCAGGCAATTCCCGACGTTCTAAAAGCTCATCGTAACGTTTAATGTTGTTTCGATCGCGGCTTATACAGGAATCGATAAGAGCTTGGGCATCAAAATGCTCCAATGCGTCTTTGATTTCTTCCCAAGTGCGGTCTAGATTTCCTTTGTCGGATTCCTGCTTGAGTGGTTCAATATCCCTTGCATGCAGTTCGTTGGAGATGTCATGGCTCATTCTATTGCGCTCAACAGCCATATAATTCAGGAAGCGTTTTAAACTTGTGGTCTGGGCATCCTGGGCAGCATTGTAATACAATTTCTCTGCTTCAAAACAAGCTACCAATAAACGGTTGAGCTTATCAAAATCTGCGTATTTCTGTTTCATACCGTTCATGTTTATTCAAAGTTAGTATAAATATTGACATTCCAAAATTCAAGTTATTAAATGTTTTCTTAAAAGAAGTTTATATATTTTCCTCGTTCAATACAATCTTCACAATTTTCAAAAACCGAGCCATATACTTGAGATTTGGACGTAGCGGAGAAATAAAATTTCATTCGTTAAACTCCTACTATTTGAAATTAAAAAACCCTTTTCTAGAAAATTAGAAAAGGGTTTTGGGGATATTTAATAGGGGATATTAAATGGGTTTATTAAATGTAAATTATAGAATTAGGGTATTAATATTTTTATTGTTGAAGTATAGACTCTTAATTAAAAAGGTGTTTTTTTTCAATGTTAAGATGGAAGAAAATTAGAGGCGCAAAGTAGAATTAATCTCACATTAATAAAAGGAAGTGTCTTTCGGAATTCGGAATTCCTACAGCATTTTAGGTGTAAGACACTGTAATACAGCGGATTATCCCTGAGCGTTTAAGTCAGTTTGAGAGAGTAAATAAGATTCTTAATTAGATTTTTAATCTATTGGTAAGAGATTTTAGGCGTTTTTGGGAAAGAATTATTGAGCGCATTAGAAGGATAAACGTTACTAAAATTAATATCGAAAATATTATTTTGATCGTTTTTGTTTTTTTTTCTAACTGCGCAGTTTTCTCCGAATTGAGGGATATTAAATCCATAATGGATTCATCTACTGTTTTCCTTTCCGTTCTTTTAATCTCATTATGCATCCTAATACTTTGATTGCGATAATGGGAATAGTGTTCAAAATCACCGGTTGCCAGATAATTTGCCGATAGTGCATCATACAATTCTCTGTTTAAAACCTTATCACCTACCTTTTCGGTATTCTTTAAGGTTTCAGTTAGCAAATTAATGGACTTTAAATATTCGCCCTTGACGGTATAGACCTGGGCAAGACCTTTTTCTGCAAATGCAATTGCGCTTATGGCATTGGCTTTTTTGGCATAATCCAGAGACAAATGAAAGTTGTTTTCAGCTTCATCGATTTTTCCCAACTCAACCAAACAATCTCCGCGACTGTAATAAGAGATACTTATATTGGCATTACCGCCGGGAGAATCGGGAAACTTTTTATAATCTTCAATACCTTTTTCAAAATAATTTAAAGCAATCTCGCAACTCATCTGATCACGGTATACAAAACCTCTCAGCAAATTATTGATTCCAAGATTTCTGGATTTTGTTTCACCTTCGGGTAATTTATTGATGGTTTCTAAAGCCCGGTCCAAATATAAAATTGCCTTATCGTAAATCTGAAGTTCTTGGTATAGACCGCCAATTCTATTAAAAAGGTTTATGCGAAGATTGACATTTTTTAAATTGGGCAATAGATCCATAGCCGATAGAGCATAATCCATGGCTTTTTCATATTCTCTTTTCGAGGAATATGCCGTAGAAATTATTAAGATGGCCCTAATTTTATCGTCCGCAGTTGCACCGGATTTATCGAGGAGTTCTTTGGCGATTTTAATGGAAATATCTGGGTTTTCATAAATCTGTTGAGTGGCGTATGTAAAAAGAGTATCACCATCCGCTTGGGCTTTTAAACCCAATGATAGTAAGAGCAACATAACCGCCAATATAGATTTTATATGAAAGTACAAATTACCCATCTTTCTAATTGTTTTCTGCCAACATCTCTTTCTTACTTTTTAAAATGCTTATAAAACGGGTAGGAGGAATCCCCGTAATTTGTTTGAACACCGTTGCAAATACACTATGAGAGGAGAAACCACTTTCCTCGGCTAGATAACTTATTTTATATTGTAAATATGTAGGATCATTTTTAAGTTTATCGATTATATAATTAATCCGCAATTCATTTATATAAGCATTAAAATTTTTTCCTTTATGCGAATTGACCACTTCGGAAAGGTACTTAGTATTGGTATCGAACTGGAGTGCTAATCGTGAAAGTGAGGTATCCTGATTTGTGAAACTTGTAGTATTTTCGAATTCTTCCAATTTCTCCACGAGAATGTCTTTCATTTCCTTAGGTATAACCGAGGATTTTGCTGTGGTACTAACTGATGGAACAGTTTCCAATGGTTTTTGCTTGCTATCAAAATATTTAATAAAACTTTGGTACTGATTAATCTGTATGCGATATCGCCAAACAAACAGCTGCCAAATTAACAGAACTACTAAAAAAACACCACCAAAAACCTTTAGAATTAGGGAGTAATTACTTTCCGCTTTGGTCAATACCGTTCCTTGATAATCACTTGTAAAGTTAAAAGCGGTATTAACAGCATTTTTTTCGTGCTCATTTATTGTATTCTCTAATGAAGTAGTTATTTTATTCTGACGAGTGAAGTCATCCACATTTCCCAAGGCCAAATAATTATCCGCAAGGATTTCTGAAATGGAATGCTGTATCGAAATATTATTAAATTTCTCGGCCAATTGTTGTGCTACGTTTAGTGCATCAATAGACTTAAAATGGTCTCTTTCAAGAAAAAAATATTTTCCATATTCCAGCATGTACATCATCTCCAGAAAGTTTCCGGATTTTAAGCTCCTACTTTCTGCATTGGCACTTTCTAAAAAATAAGGAACGGTATCCAATTTTAATTCTTTTAAAAAGATGGATGCTATTTGTAGATCAATTAATCCAATCTGGAATGAGTGTTTGGTGGACTGGACTTTCTTAAATTCCCGCTTGGCGGAATCTAGTTTCAAAATGTAATTCTCGCTATTTTCCTCAGAATGTGGGCCAATATTGTATTCAATCATTTTTCCTTTAAACCAATTGAGCGTGTTTGGATTTATGGTTCTTTGGGAGGCACTAATCGCCTTATCCATAAATTTTTGTGCCAATTCGTTCAGCTCAAGTTCTTTAAGGATTCTAGTGAGTAGTACATTGATTTTCAATTGCGTATCGTCTGCATTTTGGAATTCATCCTGCGAAAATTGAAATCCCACTTTCAACGCTTCATCATAGTTACCTTGTATGTAGTAACTGCGAATCAAAATGTATGCAGCCTCTATGAGCTCATTTTCATTATCGGATTTATTTGACACAAATTCCGCAATGCGGATGGATTCCTTCGGATCAGAATAAATCGTGTTTTCAGCTTGTGCCAATAGTTTGGTGGTGTTTTCCTGAGCTTGGGAAAAACCGGAGAAAAGGAATAAAATTAATATGGCGCAGACCAATCGCATTAATTAGGAGTTTGGGAGAGTAAAAGTAATTACAATAGCAGCAATCAGGAAATTATTTATTTAAATTGAAAACCCGCAATGGTTTTCTAAGGTGGGTAGATTAAGATATAAAATTAATCGCTCCCAAAATCATATTGAAGGCGGCACTTTCTAAAATTAAAAACTAACTATGAAAAATTGATCGTTTCTTCGGGTTGTGAAAGAAAAATAGATTCAGCATTTTTATATATATCGAGAAAATCACCATTTTCCTGCGCTAAAACAGCAGAGCTAAAAGTGAGTAAAAGATATGTAAAAAAATAACCTTCGCATTTCATATGGAATTGAGTCCACAATTTACGGAAAGATATTTTAGAAGAAATAAAACTTAATAGTGAAGTATTATATGACGGAACACTATTTTTTCCGAACAAAAAAAGCAGCAATCACGGAGATTACAATCCCAAATCCAAAAAGTCCGAAAGCGGATTGCCAACGGTAATTATTGATATGGAGTACATCATTCATTTTTGAGCGCTCCATCAAGTCATTGGTAACCGAAGATTCAGCTACGGTGTTAAAAATTTCGGGCGTAAAAAAATTGTAGGCTATGTATTGTGTAATAGGAGATAGTAGGGCGACAAAAACACTAATAATCAATCCTGAAATAAAACCTTGGCTCCAAGTCATTTTTCGGTCATAAACCCTTCTTCTTTTTTCGCGCAAAGCAAGAAGATAAAAAAGAATAGCGAATGGTGTAAAAAGAAGAGTGAGCCACCAAAAATTTTGGATACTTTCATCCTGCCATCCCATAGTTTTTTCTAAAAGAATCCAGCATAATAGAGCAATACTGAATATTACCGCCCATTTTATTTCAATGTAGATTTTTTTCATTCCGAAAAAGAGTTATGAGATAAAAAAGATGAATCTAAGTAAGCAGAAAGTGTTTGCATATAAAATTGAAGGTTATTCTAGGAGGTTTGAGGGAAATAAGGTGTTTATTAAAGTGTAAGGATAGACATTTTTTATATAATCCCCAACGCGTAAATGTATTACACTTTTATTTCTGGGTTTACAGGATTATATTTGGGTAAAGATCAGTAGCTTCACATTTTGGTTGTCAACATTACCGATAGAGAGCTCTACTTTTTCAGGAGTTAATGAGATAATATCCCAAACTCCAATAATTCTATCAAAAGGAACGGTACCTTGAAACTGAAGCAGTAACTGCTCTCCGTCCACTGCTGTTGTTGAATATTCCCAAGTTCCATTTTCCGTAAATAAGTCGTTTTGCCCAAAAACAGTTCCGTCTGTCTTAAAAGTAAAGATAAAACTTTCAAAATCAATGGTCTGGTCTCCGTTGTCGTAAAAATTACTGACAATCCATTCTCCTTGGGGAAGTATGGTTTTTATTTTTTCAAATTTTGTTGTAACTACATCACCTGCGTCGTCATCTGAACTGCAGGAAAAAAATAAAATCATGGAAAAAATAACTAAAAGCTTTTTCATATTCTGAATTTTGTTACCAATATCGGAGGTTTAGAAATAAATGTCTCTTAAAATAAATACAAATAGGAAAAAGCCTAACAATGATTTATGCTTTTGTTAGGCTTTTTTGGCTATAAGAAGAAAGTGTAATAGGAATTTAATAAGAAATATGTTAATTAATCTTTTTCAATCCTATGATTTTTTTGAAACACTTCCAGAACTACTTTTGTTAGAATTAACCGAGGTAGGATTGCCCAAGTATTTAATATCCGCTCCGCTGGAAGCATTTGCATCCAATTTTTCCTTGACGTTTACTGTAATATCGGCACCACTTGAGGCTTCTGCCTTGCAATTGATGGTAAGAAGGTCCTTTGCATTAAGATGGCTGCCGCTAGATGCTTTGCCCGTGAATGAAGTGGCTTTTCCAGATATTTTAACATCTGCTCCACTTGAGCTTTCCGCTGTCAGTTCCCTTGAAAAGACTTCTACTTTTAGATCTGCACCGCTGGTAGCTTTTAAAGCGAGAATTTCACTTTTAATGGTGGAATTCCCTATAATGTCAGCGCCACTGCTTGCTTCAAGTTTAGTTAGTTCGACAAAGGTAACATAGACTTTTTTTGCCTTGGACCATCCTATGTTTTCGGAAGTAGTAATGTGGAGTTTACCTTCCTTTATGTTTGTTTCTATATATTGTTGAAGGTTTTCGTCGGCTTCCACCTCAATTTTGTTTTCGGTGCCCTGGGTTAGGTAAACATTTAGACCGGCGCTTCCTCTCACTTCGGTAAAGTTTTCAGAGACAGTCCTTTCTTGGGTTATTACGTTGCCATTACCTTTTTTTCCGAGATTAAAACTGCAGGCGCTTAGAATCAGGGAAGCGGCAAGGACAAAAATGAGATTGGTCGTTTTCATGGTTATGGTTTTTTTGGATTATTGGTTTTTAAAATCTTCTTTTACTTCGTCTTCCCAACTTTTTTGTACCGGAATTAGGGAGTCGGTTTGTTTTTCAACTTCATTGTATTCCGTGGAATTGGGAGTTTCTGGTTCTACTTTATTTTCCAAACAATCCAAACATTCTGCTCCTCTTTTCGAAATCCTAAAATAGTGCGCTTTATTATCCCAACTGCTAAGCTCGTTGAAATTGGAATCAAAGCTGAAATAGGAGGAGGTGTTTTCGTCAGAAGAAATAACCGTTCCATCGGGAACAAAAATAGTTATTTCTATTTGTTGATCTCGATATTTATTTTTGGGGTCTGTTATAAAAAATCCATTTAGCTTTAGATGATTGTTGTTGTAATCATACCCGAATTGAATATCCTGAGCGCGGTTTTTCGCGTCTAGGTAATTATTTCCCTGGGCAGATTTGTCAATAAGAATTTTACCTATTGTGTCGTTATACGATTTGATGTTTATTTGGATATTTCTTGAATAAATAACCCGTTTATTATCTTGTGTATATTTTATTTCGGAATCTGAGTCTCGACCCAATCTATTTCCAAATTGATTATCTCCGTGAATTGATAGGTATAGCGTATCTGGAGAATGAAAGGCCAGGATCTCTTCCTCAATGTAATTACCATCAAAACTTCTTTCCGTGGCTTGCTTGATTCCAAGACCGGTAAGTCCAATAATAGACAAGGCCCATATTACAATCAACACAATTTTTACCGTTGCGCCCATTGGTTTTAGATTACTAACCAATAGTTTTAGCCCTAAAACAAAGAGAGCGAAAAATGGAATTCCAATTGCGAATAGACCCAATAAAGCCCATAGCCATAGAGGAACATTGGTTGTGTCGACCATTGCCATATATTCGGTTAACTCATTATTGCCCCAAAAATCTATGCTGCCCAGTGTAATAAATCCAATAACTAGCCCTATCAAGGTTAGCAAGGAGATAATAACAATGAATACTCCAATTAACTTTGCAAAAACCTTAAAGAGAGTTACGATTACTTCACCCAAACTATCGAAGAATTTGGAAGTTCCGGTTTTGATCTTATTGCCATACTTATCATAATCTACGTTTTTCACTTTATCGGCAACGTTGTTAAATCCTTCTTTGAATTTGCGTTCAATGTTTGAGATATTAATGGGTTCTCCGGTCATTTTCAATTTGTCCGAAGTGGTAACTGCTGCTGGAACAAGTATCCACAAGAGAAGGTAGATCAAGATAGGGGAGCCCAATCCCGCCAAAACCAGGAGCACCCATAATAAACGGATCCATATGGCATCTACGCCTATATAGTGTCCAAGTCCCGAAGATACTCCACCAATGTATTTATCGTCAATATCCCGATACAATTGTCTATGGGAAGTCTTGTCTCGTGAACTTGCATTTTTTTGAAATGGGGGAGCATCCTCAAAAATTTCCTCATCCACCTCATAATCCTCTGGTTGGCCCATAACCGCAATAACATCGTCCAGTTCTCTTAAGGTAATTACCTGCGATTGGAATTCAATCTTTTCAGAGAAAAGTTCGGCAATACGGGCCTCAATGTCCTGCATGATTTCCTCACTGCCTTCACTGTCTTTTAGTGAATTTCTTATGGCATTTAAATAGCGCGAAAGCTTTCCATAGGCGTTTTCATCAAGGTGAAATGAAAGTCCTGCCAAATTGATATTTACTGTCTTGTTCATTTTGTGTTTTTTTCGCGGGTTACTTTATTGACTGCCTGTTGCAATTCGCTCCAGGTATCGTTTAATTCGGTTAAAAATAGAATTCCTTTCTGTGTGAGTGAATAGTACTTTCGTGGTGGTCCGCCAGTAGATTCCTCCCAGCGGTAAGCCAGTAGTCCGGCATTTTTTAACCGGGTGAGCAGGGGATATATTGTGCCTTCCACTACAAGCATCTTCGCTTCTTTCAATGTTTCAAGAATGTCTGAAGTATAAGCCTCCCCATCTTTTAAGATGGAAAGAATGCAGAACTCCAAAACCCCTTTTCGCATTTGTGCTTTTGTGTTTTCGATTTTCATTTTATTGTTTATTTTATAAGGTAGAGGCAATTCATTGGGAATATGAACTTAAAAATTCAAATCTTTTGGTTTGCTCATTTCAATTACTTTTAAGGTGTTGATTATTTTATTTCCAATTGCTTTTGGACAATCTTCTGAAATTTGTACTGTAATTTCCGGTACTTTATTATTGTTTGCCATTGATAGATCCTCCATTTTATGTGTTACGCTCGAGGCTGTGATCTGGAGAGCGAAAGCCATGAAATACCTAATTATTGTATTCATTTTAGTGACTTTTTTGGTGAAGTTGTTTTTATAAAGGGAATGCATAATGGGTATTGGTAGAGCTCACCCCGATTTGCATGGATTGCCGCATTAATTACTGCGTATAATTCAAAAACAAATAAACCTATGAGTAGGATTATTGCTATGCCGAACAAGAGTACATATCCCGAAATATTCTGAATAGTGCTAAACGAAAAGTATCCATTTCCTGCATCGACCGTTTGCACTAAAGTTATAAAGTCCAACGCAAAAATTAGTGCGAAGGGAAGGCAGATCAAACCTATTAGCAAAGTGTAAACCAAAATGCTAAGTTGAAAGTTAAGGGCCTGCCTACCGTGCTCATTTACAAACTCCTTTTCCTTATTAAAAGTCCAAATGAGTAGGGGAGCGATATAATTAGCAAACGGGAAGAAATACTTAAGCAATGTGGACAAATGGATAAACGATGCCGTAGTCCGCTGATTTTTTTCCTCTGTGACTGATAAAGTTGAAAATGTTGTTTCCATATCTTTGTTTGTTTTCCTATGCAAATATATGTCTAAAAGATAGTAGTGTGTAACGCATAGTACTGTAATTAACATTTATTTAACTAATAGGAAATCAATTTATTGAATATCTTCGTGGTATATCAAGCGCAAATGAAGCTTACGCCCAGTAAAATCAACACCTTTTTGTTTTTTAAATTGCCTTCCGCATATATTATGGGAGTAAGGGTAAAATCTATTTCAGAATCCACTTGTTTAACTACTGTAACCTATAGGTGGATAAATCAAAATCCCTTTAGTTCCATGTTTTGGGCAGTACAGGGAATGGCCGCAGAGCTAAGCACGGGTACAATGGTAATGGCTAAAATAAAACAAAGCGGAAAAAACATTTCCATGCTCGTTGCCGCCAATAGAGCCACCTTCCATAAAAAAGCAACTGGCAAAATCCAATTTCTTTGTAACGACGGTCATCTATTAGATCAGGCCGTGGAAAGAGCAATCAGGACTAAAGAAGGGCAGACCATTTGGATGAAATCTGAAGGTACTAATTCATCGGGCGAAGTAGTTTCCGTATTTGAATTTGAGTGGACAATCAAATTGAGATAAGATAAATTTCACTATTTATTGGATTTTAGAGGGCATCAAAAAAGCGTTGTTCCAATCTTTAAAATCCGCTACTTCCTTTCCATCAATGGCTTATAATATTTGATATAAGTTTAACATATCCAAAAGTAGTGCATTCCTGATAGAATTCAGAAATATTGATTATATTTAAACTGTCATTAAATAAATGTCCTGTCTATTGAACAACTCTACCTCATCAATTTTAAATTTAATTAGCTATGGCAAGAGCAATGTTTGATTACACCAAAGCTGTACTTTCTAAAGTCAGTTTCGATGTAAACTTGTTCTGCAAAGAATTGAAAAAGGCGTTAACCAGGTTGCTTCCTTATGAAATTGAGGAACTGAAACTTTGGATAGACTCTCTTATCAAGCAGAACCCACAACTGGATAAATGTTTAATCTATTTAAATCCATAAAAAAACGTCGTCTAGAAGTTTAATCTAGGCGACGTTTTTTTTATTTTACTTTTCAAGTTCTATTTTAAAGATTAGGCTTCTCGGATTATTTAATTGCTTGGGCTTCATTTTAAACACGGTGAAGAAAAGGATACAATCAAACTTTCTCCAATCCCGCTTCTATATCCAGAGGATTTATTTCTTAGATTGCTTAAGGTTTATCTTTTCCCTTTCCTTGTCGGTATCGATTAAGTAATTCGCGCTTAAATTTTTCCTCGGTCTCGTGAAGTTTTATTATTTTTTTGGCCGAAATTATTTTCCGCAGCGCGTTGATCCTTTGCTCCTTAAGTTTTAATATACTGGTTTCTGTAGAGAGATAATTGTCCATTATTTTATTGGCATCTTCCTCCGTCAAATTATCGAGTCCTTCCTCCATATGTTCATAAATCTCTTTGTGCTTATTATTACGTAATTCATAAGCTTGAAATTCAAATTTGTTGTAGACCGGCCAAAATTTTTCAGCCTCAGTAGGGGTTAAACTGAGTTGTTCTGTAATAAAGGCCGTTTTGAGTGCTTTTATTTTTTCATATTTTCCTCCTTGGGAATAAGCCCCTGCCGTTACTAGAAGAAATAAAATTATAATGTGTCTCATACCAAGTTGTTTTTAATAATTATACTTTAGTGAATTCCACACCAAAATATTTCAAATCAAATGTTTAATTTTCTGAAGAATCCATCATAAATAGTTCTTCGTCAGTATTTTCAAGCAGGTAATGTTCTAAATTTGTTTGGTTTATATACTGATTTCCAAAGGTCTCTAATGGAATCTCATCCGTTTCAAAATACGCACTTAACTCATACAAATCCATATTGAGGTTTCCGTCTTCAATATATTTATCAATTATTCCTAGTTGAATTGTATCGAGAGTCGACTTTGTGCTGCCTTGGTAATTAAAAATTATTGTCCCAATAAACAAAATTGCTGCTACGGCTGCTGCGTAACCAAAATATCTCTTATAACTACTCGATTGGGTCTGAAAAAGAGGGATTACCTTACTTTGTTTCAGAGAAGTAGCATTGGCTGCAATAACCTTTTCTTCCAAAGTGTCAAAATAACCTTCGGAAACTTTAAAGCCAGAGGATTTTGGAAGTTTTTCTTCATCAATTCGGCCATATAATTGCAACTCGAAATCTTCGAAATAATTCTCCGGAGTTTTAAAACCTGATATTTTGATTTCCTTTTTCATTCCGAATCTTTGACTTACGAATTAAAGAATGGTTTCATCGGTTGTTTTTATATATTCGGTAATCTTCTTAACGGCAATGTGGTATGTGCTCTTAAGACCGCCGACAGTGGTGTCAAGAATTTCAGACAACTCCTCGAAGGTTTGGTCGCTAAAATATTTCATGGTAAAAATAAGCCGCTGGCGTTCTGGAAGCGTTGCAATGGCCTTTTGAAATTTCAACTGTATGGCATCACCTTCAAAATACACATCGGTTTCTAGTTTTCGAACAGCGTTATCCTTTAAATTATCAATCGAAATATTATTTTGTTTTGCTTTTTTGGTTAGAAATGTAAGGGATTCATTGGCCGCAATTCTGTACATCCAAGTGTGAAGCTTGCTCTCGCCTTTAAAGGAATCTATATTTCGAAAAATTTTAATGAAAGTATTTTGGAGAACATCGTCCGCATCATCATGGTCCAAGACCATATTCCTAATTTGCCAATAAAGACGTTCCTTGTATTGCGAAACAAGTTCACGAAAGGCAGATTCTTTGTCTGCTTCCGTCTGCAATGCCGTTACCAGTTCTTGTTCTTTAACCAATTTATGTGTAATTGGGTTTAAGACTAAAGATAAAGAGAAAAGTTTAATGGTTGAGTAGATTATTCTCTCTGTGGAACTCCGCGCTTGCTCTGGGAAACACCGTGATATTACTGTTATACAGGGTTGCGCCGAGGTACACAGAGGTTTTTTTATGCCAACGATTGCATTTCTACCAAACTGTAATAAATTCCTTTTTGGTCTAAAAGCTCTTGATGTTTGCCAAATTCTACTATATGCCCTTTGGATAGAACAACAATTTTATCCGCATTTTGGATTGTGGATAATCTATGGGCAATGACAATGGAAGTGCGGTTTTTCATCATTTTTTCCAAAGCATCCTGAACCAAACGTTCACTTTCCGTATCCAAAGCGGAAGTAGCTTCATCCAAAATCATGATGGGCGGATTCTTAAGAACGGCACGTGCAATACTCAACCGTTGCTTTTGTCCTCCACTGAGTTTGTTACCGCTATCGCCGATATTGGTATCGAAACCTTCGGGAAGATCTTTTATAAATTCATAGGAATTGCTGATTTCTGCCGCTTCTTTTAATTCTGCTTCAGAAGCCAAAGGTTTTCCAAGTTTAAGGTTGTTGGCAACGGTATCATTAAAAAGAATGGAATCTTGGGAAACAATTCCCATAAGACCACGAAGAGATTTTTTAGAAATATTCTTTATATCAACCCCGTCAATTTCTATACTGCCATAATTTACATCGTAAAAACGTGTGAGTAAATTGGCAATTGTACTTTTTCCACTTCCGGATTGGCCAACCAGAGCCACAGTTGTTCCTTTCGGGATTTCCAGTGAAAAATCCTTAAGGACATATTGATCTTCGTATTTAAAGGAAACATTTTTAATGGAAATGTTATGGTCAAAGCCTATTTTCTCTATTGGATTTTCAATATCCGTAATAGTATTTTCCGCTTCAAGCAATTCCAAAATTCTTTGTGCCGAACCATTTGCTCTTTTTATTGAATAGCTAGCTTTTGCTATTGCTTTTGCGGGAGTAAGAATATTGTAAGCAAGCATAATATAACCCAGGAAAAAACTCGCATCTAAAGTACGATCCACAAATACGAGGTAACCGCCATAAATAAGGAGTATGCCAATGGTGATAATTCCTAGAAGTTCACTTAAAGGAGAAGCAGCATTCTGGCGGTTCATTACGCTGTTTGAATATTTATAAAACCGCTCGTTACTATCCTCAAACTTTTGTTGGAAAATATTCTCTGCGTGAAAGGCCTTAATAATACGTAATCCGCCCATTGTTTCTTCCAATATGGAAAGAAAAACCCCTTGTTCCGTCTGAACTTTTAAAGAGCCCTTTTTTAGTGATTTTCCAACCTTTGAAATCAAAAATCCCGAAATAGGAAGAAAAAGAAAAACGAAGAGCGTCAGTTTTGGGCTGATAAAAAGCATTACTATTAGGGAAGTAAGAATGGTTAATGGCTCGCGGACAATCATTTCCAGAACAGAGAGTACGGAGTTTTTTACTTCATCAACATCCGCACTTATTCTGGAAATGGTATCACCTTTTCTTTTTTCAGAATAAAATGCCAGGGGAAATTGAATGACTTTACTATAAAGATCGTTCCTAAGGTCTTTTAAAACACCATTCCTCATAAAAGTGGAATAATACATTGCCAAATAATTGCTCAGGTTTTTTAGCAGAAATATGGCGATAATTACTCCTATCATAAACATTAGTACTTTAAAATCTCCGTACTTATTTATGTAATTCACCAAATGATAACTCATCGAATCCTGGATATAGGAAGTGAGTTTAGTTATTCCACGATAAACAGGAGCTTGCCCCACCTCTCTTTGATCACTGAATATTACTTGTAATACCGGAATTAAAGCCAGAAAGGAAAGAGTGCTAAATACTGCGTAAAGAATGTTAAAGAAAATATTCAGGTAGGCATACCTTTTATAAGGAATGACATAGCGCAGTATTTTTTTAAAATAACTATTCATTAATGAACGTTTAATTGAGCTTTTATCGCGTCTATTTTTTTCTGAAGAATTTCGTCGGAATTTTCTTTTTCAGCCTGCGGGACGCTCGAATTTTTAGCGGAAGCGCCTGTAGTTACGCTTATATAGAATTTAATTTTCGGTTCTGTTCCGCTCGGTCTTGCGGCAATTTTACTTCCGTCCTCGGTATAATAAATCAAAACGTTCGATTTCGGAAGATTTAAGTTTGTGGTTTTACCTGAAGTAAAATCTGTTCGTTTATCGATCAGGATATCATCCATTCGGCTTACCTTGCTACCGCCAATTTCCTTAAAAGGATTTTCCCGAAGCTCTTTCATCATTGCGGAAATCTCTTCAGCTCCCTCTTTTCCTTTTTTGGTTATTGAAATAAGATGTTCGCGATATTCTCCGAATTCATTATAAATGTCTTGCATATATTGGAACATGCTGCTGCCTTCTGCTTTTTTTTGGGCTGCAATTTCGCAAGCAAGTAGGGTAGCGGTAACCGCATCTTTATCACGAACAAAATCACCAACTAAATACCCAAAACTTTCCTCTCCACCGCCTATAAATTCAAGTTCTGGATAATCTTTGATCATTTTTGCAATCCATTTAAAACCTGTAAGGCCTTCAATGTATTTAACACCATAATGATCTGCTATTTTTTCAACTAAAGGTGTGGATACGATAGTAGAGGCAACAAACTGTTTACCGTTTAGTTTTCCCGCCTTTTTCCACTGTTCCAAAAGGAAATGGGTCATCAAAACCATGGTTTGGTTTCCATTGAGCAGCTCCATTTTGTTTTCGTTATTTCTGACTGCAACTCCCAATCGGTCACAATCAGGGTCGGTACCAATAACTATATCTGCGTGTTCTTTTTCGGCCAGGTCCAAAGCCATTTTCAAAGCTGCCGGTTCTTCTGGATTTGGAGATTTTACTGTAGGAAAATCCCCATCTGGTTCTGCCTGCTCCTTCACGATGGAAACATTTTTATAAGCAGCCTGATCCAACACCTGTGGAACCATGGTAATGGATGTTCCATGGAGTGAAGTGAAAACGATTTTTAGATTGTCCTTAGCTTCGGAAGAAGTTCCAAAAGTCCCATTTTCAATGGAAGCTTTTGCAAATGCTTCATCCACTTCGGAATCTATCAACTGTATTAAATCCTCATTTGCCTCAAATTTTGTATCCTGATATTTAAGTGAATTAATTTCTGCAATTATCTCACCATCTTGTGGCGGAACAAGTTGGCCCCCATCTTCCCAATACACTTTATATCCGTTGTATTCAGGTGGATTATGTGAGGCAGTCAATACAATTCCTGCCTTACAATCCAAATATTTTACCGCAAAAGATAATTCTGGAGTGGGTCTTAATTCTGAAAAAAGAAAAACTTTAATTCCATTGGCTGAAAAAACATCCGCAACCAATTTTGCAAATTCCTTGCTATTATGTCTGCAATCGAACGCAATGGCAACTTTAATTTCTTGGTTTGGAAATTGTCTTTTGAGATAGTTTGAAAGTCCCTGAGTGTTTTTGCCCAAAGTATATTTATTTATCCTGTTGTCGCCTGCGCCCATTATGCCGCGCATTCCTCCTGTGCCGAACTCTAGATTTTTGTAAAAGGTATCTTCAAGTTTTTTTGGATCATGTGCGATCATTTCCTTGATTTCGTGTTGGATTTTCTCATCAAAAAAAGGAGTGAGCCATTGGTTGACGCGAGCTAGAATTTTTGGATCTACGTAAATCATTTTCCTTAAATTAAGGTTGCAAAAATAGGTATTTATAAGGTGGATTTGAGAATTTTGAGTTCAATATACATTAAAAACTCTATGTTCTCTCTGCCTTAGTGGTGATAGAAAAATGAACCACAGAGACACGAAGGATACAAAGCTCAGATTTGTTCCTTAATAATATAATTTCGGGAATCTCTTTTACTTCTAAGTATCAGTTCGCCCAAGAAACCGGCCAGAAAGAGTTGTGTCCCCAAAATCATCGCGGTAAGTGCTATAAAGAATTGGGGTCTCTCGGTAATAAGCCTGCCATGAGGATTCAAGAATAATTTGTCTATTCCTAAATATAAAGCCAGTAAAAATCCGATAACGTGCATAATGGCACCCCAAGCCCCAAAAAGATGCATAGGCCGTTTTCCAAATCGCGATAAAAACCAAATTGTAATTAGGTCTAGAAATCCCCGAATAAAGCGTTCGCTACCAAATTTGGTACTTCCAAATTTTCGTGCCTGATGGTGAACGGGTTTTTCCGAGATTTTTGTAAATCCTGCGTTTTTTGCCAGAACTGGAATGTAACGGTGCATTTCTCCCGTGACCTCAATCGCTTTTACAACATTTCTTTTATAAGCTTTTAATCCACAATTAAAGTCATGTAATTTTACTCCGGAGGTTTTTCTTGCCGCGTAATTAAACAACTTTGAAGGTAGATTTTTACTGAGAACAGAGTCGTAGCGCTTTTTTTTCCATCCTGAAACAAGATCGAAATTGTCCACGGTTATCATCCTATACATTTCCGGAATTTCCTCTGGGCTATCCTGTAAATCGGCATCCATAGTGAAAATGACATCCCCTTGGGCGGCAGAAAAACCCGCGTGCAAAGCTTGGGACTTCCCATAATTTCTTTGAAAACGAATGCCTTTAACTTCTGGATGTTCCCCGGCGAGTGATTCTATAATATTCCAGGAATCGTCGGTACTGCCATCGTCTATAAATATGAGCTCATATAAAAAACCATTGGATTGCATAACGGTCGCAATCCAATGGTATAATTCAGTAAGCGATTCCTCTTCGTTGAGAAGTGGGATGACGATGGAAATATTCATTCAGTTATTCAAATTGGTGAGGTGGATTTCTCTTCATGATCAAACCAGCAATAAGGGAGATGATAAATCCGAAAAACAAAACGCTGATAAGGGCAAAAGCAGACATCCACAATGGCGACATAAATTTGGCCGACATATCCATTGCCATATCAATTTCTTTCTGGCTCATATTAGGATTGCTCTGCACCATTTGGTCGTGAGTAAACTCTAAGGTCTTTTGCACATAGTCCGGATCGATATAATTCATAAAGAAATAATTAAAAATAACACCGATTATTCCAGCGATCAAACTTATAGCTACGCCTGTTTTTAGTGCTTGGCCGAGGGTAAGAAAGCCTGCATTTGCCGTTCTATACGCTTTTAACCCCAAGACAACGATACCCACAGAGATAACCAATTGCAATACAGTCAGCCAAATTGGGCGATCTATGTGTGCGTCCATGACAAACGCAATTACTTGTAAGGCAATAGATAGAAGGGCTAATAAAACCCCGTAATTAAGAGCGATAGTTTTAATCGAAGGTTGATTTGTTTCCATGTTGATTTGGTTTTTATACTTGCTAAACTTGCTTAACAAGTGGTTCGGTTGTTAGTAAACAAAGATAACAAAACGTTACATTTGCTAACAATTCTCATTTGATTTAAAAAAGTATATTTTTTTGTTGCTGATTTCCATTTATTGGTTACATTTGCAAACTCAAATCCGAAAAGATTCGGGTGAGTGTATTTTAAAATATTTAGAGTAATGAAAAAAGGTATCCATCCAGAAAATTATAGACTAGTTGCTTTTAAGGATATGAGTAACGACGAAGTTTTCCTGACAAAATCAACTGCGGACACAAAAGAAACTCTTGAGGTAGATGGTGTTGAATATCCTTTGGTAAAGATGGAGATTTCCCGGACTTCACATCCTTTTTACACTGGAAAAGCAAAACTTATCGATACTGCAGGACGAATTGACAAATTCAGAAACAAATACGACAAGTTTAAAAAGACGACTACTAAAGAAACAGAAACTGAGAACTAATTCTCAGCTTATAATATTTGCGAAAGCCTTCGAGAAATCGGAGGCTTTCTTATTTTAATGAATATGTACAGAAAATCGATAATTCCTTCTTTATTTTTTATTAATATTGAAACAAGAAACTAGAAACTAGAAACCGAACTAGAAGCCAGGAACCTTTTTCATCATGAACTATATTCTCTTTGACGGCAACGTACGCAACCAATTATTACCATTCACATTCACCCGGCCCGTAGCCGATATTCGGGTGGGGATTCTAACCATCAGGGAAAAGTGGGAACATTTTCTGGGATTTACTACAACCACGGTAACTGAGGATTATCTTTCTGAAAAATATCCTTTTCTCGAACTTGAGAAAAACATTTTGATTAACGGTTCCTTCATTCCCTCTCAAAACCTTGCGAATATTGTTAAGGGCCTTGAGGAAAACCAGGCAGTATTTTTTGAGGACGAGCCCATAGCTTTTTTTACCACGGAAGGGCAGGAAGTGGATTTCGATAGCTATGATATCATTCAATATGCTTATCATGATGTTTTGCGAATAGAAAATACTTGGGATATTTTTTCAAAAAATGGTGAAGCGATAAAGCGCGATTTTGAAACGCTTACAAAGGGTAGGGTTTCGCAACCACTTCCAGACAATATTTGGGCAAAAAACCGGGAGGATATTTTTATTGAGGAAGGAGCTAAAATTGATTTTTGTACTCTAAATGCTTCCGAGGGACCTATCTATATCGGGAAAGATGCGGAGATTATGGAAGGTTCCTTAATCCGTGGACCCTTTGCGCTTTGCGAACACGCAGTTTTAAAAATGGGGGCGAAAATATATAGCAACACTACAATTGGTCCACATTGTAGGGTTGGTGGAGAAGTGAACAACTCCGTTCTTTTTGGATATTCAAACAAAGGTCATGACGGTTTTCTAGGAAATTCAGTTTTGGGAGAGTGGTGCAATTTGGGTGCGGATACCAACAATTCTAATCTCAAGAATAATTACGCCGAAGTACGTTTATGGGATTATGAAGCTAGAAATTTTAAACGTACAGGCCTACAATTCTGTGGCCTGATGATGGGCGATCACAGTAAATGTGGCATCAATACTATGTTCAATACTGGAACGGTAGTAGGAGTTAGTGCCAATATTTTTGGAAGTGGGTTTCCAAGAAATTTTATTCCCAGCTTCAGTTGGGGAGGAAGTGGAGGTTATACTACTTATAAAACCGATAAGGCGTATGAAGTTGCAAAAATTGTAATGTCCCGACGAAATGTCGATTTTTCAGATGTGGATGCGAAAATTCTGGATTACGTTTTTGAGACAACCGCTGAGTGGCGAAGGGAGTAGGTTTAAAATTATACTATTTTAGTGATAGAATAGAAAATAAACTACTATCCCAACGAAGAATATCATGGTAGTGCCAAATACAATTGTGACAATTATCAGACGACGACGCTCTTCTTTCTTCAAATTTTGTTTAAAAGTGTCGAATTGCTGCGGAGACATTTTTTTATAATCAATGATCTTTGCGGAATTGGGATATTTTGAGGGAATATCTTTTTCAAAATAATTATTCCGTTTAGCCAATTGCTTCGCATTGTTGCGAAGGGTAAGAATCATTGCAGCGGCTGAACCTCCAAATCCCATACTTCTAATTTGCTATTTCCAGTAAGATATAAATTTTGATTAAGAAAACACAATCTAGTTTCCGTTCGTCTTTTTATACTTTTAGCCCATTATTCAAACCCGAACACAATTATTCAGATTTTTTAACGTGCTTTAATATCAAAAAGTTCTGTGGATTTATGCCAAGACCCGTAACTTTCTTGTTGACAAACCGAACTGCCATGTCGTAGAATAAAGGTACTACTGCGGCTTCCTCAATAATTATGGAATCCATTTTTACGTAGAGTAGCTTTCGTTCATCTATATTCGAAATTTTGAGGGATTTCTCATAAATTGAGTCATAAGAAACATTTTTAAAGTGCATATAGTTTGGTCCGTTAGGCGCAAAATTTGGGCTGTAAAATAGGGAGAGATAATTTTCAGAATCAGGATAATCAGCTATCCAGCTCGCTCTGAAAATATCCAATTCTCCAGTGCTTTTCATCTGCCGAAGTGTGGAAGGTGGCATAACATCTATCGTTACCCCAATTCCTATTTTTTCTAATTCTCTCTGAATATATTCACATAAATCCAAATACTGACTGTTAGTGCCAATGGTAATTCTTGGATCTTGATCCCCTGTTTCATTTTTATATTGTTGGATCAATTTTTTTGCTTTTTCAGATTGAAAAGTATAACCATCAATCTCATCATAACCTGGCAGACCTTTAGGAATAAATCCGTGAATAGCTGGAATACCCATTCCATTCCGCAGATAAGTGACCATTTTCTGTCTATCGAATCCATAGTTTATCGCTTGACGCAGTGCTTTGCTTCTTATCTCCTCGGATTTGCTTCCCAAGAAAAATCCAAGATATTCGGTATTTAAATAGGGCCCCGTTATCATATAAAAATCATCTTGATATTTTGGCTGGAGCTTGCCTCGTGTGGTTAGAAGTTCGTCTTTGTAGCTATTGTCAAGACCGGAGATAAAATCCAATTTACCTTGGGCAAACTGAAGGAATTCACTTTGCTTATCAGGCAGAAAGGTAATGGCAACCGCCTCAAGATACGGAAGACGTGTTCCATTCTCATCTTTTTCAAAATATAGGGGATTCCTTCTAAACACCAATTTCACGTTTTCTTCCCACATTTTAAACTGGAACGGCCCTGTTCCCACGGGATTTCTTCGGAATTCATTCCCATAATGTTCTACGGCCTCTTTTGGGACAACTGAGCAATATCGCATTGAAAGCAGCCCAAGAAATGCCGGAAAAGGTTGTTTCAATTGGATAACCAAGGTAGTATCATTTTCGGCTCGATAAGATTCAATATTGCTCATTACCCAACTGCCGGAGGACGCTACTTTTTCATCGGTCAAGCGGTTGAAGCTATATACAAAATCTGAGGCTTTTACCGTTCGGGTTGAGTCCT
The DNA here is from genome assembly GCF_004022485.1 of Aequorivita sp. H23M31. GTDB lineage: Bacteria > Bacteroidota > Bacteroidia > Flavobacteriales > Flavobacteriaceae > Aequorivita > Aequorivita ciconiae. The sequence continues at coordinate 3,576,718 of NZ_CP034951.1, forward strand.
TTCCGAATACTTTGTTTTTATGAAAATAAACATCATCCCGAATATAGAATGTATAGGTATTGGTGGAATCGTTGATTACCCAGTTCTTGGCGATATCAGGCTTAATATTTAAAGAATCGTCCAGCTGCACCAAGCCATTAAACAACTGGTTATCGGGCCAAATGGCCTGTGGATTTCTTGCAAATGCAGGATCTAAGGTAGGGATGTTTCCATGCTCATTATAGCGAAAAACCTGGTGATCACGGTTTTCATCTGTTTGGTTTTTGCAGGAGAGGAAGGTCATAGTCAAAATTCCCATTAATAGCAAAAGGAGGGATGTTGGATGTTGGGTGCGGAGGGCAGTTCCGTATTTTTTTGATACCATTTCGGTTATAGAAAATTTTTTCGGTAGGCAATGATCATATTCATTAAATAATAACAAAAATCATACTTTTTCTGAAAATATTATTGATCAATATAGTTTCGGTTTCTAGCCTTAAAAAAGCAGATTACCAGAAGGAATTGAATATCCCAAGAATTTCTTTTGTTCCGCATTGGATGGTAAAATGCAACCTTCGGAAATATTTAAGGCGATTGAATCAGCGGCTCTTCGAATTTGGCTTGAATGATTGAAAATTTCTTTTTTCGGAAACGTGTCTCCTATTGTATCCACATCCTCTCCAAATTCCATGGCTTTTTTCCAGATTTCCAATTTTTCGAATATGAAGCTCATAATATCTTTTTCCAAATATAAGGCTTCATTTGCTTTTTTAGGTTCTTTTTCAAATTATCCGTCACCCAGCATGCGTCACCCGTTACCCGTCACCCGTCACCCAACATCTAACATCAAGCACCCGGAATTATACAGAATATCTTATATTTGTAACCTAATTAATATTATGGATTCACCAAAAAAAGTAGCTTTTTATACCCTTGGATGCAAACTGAATTTCAGTGAGACTTCCACGATTGCACGAAGTTTTGAAAATGAAGGATTTGATCGGGTGGATTTTAGCGAAAAAGCGGATATCTATGTTATCAATACCTGTAGTGTTACCGAAAATGCGGATAAACGTTTTAAGACAATAGTAAAACAGGCGCAGAAAGCAAATCCTAAAGCATTTGTGGCCGCCGTAGGTTGTTATGCCCAATTGAAACCGCACGAATTGGCAGATGTGGATGGAGTAGATCTGGTTTTGGGAGCTACCGAAAAATTCAAGATCACTGATTACATAAACGATCTTTCTAAAAATGATTTTGGTGAAGTGCATTCCTGTGAAATTGAAGAAGCCGATTTTTATGTAGGATCTTATTCGTTGGGGGATCGTACCCGAGCATTTTTAAAGGTCCAAGATGGGTGTGATTATAAATGTACCTATTGCACGATTCCATTAGCGAGGGGCATCTCCAGAAGTGATACTTTAGAAAATGTTTTAAAAAATGCCTCAGATATTTCGCAACAGGGCATAAAGGAAATCGTGCTTACCGGCGTAAATATTGGGGACTACGGAAAAGGAGAGTTCGGGAACAAAAAACATGAGCATACTTTTTTTGAATTGGTTCAGGCACTGGATGAGGTGGAGGGTATTGAAAGATTACGAATCTCTTCAATTGAACCGAATTTGCTGAGAGATGAAATCATCGAATTTGTATCCAGGTCCAGAACCTTTGTGCCGCATTTTCACATCCCATTGCAAAGTGGTAGTAATGATGTTCTCAAATTGATGCGTCGTAGGTATATGCGGGAACTTTATGTGGAAAGAGTGGGGCGGATTAGGGAATTGATGCCTGATGCTTGCATTGGAGTAGATGTAATTGTAGGATTTCCAGGAGAAACAGATGATCGATTTTTGGAAACTTATAATTTTTTAAATCAATTGGATGTTTCCTATTTGCACGTCTTTACCTACTCCGAACGTGACAATACGCCTGCAGCTGAAATGAAAGATGTCGTATCCCAAAAAGTGAGAAATAAAAGGAGTAAGATGCTGCGCGGGCTCTCCGTAAAAAAGAGAAGAGCGTTTTATGAGAGCCAAATAGGAACAACCCGAACGGTTCTCTTTGAAGGTGAAAACAAACTGGGTTATATTCACGGATTTACGGAAAATTATGTAAAAGTTAAGGCTCCATGGAATCCCGAATGGGTAAATACCCTCCAAGAAGTTATTCTTTCAGGAATTGATGCTGATGGTTTGGTACGATTCAAAACAATCCAGGAAGTTTCGGTTTAGCCCCATTTAATTAGCAAAGGGATCTATTACTTCCAGATTTAGAAAGTAATTTTTTGAAGGATAGGTAGTAATTTAAAAATTTATGAATCAGTAAATTAGATGTTGATACCAACAGGTAACAGTTCTTTATATTTTCTGCGGTTTTTTCTCATAAATCCGGCAATCTCAGGGCTTGTGGGAACCAAGCTAATCCCTCGATTTTTTACTTCCTCAAAGACAGCTTTAATAAAGATATCACGATATCCTTTTTCTTCCAATTCCTCGGGCATTTCATATTTGGTCAAAAAGATTTTGCGTTCCTGTTGGGCATATTCAATCCGAGCCATAAAACCATCTTTTTGAAATTCAAACTGTCTTAAAAATTCGTTGTCGGTAATTTCTACATCTTCGGTCATTGGGAGGTGTTTTATCATTTGTTAATTTTGGTTTTGAATTGGAATACGCAAAGTGGAACTCAAAAAAAAATCTGTATTCAGAAAAACTCTCTTATATTACTGAAAAACAACAGTCTATTAGTCTTCAGGATGAATCAATAGAATAGTTTAAGGTAAGAGAAAATATATTTAAGTTCTATCTTTGCACTTGTAAATTTACGAATAATCTTTGGGGTTTCCCATTTTCTTCTACTAAGACTTATGAATTACGATAAATCTATCGTGTATTTTGTGCCTGGTATGGCTGCCGGAAGTGAAATATTCAACAATATCCGTTTTCCGGAAAGTCAATATGAAATAAGGGTTCTGGAATGGCTTATTCCTGAGAAAAATGAATCCCTAACGGAATACGCTTATCGGATGTCATTGCGAATTAAGGATCCCAATGCTATCCTGATAGGAGTTTCATTTGGAGGAGTTGTTGTCCAGGAGATGTCCCAGTTTTTGAGTTTGAAGAAATTGATTATAATTTCAAGTGTTAAAAATCGTTTCGAGTTGCCAAGACGAATGAAAATTGCCGCGTGGACAAAACTTTATAAATTGGCCCCGACAAGTTTGGTATTGATTGTCGAGGATTTGACCAAATTTTCAATCGGTCCTAAATCCAAGAAAAGATTGGCAATGTACCAACAGTATCTTCATGTTCGCGATAGACAGTATTTAAGATGGGCCTTAGAGAAAATGGTTACGTGGGATCGAGAAGAAGAGATTCCCGGAGTGGTTCACATCCATGGAGAAAAAGATAGCGTGTTTCCTATAAAATATATTTCCCATTGTAAAGTTATCCCTAAAGGAACCCATATAATGATTCTCAATAGGGGAAGGGAAATCTCCCAATTGCTTTTGCAGATTTTTAATCAAACGGCTTGACATTTTAAAAACGGCATTATTCAGTATCTTTAAGAAAAAATATAAATATGAAGACCATAAATAAAATAGGATTGGGATTGGCGATCTTGGCAGTGTGTGCGGTTAGCATTCATGCGGTACAAGAAGCACCCTCAGATGAAAATTTGGAAAAGAAATTGGTCAATGACTATAACATTTATGCATTGCCTTTACCGGAGCATATTGATTTTGCAGGTGAAGAGGTTCCTCTTCACGATCCAGATATCCGCGAACGGCTGGACAGAGAGCTTTTAGTCAATGTATATTGGCAATCAAATGGCTTATTGCTTTTTAAGCGCGCCAATAGATATTTTCCGGAAATAGAACCTCTTTTGAAAAAATATGGATTGCCCGATGATTTCAAGTATTTGGCAGTTGCCGAAAGTGGATTGGAATATACAAGTTCCCCAGTTGGCGCTTCAGGTATTTGGCATTTTATGAAGGCAACAGGACTGGAATATGGTTTGGAGATAAACGATTATGTGGACGAGCGCTATAATTTGGAAAAAGCGACTATGGTTGCCGCGGAATATCTAAAAAAGTCTAAGGCTAGATTTGGAACGTGGACTATGGCAGCCGCCTCTTATAACGCTGGGGTGGGAGGCATGTCCAAACAAATTGGAAGACAAAAGCAAACTAGTTATTACGACCTATTATTAAACAGTGAAACCAGTCGCTATGTTTTTAGGATTTTGGCATTAAAGGAAATAATGACCAATCCACAGAAATACGGCTTTAATTTTAGAGAAAAAGATCTCTACACCAATATCCCCACTTATAAGGTTAAGGTGAATACCTCAGTTGATGATTGGGCGGAGTGGGTGAAACCTTACGGAATAAACTACAAAATACTAAAAATCCACAACCCCTGGCTGCGGGATACTTATTTAAAAAACGCTTCTGGGAAAGAGTATTTCATAGAGATACCAGAAGAGGGATATTATACCAAAATTTAACTTCCAAAAAATCAGATGGGCGATTCTCCTTCAATGGGATGTCTAAGCAGAGAGGCTCTCTCCAGAAATGAATTATAATTCATATCATAGGAAGCCTGGTACTCTTTTTCATAAAAATGTTGTGTTCCTCTGCAAACGGCAATGATCCGTTTATTTTGGTCCACAAGAAATGAAGTGGGCAATCCCAAACTATGTTTCATTCTTTCAACAATATAGTTGTCGGTATTTTCTAATTCATCTACATAAACAATGTGGATTTTATTGGAATAGCTTCGGGCGGCCTTTCGTGTATTTTTCCTCGAATCCCAGAAAAGAATCACGAAGTCAATCTCCTTATAATGTTTTTTGGCAATGGCGTTTAACGCTGGAATTTCTCCGCTTCCAGGGGTACACCACGAAGAATAGGTTATTAGAAAGATTGGTTTTCTAAAGCGGGAAAATGGAATCTTTTTTCCGGATAGCTTCCGGACATTAAAGTTGTCCAAATAAGTTCCTTTAACAACATTGTCAACTAGGGAATCAAATAGAAATTCGGCACGTTCAAAGTCTTGTACTGCAAATGCTTGTTGGGAGTTTCGGGTATATTTTTTAATATTCAACCCGATAGCTTCTGAGAATAGGATAGTATGTTCAATCTCTAACTGAGGTTGAGATTGCGCAAAAAAGGACCCTAAGAGAAAAAAGAGGAGTAATTTTTTATCCATAGTCCAACCTATTTAAGTCAAATATCGGAAAAAATCAGGATTTTAACGAATAGTAAGAAAAATTTTATGCTTACTATTCAGAAATTGTAAAAGAATCTCAAGTCTTTTGAAGTATTTTAGAATCTTCTGCCACCTCCGCGACCGCTTCTTCCAAATTGTTGACGAGGTTGGCCCATCTTTTTCATTTGCTGCTTCATCATCTTTATCTGCTCGTCAAGCATATTGTGTTTGTCAAGACTCTTTGCTTCTGCAAGAAGTTGGTCCGCCTCTCGTTTCCGATTCTTGGTCATGGCGATTCCCGCCAAGTTAAGTTTCGTCATTGCCATATCCGCAGACATGTTCAAGCCCAGTTTTTCGGCTTTTTTGAAATATTTTTCAGCTTCGTTCATATTGGTCTGAGTGACCATAAGACCGTTCAGATAATTGTAATACCCTTCCTGCTTGGGAACCAGGGCAGCATGGGGGTCTTTAATTTTATCGAGCCACTTTTTTGCCCCAGGAAAATCCTGTTTGCGGAGTCGGAGAAATGCTAAAAGGATGATCTCGTTCTTGAAATATAGAAAAACAAAAACCAAAGAGAGCAAAATAAGCATAATACCATTGCCTATATATCTTTCAGTGAACTGCCATACCGCTACGCCTATTACAAGGGCAGCCAATACCAACTTAATATTTTTATTGAACATTCTTGACTTTTAAAAGAGCGTGCAAAGGTATAAAAACTTAATGTTTTATTGCATAATATTTATTTCCTTTGCCTCCCTATTATTCGTTGTTAGCTTTCTGCGTTGGCTTACAAGTGGGGGATTTTATAGGCAATTATATCGAGAAGAAATATTCAACAATATTTTTTTTTAAAAACGTTTGCTAGACTAAAAACTTGTTGTATTTTTGCACCCGCCTACGCAAAGAAATGCCTTGGCAACCAATAAGAATATTTTGGGCACCGCTCAAATATTTTTTCAAAAAATAGTTTATTACAGAAGTTAAAGCACAAAATAATGAGCAAGAGGACATTTCAGCCATCAAAAAGAAAAAGAAAAAACAAACACGGTTTCAGGGAGCGTATGGCTTCTGTAAACGGAAGAAAAGTTTTGGCGGCCCGCAGAGCGAAAGGCAGAAAAAAATTGTCTGTATCTTCTGAAGCACGTCATAAAAAGTAATGTTGATAAAATGTATATAAAAGGTGTTGTTTAACAAAGCAACACCTTTTTTTATACCCTAATGCGACGTAATTTTGCACACCAGGAAAAACACTGAATACAATGCCTAAAAATCCTTCTATAAAATCTGTATTGATTATCGGTTCCGGCCCAATTGTTATAGGACAAGCTTGTGAGTTTGACTATTCGGGATCCCAAGCTCTTCGATCCTTGCGTGAAGACGGAATCGAAACCGTTCTTATAAATAGTAATCCGGCCACTATTATGACAGACCCCTCTATGGCCGATCATATATATTTATTGCCGCTTACTACAAAATCCCTGGTTCAGATTTTAAAAGAACATCCTCAAATCGATGCTGTTCTCCCTACAATGGGCGGACAGACCGCTCTGAATCTTTGTATCGAGGCCGACGAAAAGGGTATTTGGAAAGATTTCGGAGTTCAGCTAATTGGAGTTGATATTAATGCCATAAATATTACAGAGGATCGGGAGGAATTTCGGGAGTTAATGGAAAAGATTGGTGTGAAAATGGCACCCCAGGAAACTGCAAATTCCTATCTTCAAGGGAAGGAAATTGCACAAAAATTCGGCTTTCCACTGGTAATTAGGGCTTCCTATACCCTGGGAGGCGCTGGAGCATCTATTGTTTACAAAGAGGAGGATTTTGATCATTTGCTATCGCACGGCTTGGAAATTTCTCCCATCCACGAAGTGATGATCGATAAAGCAATGATGGGTTGGAAGGAATATGAGCTCGAATTGTTGCGTGATAATAATGATAACGTTGTAATTATATGTACAATCGAAAATATGGATCCAATGGGAATCCATACGGGAGACTCAATTACCGTGGCTCCAGCTATGACATTGAGCGATAGAACCTTCCAAAAAATGCGTGATATGGCTATCCATATGATGCGCAGTATCGGAGATTTTGCCGGTGGTTGTAATGTTCAGTTTGCGGTGAGTCCTGACAATGAGGAGGATATTATTGCTATTGAAATCAACCCTAGGGTTTCCCGGTCTTCTGCTTTAGCATCTAAAGCTACGGGTTATCCTATCGCCAAAATTGCCACTAAATTGGCCATTGGTTATACACTTGACGAGTTGCAGAACCAAATTACCAAATCCACTTCAGCTTTGTTCGAGCCTGCTTTGGATTATGTAATCGTAAAAATTCCGCGTTGGAATTTTGATAAATTTGAAGGATCAGACCGTACGCTCGGACTTCAGATGAAATCTGTGGGTGAGGTTATGGGAATTGGCCGTTCCTTCCAGGAAGCACTTCATAAAGCAACTCAATCCCTAGAGATTAAGCGAAATGGGATAGGAGCGGACGGAAAGAGCTATACAAATTATGAGCAAATTCTCGATAAACTGAAAAATGCCAGTTGGGACCGGGTCTTTGTAATTTACGATGCTATTCAAATTGGTATTCCTCTGAGTAGAATTCACGAAATCACCAAAATTGACATGTGGTTCCTTCGTCAATATGAGGAACTGTTTCTATTAGAAAAGGAAATCTCTAAATATACTCTTGATACACTTCCGAGGGAATTACTTCTGGAGGCAAAACAAAAAGGCTATGGCGATCGGCAGATTGCACATATGTTGAAATGCTTGGAAAGCCAGGTATATAAGAAACGTGAGGAGCTCGGAATTCAACGTGTGTATAAACTAGTTGATACCTGCGCCGCCGAATTTAAGGCTCAAACTCCTTACTATTATTCCACTTTTGAAAACGAGATGCAGGACAAGGATGGGAAGACTTATTCTGAAAATGACAGCGTAGTATCCAATAAAAAGAAAATTGTGGTGCTTGGGTCAGGTCCAAACCGAATTGGTCAAGGTATCGAGTTTGATTATTGTTGTGTTCACGGCGTTCTGGCAGCTTCAGAATGTGGCTACGAAACCATTATGATAAACTGTAATCCCGAAACGGTTTCCACGGATTTCGACGTAGCGGACAAACTTTATTTTGAACCTGTTTTTTGGGAACATATTTACGATATCATCCGTCACGAAAAGCCGGAAGGAGTTATTGTGCAATTAGGAGGTCAGACTGCTTTAAAACTTGCTGAAAAACTCGACAGGTATGGTATAAATATAATTGGGACTACTTATAAATCTTTGGATTTAGCAGAAGACCGCGGCAGTTTTTCCACACTTTTAAAAGAAAACAATATTCCTTACCCAGATTTTGGAGTTGCTGAAACAGTAGATCAAGCACTGGCTCTTGCCGATGAATTGGATTTTCCGTTGCTGATACGTCCTTCCTATGTATTGGGTGGTCAAGGGATGAAAATCGTTATCAATAAGGCAGAATTAGAAGAACACGTTGTGGATCTTCTTCAAAAGATTCCGAATAATAAGCTACTGCTGGACCACTATTTGGACGGTGCCATTGAAGCAGAGGCAGATGCCATTTGCGACGGTGAAAACGTTTATATAATTGGGATAATGGAGCATATTGAACCTTGTGGTATCCACTCTGGGGATTCAAACGCGACACTGCCTCCCTTTAATATTGGTGAGTTTGTATTGCAACAAATAAAGGACCATACAGAAAAGATTGCCAAAGCACTGAATACAGTTGGTTTAATTAATGTACAGTTCGCTATAAAGGATGATATAGTTTATATTATTGAGGCCAATCCACGTGCTTCTAGGACAGTGCCATTTATTTCGAAAGCCTATGGAGAGCCTTATGTAAATTATGCTACCAAGATTATGCTGGGTGAAAACAAGGTGACTGATTTTGAATACAATCCAAAACTTGATGGTTTTGCTATAAAACAGCCTGTTTTCAGTTTTAATAAATTCCCCAATGTAAACAAACAATTGGGTCCTGAGATGAAGAGCACAGGTGAAAGCATTTTGTTTATTGATAATTTAAAAGATGACGCTTTCTACGATCTTTATGCCCGTAGAAGGATGTACTTAAGTAAATGATAAATTCGCTCCATCCCTGTTTTTGTGTTAATTTTTTTCGTAAATTGTAATACTGACCTGAATTGTTCTATTCTATGAGAAAAATTACCCTTATAATTTTCTTTCTTATCGCCAATATTCTTAATTCCCAGAATGTTTATGAAATATTTTGGGAGCAAGGAATAAATTCCAATATGGCAAGTCCCGTGATAGAGATAGGAGATACGGTTAAATGGATATGGTCTGACGCTTCGCAAAAGAGCGTAACAAGTCTTCCCAGTGGAAAAGAAAGTTTCGATAGTGGGATGATAGGAGGACTGAATAAATCTTTTTCCTATACTTTCTCTAAAACCGGAGTTACGGAATACGAGAACGAATCAAATCCAAATATGTCGGGGAAAGTTACTGTTATGAACAAGCTTTCCACAGAAGATAAATTTATTAAAAACTTGAGTTTTTATCCCAATCCAGTTAGAAACTATCTTACTATTTCTTCTCTTTTCAAAATTAATGGGTATCAAATCTACAATGTTCTGGGCTCTATGGTTGCGGAGGGAAGCAGTTCAGGAAGAAAAACTACCATTGATATGACCCAGCTTAATAGCGGTCTATATTTCGTAAAAGTAGTTTCGGGAAATATGCAATCTACTTTGAAAATTGCTAAAAACTAGTAATAGTTTCTCAATAATCTCTATTGAAATGTGAGGAATTTTCCTTTTCAACCGAGGTGACAAAAAACTTAGTTTCGCCCCAAATGGCGAAGGAAGTATACCTTTGAACATATGTTACTTTCACATAACTACCTTGGTATTCCTTTAATTTATCAATAACATCTTTATCCTCATCAAGTACGGAGAAAGAAAATATCTGAGCACCGCTAATTCCTTGACTTATTTCACCTTCCCAAGTTTTTATTAGAACACCTCTGTGACTAAATTGTATAAGTTCTCCGGCCCGCGTACCTTCACTATAGGGCACATAATAGACAAAGGCGAAAAAAACCGCGGTGATTACCAATACCGCCCCGAAAAAAATAATTATGAATTTTTTCATCCTTTAAATTTAGATAAAAAAATGGTGTTTAGACTATAAAAAATTATAACCTGCAATCAAAGAAAATGATTGATACGAAGCAGAAGCATTTACGTAGTTTATAATTTTTTTAGAAAGCATGTATCTGGCTTCAATGCTGTATTTATTTTTAAACTTGAACCCAGCGCCAAATGCAGTTGTAGTCTCAGATTTAAATTCAAAGTTGTAAGTGCTTTCCTTGCTGGAAGAAATTTCAGAATCAAGTGTTGAAACATCCAAAACTACTGCACCATTGAGAAAGATTGCTGAATCTTCATTTAAAAACATATAATATCGAAGCCCAATATGCATTTCAATAGAGTTGTACTTTACTGTAATCAAGGTGGTATCTCTCATGGTAGGGAAGTCCTCATTAATCAATCTTTGTTTTTCACCATTGTAGGTGCGATAAGTGGGTTCAACAAAAAGTCCCCATTTACCGTTGTTGAATGGAAGAATATATTCAACTTCCAATCCAATTCTTAGACTGGTATTTTTATCGAAATCAATTTGTTCTTCTCCTGATCTCTTGACAAAAGCAGATCCAAATGTGAGGCCGGGGCGAAGGGTCAAATTAAATCCATATTGGAAATCATTTTTCTCATAAACGATGGATTGTGTGTTATTGCAGGTATTGTATTCTTCGAATCGCTTTATCAGGCTTGATTTTTTATACTCCAACTTTTCAAAATCTATGTTCTTTAAATTGGAACATACAAAATCGGTGGCAAGTTGTTGTTTGTAACGGTTGTTCTCTCCCATTTTATTGCCTTTCGTTAGATAACGCTTATAAATTAAGGGTTGAATTTCACCGTTGTTTATTTTATAGAAAAATCGATTATCCCCATTTTTTATGGTGTAATAGAGGGAAGCACTACCTTCAACCAATACTTTTAAGAATAGTGTTTCTTCTTTAAGAACGGGATTTCTATCGTGGGTCAAAAAATTAACTTTATTGCTAGTTTGTTCCATTGAAACACTAGCGGCAATATATTTAAAATTGTCACTCGATCCGAATTCAGATATACTTGAAACATTGCCTGTTTTTACTTCGCCATTTTCATCTAGTTTATAGTTAAATGAACTTGGGGATCCTTTCCAATCCTCATTTTTTATAAAACATTGGAGTTTTTTACCATTGGTCTGTATAACATAACCCGGTTCGAATTGGGTCTGGGAAAGGAGATTAAAAGTTGAGAATAAAATAGTAAAGAGGAGGAGATAAAATTTCATGAAATTTGATGCTTTTAAATAATTGAGATTTGCAAAATACCCATTATTTATATACACTCATTCTAATTCCGAATTATTTTCTCCGGTATTTTTTAATAGTTTTTGGTCCAAATTTTTATTTGTGATGGCTCCAAGTTTGCGAAGTCTCTCAACTCTTCTTACCAGATTTCCTTTCCCTTCAAGCTTTATCAAGGCATTATCGAAAGATCCTTGAACAGTGGTTAATTGCCTTTTTATTTTATTTAATTCTTCCACCAAGCCTACAAACGAGTCATATAATCTACCGGCTTCAGTAGCAATTTCTAGGGTATTTCTCTTCTGGTTATCGTTTTCCCATAGATTCTCTACCAAGCGCAATGCTGCCAGCAGAGTAGATGGGGTTACTATCATTACTTTTCTTTTGAAAGCTTCCTGATATAGATTTTTATGATGTGCTACGGCAATTGCAAAAGCGGGTTCAATAGGAACAAACATAAAAATGGTATCTGGACTTTCATTAATAGCGTGGTAATACTTTTTCTCACTTAGGGTGATAATGTGTTTTTTTATTGAATCTATATGCTTTTTTAAATACAACTTTTTTAGGTTTTCATCCTCTTCTGAAACATACCTTTCAAAATCCGTAAGTGAAACCTTGCTGTCGATTATCATCTTTTTTCCATCGGGTAAATGAATGATTACGTCGGTTTGTAACCTTCCTCCATCTGGATTTTCATGGCTGTCTTGAATGGTGTATTCGCGACCTTTTTCTAAGCCGGATTCTTCCAATACACGCGAGAGAATCATTTCACCCCAATTGCCCTGAATTTTGGAATCTCCCTTTAAAGCCTTGGTTAGATTATCCGCTTCCTGGCTTATCTTAATATTCTGTTCATTCAAAAACTGAAGCTGCTTTCCCAGCTCTGCATGCGTTCTTACGAAATCAATATTATTTTTGCCAACCTTCTCTTCAAACTCTTTGATTTTCAGATTCAGTGGTCTTAGAATATTCTCGATATTCTCCTTGTTTGATTCTGTAAATTTTGAGGTTTTATCAACGAGAATTTTATCCGCCAATACTGAAAATTTAGCTTCAAAATCCTTTTCGAAACTTTTAAAACGCTCTTTTTCCTTTTCAAGCTCAGTATACAAGCCTTCATATTCAGCGCTCTGTCTTGAAAGTTGAATATTTAATTTTTCCCTTTGCTCTCGAAGGTCTTCGTTTGTGATTTTCAAAGAGCCAAAACTCTCATTAAGTTTTTCTTCCCGATCTTTCAAATTTTCTAAGCGCTCCTCAAGCTTACTTGTTTCAGATTTGAACTTTAATCTTGCAAAAAAATTTCCTAAAAAGGCACCAAACAATAAACCAATTGCCGTAAGTAGCAAAAAGAGAAATATTTCATTCATTATAAATAATGTTTTAAACGTAAAGATATCTTATTTTCTAATCGTAAAGCGACCTGTGGCAGGATCAAAAGCTATGGTTTCTTCTGGAAAAAGTGAATCGAATTTTCCAGTTTCAATTAGTTTGCAAGGATCATCAAAAAAGGTCTTTTTTTTAGCCATTACAATCATCTTATCGGCTAATTGAATGGCGAGATCGATTTCATGGGTGGAGAATAAAATTGTTTTATGGGTTTCCGTAGCTAAAGTTTTAAGGAGCTTTAAAATATAGGCACGGTGGTACAGGTCTAAATGGGTGGTAGGTTCATCGAGAATTATAAGGGGCGTATCCTGTGCAAGCGCACGTGCAATAGAAACGCGTTGCATTTGACCATCGCTAAGTTCATAGCATTTTCTTTGGGCTAGATCCATTGTTTCAGTCGCTTCCAGTGCCAATTGAACTTTTTTGTTATCTTTTTCTGAGAGTGATCCTATCCAATTTGTATAAGGTTGTCTTCCTAAGGAAATAAGTTCCCTAACGGAAAGATTTTTGGTAGCTGGGGGTTCGGTCAACACTACACTCAACTGTGTTGCTAATTGGAAGGCCGAATAACCTTCTAATGGTTTCCCATTAATAAGAACAGAACCCTTCAATGCTTTTTGCATTCCGGTTAAAGTGCGCAAAAGGGTCGATTTTCCGATTCCGTTTGCTCCTACAAGACCAATTAGTTCCCCTTTATAAAGAGAAAAATTCATCTCCTTGGCGATAATGGAACTGCCTCCTTTTTGGACATAACCAATGTCTAAATTCTGAACTTCAAGGACAATATGTTTTTTTTCTTTGGTCATTAAAAGAACAGTTTTCGTTTTCTAACCAATAACCAAATCACCACAGGAGCACCTATTAAGGAAGTAATGGCATTGATTGGTAAGGTAAAAGCACTAAACGGTAATTGGGCCACGGTATCGCAAATCAACATTAACAAACTGCCGCAAACCAAAACTGCGGGTAGTAGAACAAAGTGGTTTGCTGTTTTAATAATCTGACGTACTAAATGGGGAACTGCCAACCCCACAAAAGCGATGGGTCCAACAAAAGCCGTTATCCCGCCCGCCAAAATACTTGTGGCAAGAATAATAATGAAGGTGGTTCTTTTAATATGAAGCCCCATGCTTCTTGCATAGTTTTCGCCGAGTAATAGAGAGTTTAGAGATTTACTGCTGAATACACTCAACAATAAACCCCCAAAAAAACAAATAGCTAAAATTAAAACTCCTTCCCAAGATTGATTTCCTAAGCTGCCGAATGACCAAAAAATATATTGCTGTAACTGTTCGGCATTGCTAAAATAGGAAAGAACGGATACAACTGCTGTTGTCACACTTCCGAACATCAATCCAATAATCAAAATCGCCATTGTGTCCTTAATCCGGAAGGTTACCGCCAATACAGCAATCAGGACGAGAAAACTTCCCAATCCAGCAGCGATAACCAAACTCCATTGACTTAAGAGAATCGTACCGAAAAATCCGCCAAAGGCGCCTGCACCCAAAATTAGAATAGCCACTCCCAGACTAGCTCCACTACTTAGCCCGAGTACGAAGGGACCAGCCAAGGGATTTCGGAAAAGAGTCTGCATCAACAATCCCGATATGGCCAAACCTCCGCCAGCCAGCATCGCGGTTAATGCCTTAGGCAATCTATAGTCTATTAGAATATATTTCCATGTCTCCTTGCTGGCACCATTCCCTATAAATATTGAAAAAATTTCATTGATGGGAATGGAAACCGAACCAACACTTAGGTTCACCAAAAATGCCGCGACCAACGCTAAAACCAGAATTATAAAATGTAGGCTATATGATTGAGCTGTTTGCATTAATGAAGTTTACTGAAAAAATAAAGGCTGTGTGCAGGAAGCAATTCGGGATGAAGGATTTTTATCATGTCTTTTAGAACGATATCCGGTCTATTTGGAGCGAGTTCGAAATACATTGATCCTCCCGTTGCTCCCTTTTTTAAATTGTAGGAATATACCTCTCCATTCTTAAACGCTTTAAATTGGGTATAAGCTGGGCTTGCTTTTTTTAAATCTTCAAGACTGGTAAATTGCCCGGGGCCGATCCAAACGTCGGCATTATGTCCTTTTTCCAATACGGATTCCAGATTTAGGGACAATCCTCCAGTGCCTTTTGAATCTTTCCAAAGATAGTTTCCATTCGCATCCTCGATAAACTTTGCGCCCCAACTTCCGCCCTGTGGCATATACCAAATGTCCTTAAACATTGCCCCGCTGATAACACTTGGCGTTTCTTTGGCATGCGAGGCGGTTTCTTCTGCCGTTAAATAAGAAGTCTCGATATTTTCAAAAATACTTTGTGCTAGTTTTTCTTTGTTAAATAGCGCACCAAAAAATTTAATCCATTCCGCCTTTCCCAATGGAGATGTTTCCGTCCAATCGGAATTGTACAAAACCGGAATCCCCGCTTTTTGGAGAGTATTGAATGTTGAGTTTTTTCCATCAACAGCAAAACCGATTACCGCATCTGGTGAAAGATCCAAAAGAACTTCAGTATTGAGATCTTCATTTTTTCCCAACTCCATTACTTTTCCTTCTGAAATTCTCGCTCTTGCTTTTTCAGAGGAAATATAATCGAGATTTGGAAAGCCAATGAGCGCATCAATTTCTCTCAAAGCTTCTAATGAGGGAATGTGGGTAGTAGAAGTAACAACCATTCGTTTTACGGGAACCTGGATAACCGCATCATAATTTTCAGCATCCGGAAGTGTGGTCCCCTTCGGAACCAAGGCATATTTAAAAATGTGATCCGACCCTGGCCAGGGATTTTTCAAAGTGATTACTTTGTAATCCTCGAAATTAGATATCTCAAAACCATCGGCATATTTAATTGAATTTTCTCCGTTGGCAACAGTAGCCGAATCGGATTCCTTTCTCCTCTCCTCCTTACAGGAAACGAGCAATAGCAATGTTATCAATAAAAGAAATCTCTTTTGAAATTTTAGCATAAAAAGTAGTTATGGTATGAAATTGCCCAAAATCTGAGATTCTGCAAAGGTATCATAAACCAAACTAAGATAGAATTGCTTTTTTATATGAAGTTTCCCTTTATCGAGGCCGAGATGCAGAATAGTAATTTGAACATAGGATACTCTTTCGCAAATTCACCCACTTTTTTAATCTTAAACCTCGCAGCCCCCTTCGGGCAGGCTCCTCAACCCTCCTTCGGTTATAAAGTTCCGCAACCCTCCTTCGTCCAAGCTCCTCAACTTATAAACTCCCCAACTCATAAACTCCTCATCTCAAAAACAAACTCTCCCGAATAACTTTCCCCATTCCAAATTAACCGACTATCTTTGCCAAGATTTTGGTGAGCAGTTTTTCATAAAATAGAAAATGCTCTTAAAAGGGAAATAGGTGCAAGAAAGTTTCTTAAATCCTATGCTGTTCCCGCAACTGTAAGTCACCCTAAAATTTTGTTTAGGGAGTGCATTCTTCAAGCCACTGTTCCTTTGGAATGGGAAGGTAGCATAAATGACAAGCCAGGAGACCTGCCTAGATCATAACATAAATCTATCAAACTTTCGGGATAAAGGTTGAATTATGAATCGACAGGGATTACATATCATTTTCATCATTTTTTGTTGCCAAACCGTAGCTTTCGCACAGTTGGATTCCGTTCAGAAATTACCTGAGGTATTTTTGACGGATGCCAATCTAGTTCAGTTTTCGAAGGGTTTTAAGCTGGAGAAACTAAAGGATTCCGTAGTTAGGAGAAATATTAATTCGCTTACGGATGTACTTCGGTTTAATTCATCCATATACTTTAAGGAAAACGGACGAGGAATGGTTTCCTCTCCTTCCTTTCGTGGAACAAATGCGGCACAGACGGCGGTAATTTGGAACGGCATTAATATCAATTCTGTATTTACGGGACAGACCGATTTTAATATTATTTCGCCTTTTGATTACGACGAGATCACAGTACGGAGCGGTGGCGGTGGCGTACAATATGGAAGTGGAGCTGTTGGGGGAAGCGTTCATTTAAACAATAACTTTTCATTTGATGCGGATGACCTTACGGAAGTGGAGTTGGGCTATGGAAGTTTTTCCACGTTAAGCGGCAATGCTGCCGTAACAAGAATCTGGGGAAAGAATTACTCTAACGTGGCCGTTGACATTATAAGTTCGGAAAACGATTATGATTATGTGGGGAAAAACAAGAAAAACTCTCACGGAGAATTCCTGAGATTTACAGCCAAAGTTAATGAAGCTCGAAAATTGGCACGTGGCGTCGCATCTTGGAATTCGGAATATTCCTATAACGATAGGAATTTCTCTGGGAGCTTGAATACCATTGGTCGTGATGGTTATAAGGATATAAATACAAGAAATCTTTTGCAGCTACGGCAGAAATATGGCAGGTTTACTACCATTGCCAAGGTGGCCCATCTTTTTGAGCAATTTCAATATTATCCAGATTCAGAGAAGCCGAATTTTTCCCAGGGACGTGCTAGTACCACGATTGGTGGCTTAGAAACTGAAATTTTGTTTAGCAAAAAAATGGAGTTGAATACAAAGTTGGAATATACTTTTATTGATGCCGAAGGAGATAATATTGGGAAAAGGGATAGAAGGAATTTCTCTGCGGTAATATTGTGGAATCATAAAGTTTCGCGAAAACTTAGTTATGGAATAAACCTCCGCCAGGAATTTTCAAACGATTACGATAATCCACTTCTTTTTTCTGCAGATGCGATATGGATGCTTTCAAAATATTATTCCATAAGGGTTAACGGATCGAAAAATTATAGAGTGCCAACTTTCAATGACCTGTATTGGTATGCAGGTGGGAATTACGAACTAAAACCTGAAACTTCCTATCAAGTGGAAGTGGGACAAGAATTCCATTTTGGAAAATTGGATATCGATTTGTCAGCTTATTATATTGCCTCAGAAAATCTAATAAAATGGGTGCCGGGAAGTGGATCTCTATGGACACCTTCAAATATATCACGAACTGAAAATTTGGGGTTGGAGGCAAAAGTCAACTATAGTATTCGAATTACTGATAATCAAAAACTGAACTTCAGTGCTCTTTATTCCTATACCAAGGCGGAAGATTTGGAGAAAAATAAACAACTTATCTACGTCCCATTTCGAAAAGGGAATTTATCTGTTGATTATAATTTCAGCCAACTTAAAGCCTATCTACAAGGAATCTATACAGGAAAGGCCTTTACAACAACTGACAATAGTGAGTTAGTGGAGGATAATGCTATTTTAAATTGTGGAGTTGAATGCGTTTTATCATCAGCACCTAATATTTCTCTGGGGGGAAGGATTAAAAATATTTTCAATACTTATTATGAAAATGTCGCTTATAGGCCTATGCCATCGAGAAGCTTTGAAATCTATTTAAACTTTAATATATAAATTAAGACAACTATGAAAAACTATTTATTGCCCATTGCCTTTTTGGCTTCTTTCATTATTTCGTGTAGTAGCGATGATGACAACAAACCAGCGCCAGTTCCCGCCGATTATGAGAAGGGTATATTAATTACCAATGAAGGTCCTTTTAACAATGGAAGTGGCACAATAACTTATGTTTCGGATGATTTTGCAACTGTTGAACAAAAAATTTATCGAAGGGTAAATGGTTCAGATCTTGGGAATATCGTGCAGTCATTAGGCTTTGCGTCTGACGATGCCTATATAGTAGTGAGCAATTCACAAAAGATAATGATTGCGAATCGTTATACTTTTGAAAAGAAGGATTCTATTGTAACTGGCCTGCAAAATCCACGTTATTTTGCGGCCAATGGGTTGACCAAGGGATACATTACAGATTGGGGAGATCCAAACGACAATACAGATGATTATGTAGCAGTAGTCGATTTAAGAACTAACACCATTAGTTCTTCTATTCCAGTTTCTTTTGGACCTGAAAAAATATTAAGTCATGATGGTAAAATTTTCGTGGCGCACCAAGGTGCTTATGGCCATAACAATGTTGTTTCGGTAATTTCGGGTGCTTCGGTCAGCAACACAATAACCGTGGGAGATGCTCCCAATTCTATGGTAGTTATTGGGAATTTCTTATATGTTATGGGAGGAGGAAAACCAGACTATTCCGGAAATGAAACTGCAGGTTCCATCACAAAAGTAGATATATCTACCAATCAGGTTGTGGAAACATTTAATTTAGGAACGACTGATCATCCTACAAATTTGACAGTGGATGGAGAAAACCTATTTTATAACCTTAATGGGAAAGTTTATAAAGTAAATTCCAATGCCATCAACTTGCCTGGAAGCCCCATTATAGATGGTTTCTTTTATGCAATGGAGGCCAGAAATGGATTGCTATATGCTACCGATGCAGGGGATTTTGCAAGTCGTGGAAAACTTTTAGTTTTTGATTTATCCAATAACCAGCAAATTCAAGATTTCCAGGCAGGGATTGTTCCTGGAGGAATATATTTCAACAATTGAAAATTCTTACCGTTCGTTTATTTTAGCCAGTGTTAATTACGATGAAACCGCCTCAATTTTGGCGGTTTCATTTTTTTTTTTGAACGATGGTGGTTTCGATGTTAGAACGAGGATTCCTCACTCTCCATCCACAACCATCAAGCCGTTAAGAATTGAATATTGTTCACTTCCCGAAATTTCCCTAGGCTGATAAAAATCCTTAGGTTGCTCTCTGGGCAAACCAAGAATATCATTTAAGGCGGCAGCCAATAAAGGCTCCTCAGGATTTCCTAATTTTCCGAGATTAAAATAATTTTCCTTTAATTCAATATTGGGGAAAAGACCATTGGTATAATCTGTTTTCCCCGCTTTATTTGCTGTCTTAAAAACCAAGGGCAACATCACATATTTATGTTTAACCGAAGCTTGTTGTTTGCTGAAATTTGGGGCGGGCGCATCATAGAGTAAAAATGAGGCCTGGAACTTTCCAGTAGTTGTATCCCCAACCTGCTTTACGTTGATATAGGGTTTTAGTCCGTTAATGACCAATTCGCTGGCAGAAGCTGTACCAGAAGTTGTTAGAATGTAGACCTTGGATAAGTTTAGACTGTTGATCGCCGCCCCATTACTGATCGTATTATCAAATAAGCCGTTTCTTGCACGCTCTTGTTGACGGTCTGCGTTCCATATTTCTTTGTAAAAAATCTCACCATTGAATTGTCCTGTAATCATACTGGCCAAATCAGTCGCTGTTTCAACGGAGCCACCACCATTATATCTAAGATCAAGAACGAAATCGGTTATTCCTTCAGATTTTAATCTTCCAACAGCGTCGTTCAACTGCGAATCGTAATTTCTGGTGAAGGCATTGTACATTAAATATCCTATTTTCCTTCCTGCAATGTTTAAGGTCTTGGATAAATAAACCGGATTTTCTTCGTATTGAATCTTATTCAGCTGAACAGAATTTCCTGTTGGCTGAAATGTGTCGCCGTTATAAGTAGCCAATCCAATAGAATAATTGTTTTGCGAAAGCAAATCGCTATAATTGGTTTCATTTAGTTGAACTCCATTTACTGTGGTAAAAAGATCCCCCCTTTTTAAACCTCGGGTTTGTGCGTCGGTATTTGGCAATACGTAGCGTACATAGCCGAAAACATTCCCGCTGTTGTCGGGATAATACACTAGGCCATATTCCATTCCATTGCTCATAGAAACACCCGCAAGTGCGTCTTCTATTACATTATAATCGGGAAATAAACGGCTGAACCGATCCTGACGGACTTTCAATTTTTCAAATAATTCCTCAGGCGTAGCAAAACGTCTCAGGTATTTTTCTTTTTCCTCTTCATTTGCAAAGGCGTCATCTGCAAGTTTGGGGCTATTTGCTTTGTACAAATAATAATAATTCAGACCGCGGTAGATGAAGTTTTGTATTTCTAAGGTAGAGGCTGGCTTGATATTGTCATCCATATCCTCGAAACAGGAAATCATCAAGACAGAAACAAGTAGCAGTGTGCCTATTATTTTTATTTTCATATTATATTTATTTTTAAAGAATCCAAAGGTGGATTCAATTTCTACTTCTATAGTTTCTTAGAATTGTAATTCTTCATCTATTCTAGATTTGTAAAGGTAAAAATAGGACTTTTGATTCAAAGCAATAGGAAAGGACAAAATGATTTTTTAGGAAGAAACGTATCGATTCCATTTAAATTTATAGATAGTTGGAAAAAGCAGAATCATTATATTATCTGGATGTAACAAATATAGCAGTGATTCGTCATGGTATTATAGAGCAAGTACAGCGTTAAGATGGACAAGCAGGAATTTATCGAGACATTTATCCCCTTAAAAGATAGGTTATACCGCTTGTCCAAAAGAATCTTAATTTCCAATGATGAGGCCGAAGATGCGGTTCAGGAAGTTCTTTTAAAATTGTGGAAAGGAAAGGAAAACATAGGAAACTATAAAAGTCCGGAAGCTTTTGCTATAACCGTAACAAAGAATTACTGTTTGGACCGACTTAAATCGAAACAAGCCTCTAACTTGAAAATCGTCCATTCCAATTATCCTACGAGCCAGAATCTCGAAAGAGAGGTTGAGGCCAATGAAGAGGTTGGATTGGTATTCAAGATTATGGATTCTTTGCCCGAGCAGCAGAGGATAGTACTTCAGTTACGCGATGTGGAACAGTTGGAGTTTTCGGAGATAGCACATATTCTTGATAGTAATGAAACAGCGGTAAGGGTAACTCTCTCAAGGGCTCGAAAGACCGTAAGGGAAGCAATGATAAAAAAATACAATTATGGAATCACACAATATTGAAAATTTATTAACCGCCTATTTTGAAGGTGCGTCAAGTCTTGAAGAAGAGGCCATACTGTTGGACTATTTCAACAATCAGAAAGTTGCAACGCACTTACTTCAATATAAACCAATTTTTGTGGGACTTTCTGCTGCCCAAAAGGAAACGTCCAAAAGGTCTTTTGAGTTGCAAATAAGTACAAACACCCCGAAAATTAAAACTTGGTGGTATACCGTGGCAGCAATGATTGTAGTTGCATTCGGAATTGGGGCTTTTTATTTTTCACAACCGCAATTAAGTCAAGAGGAAAGGGAGGCATTAGTAGCTTTTGAGAATAGTAAAAAAGCAATGCTACTTCTCTCTGAAAACTTGAACAAAGGTACGCAGCAGCTTTTATATGTGAATCAGTTTGAACTTGCTAAGGATAAGTTTTGGAAAAGTGAATCCGAATAAATTATAAACCCAATTGAATAGCTCAAAATATTAAATTAAGAAAATCAATAACAAACCCTAAAAAATATAAAATGAAAAAAATTGCAATTATAATGGCACTTGCCATCGCCCCATTGGTTTCTTGGGCACAAAATACCTTTGATTCCTTTGAAAATGAAAAGGATGTATCTTCCGTAGTGGTTACTAAGAATATGTTCAAGCTTTTGAGCAAAATGGATCTTAACTCAAAGGATCCTGAGGCCCAAGCATATTTGAATATGGTAGACAATTTGGATAACATCAAGATTTTCACAACCGAAAATCCAGCCGTCGGTAAAAAAATGGATGCTGCCGTTGCCAAATATATTTCCTCTTCCAAGGATTTAGGTGAATTGATGCGAATAAAAGACGATGGGCAGAACATTCAGTTTTATAGCAAGGAAGGTAAAAACGAGAACTTCGTGAGTGAACTGTTAATGCATCTTAGCGGAATGGTTGATGGAAAACCTACAACCATTATTATGAGCATTACCGGCAACATCGATCTTAAACAAATTTCGAAATTGACGGAGGAATTAAAAGTTCCGGGAAGCGAGCAATTGAAGAATATCGACAAAAAGAAAAGTAAATAATTATGGCACTCCTACGGAATTTAATGGTCATCACATTGACCGCATTAACTTTGATTTCTTGTAGTGATAAGTCCCTCCAGAAATATTTGGTGGCAAAACAAGATGATCCAAAGTTTGTTAAGGTTGATCTTCCTACCAGTTTACTTGAAGGGAAAAACAGCAGTTTTGGTCAGGAGGAAAAAGATATCCTCAAGACTATCAAAAAGATAAACGTAGTGGCATATCCTATAAAAGCGGGCGATACCACCGAATATTTGTCTGAAAGAAACGAACTTGAATCCATTTTAAGACAAGATCGGTTTAAAGAACTCACACGAATAAAAAGTAAAAATTGGAATGCCACTCTAAAATATACTGGTGAGGAAGATGCAATTGATGAGGTTATTGTATATGCAAATGATAGTGAAAGAGGATTCGCGATATTCCGATTGCTCGGCAAAAACATGCGGCCAGACCAAATGCTTCACCTAATGAAATCTGTGGAAGATGGGGATTTGGATTTATCCAAATTGAGTGGTTTGAGCGATGTGTTTACGGGTGTATTTAAAGATTCTATCTGATTAAACTATGTTTCACTATCTGATTAAACTAGGTTTCAGGCTTCGGGTTTAATCGGGATGGAAATTATAGCAAGAATACACGAATGGCTATAAAAAAAATTATGTATTTGAAGTCGTTTTTTTTCCAAGAAAGGGCAGTTTTGAACTGCATAGCTACTACAAAGGTTTAACCACGAATTCACGAATAGTATTGGAAAACATTCGTGAATTCTTGTCTAATTATTTTAGATAGCTCGTTGAAAAGCTTTAAGAGTTTAAGAATTTTCCAAGAATTCTTGAGTAAACTTATACAAACATTCGTGAATTCGCGGTCAGTTTTTTAAGAACCCTCAAATGGTTTTAAATACCAGTATAATTAGCCGGAGTAATATTGCGCATTTCTTGTTTTACACTCTCGGGAACTTCTAGGGTTTCAATGAAATTTGCCATGGAAGTTTGGTTTATTTTTTCATTGGTGCGCGTTAATCCCTTTAGCGCTTCATATGGATTGGGATAGCCCTCACGACGTAAAATTGTCTGAATCGCTTCGGCGACGACTGCCCAGTTATTTTCAAGGTCTTGGGCGAATTTCGGCTCATTCAACAATAGTTTTCCAAGACCTTTTAAAGTTGAATGGAATGCGATTATTGTATGGCCAATTGGCACGCCAATGTTTCTTAAAACCGTGCTATCTGTAAGATCACGTTGTAATCTGCTGATTGGCAATTTGGCTGCTAAGTGCTCGAAAATAGCATTGGCGATTCCCAAGTTTCCCTCACTGTTTTCAAAATCTATTGGATTCACTTTATGTGGCATTGCACTGGATCCTACTTCTCCTGCTTTTATTTCCTGTTTGAAATAGTCCATTGATACATAGGTCCAAATATCCCTATCCAAATCTATTATGATAGTATTGATTCTTTTTAAGGCGTCAAAAAGAGCTGCCATATGGTCGTAATGCTCAATTTGTGTGGTAGGAAACGAATGGTTTAATCCTAAGGTCCCTTCAACAAAACGTTTTCCAAAGGCGCGCCAATCTATATTAGGATAAGCAACTTTATGGGCATTGAAATTACCCGTTGCACCTCCAAATTTGGCCGCACTTTTTATATCGTTCATTAAATCGAACTGTTCCTCAATACGAACTACAAACACATTGATTTCTTTCCCTAAACGAGTTGGTGAGGCAGGCTGGCCATGGGTTCGCGCAAGCATGGGAACATTTTCCCAACTTTCAGACAATTCCTTTAGTTTGTTTTTGAGGTTCGTAAGAAGCGGTACATATACATTGTTGATCGCATCTTTTAAAGAAAGAGGAACTGCGGTATTGTTAATATCCTGGGAGGTCAATCCGAAATGGATAAACTCCTTATATTTTTGGATTTCTAAATCCGCAAATTTATCCTTTATAAAATATTCAACCGCCTTTACATCGTGGTTAGTGATTTTTTCGGTTTCCTTGATTTGGATGGCATCCTGAACGGAAAATTCCAAATAAAGTTTTCGTAAATCTGGAAAAAGATCTCTATTAAAATCTTGTAATTGGGGCAACTCCAATTCAACAAGAGCAATAAAATATTCAATTTCAACCTGTACTCTATATCTTATGAGCGCTTCTTCTGAAAAATAGGGGATAAGGCTTGAGGTCCGGGAAGCGTATCTGCCGTCAATCGGTGATATTGCTTGCAAAGCGTTAGTATACATAGGTTCAAATTTTAAAGGCGCAAAGATACGGAACTCAATTCATTTTATTCTGTGATGAATAATCAATTAAAGACAGCTATCCGGAAAATGCAGTTTAAAACCGCTGTATTCAATAAAAAGTATCAAAGAGAAAATCCCTCTGTCAAAAATTGAAAGAGGGATTTTTTTCCTTACTATGTTCTGAAAGAACATGTTTCCCGTCAATGATTTGGGCTTAGTCGTAATACCTTTTTTGTTTTTCGCGTTTTCCAAAGAAAAAAGCAATGATAGTGCTTAGTAAAAAAACAAAAAAGAAGATTCGCATTGAATATATACTCCCAAATCCAAGTCCTACGTAACCAAGAATCCCTGTTACGATCGTGAGAAAACCAAAAAAGGCAGAAAGATACATTTTTATAGAGTTTAATAAAAAGATGAATTATGTTTAAATTCACTCTTAAAGATAAGAATTTAATTAACATAAATTAACCTTTCATAAAGTTTTTATTAACTCCTGGTTTTTTCTTTGATTTGGGTGTTTTTGAGAATTTTAAAGTGAATTTTTAATAATCTCTTCAACTACATCGGGATCCAAGAGGGTAGAGGTATCCCCCAAATTGGAAGTGTCTTTTTCCGCGATTTTCCGAAGGATGCGTCGCATTATCTTTCCACTTCTGGTTTTCGGTAATCCGCGGGTGAATTGGATCTTATCAAGTTTTGCTATCGGTCCAATGTGTTCGGAAATAATCTGGTTTATCTCCTTACGTAAATTGTCTTGTACCCGGCTTTCTCCTGTTTCTTTGAGGATAACGAATCCATATAACGCGTTTCCTTTTACATCGTGGGGAAATCCTACGATGGCGCTTTCAGCGACTGCAGGGTGTTCGTTAATCGCATCTTCAATTGGAGCTGTGCCCAGATTGTGACCAGAAACAATAATTACGTCATCCACACGGCCGGTAATTCGATAATAACCTGTGCTATCGCGTAAGGCTCCATCACCAGAGAAATAATAATTTTCAAAAGTGGAAAAATAGGTTTCCTTATAACGTTCATGGTTTCCCCAAATGGTCCGTGCCATTCCCGGCCACGGAAATTTTATACAAAGCCGACCGTTTACTTGGTTTCCTTTCAGCTCCCTTCCTTCATCATCCATCAATGCCGGTTGAACTCCGGGTAGCGGAAGCGTGGCATAGGTAGGAATGGTGGGAGTGGAATATGGAATTGGAGAGATTAGGATACCTCCCGTCTCGGTTTGCCACCAAGTATCCACAATGGGACATTGTTTTTTCCCAATATTATCGTTATACCAGTGCCAGGCTTCTTCGTTTATTGGTTCACCCACACTACCCAGAATTTTTAAGGAAGAAAGATCATGTCCTTCTGAAAACTCCAAGCTCTCCTTCGCCAATGCACGAATGGCAGTGGGTGCGGTATAAAATTGGGTTACTTTGTGTTTTTCAATCACCTCCCAAAATCTACCGAAATCCGGGTAAGACGGAATTCCCTCAAAAAGTATCGTAGTCGCCCCATTTAACAGAGGACCGTATACAATATAACTATGGCCAGTAACCCAACCAATATCGGCAGTACACCAGAATATATCATTTTCTCGATATTGAAAAACATTTTTAAACGTGTGGGCTATAAAAACCATATATCCTGCAGTAGTATGCACCATTCCTTTTGGTTTCCCCGTTGAGCCGGAAGTATATAGAATAAATAGTGGATCCTCGGCATCCATTATTTCCGGTTCGCAGTTATTGCTCGCTTGGTCCAAAAGTGGCTGCAACCATTTGTCGCGGTTTTCTATCATTGCTATTTCAGTGTTGGTGCGTTTGGCTACCAAAACCGTTTTTACTCCGGGACAGGATAAAACAGCTTCATCTACTATTCCCTTTAAGTCTATTGTTTTGTTACCCCGATATGAACCGTCACTTGTAACCACTATTTTGCAATCTGAATCATTAATTCGAGATGAAAGTGCCTGGGAGGAAAAGCCAGCAAAAACGACAGAATGAATGGCTCCAATACGAGCACAGGCCAATAAGGCTACCGGAAGCTCGGGAATCATTGGTAAATAAATACACACGCGATCTCCCTTCGTTACACCTTGGTTCAAAAGCACATTTGCAAACCTACAGACCCTATCGTGTAATTCTTGATAACTAATATGTTGGGCCATTTCTGAAGGGTCGTTGGGTTCAAAAATAATGGCAGTTTTATCACCGTGGGCATAAAGATGGCGGTCGATGCAATTTTCGGTAATATTCAATTTTGCATCTTTATACCATGAGATTTCCGGTTTTTTAAAATCGTACTCGAGAACTTTCTCCCAGCGTTTCCTCCAGATAAAATTCTCTTCGGCTATTTCTTCCCAAAAACTTTCTGGGTCACGAACGGACTTTCTATATACTTGGAAATATTCTTCTAAATTTTTAATGTGGTAGTTGCTCATGGTTCTATTATGTTAAATCTGATACTAAAAAATGACCCATATCTTAAATGGTTTTTTAGTTGGTTTTTGGAAATATGTTCAAAATAAATAAGTTTTAGTGAACCTATTTACACAAATATACAGTCAATTTTTATGTTTTAAATGGAAAATTGAAAAGCTTATCTTCTTTTTTATTTCCTTTAATATTGATTGTTTATAGTAATTCGAAGTCAATTTGTAATTAGTAAAATATAGGTAATCAACGATGATTTATTATTTGAAATATGCTGTCAGGTGGGTTGAAGTACTTTTGTTTAAATTTGTCTCCTATTTATTATTCTCAATAAAACTCTGATTTCTAACCAATGCGGAAAATTTTACTTTTTAGTTTGTTTCTAATGGTAGGTGTATCGACCTTGAGTTCCTGCGATAAACTGATTCGAAAATTTAAAGCGAGATCATTAAAGGTTGGAGATAAGGTGGATAGCCTTAATGGGGTTTATGTGTATTACAATAATTCTGTAGGGAATGTTGAAGGTAGAAATGTAGCTCCCGATGGGTACAATATAGGGTTGCGCTACCAATGTGTGGAATTTGTAAAAAGATATTATTATGAGCATTTAGATCATAAAATGCCCGACAGTTATGGACATGCCAAGGATTTTTTTGAAAAGCAATTGGCCGATGGTAAAAGAAGTAAAAGACGGAATCTAACCCAATATTCCAATCCGAGTAGCAGTAAGCCAAAGGTTGATGATCTTGTGGTTTATGATGCGACTAGTTTTAATAAATATGGACATGTAGCTATAATTTCAAAGGTAGGTGAGAATTCTGTTGAGATTGTCCAACAAAATCCGGGACCAATGGCAAGCTCACGGGAAACTTATAGATTGAAGATGGAAAACGGGAAATGGAAAATCGAACAAAATAAAATCCTGGGATGGTTGCGAAAAGGTTAACAGAGAAGTTTACGTGGATGAAACAAAAAGTTAGAAATTTTCATATCGCTGTTGTAAATTAAAATCGACATCAAAAAAAGAGATGAAAAATAAGAGTATAATCACGTTGTTAGTGTTTGCTATGCTACTTGGTTGTAAATCCCAAGTTCAGGAATCCAAGGTAGATAAAGTGTATCTGCTGGATAATGGAATCCCGCCTAGAGAGTATTCAATAGCTGCGGTATTATGGCAACAACATTCTGGCGAATATCGCGCTCTGGCCTACCAAGCTTTTAATTTGGCAAAGATGCAGTTGGATAACTTGCTTGGTAATAAAGATACTTTCAAAAAACCGTTGGCGATTATAACCGATATTGATGAAACTATTTTAGATAACAGCCCTTACAGCGGAAAACAAATTGAATTAAAAGAAGATTATATTCCCGAACGCTGGACGGAATGGGTAGATCTAAAAAAGGCAAAACCTATTCCCGGAGCTGTGGAATTTTTTAATTATGCCAAAAGTAAGGGAGTGGAGGTTATTTATATTTCCAATAGAACGGATGATCAAGAGGAAGCCACTCTCGAAAATTTAAGAAATGTGGGTTTCCCAAATGCTGATAGCGCCCATATTTTGTTGGAAAAAGATACGAGCAAGAAGGGGGGCAGAAGAGCTAAAGTGGAAGAACGCTACGAAGTAATTATGCTCATTGGAGATAACCTTACCGATTTTTCCTCCATATTCGAAAACCGGTCAACGGAAGAGCGGAACAGAAGCGTGGACAGCCTAAAAGCAGCTTTTGGGCATAGATATATTATCCTTCCAAACGCCATTTATGGGGATTGGGAAACCAAGGGTATTTTGGAGGGCAAAAAAGACTGGACTACTTTTCAAAAAGATTCTATTCGCCATAAAAAAGTGATCTCTTATTAATTAATAACTTAAACGGAATCTCCACTGGGTTTGTAAGTGGCTAAATTTCTAGTCACTTGTTCCTCGGCCTACTGTTACTTCCACTTTCCACTTAGCACTTCGTACATCCGAATATTTTTAAGGAGATAAGCTTCGCTCTAATACCAATATATTCTTAAAATTTTTTACTACGTTTATAGATAATGTACCTTTAAGTTTCCCTAAAACATATTTATGAGAGTTCCCGTTACAAGAAAACAAGTAAATCTTCTTCCCGATTCCAGTAGAGTAATTGCCAGATATTTTATGAATGGCGAACAGCCAACAAAAGATATGATTTCGTTGGTTTTTGGTTTAAGTGAAAGTGAAGTACACCAAACACTTGATCAGGTTTTACGCGAATTTGCCTATAGACACAGAAGTATTACGTGGCTTTTTAAAAAACATTTTCATAGAGCCGCTCCGGTTTTGAAAAGTATGCAGATTAATCCCGACAATATTTCAGAAGAACGAAAACTCCTGATCGGATCCTACCTCACAATGGAATATTCCATTGAGTCTACTGCCTTTTTCAATCCTTCCATAATTCCCGATTTTGATCAAACATATTTAGAGGAAGGTGAAATGAGGGTTATTATGTCCTTTCGTGCCACAGGAGAAGGTCACATTTCGTCCATTGTTTTTAGAAGGGGTATTCTCGATAAGAATAACAATTTAACTTTAATGAACATAGGGAAGTCAATGGATATTGCCGAGGTATCACAAAAGAAATCTTACCATAAGGGAAGGTTTGTGAAAAAAATGCGCGAGATGAATATTCCCGAAAAATACTCCCAAAAAATCGTTGATGATCTCCCGGACCATTTCGATTATGTAGTGCTAAAAAAATCAGTAAATAGCATTCTAGAGGATCCGGAAATAAGTGAAAGCAGAAGACTCGCTCTTGAAGAAATAACTTGGTTAGTTGACTCATATTATGATATTAAGTTCGAACGGGATTCGGATATTAGTGAAAGGGTAATTTATCCAATCTCAGAGTCTGAAAGCAACGGGATTGAAGATGCTAGGTTTGTCCAGTTTATCGACGATGACGGAAGTGTAAAATATTATGCTACCTATACCGCCTATAATGGACATACCATATTACCCAAATTCCTCTCAACGGATGAGTTTTGTAAATTTCGAATAATGCCACTGCACGGAAAAGGAGCGCTGGGTAAAAATCTGGCAATTTTCCCAAGAAGAATTAAAGGTCAGTATGCTATGCTATCGCGATTGGATGGAATGAATAATTATATAATGTTCTCCGATAGGGATACCCTGTGGACAGACCCCATACTACTCCAAAAACCGAAATATCCCTGGGAATTTTCAAAAATGGGTAATTGTGGTTCGCCAATTTGGACTGAGCAGGGTTGGCTGATCATCACGCACGGGGTTGGACCTATGCGACGCTATTGCATCGGCGCAGCTCTTTTCGATCTGGACGATCCAACTAAAGAAATTGGAAGACTTTCAGAGCCATTGCTTATGCCTCTTGAAAATGAACGTGAAGGATATGTGCCAAATGTGG
Source organism: Aequorivita sp. H23M31 (assembly GCF_004022485.1). Lineage (GTDB taxonomy): Bacteria > Bacteroidota > Bacteroidia > Flavobacteriales > Flavobacteriaceae > Aequorivita > Aequorivita ciconiae. Next base: position 3,607,625 of record NZ_CP034951.1, read on the forward strand.
TGTATTCCTGTGGTTCTCTTATTCACAATAATAATCTGATTTTGCCTTATGCCGTTTCGGATTATTCTACCACTTATGCAATTGTGGATATGGAAGCGTTATTTTATGGGTTGAAACATTAATTGGCGTATTTTTTGAAAAGGGTCTTTTTCAATCTCTTAAACTAGGTTCGGGTATTTTGTAAAAAACATTTCTCAAATCAAGGAATACCATATTAATTCTTCAAAATTAAATTAGTCTATGTTCGAGCCTCCAATTTCTAGCTTCAAAACATATTAAGTTCGGTATCAAAATTCTTATCTAAACAGCGAATTTAATCGAATTATGTAAATGAAAGGATTCTTCGTAGGCTTGTAAAACCGTTAAATAGGAAATAAAATAAGCCAATGTGCTTTCTGCTCCCTGATTTCTGTTTACCCCATCAATTTCAAATCCGTCAGAACATCCTTCAGTTTCATAATTGTATAAACTCATTCGCATATCATTTTCGCCCAAGAACCACATAAAGCAAGTGAAGAGTTTATCGAGATAATCGCGATCTCCGGTTAATTTATAAGCTTCGTGACATAGAAGAACCATGGCTTGGGCATCAATAGGTTGCTGTGCAAAAATAGATCGTTCCTTATTTCTTACATACCAATCTTTATTTCCTATAATAGAAAGATATCCATCTTTTAATGTGTGTTCGATAAGAAAATTCATGGAAGCTAAAGCTACATCTGTAACCTTATTATCTTTCAGAAAATTTGTAGCCTGCAGTAATGCCAAAGGAAGGATACCGTTGTCATAAGCTAAAAGAACCTCAAACCATTTCCAGTCTTCCGATTGGTTCTGATTATAATGCCAAACAAGAGTTTCTGTCAAAGTGCGAAGATTTCTTTTCATACCATTATCATATGAATGTCGTTTTAGATAATAGCATATCCCCAAGATAGTGTAGGCGATTCCCCGGATAGATTTAATATTGCCAAAATTAGGTACTGCGTTTGAAAAAAGCTCACTGGCAGTTTGGTAAAAAGCATCTTTTGATGCGTTGGAGAGCAAATAACCTAGAGCCCAAATGGTTCGTCCAAATGAATCTTCAGATCCTTCTTCATCTAAAAAATTACGATTGAAACTTAAGAAATTTCTAAAAGTTCCATTTTCATTTTGCATATAATGGATATAACTAAGATAAACAGTCATCAGTTCCAATGCTTCTGGGTCTTTCTCCTGTCTGTAATACATACATGCCATTAGTAGGGCCCGTGCATTGTCATCCAAACAATATCCTTCTTTAAAATCTGGAATGCCAAATTTTGCGTGCTGAATAATTCCCGTGTCATCAGTCAATCTTTTAATATGGCTTAAGGAAAGAGACGGCATTAAAGTTAGGTCTATTTCGTGCTCACTTCTACGGGACGATTTTTGAGGCATTGATAAAAGATTTTCCACGACATTCGCATACTTTTGACCAATTTTTGGCCAGGTAATAGTTTTTCCATAGTCTGACGCTTTCTTTTGTATTTTGGCCAAAGTTTGGGGCTCGCCCAAAAGTTGGTTTATCACTTGTGCCAAACCTTCGTAATCATTAAAATCAAATAGTTTTCCTTTATCATCTGCCAATAATTCTGCCGCATGCCAATAGGGGGTAGAAACTACTGCACAACCAGAACCCATGGCGTAGGTAAGTGTTCCGCTAGTTATCTGGGCTACACTTAAATAGGGAGTAATATAAATATCGCAGGCCGCCAAATATTTGAAAAGTTCGTTTTCATCTAGAAATTCATTGATCATTAATACGTTTTTCTCCACTCCCAAAGTTTTTGCAAGCTCCTGCAAATATTCCCGGTATTCTTCACCTGCATCTCTCAAAACATTTGGGTGGGTTTTTCCAAGAACAATATAAAGTACGTTCGGATGTTTTTCTAAAATTTTCGGCAGCGCATTTATTACCGTCTCAATTCCTTTACTGCGACCAATAAACCCAAAAGTGAGAAGTAATTTTTTATCTTGTAATTTCAATTCTTTTCTTGACGTCTCCTGATCAAATTTTATATCGGGCAAGCCGTGTTCAATAAGCGCTATTTTTTGTTTGGGCACTCCGTATATATCCATAAGAAAGTGAACTGCCTTATGGCTCATTACCACAACTTTACTGGACATTCTGCAGATTTCCTTTAGAATAATCTTTTCATTGTATGAGGGAGTTTCCAAGATGGTATGGAAAGTGGAAATTACGGGAATTTGTAAGCGGTGCAAAAGTGATAAAATATAAACGCCGCTCAGCCCACCAAATATTCCAAATTCATGTTCCAATATGCAGGCATCGGCGCCGCTCTCATTGATGAAATTGGCCGCATTTCTATACTCACTTTGATTCTCTTGATCAATGCTTAATTTTACTTCAGGGGGATAGTTATATTTTAAATCGTGGTCGTTTATGGCTATTACGATTATTTCATCAACCTTTTCGGTCGTTAACATTGCGCTGGCGAGATTTTGAGTAAAAGTTCCGATTCCGCATTTACGTGGTGGATAAGTTCCGATGTAAGCTAACTTCATTTTTGAAGATTTTATATTTTATTAGTAGGATTATAAAATTCGATATTTTATGATCTGGAGAATACCAGGGTTTTAAAATGATTTCCTCATATATGATGGCAACATCAATTTCCTCGAAAAATTAAAGTTTTTCTTGATATAATTTTGTAATTGAGGGTTTATAAAATTAACATAATCCGGAGCGTTTCACTGTGAACAATTGGTTAATATGAAGTTATAAACATCACAAAATGCCGATCGGAGATTTGAACAGTTGGAGAGGAAGTCTATGGAAAGTGGGCTAGGTATTGATAGGAATTAACATTTTGCGGAACGATAGTTATGGTTTGCAAAGTGATTCAAAAAATAAAGGTCTTTGTTCAAGTACACAATTGGCTGCATATAAATAATTCGAAGCACTCCAAGTTTGCCAATCCTGCCCCATTGGTTCCCCTGTTTGGGCCTTATACCATTCGTTAAAACCAAATTCTAAATTTTTGTTGCGGGATTTTCGGACTAGTTTAGTCAATGCCAAAAGTTCCCTATCTGCATCTTCATATAATTGAGCCGCTACGAGGGCGGCGATGTAGAACCCACTTATAAATGGCCAAATACCGCCATTGTGATAATCTCCCGGTTTGTTGTATTTATAATATCTGGGCAGCCAATCTTCATCCTTAGGCTCTATAAAAGGGAAAAAATTTGGTGCTAGATCCACAGCCAATATCTTGCCGTTTCTCATAATTTTACACTCCTTCTCAATCCAAGAAGCCATTTCATGAGCTTCGAAAGTTGTATTTAAGCCCGCCAGGATGGCCAGACTGTTTCCCAATAAATCAAAGCGGGTACTGCTATAAACTTTGTAGGACCATAAGGCGAAGTAAGGTCTATTTTTTATTGCCAAACCTTCATTAGGACAGATGTGCTCAAGATCCGAAGTATAAGTAAATTGGTTAATTGCATTGCCTAGATTGTTCGCCCAATTATGTTGTTTTAAAAGTTTGAGGCCGGTATAGGTTGCGGTATTCACAAATAATCCATACCCAAGGACCCACTGCTCGTCCCGCCAATCGCTGGTAGGTTGTTGTGCTATTAAATAATGGCTCGTCGGGCATTGATATTCCATCCAAATTAGCGCTTTGTTAACTGCTTCTTCCAGATAATGTGGATTATTGAATAACTTTCGGAAGATTCCTACTGCCATTAGAAAAAGAGGTGTGGTGTCGCTAGAACCTCTATTGTTCGTATCGTGGACAAGAGAGGGAATTTGCCCGTTAGATGCTTGAGTAATTGCCAAGGTGTCTAGCACATTCCTGACGCTCATTATCAATTCTTCACATCCACTCGTAGCTATACCCAGGGCGGAAATCAACAGATCGCGGGTGTAAGGTTCGGGATATCCCCATCCTGCCGTTCGTGGTAAATTTGCAACAGTCCCTTTGGCGTTGTGCAAAAGCACCTCTAAAGCTGCATTTTTTGTCTCACCAACCTGTATTTTCATTTCTGGTGTCATAAAATTTGATGTTTAGGGATGGTTGGAATGTGCGGCAATATCCTCTATATCTTTAAAATACTTTACGGTTTTAATCTCCAATTCCATAGTAGCTTCTTCATCACAGACCAAAACGCATTCTTGGTGCATTTGTAAAATGGACGCTGGCCACATATGACTTATTGCACCACCTACCATTTCCTTTATGGCTCGTGCTTTTTTATATCCACTGCCAAATATTACCACCTCTCTGGCATCCATTATTGTTCCGATTCCCATCGTTAGGGCTTTTGTGGGAACATTGTGAACGTCATCATCAAAAAATCGGGAGTTTGCTTCAATGGTATCATAGCAAAGAGATTTTATTCGTGTACGGGAATTTAATGAAGATCCGGGTTCATTAAATGCAATATGGCCATCCATTCCTATTCCACCAAGCAAAATTTCAATACCTCCGTATTTCAATATTTTATCTTCGTATTCAATGCATTCTTTATCTAGGTCTTCGGCATTACCATTTAAGATATGGATGTTTTCTGCGGGAATATCAATTTGGGAAAAGAAGTTTTCATTCATAAAAGTATGGTAGCTCTGGGGATGTGATTCGGGAATTCCAACGTACTCATCTAAATTGAATGTGATTACATTTTTGAATGAGATATCACCTAGCTTACCTCTTCTGATTAATTCCTCGTAAGTTGTAATTGGAGAGGAACCCGTGGGTAATCCCAAAACGAAAGGTTTTTTCGAGTTGGGTTGAAATTCGGTAATTCTTTTGATAAGGTAATTTGCCGTCCAATGACCAATTTCTTCGTTATCTTTTTTTATTAGAATCCTCATTTCAGTATTAATTAAGCTACTTTCACTTTTTTGTCTCAGTTTATGCCTAGTCTATTTTGTACGATGTCAATAAATTTTTGTGCAACAATCTTATAATCGAAGTTTGCCACCACATTTTTTCTGCCGGCCTTTCCTAGGTCCTCCCGTAATTTTTCATCGGTCATGAGCTTGAGCAAATATTTCGCTATATCTTGGACGTTTGCTCGGTAATCAACTGTTCTAGGCTTTTCAAACTGAACTTTATGGTTGTTTTCATAACCTGATTCTTCACCTAAAATCACTTCATTTACAATGATCCTTTGGGATACATTGGCGAGCAAAGCCGTTTTACCGTGAATAAGAGTATCGAGCATTCCCATTGCTTTTATCCCTATAACTGGTTTTTCACAGGCACCGGCTTCAACTTGGGGCATTCCAAACCCTTCTAAACGCGACGGTGCTGCATATATATCACACGCCCCTATTAAATAGGGCATAAAACTTCTTGAAATGGTGTTCGTTGCATAAGTAATATTCTTTTCCAGTCCTAAGCGGGTGGCCAATTCCAAGTCCATTAGGTTCTGCGCCTTGGTTCTAGGTTGGGGCCAGACCTTGCACACGTATTTCCAATCGGGAGCTTTTGTGTCGATTATAGCCAGAGCGTGCATTACCTCTTGTGCTCCTTTTGAGGTGGCATCCCCACCCACCGTTAGAATCATTAGCTGGTCTGGAGAAATTCCCAAGGATTCCCGAACCGCAATAATCTTCGGATCGGTCTTTTTAAAAGGAACAAATGAATTGGTATCACATCCCACTGGAAGAACTTCTATATTATCGGGCTTAATTCCATCTCTTACATACATCTCTTTTACCCAATTTGAAGTGACCAAAATAAGTGGTAATTCATTTAATACTTCTTGGAAGTTCGCAATATATCCGTCTGCAACCAACCAAGGTACCGCGCGTATTCCATATCGTTGTGGGTGAAGTACCAGTTGTGGTGTATGCCCCCAATAACCTACACCCACCACCACATCAGGCTCAAACCATCGATAATACCATTCTTTTTCCTGTGCCGATTCAAAATGTGCGGCATGTGTATCCACCCCTAACTCACAGAGACCTCGATAGAGTAAATCTCCTTGGGTGGCCAAGCCTCCAGGAGAAGGAGGATAATCGTAAAGGACTAATACTTTCATAGGAATATTATTTCATTGTTTTATCGGTGCTGCTCCATTTGGGATAACCACTTCTCCGCATCAGAGGAATTTTTAAATTGCAAAAAAGCTTCAATTTTAGGGGTTGTACTGGCTTCAAAACCCGTTTTTTCGAAACCATATATCTCCGTAATAATTTGGTATTTTTCCTTCCAAATCTCTTCAGGGAGCATTAATTGAATGTCGGCAGTTACCATAGCACGCGGGTAATATTCTTTTTTCCCATCCTCATAGGCGAAGACCCATAATTCCTTAGTACTCAATTTTTTAAGATTCCACAATCGGATTGTAGCTCGGCCTACTTCTTCATGCCGTAAATGTCTTGTGTACTCACCAAAAGGGTTATGGGTGATAATTAGGTCGAAATTTTCATTTGGCAACAAACTTAAAATAGTGCTTTTCACTTCGTCTTCTTGCAAAGGAAATTGTTCGGGTCCATCGTTAAGGTCGCCCATTATACCTGAGGCATTAAAAAATTCTAATACTTTTTTAAACTTTGGAGCTCTGTCCGTATCATATTTTCGGCATACAGAAGCTATAAACCATTTATATTCCGGGTGCATTAACATTAATCCTCCACACCAAAGAGTCTCATCATCAGGATGCGCAACAATAACCGCTATGTTTTTTTGTTCTGCTATTTTTTTTGAAAGAACCATGGATTTTTAATAGGTAGGGCAATTCTTTCTCTCGAAATTACAAAAATATCAGCGTTTTTTTTTTACCTTTTCTCATTCCTTTAAGTGAAGAAAAACATAAAATTTTAAACTTTAAAAGTTCCATGTCACACCTAATTGCTCCATCTATTCTCGCAGGTAATTTTGCTTATCTTCAAAAGGATGTAGAAATGCTTAATAAAAGTGAAGCCGATTGGATCCATGTTGATATTATGGACGGTCTTTTTGTACCCAACATTTCCTTTGGTTTTCCGGTGATGGATGCCATAAAGAAATATGCCTCCATACCGCTCAGTGTGCATTTAATGATTATAAAACCCGAAAGGTTTATATCGCGCTTTAAAAAGTCCGGCGCAGACCATTTAATTGTACATTACGAAGCTTGTACCCATTTGCACAGCACTATCCAAAAAATCAAATCGGAAGGTATGCAGGCTGGCGTGGCGCTCAATCCTCATACTACTGTTAATCATTTGGACGATGTAATCACCGACATAGACCAAGTTCTTATAATGTCTGTAAATCCCGGTTTTGGTGGTCAGAATTTTATAAAAAATACATATCGAAAAATAGAGCAGACCTGGAATTTAATAGATAAACGGGGATCCAGTGCAGTAATAGGAATTGATGGTGGAGTAGATCTTACAAACGCTTCAAAACTCGTTGAATTGGGAGCTGATATTTTAGTTGCAGGCAGTGCTATCTTTAAATCAGACAATCCAAATAAAACTATTTCTACCCTAAAAAATATTTAGAATTTCCTATCAGCAATTTTTTTTAGTCTGTTTTGAGCCTCCTAAACATTTTTAAAGAAGCTATAGTTGAAATCTACCTTATCGTTTCATCTTCAGTATGTTCTCGCAGATTTTGTTGCCTTCTCTAAATAGGGATTGTTTTAAAATCCAAAAACTTATTCCCCCTTTTTTCTCTGAACTTTATAAAAATTATAAGATAACTTTATTAACCTTCTTAAGTCTAAACTTCTAATTTAGTGATTCTCAATTTCGAATGGAACTCTGTTTCGCCGAAAATTTGATTGGACTTTTTAATTAAAGTTATCATCAAAACACCTGACATTGTAATTCTTCCGAAGATTAAACATGAAAAATAGATTTGTAATGGATAGACAAATTTTGAAAAATACCATTAAAGAAATCTTTGCAGGTTCAAAAGGAATTCTGGCAATGGATGAAAGTATTTCCACGGCTAATAAACGATTGGGTGCAAAAGGAATTCCTCAAAATGAAGAAATGCGTAGAAAATATCGAGAACTTATTGTTACCACCCCAGGTTTAAACCAAGGAATTGGAGGTGCTATTTTATGCGATGAAACCATCAATCAGAAAACAAATGACGGAAGGCCTATGGCCGATGTATTAAAGGAAGCTGGAATAATCCCTGGGATAAAGGTGGATAAAGGAGCTAAAGCCTTGGCGGGATTCCAAAATGAAAAAGTTACCGAAGGTCTCGATGGTTTGCGCGAGCGTTTAATAGATTATAAAAAGAAAGGAGCCCGCTTTGCCAAATGGCGCGCAGTAATTACCATTGGGAAAAATATTCCTACAAAAGCCTGTATTGAGGCAAATGCGCATGCGCTTACCCGATATGCTGGCCTCTGTCAAGAAGCCGGTATTGTGCCTATTGTAGAGCCAGAGGTATTAATGGATGGAGATCATAACCTTCAAAAGTGTTACGATGTTACCGAGGAAACGTTGAAGATTTTGTTTTTTGAATTATATAAATATAGAATTGATCTAGAAGGAATAATCCTCAAACCCAATATGGTACTTGCCGGCAAAGAAAGTGGAGAAAAGAATAGTGTGGACGACGTTGCCAAAGCGACGGTAAATTGTTTTTTAGAATCTGTTCCAGCCGCCGTGCCTGCCATTGCATTCTTGTCAGGTGGCCAGTCGGCCCAAGAAGCTTCGGCCCATTTAAATGCTATTAATAAGAATTTTAAAAACCGTCTTCCCTGGATTGTAGCCTTTTCTTTTGCTAGAGCAATTCAACAACCTGCATTGGATGTTTGGGATTGGGAGGATTCAAAGTGCGAAAAAGCACAAAAAGTTTTGGCGCGCAGGGCAAAATTTAATGCCGAAGCACGGCAGGGAAACTATGATTCTGCTATGGAACCAGACAAGTAAGGATTGTGAATTTCCGGAATGATTACCGGAATGATTATTTAATTCGAGATAGAAATAACTTATAAAAAATTATAAAATGAAAAAGGAAGAGAAAAAAACAGATCGGATTTCTGAAAACAATAAAGAGAAGCGTGATACTAAGAATCTATCGAAATTAGAAAAGGAAAAATTTCCCGGTTATCCGCATTATCCCGAATCCGAGGATATTTATAATAGGGAAAAAGAGGTAGAACTGAATCCTGAGGATTTAAGTAAGAAAAAGACCACCGAACTTCCGCCTGAATATGGAAACCAAAAGAGATTTTTGGAGGATATGACAGCCGAGGATTTGGATGTTCCTGGTTCCAAAAATGATGAGGCTCTACCAAATCCCGGTAGAGAGGATGAGGAAAACAATTATTACAGTCTTGGTGGAGATAATCATGAAGATCTGGAGGAAGATAATGGATAGCTACAGGCTGTCCTTCTGCTCATTCTCTTTAAAAAACAATACGTAAAAATTTGTTTGAATTGCAAGAAGGTCCTTTATGTATTTTGGTGAGCGAATGAAGTATATAAAGGATTTTTTATTAAGTAAAGAGATCGACTTCATTTCTTTGGTCGAGAACATAGTCGTACTAAATAAATAAATATTCCTTTCTTCGCTTCCTGTTTAAAAAATGGGGACTATTTAAATTACCTACCGACCCGAATCAATTATAGATCCGATTTAATTTGAATTATTTCGCAAAGATTTAACAGGCAATTGATTTCGTTGTTTCTACCTAAAACCTTCCATAATGTAACCGAAGGAAAAATAATGCATCAAATCTAAGAAATTAGGAGTGCAACATCCGTTTGATACATTAAAGCCAAGATTTCCAAAATTCTTTTCTATCCTAAACTATATTGATGATTTGTAAGGTATTGGAAAAAGCTAACAACAATAAATGATTATGAAAAAGACACTTATATTCGTTACTACACTGGATGGGAAAATTACGCACTGGGGAGAACCTCACGTGAAAAGATGGTCATCCGAGGAGGATAAAAAACATTTTAAAAATATATGGAATAAGTCCTACCTAATTGTAATCGGCAGCAGCACTTTTGATGCAGAGCCTTTAAAACCAACTCCCGATTATCATTATATTGTAATGACTAGAACTCCTTCGAAATATAAAAATCAAGAAGTTTTGGGTCAACTCGAATTTACGGATCAAACTCCCAATGATTTGTTAGCACGGTTCGAAAAAGAAGGTTATGACGAAATGCTGGTCGTGGGCGGACCACATGTAGCTACTTCATTTTTTAAAGAACAGCTTATCGATGAATTTTGGCTAACCATAGAACCAAAGATTTTTGGAGTGGGTGGCAATTTTGTTATAAAGGAGAAATTCGATATTCAACTGCATTTGATTAGTCTTGAAAAGGTAAATGAGCAAGGAACTTTAATAACAAGATATTCCGTTACCAATAAGAAATAGCTTCACTGTTTAGAAGAAGGTCAATTGACCTAAGTGCGAGATTAGTTATACCTTCCTAATCTTACTCGACACTGATTTGAACAAACCAAATTTATCATTATTTCTTCCAAAGAAGTGAATACTTAAAATCTGCAAATCTGCAAAATTAACTTTCAAAATTTTCCAATTTCGTAATAAGTTTCTCTTTTAACAAACCTTAAGAATGTTTTATGCTTTAAATGGTAATGATTAAGGTTTAAAAAATTTAATTTTAATGTCATTATTAAAGAATATTATTAATGTTTTGACTCTTTAAAGGTTTTCTCCGGACATTATTTCTTGATCCACAATAAAGACTTTTTTCCAGCCGTCATTTATAGATGATATTCTTTTTGATTTATCGAGATATTAAACGCTGAAATGTCTAAAAAAGCTAAGATAATAATTATTGGAGCAGGTTTTGGGGGAATAAAATTAACTAAGTCCTTTTATAAAAAACCGGTCGATGTTCTCCTTATAGACCGAAATAACTATCACAATTTTCAGCCATTGATGTACCAAGTCGCTACAGGCGGTTTGGAGCCGGGAAGCATTGCATATCCCGTTAGGCGAATTTTTAGAAAGTATGATAATGTCAACTTTAGAATGGCTGAGGTCCAGTCCGTGGATATTCATCAAAACCAAATAATATCTTCCATAGGTAGAATTCATTATGATTATTTGGTTATTGCTTCCGGTAGTGAAAATAAATATTTCAATTTTGAATCCGTAAAGGATAAGTTACTGACCTTAAAATCGCTTCCCGAAGCTCTTAAAATGCGAAATACTATTTTTCGGAATTTGGAGCGTGCCTTGGCGAATAATAGAACGGAACCTATTGAGGAAATAATGAATATCGCTATAGTAGGAGGTGGGCCGGCGGGAATTGAACTTGCTGGAGCACTTTCCGAAATGAGAAAGCACGTACTACCTAAGGAGTTTCCTGAATTGCCCCTTAGTAAAATGAGTGTTAATCTATATCAGTCCGGCCCGAAATTGCTCGCTGGAATGTCTGAAGAAGCTTCCCAAAAATGTCTGGAATACCTTCAGGAAATGGGCGTGAATGTTTTTTTAAACACCCGTGTCAAAGAATATGATGAGCATACTATTACAATGGACGACGGCAGCAAATTTACTACTGACACGGTAATTTGGTCTGCTGGAGTAAAGGGTTCTCCTCTCAAGGGATTTCCAGATTACTGTATTGACAAGGGAAACCGGATTTTAGTGGACGAATTTAATAAGGTAAAAGGCACCGATAATATTTTCGCTATTGGAGACGTATCTGCCCACGAATCTCTAGATAATCCTAAAGGACTGCCCATGCTTGCTCCTGTAGCACAGCAACAAGGAGAACATCTGGGAAAAAACATATTAAGAACTATTGACAATAAACCAATGGAGCCTTTTGAGTACCATAATAAGGGTGTTATGGCAACCATTGGAAGGAATAGAGCCGTGGTGGATTTACCGAGCATCAAATTTCAGGGAAGGTTTGCATGGTTTGTTTGGATGTTTGTCCACATTTTTTCTCTGGTCGGTTTCCGGGACAAGTTTGTCACCTTCATCGACTGGGTAGAAAGTTATTTCAACTATGATCAGCCTTTAGGAATGATTTTAAAAACCGCCGAATGTGAGCAGGATGATGAGCAGAAATTAAACAAAAAAGAAACAGTAGAAGAAGAAAAATGATATGGAAACAAAAAGTATAGTACAGAAAGGAATAGATACCGTAAGAGTATTATCAGCAGATGCAGTTCAAAAAGCAAATTCAGGCCATCCGGGTACACCTATGGCTCTATCTCCATTGGGACACGTGTTGTGGTCTCAAGTAATGCGTTACAATCCAAAAAATCCAGATTGGGTAAACCGGGATCGTTTTGTTCTCTCATGCGGTCATGCCTGCATGCTTCAGTACAGCTATCTATACCTTACCGGTTATGCCGTAACATTGGACGATATAAAGAATTTTAGACAACTCCACAGTATTACCGCCGGACATCCAGAATACGGTTTGATGCCAGGTATTGAAGTTACAACCGGACCCTTAGGGCAAGGTTTTGCCAATGGAATTGGAATGGCTATCGCCGAGCAATATATGGCGGCGCGCTACAACCAACCCGATTTTAAAATTTTTGATTATAAAATTTATGCCATTTGTAGTGATGGAGATCTAATGGAGGGCGTTTCTGCCGAAGCAGCTTCTCTTGCCGGTCACCTTAAATTGGGTAATATTATTTACTTCTACGATGATAACAATATAACTATTGAAGGAGATACCGATCTTACTTTTAATGAGGATGTGGATAAACGTTTTGAAGCTTATGGTTGGCACGTTCAAAATGTTGCAGATGTGAACGATTTAGAAGCTCTTTCCAAAGCAATAAAAAATGCACAAAAGGAAACAAGCCGTCCTTCACTGATAAAAGTGCGTAGTGTTATTGGCTATGGAAGTCCGAATAAGCACAATACTTCCTCCGCTCACGGTTCTCCTTTAGGCGAGGACGAAGTTAAACTGGTGAAGGAAAATTTTGGTTTCGATCCCGATAAATCCTTTGTCGTACCAGATGATGTTTTGGATTACTACCGAAATGCCGGTAAGAAATCTGCCGAAAATGAAAAGGAGTGGAATAATCTATATAAAAATTACAAAAAACGCCATCCCGATCTTGCCAAAGAATTTGAGACAATTAGTTCCGGAACCCTTCCCGATGGATGGGAGAAAATATTACCCACTTTTGAGCCTGGAGAAGAAATGGCAACCCGTAAAGCCTCGGGTAAAACTCTTAATGCTATTGCGGAATTCTTTCCACAATTGATCGGAGGTTCCGCAGACTTGGCACCGTCCACCGATACAAATCTTGATGATTATAAATCTTTCTCTCCCAAGCATAGAGATGGACGGAATTTTCACTTCGGAATTCGTGAACATGCCATGGGTGCAGTTCTGAATGGAATGGCACTGAGCAAATATCTTATTCCTTATGGGGCTACATTTTTAATCTTTTCAGATTATATGCGACCTCCGTTACGTCTTGCAGCCATTATGAAAATACGAACCATTATGGTTTTCACCCACGATAGTATTGGTCTCGGAGAGGATGGTACAACCCACCAACCCGTTGAGCAGTTAATTGGACTTCGTACTGTTCCAAATATGATGGTTATCCGTCCCGCGGATGCGAATGAAACCGCTCAAGCTTGGCGAGTGGCCATTAAACATACAGATGGTCCGGTGTCGCTTTCATTAACTCGTCAGGGAATCCCGATTATCGATCAGAAAAAATATGCCAAGGCAAAGAACCTCGAAAAAGGGGCTTACATTCTTTCAGATTCCGAAGGTGATCCAGATATTATACTGATTGCGACAGGTTCTGAAGTTCATTTGATATTGGAGGCTCAAGAGAAGTTGAGGAAAAGCAATATTCAAGCGCGAGTTGTAAGTATGCCGTGTTGGAGCCTCTTTGACAATCAGAGTGCGGCTTATAAAGAAAAAGTATTCCCTAAAAACATTAGAAAAAGACTTGCAGTGGAGGCAGGTTCTCCCGTAGGCTGGCTGAAATATGTTACCGATGAGGGAGACGTAATAGGAATCCAGAAATTCGGAGAGTCTGCACCTGGAGAGGAAGTAATGAAGGAATACGGTTTTTCAGTAGAAAATGTAGTAAAAAGAGCTAAGGCGTTACTTAAATAAATAAGTAATCTCTTTTTTAATTCAATCCTTTAATTAAGAATAGAGTAGGAATAAATTAAATTGTAATGTCCAAAGAACCATTGAAAAAAGTTGGAATTTGTGCGGATCACGGAGGTTTCGAACTTAAAGAAAGAATAAAAACTTTTTTGGTACAACACAACTTTGATCCGATAGATTTTGGTGCGAAAGTTTTGGATGAAAGCGATGATTATCCAGATTTTGTAATTCCGTTGGCAAAAGCAGTGGCGTCTTCCGAACTTTTCCGAGGCATTGCCATATGCGGAAGTGGAGTAGGAGCTTGTGTAGCAGCCAACAAGGTAGTGGGCATTAGAGCAGCTTTGATAAATGATAACTTTTCAGCCCATCAAGGCGTGGAAGATGATGATATGAATATGATTTGTCTTGGTGGAAGAGTTACTGGATATGCGGCAGCCGAAGAATATGTGCTGGCATTTCTTAATGCGGAATTTATTGGGGCAGAAAGACATATACGAAGGTTAAATAAAATTAAGGATATAAAACAGGGGAAAGAATAGAGAAAATGGAAAGAGAGTAGATTTCAATTTTTTTTATCTCTTCTTTAAAATAAGATTTAATTTAAAAACACATATTATGAATCCATTAAACAAAATACGAGAACACGGACAGAGTATTTGGCTCGATTTACTTGATCGAGAAATCATGGACACGGGGAAATTACAAAGTCTGATCGATGAGGACGACTTACGGGGTATGACTTCCAATCCTTCCATTTTTGAAAAGGCTATTACAGGGAGCTCCGATTATGATGATGATATAGCAGAACTTGCTAAGAAAACGGATAACAATTCTGCAATCTTCTTTGATATGGCCATTTCGGATATTCAAAGAGCGGCTGATATTTTTAAACCGGTATTTGATAAGACCAATGGGAAGGACGGATTTGTAAGTCTAGAGGTTTCTCCTTATTTAGCTCGGGATACAGATGGCACTATAGAACAGGTTCGCGACTTATGGAAACGCGTAAATAGAAAAAACGTGATGATCAAAATCCCTGGAACTGCACAAGGTTTACCTGCAATTCGTGAATGTTTAAGAGAGGGTATGAACATTAATGTTACCCTTCTTTTTGGTCTTCCGCGATATCGAGAAATTACCGAGGCGTTTATGGGCGGTTTGGAAGACCGTTTGAAAGAAGGCCATTCTATAAAAGATATAGCTTCCGTTGCAAGTTTTTTTCTAAGTAGGATTGACGTAATGGTAGATCCCATGCTTAAGAAAAAGGACGCAGACAGTTTAGTGGGGAAAGTAGCAATCGCTTCCGCAAAAATGGCTTATCAGATTTATCTGGAAATGATTGGTAGCGATAGATTTAAAAAGTTGGAAGCTGAAGGAGCCCAACGCCAAAGAGTTCTGTGGGCAAGTACAAGCACCAAAGATCCATCTTTTAGCGATGTACTATATGTAGAAACATTGATTGGAAAGGATACCATAAATACCTTGCCAATGGAAACCATCGATGCATTTCGTGACCACGGAAAGGTGAACGATACGCTAACAGAGGGGATTGACGATGCCAAAAAAACTTTAAAAGAACTAAAGGAAACTGGTATCGACCTTGATGAAATAACCCAAAAACTTGAAGACGAGGGAATACAGAAATTCAATGACGCGTACGAAAAATTGCTTAAGAGTATTGCGGAGCAGCGAAGAAAATAATCGTCCATAACCCAAGCGAAGTTTTTATGGTTTTCGCTTTGAGGTTTGACTTTAATCGGATAATATTTATAGATGGATTTTGATGTTTCTAAAATAAAGGTTGTTTATTTTGATATTGGGGGCGTGCTGCTTACCAATGGCTGGGGCCATAAATCCCGGGAAAAAGCTGCTGAGCATTTCGGTTTTGATTATGACGAAATGAACGTGCTCCATAACTTCATATATAATGTGTTTGAAATTGGGAGTATTACCATTGACGAATATTTGGATATCGCCGTTTTTCACTGTCCCCGAGATTTTACAAAACAGGATTTTAAGGATTTCATGTATGCGCAATCAGTTGAATTGCCAAAGATGCTCCCGTGGCTTAAGGAATGGAAAACAAGAACCGATCTGCCAGTATTTGCGCTAAGCAATGAAAGCCGGGAATTAAATGATTACCGTATAAAGAAGTTTAAACTTCATGAATTATTCGACGGATTCTTCTCGTCCTGTTATCTCGGTATCCGTAAGCCCGACCCACGCATTTTTAAAGAAGCCATGCAAATAGTTCAGGCAGAACCTTCGGAAACCCTTTACTTTGATGACAGAGAATTATTGGCTAAGACCGCAGGGAAATTGGGAATGAATGCCATACATCATCAAAAGGTTGAAACATCACAGAAAATTCTCGAAGAATTAATATCTAAATCACATCGTCATGAATAATGAGAGTACAAACCAAAACGCGTTCGGAATGATAGGGCTTGGCACAATGGGTGCCAATCTCCTTCAAAATATAGCGGATCATGGATACAATTGTGCTGGCTATGATACCAATTATAATAAAGTTGATAGCCTAAATCAGTTAGATTACAACAATATTCACGGATATTCGACTATCCAAGATTTTGCAAATAGTCTAAAGAGTCCGAAAACGGTTATGATGCTCGTGCCTGCAGGGAAAATTGTTGATGTAGTAATTAATGAATTACTTGAGGTTTTGGATAAGGGGGATATTATTATTGATGGAGGGAATTCACATTTTACCGATACGGAGCGTCGTTACAAAGATTTGGAGAGTAAAGGTTACCATTTTATTGGAATGGGAGTTTCAGGTGGTGAGGAGGGTGCCAGAAAAGGTCCGAGTATGATGCCAGGTGGAGATAAAAATGCTTACGAAAAAATTTCACCCATCTTGGAAAAAATTGCAACTCAAGTAAATGGCGAACCTACCGTCGCATATATGGGAGCACGGTCTGCAGGCCATTTCGTAAAAATGGTCCACAACGGAATTGAATATGCTATAATGCAGCTTATTTCCGAAACATTTGAAATTATGAAAAAAGGGCTTCAGATGGATGATAAGGAAATTGAGGCAGTTTATGCAAAATGGAACGAGGGCAGATTGAAATCGTATCTTATTGAAATTACCCGCGACATCTTTTCTTATATAAAACCCGGTGATAAACATTTATTACTCAATAATATAAAAGACGAGGCAAAGGCATTGGGCACAGGAAAATGGACATCACAAGCAGCAATGGATTTGGGATTGCCAGTACCGGTAATAGATGTTTCTGTTGGGATGAGAGATTTATCGAGGTATAAAGATCTAAGAATAGAGGCTTCTAAAATATTTCCGGATTCTCCAAATAATGAGTTTAGGGGGAAAGCAGACAAATATATTTCCACACTCGAGTCGGCTTACTACTTCGGCATGGTTTCGGCCTATGCCCAAGGCATGCATTTATTATATCACGCAAACCAAGAATATAAATATAATCTGAACTTGGATACTATTGCGAAAATCTGGAGAGGAGGCTGTATAATCCGTTCTGAATTTTTGGAAGATATTTATGCTGCGTATAATAAAAAACCTGAATTGAAACATTTGTTTTTGGATATTTCAATTCACGATGATTTGATTTCGAGTACGCCGAATATACGAGCGGTGGTTGCAGATGCCTCCAGAAGTGGCATCGCCGTACCAGCCTTTTCCGCTGCCTTAAGTTATTTTGATAATTTCAGACTGGAAACTATGCCTACAAATCTCGTAATGGCACAGCGCGACTATTTCGGATCGCATACTTATGAACTCAACAATAAGGAAGGCGTTTTTCATACCCAATGGGAGAAATTAGTTGATGCGGAAAATAGCACGAAAAAGCCACTTTCTTAAAATTCAATAAACTATGGCAAAGACAGTAAACCACAATACAAATACGGAACCCAATTCCGCCATCTTCATTATTTTTGGAGGAACAGGAGATTTGAGCCGAAGAAAGATTTTTCCTGCCCTATACAATCTTTTCCTTGAAAATCGCCTACCGGAAAAACTAGCAATAGTGGGATCTGGAAGAAGTAAATTAACGGATGCTAAATACAGGGCCACCTTATTGGATTCCGTAAATGAATTCTCACGCCGAGGAAAGGCAAAAAAGGAAGACTGGACAACCTTTGCCTCAAAAATTACCTATCAAGCGGCGAATATCAAGGATGTGGGTGAATACAAGGCCTTTGAAACTAGGATAAAGGAATATCAAGATGAATGGAAAGAGAAACCCGCTATTATCTATTACTGTGCAGTTTCGCCTGAGTTCTTTTGTACCATTGCTGAAAATATATCTTCGGCCAAACTGGAAAATAATGAGGAAACAACCCGCATCGTAATTGAAAAGCCGTTTGGCAGCGACCTTAAATCCGCCCAGGACTTAAACCACAAGCTGCTTACTATATTTAGTGAAAAACAGATTTATAGAATAGACCATTATTTAGGAAAAGAAGTAGTGCAGAACATAATGGCTTTTCGTTTTGCCAATGCTATTATGGAACCTCTATGGAACCGGAACCATATTGAGCATGTCCAGATTTCCGTAACCGAACAAATAGGAGTGGGCAGCCGTGGTGATTATTTTGAGCATGCAGGTATTCTTCGGGATATGATCCAGAACCATTTATTACAATTGCTGTGTATTATCGCTATGGAACCTCCCATCAGTTTTGATGCCGATGTGGTGCGGGATCGAAAGGTTGAGGTTTTAAAGGCCATGCGCAAGATTCTTCCCGGAAAAATAGACGCGATATCCGCTAGGGGGCAATATGGCCCAGGCTGGGTGGAAGGTAAAAAAGTACCAGGTTATCGGGAGGAGGCCGATGTAGATCCAGAATCTAATACCGAAACCTACGCCGCTCTAAAATTCTATGTAGATAACTGGCGTTGGCAAGGAGTTCCTTTTTATCTGCGTACTGGTAAGCGACTTTTTAAAACAGCTTCTCTAATTACAATTAGATTTAAGGAGGTACCACACAATATGTTCCACAGCGAAAATGAAAATGTCCCCAAACAAAACAGACTTGTTATAAGCATACAGCCCGATATGGGAATTCTGTTACAATTAGAGAGCAAAATTCCCGGTCTGGAGATGAGATTGAATACCGTAGATATGGTTTTTGATTATTCAGGCAAAACAAGATCCGATGCTCCGGAAGCTTACGAAACTCTCTTGTTGGACATTATATCAGGAGATCAGACCTTGTTTATGCGTGCCGATCAAGTGGAAGCGGCTTGGGAACTTATAATGCCGGTTCTCAATTCTTGGGAAAATAATAAAGTGAGAAATTTCCCCAATTATCCCGCAAATTCGTGGGGACCTGAAAATGCGGAAGCCCTCATTGCCCAAGATGGCTTTCATTGGTTCAATCTTCCAGAAAACATCAAAAAAGAATAATATGGAATTGCAGGTATTTATAGAGATTGACGAGATGATTAATTCCTTGGCGCAATTAATCAAGAAGTCTTCCCAAGAAGCCATTTCAACGCGCGGCCAATTTAATTTCGTGCTCTCTGGAGGTAGTTCCCCTAAGCGGTTATATGAGCTATTAGCATCTGAACCTTTTAAAAATAGTATGGATTGGCCCAATATTTATTTTTTCTTTGGCGATGAACGATATGTTCCCGAGAATGATTCACAAAGGAATTCCCTAATGGCAAAAGAGACTTTATTCGATCGCTTAAATATCTCAGATTCCAATATCTTTATGGTGGATACAACCTATTCCCCGAGCAAAGCTGCTCAAAATTATAATAAAACAATCAACTTGCATTTTAATAACAAGCCCGTCCATTTTGATTTTATTCTATTAGGATTGGGCGATAATGCCCACACGGCATCTTTATTTCCATTTACCTCGGTGTTAGATGAAACTAAACCGACGGTTAAATCGATATTTGTAGATGAATTGGATATGTACCGAATCACAATGACTGCACCAATGATAAATCGTGCGAGGCAAATTGCATTCCTCGTCTTTGGAAAGGATAAGGCGGATGCAGTAAGTCACGTAGTTTTAAAGACAAAATATTGGCCTCAACACTATCCCGCCCAATTAATCTCTCCAAGGAAGGGAGAATTATTTTGGTTTTTAGATATAGAAGCGGGTTCTTTGATTAGGCCTAAAATGGAAAACAAAGGATAGACTCTTATCAGGTTAAAATTGGGTAGATAGGTAAGACTAGCGGGTGGCCGATAATGTTCGGATTTTAAAAATCTTATTAGATGGAACACTTTTACGAAACTTAAACTTCATTTAAAAAACTATACAGCACAAAAAATATAATTCTATAAATTTTCATATCATGTTTCCTAAAATAAATCCCACTAAAACGCCAGCCTGGAAAGCTCTAATCGACCATCAAACCGAGATGGAAAAAGTTCAAATGAAAGATCTCTTTGAGAAAGATCCGAAAAGATTTGAAAAGATGTCCCTTCAACTTGGGGATATTCTTTTCGACTATTCAAAAAATCTCATTACCGAAAAAACAATTGAAAAGCTGTTGCAGCTGACGGAGGATTGTAAGCTAATGGAAGCGAGAAAAGCAATGTTTGATGGAGAAAAGATAAATGAAACTGAAGATCGAGCGGTTATGCATACAGCGCTCAGGAATTTTTCTGGAAAACCGGTTATGGTCGATGGTAAGGATATAATGCCAGAAATTAGGGATACTCGAAAAAAAATGAAATCTTTCTGTGAAAAAATCCATAACGGAGAGTGGAAAGGGTATACAGGGAAAAAAATCACGGATATTGTAAATATCGGGATTGGTGGAAGTGACCTAGGTCCAGTAATGGTTACCGAAGCACTCAAACCTTATTGGATTGAGGGAATTTACGCACATTTTATTTCCAATGTTGATGGAACCCAAATAGTGGAAACTCTCAAAAATTTGAATCCTGAGACGACACTTTTTACAATCGCTTCCAAAACCTTTACAACTCAGGAAACAATGACCAATGCACACACTGCGCGCAAATGGTTTTTGGCAGCAGCCAAAGATGAAAAATATGTTGAGAAACATTTTGTTGCACTTTCAACGAATAAGGAGGGTGTGGAGAAATTTGGAATAGATCCCGAAAACATGTTCGTTTTTTGGGATTGGGTGGGCGGTCGCTACAGTCTCTGGAGCAGTATCGGCCTTTCAATAGCCCTGACCATTGGTTATGGCAATTTTGAGCAATTACTTAAAGGGGCAGAGTCCACAGATAACCACTTTAGATCAGCAGACTTTAAGGAGAACATTCCTGTCATCATGGCAATTGTTGGATTGTGGTACACCAATTTTTTTGGTTCCGAAACTGAGGCGATTTTACCTTACGATCAATATATGCACAGATTTCCAGCATATTTTCAGCAGGGCAATATGGAGAGCAATGGAAAACATACCGATAGAAATGGAAATGATGTAACCTACGGCACTGGACCTGTTGTTTGGGGCCAGCCTGGAACAAATGGGCAACATGCTTTTTATCAACTTATCCATCAAGGAACCCATTTAATACCCTGTGATTTTATTGCCCCTGCAATAAGTCATAATCCTATTGGAGAACATCATCCAATTTTAATATCCAATTTTTTCGCCCAAACCGAAGCTTTGATGAACGGAAAAAATGCCGAACAGGTTAAGGATGAACTCGAGAAACAGGATATGGATAAAAAGAAGATGAAGGAATTGATTCCTTTTAAGGTCTTTACAGGTAACAAACCAACCAATTCATTTTTAATTAAGGAGATTACCCCCTTCACTCTTGGCTCACTTACGGCACTTTATGAGCACAAGATATTTGTTCAGGGCGTGGTATGGAATATCTTTAGTTTTGACCAATGGGGTGTGGAATTGGGGAAACAACTCGCTAAAAAGGTATTGCCCCAATTAAAAGATGATAAAAAAGTAGAATCCCACGATTCTTCAACTAATGGATTGATAAACACTTATAAGAAGTGGAGGAATTAGAGTAATTCCTGTTGAAATTTGAATAACTCTTTTAAAAGGAGGGTGGAAAATTCTAGGAGCCACCATAATTTCGAATTGGAAAACTCCCAATAATAAGAAGCCCGATTGCTCCGCTTCGGGTTTTCTAATTTTCTATATTACAACTTCCATTTCATTTTTATCCTCGATTTCATCTTAAATGTAAATGTTATTCCTCCTTCATCTCATGAAGCGATTCGGGAAGTTCCATTTTTGCCACCCCAATGCGATCATCCGCCATTCCGTAATAAACATCAATTCTATTGGGTTTCCCTATATCATCACGTCTATCCGTTCCAGTAGGGAAAACGACATTTCCGACCACTCCAATGGTTTCACCTGGTAATTTCGGGGCCAATATTGGCTCGGGGGAACGATAGATTATATTTTGGGGTGCTTTTTCCGATAGAATCATAGCTCCAGCGGAGTACGTATATTTTGGTTGTTCTTTGGTAGAATCGTCGTGTTTTCGAACGCCGTGATAGACTAACAACCAACCGAATTTGGTTAGTAATGGTGGTGCCCCAGCTCCAATTTTTAAGCTTTCCCAAGAATTTTCTGGGTGGGCCAAACAGTGATGGGAGGTAAATTTTGCATTTTTCAATGAAGTATCTTTCCCCTCTTTTAAATTTTTATATGATATCCAGATACTTTCTCTATGTTCATCTATTTTACGGTTGTCATCTTTTTTAAAAGTATCTTCCGGAGTAGTGTCAGGAAACAATGGCCGATGTAGCATGGCGATAGATGGATGCTTATGAGGGCTTGGAAGAACTGCGGGAAAAAAACTTGCATCCTTATCGTTTACATTATTAAAATCAATGTGTTCATAAGGAGAAAAACTGACCAACCCCATGCGTTCCCATTGGAAAAGGTTTTTGGAGCGTGCCATAGCGATCCGGGGTCCGTTGGGTCCAAAGGCAGTATATGTCATAATGTAATGCTCAATAGCTCCCACATAAGTTATTCGTGGATCCTCGCATCCCCCGCCACCATTGGGGCGTTTTTCATAATCGGCATCGGGTTCAAGGACAATTCCAAGTCGTTCTACATCAAACGGATCTCCATCATCATTAAATTTAACCCTTGCAATTCCGATTCGGGAATAATTATTTTTAGCAACCATTCTAGGAAATAAATAAAGTTCGTTATCGGGTCCCCTTGCAACGGCAGGGTTGAGAACGCCTTCAACTTCCAGTTCATTTCCCTTTTCGGGTTTCATAATGGTACAAATTCGGTGTAATTTAAATGGAACCACGTCAATTATTTTTTTGGAATGTTGGAATTGCAAGCTATTATAGTTTTAATAATACTTTTCGTTTCCTCTGGATCTCTCACTTGTATGCAATCCACACCGGTCTTTCTTGCAGGATAATCATTGCCACCTTCAAATAAAGCATCACCGATAAAGATCATTTGGGGAATGTCTATTTTGATGATTTCCTTGAGTTTGTTAATTCCGTATGCCTTATCGATACCCGGCTTAGTAATATCAATTGAAGTAGTTCCTCCCATTCCCACTGAAAAGCCCTGTAGGGTTTTTTCGAGCGGTTTGGTTATTTTTTTACGTTTTGCGAAATCAGGATCCCAACCTTTCTTTTCCTCTAATGGGGCCTTTTGTCCCAAAGCGGAAAAGGTTATTTGGCTGCCTCGGTCCTCGATCTGCTCGCCCCATGTTTTTTCTATATTTAAATTAGCTGCCTTAACTGCGTCTTGAAGACTATCCAAAATATGCTTTTTTTCTTTTTCCGTAAAGTTTTCAGCATACAGCATTTCCCAGTCATCTTTATATTGGTAAAATTTGGTGCCACAGGTAGGAAGTATAAAAAGCTTTTTAAGGTCAGTTTTTTTAGGCAGATTTTTCAGAACTTGTTTTTGAAACTGGGGCCAGTCGCCACCGGAAATAATCGATACTAAATCCACTTTCAGAAGGTGGGACAAAAGTTCCGCCATTTCATCATCAATGGCAGATTTACTTTTTGCCAAGGTGCCGTCTAAATCAAATATAATTAGCTTTTTCATGGTTTCTATTTTATTTTTTTTCAGGAATGGCTATTTGCAGGACTTCCATTTTGGATTCCAACTCCAGTTCGAGAGGTCCAATAATTGCTGGTAATAAAACCACTTCACCTCTTTCAATAGAATATTGTGTCCCTTGGAATTCCATAGTTCCTTTCCCATCAAGACATACCAAAACAACCGGTTGATCTTTTAGACCTACGGTAAGATTTGAATCCGACTTAATGCGCCAAAGTTTAAAATGTTGGTTGTCAAAAAGTTTTTCAGCATTTTCTACTTTATCACTTTTTACGGGAGTAACTGGGCCAATATCCACTTGGTCAAAATCAATACAAGCTATGGCTTTATCTACTTGCAGTTCTCTTGGTTTGCCTGTTTTGGGATCTGTACGATCCCAATCGTAAAGACGAAAAGTTACATCGCTGTTTTCCTGTACTTCAAAAACCACCGTGCCCCCAACCGTATGGACCGTTCCCGAATGTATAAACACGGCATCATCTTTTTTGGGTACGAAACTGTGAAGTTTTTCCGCAATATTTTTATTTTTTATGGCTTTCTCCAAATCTTCTTTTGTAGTTCCTTTTTTAAGTCCGGCGTAAATCCTGCTATCATCCGCGGTTTCCAAAACTACCCAGGCCTCTGTTTTTCCACTATCTCCTTTTGGGATATATTCCGTTTGGCCATCTGATGGATGCACCTGAACGGACAGAACAGCGTGGCAATCCAAAAATTTCAATAGTAATGGGAATCGTTCAAAATCATTGCCCAGCTTTCCCATTATTTCATACCCATACTCCTTCATCAAATCCGTAATGGTTTTTCCTTTTAATTTCCCATCAATGACCTTGCTTGAAAAATCATCTCTATCACTCAATATCCAGGCCTCCCCAATATTTTCCTTTTCTGGTAGTGGTTTGGAAAGTATATGTTCCAATCTTCTGCCGCCCCATATACGATATTGATATATGGGATCAAATTTTAAAGGATAAATTTGTTCACTCATCGTTATGTATTTTAAATATATAATTCGTATTAATACTCATTGCAAAAATCTTTCAGAAATTCCTCTAAGAAAGCTTAAATCAGTGCTAAAAATATTTTGTGAAGGAAAAGATTTTTCACTAACTCTGAAGTTTTTCGATATAACAAAACCTTTTAGAAGAAAAGAAAGGTTATCTTATATAAAGTTAGAGAATTTAGATAAAAACGGCAGGAATTGCGGTTTATTTTATCACAGATTTATGATTCGGGGCAAAATGGATAGAGATTAAATTCTTTATTTGTGAGTTTGAGAAGTGAACAAATGGATAATTCCGAATTAAACACGAATAACGTACTCTATACTTCTCAATCATCTGGACGGCCTAGATGCGAAAGTTTAAAGAGTATAACCTCCTGCTGCGTGATTTCTAATTAAAAAAAACAGTTAGGTGGTTTTTCTACTTAAATATCCGCAGAAAACGGAATAACCAAACTAGTTCAATAAATTGACACCAAAATAGCTTAGCCTTTAGAATTTGATAGGTTGACTATTTCTTGAATATAGTCACCAGTCCCAAAAATCCCAGGACCACTAGAACTATAAAAATGTAGAAAATAACCTTAGCAATATCTGCCGCTCCTTCAGCAATTCCTCCAAAGCCGAAAATTGCAGCTATTATTGCTATAACTAAAAAAATGATGACCCAGCGTAACATAATGAACAGTTTTTGTGTTAATTTCTGTCTAAGATAGGCGATACACTAAAACTATATATTGAATTTTACGTTTTTTTAACAACTCTTCAGAGATGAAAAGTAAGTAAATCTTCCGAGGAATCTTTTCCTTTATTAATCGCTATGATCTATTTAAAATATTTCTGCTGTTCAAATTAAAAAGACATTTTCCGTATTCTTGGAGGATTTAAAATATTGATCGATAATTCTAGACGTAAAATAGGTGTGAGGTAATTTTCTGATAAAACCATTAATATCTTCAATGGAATTTATCTGACTCTCTATATCGATAAAGCCGAAACCCTGGTATATACCATGTTTAATCAAAACAAAGGCGGATTCAAATGCATTTCTTCCTTTGAGTTTTAGAATATAGCTCGGTCGCTGTTCATCAATATATTGCAGCGCATTTTTCACGCGAAGATTATATTCTTCTTTACTTTCTAGTCCCTGGCAGATACCCTTACAGAATATGGGGTCACTGCATTTTCCACTTTTCCTTTCAATTCCAGTATAACGTTTGCACAATTTGAATTTTTGCTGAACCTCCATAATCTTCTTTAAAACAGAATCGCGATTATAGTAAAAATCATTTTCGCTATCGGAATAGGATTTTTGAATAGGCTGTATACGCAAGACACCTTTAGAATCTATTTTTGAAGCAATAATATAGGGATCGAGTAAGGCTTTTTGTTGGGTATTGAAAGTCGGTTTTAAATCGCTTATGTAATGGGATTCCAACAGTAGCGCTATTGTTTCACTCCCAGTATCTTCAAAATCGATTGTTTCGGTATTTTTGCAAAGGTGTCTTTCAAAAGACAATTTGCTGGTAAAATGGCTACGTACCCTTTGTAATATGTTTTTTGCCTTTCCCACATAAATTACCGTTCCGTTCAAATCTCTAAAGAAATAAACTCCTGGATGGGGGGGTAGGTGACTGAAATCTAATCCCCCAATGTTGGAGCTCACATTTTCTTTTTGGGATAGTACATGTGGCAGTTTCCCCAATTCCTCCAGTTTATAATATACCATTTGCATGGCTTTGGCTGCTTCCTGATTATTTGATATGGTTTTTTCCAAATCCAATATTTCCAGAGCATAGGGTAAGGAAAAAATAGTAGATGATTTAAATAGTTGTTTAAATATTTTTTCCAATATATAGGTGGCAGAACCCATAGGATATCCTATTTCTCTAAAAGATTTTATAAAAATCCTTTCAGAAAAACGATCGCAAAAAACGGTTTGGGCTCCCTCAAGTAATTCGGAAATTATGGGAGTTACATCGCATAATGGCGGGGCTGTTCTTAAAAGTAAATACTCAAAGGGAAGCACACTCCTTTCCATTTTGGAAAGAGCCGCTACAGGCTTTATTAAACTGTTGTGTTCCGTTAAAATTCCATCATTCTGAATCCGAATGGATAGGTTTAGCATTTTACATCGACTTAGGTCGTTGCTGGAAGTAAGGACGGAAATAAAGGCAATTTTCATCTATAGGTAGTGGCTTGGAAAAACGTCAAATTTATGGAATATTTCCAAGTTACGCATTTATGGATTATCTTTAACACGTAAAAAATATACTTTGGAATCATACAATCAGGAACAGAACGAAGCGATAACATTTAAAGGAAAACACTTGCTTTTATTGGCTGGTGCGGGTACGGGCAAAACGAAAACTATTGTCGGAAGAGCGGCTTATCTAATTGAAAATGGTGTGCATGCAGAAAAAATCCAGATTCTAACTTTTACCAAAAGGTCTGCAAGTGAAATCGTTGAACGTGTAAAAGCAGGAATTCCCGGTCGAAATGCCCAAGCTTTGAACGGGTCCACTTTCCACAGTTGGTGCAACCAGCTTATAACCAATTTTCCCAATTTATTTGGGGCGGCTAATTATACAGTTATCGATTCTGATGATCAGCTTAGTCTAATGAAGATGGCGTGTGGTAATGAAAAAACAGGTTACGGAAAAATGCGGATACAACCTCAAAAGATAATCGACCTGTTTTCCTTTGCACGGAATACACGAAACAATCTTACTGAAACTATCCGACTCCAAATGTTTAACGGTCGAATTGATGCCGAAACCAATGAGGAAATTGAGGAAATACGTCCAGAATTGGAATTATTGATCCGAGAATACCAGAAATTGAAAATCGAACAGAAATACTTGGACTACGACGATTTATTACTGGTGGTAGGAAATCGTTTAAACAAGGATGAGGAGGCCCGAAGAATTCTGTCCAAAGCCTATGATCATATTTTAGTAGACGAGATGCAGGATACCAATCCGCTACAATGGTTTTTATTGGCGCCTTTTGAAAATATCTGTTCATTATTTTGTGTGGGGGATGATGCCCAATCGATCTATGCTTTTCGTGGTGCGGATTTTAAAAACGTTCATTCCTTTTCAGAAAGAGTAAAAGATTCCGAAATAAAAAAACTTGACAAGAATTACCGTTCTACACAAGAAATTCTGGATATCTCCAACTGGCTCTTGGAAAAATCTCCTATCATTTATAATAAAAAGCTCAATGCGCATCGTGGCCCCGGTAAGAAGCCGCTTATTTTAAATGTTGCCAACCAATATGAAGAAGCCAGTTATATAGCTGAAAAAATTCTGAAGGACTTTCAAGAGGGAGGTAAAAGTTTTTCAGACTTCTTAATTTTGAGCCGGTCACAATATTATACAAAACCCCTGCAAGCGGTTTTCCTTCAGAAGAAAATACCTTATGAAACTTATGGAGGCAGAAAATTTTTGGAAGCCGCACATATTAAAGATGTGCTTTCCATTTTAAGAGTTATCAATAATCCGAATGATCAAATTGCCTGGATGCGCTATCTAACCTTTATACACGGTATTGGTGCTGTGAGAGCAAGCAAATATTTAAATGAGATTTTAAGTTTGGAGTCTTCCCAGATAAGCGGCGATGTTTTAAAAAGTATTATCCCAGGGATGGAGGGTGAAAAAATCAAAACCTATTACGATGCGGTTGCCAATAACAAGCATAATGTGAAAAAAGCGGTGGCAGAACTTTATCGTGAAATGGAATTGGACCTGGCATTAAAATACCCTAAAGATTGGCAGGAAAAACGTAAGGGGGACTTTCCCGTGCTCGAAATGCTTGCAGAACATTATTCCAGCTTGGGAGAATTTATTACTGAGGGAATTTTGGACAATTCCTCTGGTTTGGGCGGCACCCCCACCTTGGAAGGGTCACGGATAAAAACAACAGAACATAAAGATCACGTTATTATATCAACTGTACATTCTGCCAAAGGTCTTGAGGCTGATGTTTGCTTCGTTTTGAATGTATCTCCAAAAACCTATCCTTCCTCTTATAGCTTAGGAAGTTCAGAGGAAATAGAAGAGGAGCGGCGCGTATTGTACGTTGCACTAACTCGTGCAAAAAATGAACTGATAATAACCAGAACCACCGCTTCCTTAAATGCGTTCCATAGTAATGGTGATGGATTGGAGGACGAAATGAACAGCGCCTACTTTCTTGAAGATCTTCCCGAGGAGCTAGTCACCCAGGAAAGTCCCCCGAGCGGCTTTAATAAACCCAGTGACGCTGAAAGACCGAATACTATCGATTTAGATTTCGGATTTGATTTCAGATAGGAATGGAGGTTTCAAGTTTTTTGTTGCAAGTTCCAAGATCCAGGTTGCAGATTTCAGGCTCTAGGTTTTAGGTAATAGGCTGCAAGTTCCAGATTTTTTCATTTGCAATTGTTTGGCGACGGAAGTTAAGTAGGCAATAGTCACAACGGCAATTTCATAAAAAGCGGATATAGGGATTGGCAACCTCAACTCCTTTTTTTCCCTATAAATAACAGTTTTTAAGATAGCTTGGGAAATTTATAACTAATGTCTGCCGTTCTTTAGTATTTCTTTATTAAGAACCGACGGACTACGTGAGTATCTTTATAAAAGAAAAATAAATAATAATAAATTTAACTAAAAACTAAAGTTATGAACGAGGATCAATTTAAAGGAAAATGGAATCAAGTAAAGGGTAAATTTAAGCAGACCTACGCCGATCTTACAGATGATGATTTGAAATATGCTGAAGGAAAATCGGATGAATTACTTGGACGTCTTCAAGAGAAAACTGGTAAAACCAAAGAACAATTGAAAGATGAAATTGACAAGTGGTAGTTTTAACTAAACTTTGATTACCGCTTTTATTTGAAGCCGGATCCCTAAAAATTTCATAAGATGAAATTTTTAGGGATCTTTTTTATGCCCTATTTTCATAAAATGATTTTCATAGAAGTTTTTCAATTATACAATGCAAAAACCCCCGAATCTAAACTCGAGGGTTTTCAACTAACCAACCAAAAAACTCAAATTACTACTCAACTAAATTTTCTTGATTTCTAAATACTAGGTGATCGTTAAAGCTATCCAATAGAATAATACTGTCCGTGGTTATTTTCCCAGCAAGAATTTCTTTAGAAAGCTCGTTTAAAACCTCCCGCTGAATAACTCTTTTCACCGGTCTTGCTCCAAATTGAGGGTCATACCCTTTCTCTGCAAGATAAAATATGGCCTCTGGAGTCGCATCCAGGATAATGTTCTGTTTTAATAGCATTTTTGAGACACCTTTAAGCTGAAGCTCGACAATTTTATGAATATCCTCTTTTGATAGGGGAGTAAACATAATAATATCATCAATTCTGTTCAAAAATTCGGGGCGCATTGTCTGTTTTAAAAGGCCCAGGACTTCTACTTTGGCCCCTTCCATTGCCGTTTGCGTATCCTTCACTGCCTCAAAGCGCTCTTGGATTATCTGACTGCCCATATTACTGGTCATAATAATAATGGTGTTCTTGAAATCGGCAAGACGACCTTTATTATCCGTCAACCTACCCTCATCCAAAACCTGTAAAAGAATATTAAATGTATCGGGATGGGCTTTTTCTATTTCATCAAGTAAAACTACGCTATATGGTTTACGCCGTACAGCTTCGGTAAGCTGGCCGCCTTCTTCATAACCTACATATCCTGGAGGTGCGCCAACTAATCGACTTACACTGTGTCGTTCTTGATATTCGCTCATATCAATTCGGGTCATCGCGTTTTCATCATCAAATAGATATTCCGCAAGAGCCTTGGCAAGTTCAGTTTTTCCAACTCCGGTAGTTCCTAGAAATAGAAAACTTCCTATGGGTTTTTTCTCGTCCTGTAAGCCAGCTCTGCTTCGGCGAATGGCATCACTAACCGCTTCTATGGCCTCATACTGTCCGACTACTCTCTTGTGAAGATGATCTTCTAAAGTAAGCAACTTTTCCCTGTCACTTTGTAGCATCTTTGTCACGGGAATGCCGGTCCATTTTGCAACAACCTCCGCTATATCCTCTCTGGTTACTTCTTCTTTAATCATGGAGGTGCCATCTTCCTGGGCAGCAAGTTTTGCTTCCAATTGGCTCAGTTTTTCTTGGGCTTCCTTGATTTTTCCATATCGAAGCTCGGCCACTTTACCAAAATCGCCATCCCGCTCAGCACGCTCGGCCTCCAGCTTAAACTCTTCTATCTGGGTTTTTAGGTTTTGAACCCTATCCACAACTTCTTTTTCGCTTTGCCATTTGGCGTTAAGTTCATTACGGTCTTCCTTGAGATTTGCAAGGTCCGCATAAAGCCCTTTTAGTTTGGTTTCATCTTTTTCACGTTTTATGGCCTCGATTTCAATTTCGAGTTGCATAATTTTTCGATCCAAAACATCCAGTTCCTCCGGCTTGGAATTTATTTCCATCCTTAGTTTCGAAGCAGCTTCATCCATTAGGTCAATTGCCTTATCCGGAAGGAAACGGTTTGTAATATAGCGCTCAGAAAGTTCGACGGCAGCAATTATCGCCTCATCCTTAATACGGACTTTGTGGTGGGTTTCATATTTTTCTTTTATTCCACGCAGAATGGAAATAGCACTTTCAGTATCAGGTTCATCAACCATCACTTTTTGAAAACGACGTTCTAGCGCTTTATCCTTTTCAAAATACTTTTGATATTCATCCAAGGTGGTGGCGCCTATGGCCCGCAATTCACCCCGCGCAAGGGCAGGTTTAAGGATATTGGCTGCATCCATTGCTCCTTGTCCTCCACCAGCACCGATAAGCGTATGGATTTCGTCGATGAAAAGGACAATATCACCTTCACTTGAGGTAACCTCCTTTATAACGGCTTTTAGTCGCTCCTCAAATTCTCCTTTATATTTTGCACCAGCAATTAGAGCTCCCATATCCAATGAATAAATTTGTTTGCTTCTCAGGTTTTCGGGAACATCTCCATCGACAATACGATGGGCCAGACCCTCTGCAATGGCCGTCTTACCTGTTCCAGGTTCTCCTACCAACATGGGGTTGTTTTTCGTTCTACGGGATAATATCTGAAGTATTCTTCTTATCTCCTCATCCCGGCCAATAACAGGATCCAGTTTTCCGTCTTTGGCAAGTTGGTTCAGATTTTTGGCGTACTTGTTTAAGGAATTGTAGGTTTCTTCAGCACTTTGGGAAGTTACATTCTCACCCCCACGTAGTTCTTGGATAGCGGCCTTCATTCCCTTCTCGGTAACTCCTTGGTCCTTTAGGCTTTGGGCAATCGGACTTTTGGAATCGAGGATAGCCAGAAGTAAATGTTCAATGGAAACAAATTCATCACCCATTTTTTTGACTATATTCTCAGCCTCTATGAGCATTTTGTTTGCTTCTCTGGATAGCATGATTTCTCCACCCGAAACCTTTGGAAGACTTTCCAATTGTTTGTCCAGGATTTGCTTTAATATTGGAATGTTTACGTTTAATTTCTTCAGAAGAAAAGGGACGACATTTTCATCAACCTCAAAAATGGCCTTAAGTATTTGTTCATTATCTATTTGAGGATGGCCGTAACCCTGGGCGATTCGTTGTGCCTGCTGAATTGCTTCTTGACTTTTAATTGTAAAATTATTGAAGTTCATATTGATGAATATTTTATTGTAGTTGTTATAAATAGATTATATGGAGGAAAGATTGGTTTCCTTGAATTATTAGATTAGATAGTTCGGCTATCCATTTTCAAATACAACGCCAATATAAAATTAAGACATAATGTCTGCAGAATGGATTGATTTAACAGACATTATGACGGTCTTAACACCGTGTTTTTTCAAATTATTTTTAGTTAAGTGATTCAAACCTTGTAGTTTTGTATAAAAAGAAAAACTATGGGATTTTTTGGTAAATTTAAATCAAGTACGGAAACAAATAAAGAGATAGTTGGTGTACCTTGGCGCAATTTGGTCACAATGGATCAGTTGGAAAAATTGGTTGAGGAATCTAAACTCAAGCCGGTTGCGATTTTTAAACACTCAACACGATGTGGAGTAAGTAGGGGCGTACTGAAAACCTTTGAAAAGGAATACGATCTTGATGATAATCAAATGGAACTTTATTTTCTTGATCTTTTGTCCAATCGCGATATTTCAAATGAAATTGCTTCAAGATTTAAAGTCCGTCATGAGAGCCCACAAATGATTGTAATAAAAAATGGAGAAGTAGTTTTTCACGATTCACACCATTCAATTGATGCTTCTGAGCTGGAGAAATTTCTTTAACAAAAAAGGTTTAAGGTGAATTAGAACAGGTTGTAATTTAACCGGCTACTTCAAGAATTCAATGTGGGTTTTACGGATGTGTTAGGGAGGAATCTTGGTGTGAAAATTGTCTATATTTACTTTTGAAAGAGAATAACCTGGGTAGCTGATTTATTATGGCAAAGTATTTTGTAATTATCTTCATTTATATTTTTTCAATTAGGGCTTCTGCCTCCTACATCCTAATTCCTATGGATGCAGAATTTCAAAAGGAACATCTGAAGGCCTATGGAATTACCTATTGGGTTCTGGAAAAACAACTAAAGGTAAAATGGCTGCTCAATTATCGGGGAGGCTCTTTTTTGATGCCCGATTCCCCAGAAATTCAAAGAGAGTGCCAGATACGCGGAGTTTCATTTGAAGTACTTTCCGACAGTAAAACTGAGCAAATCCTTACGGATATAAGCAGCCCCTCTAAAAACATGGATGCGGTGGTTCTCGAAAAAGCTCCAAAAATCGCTGTTTATTCTCCCAAAAGCAATTTGCCTTGGGATGATGCCGTAACAATGGTTTTGACCTATGCGGAAATACCATATACAGTAATATATGATGAAGAAGTCTTGGGCGATCAACTCATATTGTATGATTGGTTGCACCTACATCACGAGGATTTTACAGGACAATATGGAAAATTTTATCGTGCCTACCGTTCTGCTCCTTGGTATATTGAAGAAAAGAAGAGGGCAGAGGAACTAGCGGCGAGACTAGGATATTCCAAGGTTTCCGAGGAGAAATTGGCAGTAGCAAAAAAGATTCGGGATTATGTGATAGGAGGAGGGTTTATGTTCGCGATGTGCAGTGCCACAGATAGTTTTGATATTGCTCTTTCGGCAGAAGGAGTTGATATCTGCGAACCAATGTTTGATGGCGATCCCAGTGAGCCGAATTATCAAAGCAAGATTGACTATAACAAGACATTTGCGTTTACGGATTTTATTTTGGAACGCAACCCAATGATATATGAATTTTCAAGTATTGATACCACCGATAAACGAAAGATCCAAAAGGAATCTGATTATTTTACGCTGATGGATTTTTCCGCTAAATGGGATCCTATTCCTACAATGCTCTGTCAAAATCATACCGCTTTGGTTAAAGGTTTTATGGGGCAGACAACCGCATTTTCACCCGATCAAATCAAGGCAAATGTCCTAATCATGGGTGAGAATAAAACGAATGGTGAGGCCCGGTATATTCACGGTATAAAAGGAAAGGGATTTTTTACTTTTTATGGCGGTCATGATCCTGAGGATTACCAGCATCGAGTAGGGGACGCCCCTACAGAATTGGCCTTGCATCCAACTTCCCCCGGGTATCGACTTATTCTGAACAATGTATTATTCCCCGCAGCTAAAAAGAAAAAGCAAAAGACCTAGTCTTTCAAAATCCCTTCATAATATTCCTTTGGAGGTAAGACCGTGATTTCTACCCTTCTGTTTTTCTGTTTGTTTTGGTCGGTATCATTAGGAACTTTGGGTTTATCTTCTCCATAAGGGATTATTTCATAATCATAGCTCGAGTTATCCCCTAATATACTGATTAATCTTTCTTTTACGGATAGACATCGGTTTTTAGATAGCTCCATATTCATTTCACGACTGCCATCACTGTCTGTATGTCCTTCTATAACTATGGTTCCCGAATCTACTTTCTGAATGGTTTCGGCAAGAGAGTCTATACTGGTTTTTGCGGTTTCCTTAAGATTATATTGGGCAACATCGAAGAGCACATCCGCTTCAAGAGTAACCGTGATTACACTATTTATTGCTCCTATGGCATCAATGTCTGCTCCCGCGCTTATGCTTCTACAGAGATCTCCAAGATCTGTAATTTTAAGGAAGTAGAAAACAACACCGGTGGCGATGTTTTCGTCATCTAGATCGATGGATGACTTACCTCCTGCAATAGTACCGGCATAAATCCATTCAACGCCGTCCTCCGAAATTTCTATTTTGGCAGACTCCCTTGACGGTCCTACCTCAAAAATATATAGATCATCTCCGGGAAGGTTCATAAAGCCATTATCCGTAAATTCAACGGTTAATGTTCCATTACATCCTAGAGAAACAAAATTGGGCGTATGGTAGTTTGTGTAGTTTGGTTCGTGAAGACATTGCGTGCTATCGCGATACTTTTTTATAGGGGCGGGTTTCCCTACCTTAAATTCCACTAGACTATCCGCGAAAGAAATCTTTCCCATTGGAAGATAGATTTTTTCGTAGCGGTCAATCTTATAATGTTTTCCTGTTTTATTTTGCGCATTAAGACAGCCGCCCGCAAAAACGAGAATGCAAAAGGTTATCGAGACAAAACCACGCATTGTAGAGGTTTTTAGCGAAGATAAGAAATCTTGAGCAGTTGAATTGCGACATAAAAAAACCGCCTCATTTCTGAAGCGGTCTTTAGGCGAAATAATATTGTTAGTGTCTTATTTTACTTTTTTCACAATTGCGGCAAAAGCCTCGGGATGGTTCATCGCCAAATCGGCCAACACCTTTCGGTTAAGCTCGATTCCGCTGTTTTTCAAACTACCCATAAACTGCGAATAAGACATACCATGCTGTCTTGCTCCCGCATTGATACGAGTGATCCAAAGGGATCTGAAATTTCTCTTTTTTGTTCGGCGGTCGCGGTATGAATAAAGCATTGCTTTGTCCACCGCATTTTTCGCTACCGTCCAAACGTTTTTACGTCGTCCAAAGAATCCTTTGGCCTGTTTAAGAACCTTTTTTCTGCGGGCTCTCTTCGCAACTGAATTTACTGATCTTGGCATAATTTTAATGTGTTTTGTAGCAGGCGATTCTTCAATTCTGATTCCGATAGCTATCGGGACTGAATTCTGAATTCTTTCATTGCGCTACTCCAGGGTTTAAATAATTGTTTTAACCGGTCAGGCCTTTACTTCAAACGAAGCATTTGCTTAACATTGCTTTCATCGGCCTTGTGGACTAATGCCATTTTGGTCAACGCTTTTTTACGTTTTTTGCTCTTCTTTGTTAAGATGTGGCTTTTAAACGCATGCTTTCTTTTAATCTTTCCGGTGGCAGTAAGCTTGAAACGCTTCTTGGCACTGGATTTTGTTTTTTGTTTCGGCATGTTTTCCTACTTTTTATTTATTATTTCGCTTATTCACCTTCCATAGCCTTAGCCGAGGAGGGTTTCTTTTATATATGCTCCTTAGTAATAATACTGGGGCATTTTGGATTCTGAATTTAGAATCTTACTTTTTTTCTTACTGACTACTTCTTTTTGGGAGCTATGAACATGATCATTCGCTTCCCTTCCAATTTGGGCATTTGTTCCACTTTTCCGAATTCTTCCAAATCCCGGGCAAGGCGTAATAATAATATTTCACCTTGGTCCTTATAAATGATGGAACGGCCTTTAAAGAATACGTATGCCTTAAGTTTGGCACCTTCCTGTAGGAATTTTTCCCCGTGCTTCTTTTTGAACTCGTAATCGTGATCGTCGGTGTTCGGGCCAAACCGGATTTCCTTAATGGTTACCTTGGTCGCTTTGGCTTTAAGTACCTTTTCACGTTTCTTCTGTTCATAGACAAATTTCTTATAGTCTATAATCTTACACACAGGTGGATTTGCATTTGGAGAAATCTCGACTAGGTCCAATTCCTGCTCTTCTGCAATTTCGCGTGCTTTCCGCAATGGATACACTCCTACTTCAACATTTTCACCTACAAGACGAACTTCCTCGGCACGGATCTTTCCGTTTATCCGATGCTGATCTTCTTTAATTACTCTTGCAGGTCCTCTACCTCTTTTTCTTCGTATTGCTATGGCTTAAAATTTTAGTTAAACATTAAATTCTTTTGACTCCTTTTTTATTTTCTCGTGAATCAATTCTGCGAACGCTTCAGGTGTCATAGCGCCCAAATCGCCTTCGCCGTGTTTACGAACAGAAACTGTACCATCTTTCTCTTCCTGCTCACCAACAATGAGCATATAAGGGATCTTATTCATTTCTGCCTCCCTTATTTTCTTACCAATGGTCTCGTTCCTATTGTCAACAAGGGCGCGAATTTCGTCATTTTCAAGCAAATTTAAAACTTTTTGGGCGTATTTTTCATATTTTTCACTTAAAGACAGTATGGTAACCTGTTCGGGAGTAAGCCAAAGAGGGAAATTACCTCCAGTATGCTCCAAAAGGATAGCAACAAAACGTTCCATACTTCCAAAGGGAGCACGGTGAATCATGACCGGGCGGTGCATCTCATTATCGCTTCCTTTGTATTCCAGTTCAAATCGTTCAGGTAAGGTGTAATCTACCTGAATGGTTCCCAGCTGCCAACTCCTGCCTAGGGCATCCTTCACCATAAAGTCAAGTTTAGGTCCGTAAAAAGCAGCTTCTCCTTCCTCTACTACATAATCTAACCCCTTATCCTTTACAGCGCTAATAATAGCCGCCTCAGCTTTTTCCCAAAGTTCGACATTCCCAATATATTTTTCAGGTTTTTTGGGATCTCTTATGGATACTTGAGTGGTGAAATTATCAAATCCGAGAGAACCAAAAACGTACAATACCAAATCAATAACTTTTTTGAATTCCTCGTCGAGCTGATCTGGAGTACAGAATATATGTGCATCGTCCTGAGTAAATCCCCTGACACGAGTTAATCCGTGAAGTTCGCCACTCTGTTCGTAACGATATACTGTTCCAAATTCGGCAAATCTTTTTGGAAGATCCTTGTAGGACCAAGGTTTGCTATTATAAATTTCACAGTGATGAGGACAGTTCATGGGTTTCAAAAGGAATACTTCTCCTTCACTTGGTGTGGTAATAGGCTGAAAGCTATCGGCTCCATATTTTTCATAGTGTCCGGAAGTTTCATAAAGTTCCTTTTGTCCAATATGCGGCGTAATTACCATTTCATAGCCCGCCTTCTTTTGGGCTTTTTTAAGAAAATTTTCCAATCGTTCTCTAAGGGCTGCTCCTTTAGGAAGCCATAAGGGAAGACCTTGACCCACTCTTTGCGAAAAAGTAAAAAGTTCAAATTCCCTTCCCAGTTTTCTATGGTCGCGTTTTTTTGCTTCTTCCAATAATTCCAGATACTCAGTTAAATCCTTTTGTTTAGGAAAACTGATGCCATAGATTCGGGTAAGTTGTTTGTTTTTTTCGTCTCCTCGCCAATAAGCTCCAGCGATATTCATTAATTTTATGGCCTTAACAATTCCGGTATTCGGAATGTGTCCACCACGGCATAAATCTGTAAAAGTGTCATGATCACAAAAGGTGATAGTACCATCTTCTAGGTTTTCAATCAGCTCTACTTTATATTCGTTACCTTCTTTCTTGTAATGATCCAGAGCATCCTGCTTAGAGGATTCTCGCATTGAGAATTCATGTTTGCCCCTGGCTATTTTCAACATTTGTTCTTCGATCTCTTTCAGATCCTTTTCCAAAAGTGTTTTGTCGCCAAAATCAACATCGTAGTAAAAGCCATTTTCAATAGCTGGACCAATTGTCAATTTGATTCCAGGATAGAGTTGTTCAAGAGCCTGAGCGAGGATATGGGCCGATGAGTGCCAAAATGCTTTTTTACCTTCGTCATCGTTCCAAGTATATAATACTAGATTGCCATCCTCGGTAAGAGCAGTAGAGGTTTCAATAGTAACGTCATTAAAGGATGCCGAAATAACATTCCGGGCAAAGCCTTCGCTTATGCTCTTGGCTACGTCCATCGGCGTAACCCCAGCATCAAAATGTTTTACGCTCCCGTCTGGTAAGGTAATGGCTATCATATACTGAAAAATTTTAGGGTGCAAAGATAGTGTTAGTTTGGCAGTTTGCAATAAGTCGCTTTGGAAATTAATGTGTAGAGATTTACAGCGTCTTATACGTTTTTCCAAAATCCTTTTAAATTCAAAAACCTATTTGTGTTTCAACGGTTCTGTTTTAATTGGGTGCAATAAAACTTTACTTTCAAAATAACATTTATTAAAATAATAAAAAAGGTCTCGACTGCGCTCGACCTGACAATAAATAATGATTTTCAATTAATTAAAGTGTCACTTCGAGCGCAGTCGAGAAGTCTCGTTGAGCGCAGTTGAGAAGTCTCGTTGGAAAAGGAATAATTATTTAGGACCCTCCTATATAAAGATAATAGTTCAAATCATAAGAAGGATTTGTTCGTATGGTAGGTGGATCTTCTAAAAGCAATAAGATTTGTGTACCTCATAAATATGACAAGGGGTCCGCGCACAACGAATTAGCGATAATAGGAAAATCTTGATGACTGTAAATATTTATTCCAACATTAAAGGAACAGAAGGGTGGGTAAAGACCTTTGACTAAAACATCGGATATTTGTGATTCATTGGCATAAGATTCCAAGATAGTTGCCGAAGATTTTAATGTTCGGGATAGTGATTTAAAAATTCCAAAATAAATAGTGTATATATTAAGGTATAATCCAATAAAAATTTTTTGTTTCTAAATGCTACTTTTTCAGCCACTTGTAATGAAGTTTTATTTTTTTTGAAAAAGAGTTTGCAATAATGCTTGTGAGAACCAAAAAGCGTTCTATCTTTGCACCCGCTTAGCACGGCAGCGAGATGCAGTGTAGCGGAAAGTTCTTTAAAACCCTGTAATTTTTTTTTCAAAAAAGGCCTTGCGGTCTTGAAAAAGCGTTCTATATTTGCACCCCGTTTAAGATGTCAACTCAGGTTGATTCGGCGGTCAAAAAAGCGCTCTTTAAAAATTTTTCATTTTTTTCATAAAAAGTATTGCGGGTTTAAAAAAAGGTTGTATATTTGCACCCGCTTAGAGAAGCAGGGTTTGCAGAAAAACAGGTGAAAGGCAACAATGGCAGCGGTTCGACTCCCTCCCACCAGCAGATTGACTTCCTATTACATAGGAAAAAGTTCATTGAGATATTGAAATTGACAGCGTAGATAGCGAACGGAAACGTTTGCTGTCAACAAAGAAACTAAACTAAGTGAGATTTTCTGAGAATTTTTTTGAGAGTCGAGCTCTTACTGGAGTATGGTCGCAATATTATTGAAGATTATACGATGAAGAGTTTGATCCTGGCTCAGGATGAACGCTAGCGGCAGGCCTAACACATGCAAGTCGAGGGGTAAAGAAGTGCTTGCACTTTTGAGACCGGCGCACGGGTGAGTAACGCGTATGGAATCTGCCTTGTACAGGGGAATAGCCCAGGGAAACTTGGATTAATGCCCCATGGTATCATAGTCCGGCATTGGATTTTGATTAAAGATTTATCGGTACAAGATGATCATGCGTCCCATTAGCTTGATGGTAAGGTAACGGCTTACCATGGCTACGATGGGTAGGGGCCCTGAGAGGGGGATCCCCCACACTGGTACTGAGACACGGACCAGACTCCTACGGGAGGCAGCAGTGAGGAATATTGGACAATGGGCGAGAGCCTGATCCAGCCATGCCGCGTGCAGGAAGACCGCCCTATGGGTCGTAAACTGCTTTTACAGAGGAAGAAACACCCCGACGTGTCGGGGCTTGACGGTACTCTGGGAATAAGGATCGGCTAACTCCGTGCCAGCAGCCGCGGTAATACGGAGGATCCGAGCGTTATCCGGAATCATTGGGTTTAAAGGGTCCGTAGGCGGGCGATTAAGTCAGTGGTGAAAGTCTGCAGCTCAACTGTAGAATTGCCATTGATACTGGTTGTCTTGAATGGTTGTGAAGTGGCTAGAATATGTGGTGTAGCGGTGAAATGCTTAGATATCACATAGAATACCGATTGCGAAGGCAGGTCACTAACAACGCATTGACGCTGATGGACGAAAGCGTGGGGAGCGAACAGGATTAGATACCCTGGTAGTCCACGCCGTAAACGATGGATACTAGCTGTCCGGACCACGTTGGTGGTCTGGGTGGCCCAGCGAAAGTGATAAGTATCCCACCTGGGGAGTACGTTCGCAAGAATGAAACTCAAAGGAATTGACGGGGGCCCGCACAAGCGGTGGAGCATGTGGTTTAATTCGATGATACGCGAGGAACCTTACCAGGGCTTAAATGTAGTCTGACAGGGGTGGAAACATCCCCTTCTTCGGACAGATTACAAGGTGCTGCATGGTTGTCGTCAGCTCGTGCCGTGAGGTGTCAGGTTAAGTCCTATAACGAGCGCAACCCCTGTCGTTAGTTGCCAGCATGTAAAGATGGGAACTCTAACGAGACTGCCGGTGCAAACCGTGAGGAAGGTGGGGATGACGTCAAATCATCACGGCCCTTACGTCCTGGGCCACACACGTGCTACAATGGCAGGTACAATGGGCAGCCACTGCGCAAGCAGGCGCGAATCCACAAAACCTGTCTCAGTTCGGATCGGGGTCTGCAACTCGACCCCGTGAAGCTGGAATCGCTAGTAATCGGATATCAGCCATGATCCGGTGAATACGTTCCCGGGCCTTGTACACACCGCCCGTCAAGCCATGGAAGCTGGAAGCACCTGAAGTCCGTCACCGCGAGGAGCGGCCTAGGGTGAAGCTGGTAACTGGGGCTAAGTCGTAACAAGGTAGCCGTACCGGAAGGTGCGGCTGGAACACCTCCTTTCTAGAGAAAGACGACCGAAATTCAACAAAGAGACACTCTTATTGGAAAACACGGATGTCTTGCTTGGTTTAGCTGTCAATTTTATAATATTACGGTCAACAGGTCAAGTCTTCGGTACATCAAAACTGATTACTGAGCACTGAACATTGGGGCCCTTTACAGTCCCATAGCTCAGCTGGTTAGAGCGCTACACTGATAATGTAGAGGTCGGCAGTTCGAGTCTGCCTGGGACTACTATCGAAATCGAAACTGAAATCGAAATCGAAGATTGAAAACAAGATATTTCTTCGGAAATATACGTTCATTACATATTGAAGGAAATTCTAGAAGTTGGGATTCGACGTTCATAATTCTGAATTCATAATTCTGAATTACTAAAACGGGGAATTAGCTCAGCTGGCTAGAGCGTCCCGAGCTTGCCTCGGGAAGGTCACCGGTTCGACCCCGGTATTTTCACAGATTACTTGTTCCCCAGGGAACAAAACGTTCATTAAGCACATATTGAAGGAAATTCTAGAAGTTGGGATTCAACGTTCATAATTCTGAATTCATAATTCTGAATTACTAAAACGGGGAATTAGCTCAGCTGGCTAGGGCGTCCCGAGCTTGCCTCGGGAAGGTCACCGGTTCGACCCGGGTATTTTCACAGATTACTTGTTCCGCAGGGAACAAAACGTTCATTAAGCACATATTGAAGGAAATTCTAGAAGTTGGGATTCAACGTTCATAATTCTGAATTCATAATTCTGAATTACTAAAATGGGGAATTAGCTCAGCTGGCTAGAGCGCTACGCTTGCACCGTAGAGGTCATCGGTTCGACTCCGATATTCTCCACCACGGACAACAATCGTTGTTCCCGTTAGCTGCCCGTTATCCGGGCCCGGGAGCGGTGAGGATCCAGACAGTTCATTGACATATTGGAAACAAAGAATACGAGAGAAGTAATAATTAAGTCTCAATGTTCAACAAACAATTATCAATGCTCAATTGAGCGTTGAAAGTTGATACTTGAATATTGAGCGAAGAACAACTCATTAAAAGAGCAAAAACCTGCCATACGGCAGGTAAAAGTACAATAAGCAAAATAAGGGCGTATGGGGAATGCCTAGGCTCTCAGAGGCGATGAAGGACGTGATAAGCTGCGAAAAGCTGCGGGGACTGGCACATACAGGTTGATCCGCAGGTATCCGAATGGGGCAACCCAGTACATTGAAGATGTATTACCGCGCAAGCGGGGCAAACCCGGGGAACTGAAACATCTAAGTACCCGGAGGAAGAGAAAACAACAGTGATTCCGATAGTAGCGGCGAGCGAACTCGGATTAGCCCAAACCGGGCGGTTTACGGACCGTCCGGGGTTGTAGGACCGCGACATTTGGTGCCTTACGAACAAGAACACGTTGGAAAGCGTGGCCATAGACGGTGATAGCCCGGTATTGGTAAGGACGGTTGCCGATAGTGGTATCCTGAGTAGTGCGGGGCACGTGAAACCCTGTATGAATCTGGCGGGACCATCCGCCAAGGCTAAATACTCCTGAGAGACCGATAGTGAACCAGTACCGTGAGGGAAAGGTGAAAAGAACCGTGAACAACGGAGTGAAACAGAACCTGAAACCATACGCCTACAAGCGGTCGGAGCCAATTTATTTGGTGACGGCGTGCCTTTTGCATAATGAGCCTACGAGTTACTGTTGCCAGCGAGGTTAAGGTCCTAAGGACCGGAGCCGCAGCGAAAGCGAGTCTGAACAGGGCGCTTTAGTTGGTAGTAGTAGACGCGAA
This sequence comes from Aequorivita sp. H23M31, assembly GCF_004022485.1. Classification (GTDB taxonomy): domain Bacteria; phylum Bacteroidota; class Bacteroidia; order Flavobacteriales; family Flavobacteriaceae; genus Aequorivita; species Aequorivita ciconiae. Next base: position 3,651,353 of record NZ_CP034951.1, read on the forward strand.
ACCGTGTGATCTACCCTTGGGCAGGCTGAAGTTTGGGTAACACCAAATGGAGGGCCGAACCCGTTGACGTTGAAAAGTCTTGGGATGACCTGAGGGTAGGGGTGAAAGGCCAATCAAACTCGGAAATAGCTCGTACTCCCCGAAATGCATTTAGGTGCAGCGTTGACATTATAGTTTTATAGAGGTAGAGCTACTGATTGGATGCGGGGGCTTCACCGCCTACCAATTCCTGACAAACTCCGAATGCTATAAAATGTTGGTCAGCAGTGAGGGCATGGGTGCTAAGGTCCATGTCCGAGAGGGAAAGAACCCAGACCATCAGCTAAGGTCCCCAAATGTATGTTAAGTTGAAAAAACGCGGTCGGACTGCACAGACAGCCAGGATGTTGGCTTGGAAGCAGCCATTCATTTAAAGAGTGCGTAACAGCTCACTGGTCGAGCGGTCCGGCATGGATAATAATCGGGCATAAACATACTACCGAAGCTATGGTCCCGACTTTACGTCGGGAGGTAGGGGAGCATTCCGTATGCGCCGAAGGTGTGCCGCGAGGTATGCTGGAGCGTACGGAAAAGAAAATGTAGGCATAAGTAACGATAATGCGGGCGAGAAACCCGCACTCCGAAAGACCAAGGTTTCCCCAGCTATGCTAATCAGCTGGGGGTCAGTCGGGACCTAACGCGAACCCGAAAGGGGTAGTGGATGGACAACGGTTTAATATTACCGTACCTGCCCGCGCCAAAAGCGACGGAGGCGGAAACTGGGTGCGCACTGACGGAATAGTGCGTTGAAGGGAGTGGCAACACCCCGATAGTACACTGAGGCCCCGGCCAAGGTGATAATCCCGGGTACCGACTTCCAAGAAAAGCGAGCGAGGCAGCCCGTACCCCAAACCGACACAGGTGGTTGGGAAGAGCATTCCAAGGAGCTCGAGAGATTCATGGCTAAGGAACTAGGCAAAATAGACGCGTAACTTCGGGAGAAGCGTCGCCCCCAGCAATGGGGGCCGCAGTGAAAGAGTCCAGGCGACTGTTTATCAAAAACACAGGGCTCTGCAAAATCGAAAGATGAAGTATAGGGCCTGACACCTGCCCGGTGCTGGAAGGTTAAGAGGAGATGTCATCCTTCGGGAGAAGCATTGAATTGAAGCCCCAGTAAACGGCGGCCGTAACTATAACGGTCCTAAGGTAGCGAAATTCCTTGTCGGGTAAGTTCCGACCTGCACGAATGGTGCAACGATCTGGACACTGTCTCAGCCATGAGCTCGGTGAAATTGTAGTATCGGTGAAGATGCCGATTACCCGCTGTGGGACGAAAAGACCCCGTGCACCTTTACTATAGCTTAGTATTGGTTTTGGATAAGCAATGTGTAGGATAGGTGGGAGACTTTGAAGCTGCGTCGCCAGGCGTGGCGGAGTCATTGTTGAAATACCACCCTTTGCTTGTCTAGAGTCTAACCCTTGAACAAAGGGGACAGTGCTTGGTGGGTAGTTTGACTGGGGTGGTCGCCTCCAAAAGAGTAACGGAGGCTTCTAAAGGTTCCCTCAATACGGTTGGCAATCGTGTGCAGAGTGCAATGGCATAAGGGAGCTTGACTGAGAGACCAACAAGTCGATCAGGTACGAAAGTAGAGCATAGTGATCCGGTGGTTCCGCATGGAAGGGCCATCGCTCAAAGGATAAAAGGTACGCCGGGGATAACAGGCTGATCTCCCCCAAGAGCTCATATCGACGGGGGGTTTGGCACCTCGATGTCGGCTCGTCACATCCTGGGGCTGGAGAAGGTCCCAAGGGTTGGGCTGTTCGCCCATTAAAGTGGCACGCGAGCTGGGTTCAGAACGTCGTGAGACAGTTCGGTCTCTATCTACAGTGGGCGCAAGAAATTTGAGTGGATCTGATCCTAGTACGAGAGGACCGGATTGGACCGACCGCTGGTGCACCAGTTGTCCCGCCAGGGGCACCGCTGGGTAGCTACGTCGGGAAGGGATAAGCGCTGAAAGCATATAAGCGCGAAACCCACCACAAGATGAGATTTCTTTAAAGGGCCGTGGGAGACTACCACGTTGATAGGCCGCAGGTGCAAGGGCAGCAATGTCACAGCCGAGCGGTACTAATAGCCCGTAAGCTTATGTACGTCCTCCCCCGGCCCCCTCCCAAGGAGGGGGAGCAACTCAGACTTGCAGCCGTGGAAGGCAACTCTTTTAAAAGGTCAGTTCACTTTTCCCCTATACTTTGTTTCCATAATGTCAAGATATTTTCCCAGCGAACGCTGGGGGGCATTAGTAGATTGGGCATAAGGCATTGGTAACAACCAATCCCTACAACCCGGTCCCTAATTCCTAAAACCAAGGTGGTTATAGCGACGGGGCTCACCTCTTACCATTCCGAACAGAGAAGTTAAGCCCGTTTGCGCCGATGGTACTGCATCTCGTGGGAGAGTAGGTCGCCGCCTTCCTTAAAACCTCCACCATTTATTTGGTGGAGGTTTTTTTTATGGGATATACCAAATGGACGCTCCCACGTGGGCAATGTCATTAAGTTAGCGTGTTAAATTGTTGATTTTCAGTAATATACACTTGTTTTTCATTCAAATAAATCGTATATTTAACTGATAATCAATGACTTATTTATGAAAAAAAACCGCTAATTTTATCCTTGAAAAGATAAAGGCAACGATTTTTAGCAATGAGCTAAAAACGGAGTTTAAAGTTTCAAACGAACATTTTACTAGAAACAGAAAACAATGTTTTCCAATCCTTCTTTTATTTATGTTGAACTTCCTAAGAAAAAGCCTATCCCTAGAAATAGAGAATTTCACCAGCTTGCTTAAGGCTGGTTCTAATTCGAAATTTACCAAGAGCGCTTTTGTACAGGCCAGAAAGAAGATTAGGCCTGAAGTGTTCGATGAGCTCTCCCGAGTATTGCTGAACGAATTTTATACCGATAATGTTCCAGCGATAAAGTTATGGAACGGGTTTAGGCTATTGGCGGTAGATGGAACTCGAATTACCCTGCCGATCACTGATGAGCTCAAAGCAATTTATGGGGAGACCAAGAACCAATCCAGTACTGTTTTGGTTCAGGCAAGATGTTCCGTTATTTATGACGTACTGAATAAATATGTCCTCGATGGTATTTTGGCCCCCGTAGTACGGGGAGAAAGAGATCTGGCCCTTACCCATCTTGAGCATTGTAAAAGTAATGACTTGATTATCTACGACAGGGGGTATCCGTCTTATAATTTTATACAGCAGCATGTCAAAAGTGAATTTGATTATTTGATGCGGGTAAAGACAAGTTTTAGCGGTTTGGTCATGGATTTTGAAAAGAGCAGAAAGAAGTCACTTGTGGTAGCGATATATCCAGGCAAAAATGCCAAACTCACAGATAAAGAATATACTAAGAACTGTCCTATAAAAGTACGGCTGGTGAGAATTGAGCTGGGCAAGGGGAACGTCGAGATTTTAATGACCTCGTTGTTGGACAGCAATCTGTACCCGACAAGTCAGTTCAAGGAGCTATACTTCAAAAGATGGGGCGTAGAGACTTTTTATGACGAGCTCAAAAACAAATTGAGAGTCGAACACTTTTCCGGCTATTCAAACCAGAGCATTCTACAGGATTTTAAGGCAGCATTATTTGTAAGCAATGTACAGACCTTGATTGTCAGTGAGCTCGAAGATGAGCTTAAGGATATTAATCGGGGGAAGAAATACGATTATAAGGTCAACACAAATATATCTTATGGGCTTTTAAAGAATAGAGTAGTAAAGTTATTTCTTGATGAAAAAACAGATGGAAGCGACATTGTAGAAGAACTTAAATCCTTATACAAATCGCATTTGGTCCCTAGTAGGCCCAATCGAAAATCAGAAAGAAACCCTGGGAAATATCGCGCAAGAATAAAGCCAAAAATAACTAAGAATCAGAAAGATGGAGTTTGAGAAAACCTTAACTTAATGACATTGCCCACGTGGGTGGGTGGTAGGGGCGGGGAAGGCCGGTTGTGTTCTTTCCGATCTGGTTCCCGCCCCTGCCGTTCCTCTTATTATAAACGCCTTCCTTAAAACCTCCACCATTTATTTGGTGGAGGTTTTTTTTATGGGATATACCAAAAGAACTCTCCCACGTGGGTGGGTGGTAGGGGCGGGGAAGGCCGGTTGTGTTCTTTCCGATCTGGTTCCCGCCCCTGCCGTTCCTCTTATTATAAACGCCTTCCTTAAAACCTCCACCATTTATTTGGTGGAGGTTTTTTTTATGGGATATACCAAATGGACGCTCCCACGTGGGTGGGTGGTAGGGGCGGGAAAGGCCGGTTGTGTTCTTTCCGATCTGGTTCCCGCCCCTGCCGTTCTGTCCCGTCCTGAAATAGCGATACACTAAAATTTTAGTGTAATGAAAACATCAGAAAATGCTGGGTATGTCAAGCGTACCCAAAAAGATTATTCGATTTCTTTTAAACTTCAAGTTGTGCAGGAAATTGAACTTGGTCAACTAGGAAGGACAGAGGCCTGCCATAAATATGGTATCCAGGCCAAATCTACAGTTAGAGAATGGTTGCGAAAATATGGTACTTTTGATTGGGAGAACCAATCCCAAAAAGTTGTGGCAAAAACACCTGAACAGAAGATTCTAGAACTGGAAGCTAAGATAAGGTTATTAGAAAAGCAGAAGAACCGTGCGGAGCATCTCGCCGAAAGAGCAGATAAGAAGGCGATAATATTTGATATGCTTGTAGATCTGGCTGAAAAGGAATATCAAATTGATATCAGAAAAAATTACACACCCGACTTATCGATCTCTTCAAAGAAGAGCACAAAGAAACATTAGTTTCCACCTGTGATTTGCTCGGGGTAAATAGACAGGTATATTATAGATCAAAAAAGACTAAACTGCATAAACAGTCCATTGCTCAAAAGGTAATAGTGATGGTGCGGGAGATCCGAATGATTATGCCCAGATTGGGCGGTAAAAAACTATATTTTTTACTTAAAGATCAATTGTCACCTCTTAAAGTAGGGAGAGATAAACTCTTTAGAATATTAAGCGCTAACCATATGCTGATAACTCCAAAAAGACAGTACCATATTACAACAAACTCGCACCATCGATTTAGAAAACATAAAAATCTTGTAAGCACATTGGATATAGAAAGACCAGATTCTGTATGGGTAAGCGATATAACATATGTAGGGACCAGAGCCAATCCATCGTATCTGGCATTGATTACGGACGCATATTCAAAAAAGATCGTAGGGTATAATGTATCGACATCACTTTCTGTGGATGGTTCAGTAAAAGCTTTGGAAATGGCTCTGAACAATCGAAAACAAAGAGAGTATCCATTAATACACCACTCTGACCGGGGATTGCAATATTGCTCAAATGACTATCAAAAATTATTGGATGATAATGGGATCACCCCAAGCATGACCGAAAAATACGATCCTTACGAAAATGCAATCGCAGAGCGGATAAATGGAATTTTGAAACAAGAATTTGACATAGCAAAAAACGTCAAGGATTTTAGTTTAAAGCAGCAACTTATTGCAGGTGCAATAAAAACATACAACAATGTAAGACCACATTTTTCCAATCATATGCTAACACCAATACAAATGCACGGACAAAATAAATTGAAAAGAAAACAATACAAATCAAAAAAGCTGAACAATGACGTCATTGTTCAGCTTTAATTAATAAATTTAATCCTTTAATAATCTGTATCGGTTATTTACGACTAGACATATACCAAAAGGACGCTCCCACGTGGGTGGGTGGTAGGGGCGGGAAAGGCCGGTTGTGTTCTTTCCGATCTGGTTCCCGCCCCTGCCGTTCCTCTTATTATAAACGCCTTCCTTAAAACCTCCACCATTTATTTGGTGGAGTTTTTTTTATGGGATATACCAAATGGACGCTCCCACGTGGGTGGGTGGTAGGGGCGGGAAAGGCCGGTTGTGTTCTTTCCGATCTGGTTCCCGCCCCTGCCGTTCCTCTTATTATAAACGCCTTCCTTAAAACCTTCACCATTTATTTGGTGGAGGTTTTTTTTATGGGATATACCAAATGGACGCTCCCACGTGGGTAGGTGGTAGGGCCGGGAAAGGCCGGTTGTGTTCTTTCCGATCTGGTTCCCGCCCCTGCCGTTACTCTTCTTATAAACGCCTTCCTTAAAACCTTCACCATTTATTTGGTGGTGGCTTTTTTATGGGCCAAGCCGCCTGCGCTCAACGATGTGGGTGACAGGGACGGGAAATCGATAGGGGAGGATATTTTACATTTGATCCTTTCTTGTCGTTTTCTGCCGAATTTATTTTACAAAAGTCTTTCGATCTTTTTTGCTAGAACCTGTATAATGTTCAGGGAAGCTTTCCCAAGGTTTAACCAAAAATGGATTAAAAAACAGAATTAATGGAAATGTATTTATTGAGAATATAACAGAAAGATCTTTCAATTGAATCCTTAACTGCAAGAGCGATTGCAGCGGCATCCTCCTGGCCCGCTTTAGGGGCCAGGAGATATAGCGGAAAGCGCGGTGCCCCGCCTTTTTCTGGCGGGGGACTTGCCATAAAAAATCAGCATTTATTCTGTTCAAGTGTTTTAATTTATGGCATTGTGAAATGATACAGAGTCCACGTTGAAAAGATTAATATCAGTTTCTGCTGTTAGGTCCTACGGGACAACCAAGTCCTAATATATTTTTTTCTAGATCAAGAAGACTACTTAAAAGCGTCTTTAATTTAACTACTGTTGATTTTTCCCTTATAAATAAAACTGGCATTACTTAGCGAACGGTCAAACTTCAAATGCAAACTTAAATCCTTTTAACTACATTTGTACAAACCTATAATCCATGCTTATAATTGGAATCACCGGTGGCACCGGGAGCGGCAAAACAACAGTGGTAGAACAAATAGTGGAGGAGCTTCCGCCGGACGAGGTATGCGTGATTTCCCAAGATTCGTATTATCATGATACCAGTCATCTTTCCTTGGATAATAGGACGAAAATAAATTTTGATCATCCTCAGGCTATCGATTTCGATTTATTGGTTTCCCATTTAAGGGAATTGAAAAAAGGAAATTCCTTTGAACAACCCGTTTACTCGTTTGTGGAGCACAATAGAACGGGTGAGACGATAACCACTTCTCCGAAGAAGGTTATCATCGTGGAAGGAATATTGATTTTTACCCATCCAGAAATCCGCGAAATGTTCGATATTAAAATTTTCGTTCATGCGGATAGCGATGAGAGACTAATACGAAGATTAAAGCGTGATATTACCACGCGTGGAAGAGATATTAACGAAGTATTGGCCCGATATCAAAATACGCTGAAGCCAATGCACCTACAATTTATTGAGCCAACTAAGGAATTTGCGGATATTATTATTCCAACAAATAAGTACAATACGGTGGCGGTAGATTTAATCAGAACCATAATCCATCAGAAACTGAACCATATAGAATCGTGAAATTTTCCAAAATTAAAAATAACAAGTGGTTTCGTTTTATGAGCAACAAATATGTGCTTATAATGATTCTTTTTATAGTTTGGATGGTGTTTTTCGATACCAATTCGTACCTTATCCATAGAGAATTGGATAAGGAGATTGATGGATTAGAAGATAATACCGAATTTTATCAAAAACAAATAGATCACGACAAGTCATTTATACAAAAAATGGATAATAGTGATGAAATGGAAAAATTTGCTCGTGAAAAATATTATCTCAAAAGGGAAAATGAGGATATTTTTATAATCGAGCACGAGGATAGCATTCAGAAAAATAAAAGTAATGAGTGAATTTTTGTTTAAGGAGTTTGATGGTGTTTCTGCCAAACAGTGGAAACAGAAAATACAGTATGATCTGAAAGGCGCTGATTACAATGAAACCCTCGTATGGCAAAGTCCGGAGGGGGTCAACGTTAAGCCTTTTTACCATAGCGATGATTTCCCCACTGGATTTCAGAAAATTCCCGGTCAACCGGATTCTTGGAAAATTGCACAGGAAGTATTTATAGATGATGAGGCAATAGCAAATAATATTGCCCTTGATGCTCTAAATCGCGGTGCAGAATCTATTGTATTCAAAGCAGACGCGGAATTTGATACTGAAAAAGTGCTTAAGGATTTTCCATTTGAAAGGTCTCCGATTTATTTTGAGTTTGGATTTCTTTCCGAAGGATTTTTAGGTTCACTGATGACTTTCCTACAAAATCAAAAAGCTACCGTTTATTACAATATTGATATAATCGGTAAACTTGCTAGAACCGGAAATTGGTTCCTTAATGAAAAAACTGATTTTCAAATTCTGACGGATTTGGTCCAAAAACAAACGACGGCCAATATTCTCGGTGTCGATGTATCCTTATATCAAAATGCTGGTGCCAACATCGTACAACAACTGGCGTACGCTTTAGCTCACGCCAATGAATATTTTAATCTTGTCTCCTCAACTCCGCTCGGAGACCGTGATCGTTCCAATAGTGGAGCCGAGGGGGATTTAAAAATAGCCTTCAAGCTTTCAGTCGGTTCAAATTACTTTTTTGAAATCGCAAAAATCCGTGCCTTACGTAAACTTTATAGCATCGTGGCCAAGGAATATGGGTTTTCGCAAACTTGTCATATTATTGCGGTTCCTTCAGAAAGAAATAAGACCTTGTACGATTACAATGTAAATATGCTCCGTACTACAACCGAATGTATGAGCGCAATTTTGGGAGGTGCGGATGCCGTTTGCAATCTTGCTTATGATGGTATCTATCACAAAAGCAATGAATTTGGTGAGCGTATTGCGCGGAACCAACTTTTAATTCTGAAAAATGAAAGTTATTTTGATAAGGTAAGCAATCCATCCGATGGAACTTATTATATAGAAAGTCTAACCGATGAGTTGGCTACCAAAGCCTTAGTGGTTTTTAAGGATATTGAAAAAGGGGGAGGATTTATGAAACAATTGAAGGAAGGAATTGTTCAGAAAAAAATTAAAGAAAGTGCTGAGAAGGAACAAACTCTTTTTAATAATGGCGGATTGAAACTGCTGGGTACCAATTACCATCAAAATAAGAGAGACAGAATGAAAGAAAATTTAGAGCTTTTTCCTTTTGTAAAGCACAATCCCGTCAAGACGCTTATTGCCCCTATCATAGCAAATAGATTATCTGAAATAACCGAACAAGAACGTTTAAAACAGGAATCATGACTCAAGAATCAGCTTTAGGAATTATCGTTGGAATCATTTTTATAGTTTTGGGATTAACTCTTCTAACTCGCTACAAAACTTTAACCTCCCATAACTACTTTCGGGTGCTTATCTTCTTTGTGGCATTGTTATTACTGGGTTTTGGAATATATATGGGAATAGCAGGATTTTATTGGAATGAATAGAAAAAATTTACAACATATTGATTTTAAAAATTCAGAATTCGGAATTCAGAATTCTGAATTACTCCAGGATAGGGACAATTCAGGGGATAATGATTCCAAAAGGGAATATTGTGATGAAGACATTTCCCATTTGGAACATTTGGATTTTGTGGCGGGTATCGCACCCTTTTTACGAGGACCTTATTCAACCATGTACGTTCGTCGTCCTTGGACAATTCGGCAATATGCAGGTTTTTCGACTGCGGAAGACAGTAACGCATTTTATCGACGAAATCTTGAGGCTGGACAAAAAGGACTTTCTGTAGCTTTTGACCTTGCCACACACCGTGGGTACGATAGCGACCACGAAAGGGTAGTTGGTGATGTAGGTAAAGCGGGAGTAGCCATCGATAGCGTGGAGGATATGAAAATCCTTTTTGACCAGATTCCTCTTGACAAGATGAGTGTATCTATGACCATGAATGGAGCTGTGCTTCCTATAATGGCTTTTTATATTGTTGCTGCCGAGGAGCAGGGTGTTTCTCCAAAGGATTTGGCTGGTACCATTCAAAACGATATTCTCAAGGAATTTATGGTGCGAAATACTTATATCTATCCACCAACTCCTTCTATGAAAATTGTGAGCGATATTTTTAAATATGCTTCCAAGAATATGCCCAAATTCAACAGCATTTCTATTTCGGGATACCATATGCAAGAGGCTGGAGCAACTGCGGAGATTGAATTGGCCTATACTTTGGCAGATGGGCTGGAATATATCCGTACGGGAATAAAAGCGGGAATGGATATAGATGTTTTTGCTCCCAGACTCTCTTTTTTCTGGGGAATCGGGATGGACCATTTTACTGAAATTGCGAAATTAAGAGCTGCACGGATGTTGTGGGCGAAAATCGTAAAACAATTCAATCCAAAAGATGAAAAGTCGCTCGCTCTGCGTACCCATTGTCAGACCAGTGGTTGGAGTCTTACTGAGCAAGATCCTTTTAATAATGTAGCTCGTACAACTATAGAAGCAGCTGCGGCTGTTTTTGGAGGTACGCAATCGCTGCACACCAATGCTCTGGATGAGGCTATTGCTTTGCCCACAGATTTTTCTGCACGTATAGCCCGAAATACCCAGATTTTTCTTCAAGCGGAAACCCAGATAACCCGAACGGTAGATCCATGGGCAGGAAGTTATTATGTTGAAAAACTTACCGATGATATTGCCAAAAAAGCCTGGGCTTTAATTGAAGAAGTGGAGGAACTTGGGGGAATGACCAAAGCAATTGAGGCTGGAATTCCCAAGCTTCGGATTGAGGAGGCTTCGGCAAAAAAACAGGCACGAATAGATAGTGGTCATGATATTATTGTGGGAGTAAATAAATACCGACTTGCCATAGAAGATCCGCTGCAGATTTTGGATGTTGATAATCAAAAGGTCCGATTGGCACAGATTGATCGGTTAAACAAGATAAAAGCTGAACGTGATATCCAAAAAGTGAAAGAGGCACTTGACCGTTTAACAGAAAGTGCTAAAACAGGCGAGGGAAATTTATTGGCTTTAGCAGTAGATGCTGCGAGGTATCGTGCGACTTTAGGAGAAATATCAGATGCTTTGGAAATAATTTTTGGAAGATATAAGGCCGAAATTAGATCAATAAGCGGTGTATATAGCAAAGAAATGGAGAAGGATAAATCTTTTGAAAAGGCTAGGGAACTGGCAGATAAGTTTGCAGAACTAGAAGGCAGACGTCCGCGCATTATGATTGCCAAAATGGGACAGGATGGTCATGACCGCGGGGCAAAGGTAGTTTCTACAGGTTATGCCGATGTTGGTTTTGACGTGGATATTGGTCCTCTTTTTCAAACTCCACAGGAAGCTGCTAAACAAGCGGTGGAAAATGACGTGCATATTCTAGGTGTTTCCTCTCTTGCCGCAGGTCATAAAACCTTAGTGCCTCAAGTTATTGAAGCTTTAAAAAAATATGATAGGGAAGATATTATGGTAATTGTCGGTGGCGTAATTCCCCACCAGGATTACCAATATCTGTTTGATGCTGGCGCTGTAGCAGTTTATGGCCCTGGTACGAGAATAAGTGATGCCGCGATTGAAATGCTGGGAGTTTTGCTGGATGGGTTGGAGTGAGTTGGGATAAGGTCTGACAATATTCTTAATATATTTTGGGTATTGAGGTTAGGTGGAATAATCTTATATTTCCCGAGTTTATACTGCAAAATATTAAGGTTAATGATAAGGCCGCTTAATGGAATTATGTGAAAAAATCAGGCCAAGTCTTAGCTATTTCCGAATAGAGTTCTTCGATATTTAACCGTACTTTTGCCCACAGTTTTAAAAACCCTTTACTTGCCCGAGCGTATGTCAATTACCTGAACACATATTAACGCACTTATTTTTTTTTGCCGTACAAAACTACGGGTCAAAATAAGAAATAACACCCAGGGACACCAAAGGAGATCTCCAGTTAATCTTAAGTGTTTGAAAATAAGATCGCTGGGTACCTAAAAATCATAAGATTGAAAAGTTGCGGAAGTTAGGAGTTTGGGCAGTTATAACTTATCAGATCCTTTGATGTGTTTATAATCCTCGTTGAAAATTTTTTAATCAAATAAAAAATAATTTTATATAAGAAAGGGGGCTCCAATATGGGGTCCTTTTTTGGTTTAATGATTTAAGTTGCGAAATTCTTATTACCGCCCGTCTTATCTCAAGACGGCTTTTTTATTTTAGTAGTAAGAGCAATTCCCACATTCCATATATTAGAATAAATAGGCGCGAAACTACTTTCATCCAGAACAAAAATAATCGATAATTCCAAAAAAAACCAAAATAGAGTATATTAAATAAGAACTTCTATCTTTAGGGAATTGCTATATATTTATAGATTATAATGACGAATAATCAATATTATGAGTATTGAATAAATTATGCTAAATCGACGTTAGATCCAGTATTTATGGGCTTTCTCTATGGATTTTACGTCTTTCCTCAAAAATTAAAATTTCGATAGTTTCAAACATTATGTGTGCCTACCAATAATAATTTCCCTAATTTCTTAAAAAATTTAATTTTTATAAAATATATATGATATATAGTGATTTTTATTATATTTGGGTTAGGATTTTAAGGGAGATGCCGAAAACCCTGTTGTTTAAAAAAAAGTAGGCTTATTTTAATTATCATACCAAAATGAATAATCGTTACTCTTTTATTCCTGCTGCTGAACAAAAAATAATGGTGAAAGGTTTATTCCTTGCTTTATTAATGATTTTTCCAGCACTGGTTTTCGCGCAGACTTTAGATCCAAATGGTCCTTATAAAAATGTCTCCAAGCCTGTTGAGAATGATCTTCTAGGCCCCAAAACGGATTCGGGGGAATTCCGAGAAGACCAAATATTACAAAAAGACCAAATTTCTAGAATTCCATATAGTGTGGAAGGGAGTCACAGTATTGCCGAAATTTGGGAAAACTTCAATTCATCGGTCTCTGAAATTTGCAGTAGAGGATCTGAAAATTTAAGTTTCGAGGATCTTTATGATGTCAATAATTATGCTTTTGCGGATGATTTTGAAGTGGAATCCAATGAAAAATTTGTTGTTGAACAACTTCGATTCACATTTCTTATGGATAATATTAGAGATGTAAATCAATTAATTATCAAGTTTTATAAGGATAACAGTGGAAATGGACCGGGAGAGGAGATCACATTTTCTCTGGCTGGAACCCATTCGGATTATACACGCGTTGGAACTTATGATTCGCAAAAAGATATATTTATAGGAACGATAACTTTTGGCACTCCCGTAGAGTTTCCCGGAGGGGTTAATGGCAGACGATATTGGGGTGCTCTTGAGATGAGTGATGACGGACCTACCAATTCCATTGTGTTTATAGGAACCGAAATCGGTCCTACACAGACATTTTATGTAAACCGAACAGGTTTTTGGGAAAAGAATACTACCGCCTATTCTGGAGTGTTTCCACAGGATTTGATTCTTTCATTTATAGGAGATTGCGACCCAGGATATGTATATTATAACAATAATTGGTCTCCTCAAGATCCGGATGGGGTATCGCTTCCTACAGATAACTTTACAGTGCTTAACGGAACGGCTGTCCTTAATTCCGCTACTGACGTCCACAATATAATTATTCGGCCGGGCGCTAAATTGGAGGTGAAGGATGTCTTGAATCTTTATGGAGATATTAAAATAGAAGGGGATCTCATTTTTGTGAGCAGTGCGACGGGTGATGGGCAACTTGGGCATGTGGCTTCCACCTCCAATATAATCGGTGATGCCACAGTGCAGCGATATTTCTTGGATAAACGCACCTATAGAATGGTAACGTCGGCAGTTACTACCACAACCACTATTCGTGATAATTGGCAAGAAGGAGTTAACAATACAGGAACATCTTTTCCGGGAGATAATTTGAATCCAAACCCAGGTTACGGGACTCATATTACGGGAAGTCTCACGGGACAAAATGGTTTCGATGCTACATTAACCGGCAACCCATCAATGTATACAGTAGACACTGAGCAACAGTCATTTGTAATTGTTCCCAATACAAATATAAGTAAATTAGTTGCGGGCTTTCCCTACTTATTGATGGTGCGTGGCGATAGAAGTATTAATTTGACAAACAATTTCTCTCATGGATCTACCGTATTGAGAGCAAAAGGAAAACTATTCAAGGGCAATATGCTCCAGGAATTCCCCACACAAGAATTAGGTAACTTTGCAATGTTTGGGAATCCTTATCAGTGTGCCGTAGATGTCAATGAGCTTTTTGCTAACGCTACGAATGTTAATATTAATTTCTATTATGTATTTGACCCTTTGTTGGGACCAAATGGGGGATATTCGACAATTCAGCTACCAGATGGGTCAAGTATTGTAAACTCAGAGGCCAATCAGTTTTTACAACCTGGTCAAGGTGGGCAATTTGCTACAATTGCGCCAGGTCCGTCGCAATTGACTTTTGAAGAGGACGATAAGGCACCAGGTGAATTCACTGCTTCTAGTGCTACTGGAAATGATGATCAAGATAAGTTAGTTGTAAAGCTTTTTAATGCGGAAAATCTTAATAATGGAGGTGGGATGCACGATGGTTTGGGAATTATGTTTGGGCCGGATAATAGCAATGAAATAAATTCTTTTGATGCTAGAAAACCATTTAATTTCTATGAAAATCTTGGGATTAACAACAACGGTGTCATTTTAAGTATTGAAAAAAGAGCAATGCCAGAGATTGAAGAAGTTTTTCACCTATATAGCTCGGGTTATAGTGAAAATGATTATGCCTTGAAAGTTGAAATTACGGGATTGGATGATTTTTCCTTTTATCTTGAAGATGCTTTTACGGGTAGTAGCACCCTATTATCAGATGGAGAAACAAATTATTCTTTCTCTGTAAACTCCAATTACCCTGAGAGTAAGGCATCCGACCGCTTTTCAATCAGAACTGCAGAGCGTTTGGGTGTTGACAGCAATAACCTTCTCAGCGGAATTAGTCTTTACCCGAACCCTTGGAGGGCAGGAAATGTTTATCTAAACGCGCCACAGTTAAACGGACAGCAAGTTGAAGTAACTATTACCGATTTAACAGGAAGAATGATATATGACCAAGTTCTGGGATGTGACAATAGCACTATAACCCTTCCTATTAATAGTGGATTAAACACTGGAGTTTATTTAGTGACTCTAAAATTTGAAGGTCAAGAGAATACTTTCAGATTGATTAAACAATGATTTATTGAAATAGCCTTATTTATCTAAATTGAAAAGAAACCGACTAATTTTTAGTTGGTTTCTTTTAGTTTTGATATCTCGGGATATATCTCTTTTTCCTAGAAAAACCTTTCAGGCCCTCACCTTAATCCATATTTCTTTGATTATAGCAAATATTAAATTACAAGAGAAGGTAATGAAAAGGATACATTCCAACTAAGGTTTAATTGAGGGATCCAATAGCCACCATAAGGTTATTGTGAAGAACGACCGTGTAGTCCTATTAAATAATTTACTTTCTAATAATTCTTTTTGTTTCAGTTTTGCCGCCTTCATTAGGTAAGGCAGATATTATAAATCTTTATTTCAGAAATAGAAAAGTTGGAATTTAATGTTTAGAAAACTATTCGTTGGATTTGGAAAAATATTAAAGATTGGATGAGTTTTCTTCTATGCTTAATGATCCTGCATTCTCAAACCAGATTATTTGGTTGAAACCATAAATACCTACTGCTATATCCATTTTGCCGTCGCCATTAAAATCATCGGGAATGATTGTAATTGGCGGAAAATTCATCGGAGTGAATAATAGTTGTTTTTTTGGTTCGGAGAAACTAACCTGACCGTCCAGATTTTCGAACCAGACTATATCTCCATTTGTAGAAGTGGCAATGAAGTCTTTATCGCCATCGCTGTAGATATCTGCGGTAGCTAATGCATAGGGTCCAACTATATCAGGATGTGAATCTGCAATTATTTGTGGTTCAAAATCTATGTGAGCGCTAATTGAAATTGGAAAAAGGTATTGTGGAAAGTAAAAGGAGTTTTGTTTTCATTATAAGGGTTTTAAGAGTCGAACATAAAGTTTTTTATGCTGATATATCAAAATGATGGAATTATTTCTTCAAATTTCTGAAGCGCTGCAAAAGGGTAGGATGTGAATAATGTGCAAAGACATACAGCGGATGCGGCCTAACGTTGCTGAGGCTGTTTTTGGAAAGTTTTTTTAGGCCGCTAATCAAAGGTTCAGCAGCAAATGTTTTTTTCGCGTAATCATCTGCTTGGTATTCAAATTTCCTACTCATATAGTTCATTAATAAGCCAGATATTCCTGAAATGGGACTATAAAGTAGGCCGAAAGCTATTAACCCGATATGGAAAGAAGGTTTGGAAACATATAAGGCTTCTGAAAGTAATGGGTTTCCAATAAACAGCGATAGTAGCCAAAGTGTAAATCCTGTTGTAATAATGGCTAAAAAAAGATTAAAAATTATATGCTTTCGCTTATAGTGTCCTACTTCGTGGGCCAATACGGCGACTATTTCTTCTTCATCCAAATCATTTATAAGTGTGTCGTATAGTGTTACGCGTTTTTCACTCCCAAAACCAGAGAAATAGGCGTTCGCTTTTGTGCTTCGTTTACTGCCGTCTATTACAAATATTTTGTCTAGTGTGAAACCGACTTTGGAAGCATATTTTTCAATCTTGGAGCGTAATGGGCCTTCTTCTAAAGGAGTTTGTTTATTGAATAAGGGAACGATAAATCTAGCGTAAAAAAGATTCATCAGAATAGTAAAAAGTGTGACAAGGCCCCACGCATAAAGCCAGAAGTTTTTTCCGGTAGCTTGGTAAAACCAAATGATTGCTCCCAAAATAATTCCGCCAATTATTGCGCCCATCAACCAACCTTTTAATTTATCCAGGAAGAATGTTTTTCGAGTGGTTTTATTAAAACCGTATTTCTCTTCGATTACAAAAGTGCTGTAATAACTAAATGGCGTGCTTAAAATATCACTGGTAATCATAATGATTCCGAAGAACACCAGCGCAATAACAATTTCATTATTAGAAACCGAACGCGCCAAACCATCTACATAAGCGAAACCATCGAGGAAGAAAAATAGCAGGGTAGCAATAAGGGAAACCGATGAAGAGAGAATACTAATCTTGTAACGTTCCTTTTTATAGGCCTGCGATTTCTTGTATTCCGCTTCGTCGAATACATTTTGAAGCTCTAGCGGTAGGGGATCGTTAAAGTGTTTTGCGTTTATATAATCCAAAGCTTGATCAATGATAAAACTCACAATGATGATAGCGATTATTATGTAAAAGAGAGTTTCTGGTTTCATACTTCGGCTTCGCTCAGTAAACTTGGTTATTTGGTTAAATTTGGTTTTTAGGACCCCTGGCCCCTAATGGGTAGTCGGATTTTCTCCCCATGTTTGGGTTAAATTTTCTGTTTTGGTTCTCACTCCCAACCCCTTAAGATGAGCCCTCCTAACTCCTTTTAGGGTGCGGATGATTTTTCTGTTTCTTGTTTCAAGTTGCAAGTCGCGAGTTGAAACAGCTAACTGCTGGTACTGACCACTGAACACGGAACGTCAAGCCTTGAGCACTGCCCACTTACCACTAAAAAGACCGCTGCCGTTTGCCCTCAAAAATAAGTATTCCCGCGGCCACAGAAACGTTCATACTGTCGATTTCGCCCTGCATTGGGATTATGATGTTTTGGGTGCTGTTTTCTAGCCATTCTTCGGAAAGACCAGTAGCTTCGGTCCCTACGACGATTGCTGAAGGCTTTTTAAAATCGATTGTATGATAGGGAACGGATGCTTGTAAAGCTGCACAATATATATTAATATTGTTTTCCTTTAAAAAACGAATTATTTCTGAAGTTGTTCCCGTCGCAATTTGATTGGTAAACAAACATCCCACGCTGCTACGGATTATATTTGGATTGTATAAATCTGTTTTAGGATTTGCTATGATTACGGCATCCACACCAGCAGCATCTGCTGTTCTTAAAAGAGCACCAATATTTCCAGGTTTTTCGGGAGCTTCGGCGATTAGAATTAAAGGGTTATCTGAGTTGGGTTCTCGAGCAGAGCCGGGGAGCCTCTCTGCTCCGCTCGAGAACCAGTTTGAAATACTTAAATCCTTAGTCCTCGCTATTGCCAAAACCCCTTCCGTAGAACCTCTATAGGCTAGTTTTCCATAAATTTCGGAAGTGATTTCAATAAATTCAGTTTTACTTTCTGAGGATTCTTTCAGTTTTAAGAGTTCTTCTTTCTGAATTATTTCAGTACATAAAAGAATAGTCTTGAGGATATAATTTCCTTTTAAAGCTAGGGTGATTTCCCTGAGCCCTTCAATTATAAAAAGCCCCGTTTTTCGGCGTTCGCGTGATTTCTCTTGGAGCAAAACAATTTGTTTTATCAGTGGATTTTGTAGACTTGTTATATTTTTTTGCATATGGCTACTTAAATATTACTTAAAAATACGAAGTGGCAAAGTTAAGGTTATTAAAAAAGGAAAAATGGAATTTAATCAGGGCTTATAGAATAAAAAAAATTTGAGAATTTAAAAAATTGTTGTAAGTTGTAGTTACCTTAAAACCAGCTATAAATGAAACATATATTACTTTTTTTTACAATTTTATTTTTTACGACTGCTATTCAAGCCCAGCCGGTTGTCAATGAAAATCCTTATCCCTTATTCGAATGTGATATTAATAATAATGGATTTGCCTATTTTGATTTACACCAAGCTGATGGGGATATTACTTTGGGAGATTCCTCTTTATTTGTCAGCTATCATCTGTCAGTTCATGATGCAGAGAACAGCATTAATGCTCTCTTAAGTCCTTATATGAATGATGTTCCTTATTCTGATACAGTATATGCTCACGTGGAGGATCAGAGTGGAGGTGGATTTGCTGTTGTTTCTTTGGATCTATTGGTTCAGGATCCTCCGTTTTCACCTGCTATGGACCTTTTTCAAATAGACGATAATGGAAGCGGTTTTTCAGTTTTTGATCTTACGGTGAATGACTTGGTAATTTTAGAAGACCTCAATCCAACGGCGTATATTGTTTTTTACTTTGAAACGGAAACCAACGCAGAAATGAACCAATTTCCTATAACCGAACCAATGGTTTATCAAAATATTCAGAATCCCCAGAGGATCTATGTTAGAATAGAAAATTTAAGCGGAAGCTGTGTTTCATTCGATTCTTTTATATTAAGCGTGGAGAGTCTCACGGTGGACACTTTCTCATTTGAAGATTTAGCTCTTTTTCCAAATCCTACTTATGGAAAAATTTCACTTCAATCATTTCAATTAAATGCTGAAACATCAATCTCGCTCTATGATATCCAAGGGAAAATGTTATTTTCTAAAAAGATGGTTCCACAAAATGGTTCTTGTGTGATAGATATTTCTTCGTTTGAAAACGGGGTTTATTTCCTAAAAATTTCATCAGCGGGAAATATGGGAATAAAGAAATTAATAAAGATATGAGGGTTTATTAATTACAGAAAAAAATAAAGATTAAGTGGAAAGACACCAAAAATTGGAGACAATTGACTGATAACTTGTTTAACCTGAATCATTCAAGCATATCCAAAAGGGTTAGATTTTATTTCTCACAGACCTGTTGGTCAGGAGTTTAAAGTACTTTAATCGTCAATCTCACAGTCGAGAAGAAAAAGGATATTATGCTTCGATTTCGATTTTGATTTTAGTTCGATTCAAAGCGGTCTCTTCTCATAATAATTAACCACCAGCGCGACCATATAATTATAACTCTTAATTCCGTGGGTTTGATTGTTGGCCTTAAGAAAATTGTCCCAAAAAGCACTTGTAAACTTGTCAAATGGATTGTCATATTTTGTCCAGAAATCGCGCATTTCCTTATAACTTGCCATAATCCCGGGATTAATTATTTTTTCGAATTCTAGGAATTGATCCATGTCATTCCGCGCAACCTCATTAATTAAATATCGTAACGTAAATATATATCCCGCATACTGAATATAGGGATCCTCATTGTGGAGGGTGGCCAGAGTAGCGATAAAATTAGCTTCATTTTCAGCTGCAAAACCTATTTGATGTGCTTCCTCGTGGCAGGCTACTACGGGAAATTTGTAGGTTTTAACAAGATTGTTTACCTGCGCTTCCCCTGAAAATGGATTCAGATAACCACTATATCCCATATAGGTAAGCCCCAAACTCCATCCACTTTTCTTAATACTACGAGGCCAATATGCCAATTGCGGATATTCTTTCTCCAAATTTTTATAGCCGTTAACCGATTTTTTAAACATTTCCTTTTGGGAATAAGGCAAGTCAATCCTTAAGGTGTCTCCATGCGCCAATTTACGATGCATTTCGTTGCTCTTTTCAATAAAACGCATTGTGGTAAGGAGCAATTCCTCATAAGTATAATCGCTCTGCAGTTTTAGCGATTGGTGCAACGGAAGTCGATAATAATTGAATCCCCAAAGTACATGGAACATAAAATATACAATGGATACAGAAGCTGCAATGTCTATAAAAAACCACTGGGGATCATAGCGTAGCCGTTTAAAGTTTTTATAGATCCATCGAAGTGCGAGGAGAGTTATGAGAATATAAAAAACGTCTCCAACGGAAAACGGAACCCAACCGAAAAGATACCGTGAAACTTTGGAAAGAATGGGGTAGAAGCCTAAGCTGTAATACTTTTCCACAAATTCCGGAAAGTTCTTGAGAATTTGAAGGAAGATTATCTGAATTGGAAGCAGTAGCGCAAGGATAAGCGCAGTTCGTCTTTGCATAATCCAAACTTACGAAGGAAATCTTTTCCTACATAATTTTTATAGCGGCCTAAATAAAGTAATTTTGTGGAAGGTCGACCGCGAATACACGAATATTATTCTAATTGCTGTTTCTAAAATTGATATCTCTATGAAATATCACGTAAAGAACATTTAATTATTCCTGTATTCGTGAGGAGCCTTTTATGTTACTAAAATATTATTAAACTATGAACGAAGAAATAAGAAGCCTAGAACCCAAAGCACTTTGGAACAATTTTGCAGATTTAAATGCCGTGCCGCGGCCTTCTAAAAAAGAAGAACGTGTAATTGCATTTATGAAAGATTTTGGAAAGAACCTCGGTTTGGAAACTATAGAAGATGAAGTAGGAAATGTTATAATTCGTAAACCTGCGACCAAAGGAATGGAGGATCGCAAAATGGTGGTTCTACAAAGCCATTTAGATATGGTGCACCAAAAAAATAATGACACCAACTTTGATTTCGACAAACAAGGAATTGAAATGTATGTGGATGGTGATTGGGTTCGTGCGAAAGGGACAACGTTAGGCGCGGATAACGGAATTGGCGTTGCCACAATTATGGCTATCTTGGAAAGTGATTCCATTGAACATCCTGCCTTGGAAGCATTATTTACAATTGATGAGGAAACAGGAATGACCGGTGCAAAAGGATTACAGGGAGGTTTGCTAAAGGGTGACATTCTCTTAAACCTAGATACCGAGGAAGATGATGAAATTGGCGTAGGCTGTGCAGGCGGAGTAGATGTAACCGCAATTGGTTGTTACAGTGAAAATGAGGTTCCGGAAGATTCAGTTAACTACACTATTAAGGTAACCGGTTTGAATGGTGGACATAGTGGAATGGATATTATCAAAGGTTTGGGAAATGCCAACAAATTGATGAACCGGGTTTTGTTCGCAACTAAAGACTTTATGAGGATTGCAAAGCTTGAAGGTGGTAGTCTTCGGAATGCTATTCCCCGAGAAAGTGTGGCACAGGTTTCGGTAATTTCAGAAGAAAAATTTCATTCTGAATTGGAAAAAATAAAGAAGGATATTTTAGCAGAATTTAAATCCCTAGAACCAAATCTTTCCATTACTGCAGAAAAATCCGAAAAGGAATTTGGAAAAGTAATGTCTGAAGAAGGTCAAACTGAATTTTTAAATGTAATAAACGCAGCCCATAACGGAGTTTACAGAATGAGTCCTGATATCGAGGATTTGGTAGAAACTTCTAATAATATTGCAAAAGTTTCGGTTTCAAATGGAAATATTAAGATTGAATGTCTTACAAGAAGTTCTGTAGAATCATCCAAAACTGATTTGGCCAATGCTTTGATCTCAGTTTTTGAACTTGGAGGTTATAAAGCCGGTTTGGATGGTGATTATCCCGGTTGGGCGCCTAATATGGATAGTCCTATTTTGAAAGTTTTGGATAGCCTATATCAAAAGATGAATGGTGAAAAAGCTAATGTTGCTGCTTGCCATGCGGGATTGGAATGCGGTATTTTGGGCCAGAATTATCCTGAAATGGATATGATATCTTTTGGACCTACAATTAAGGGCGCTCACTCCCCAGATGAACGCGCTAGCATTTCCTCGACACAAAAATATTGGGAGTTTGTGTTGGAGATTTTAAAGAATATTCCGAGAAAGTAGAAGAAGGAAACCCGCTCACTCCGCTACCAGATTCAGGACAGATTCGTAACCCAAGGAACAATCTGTTCTGATTCTTTTTTAGTCTCGGCTCTTGGTTCCATTCAGTCCTATTTACAATAAAAAAAGAGGAACCAATTTGATTTAGGTTCCTCTTTTGTTGTGGATCAATATTTTTTTTATTTATTAATTCCGACTATCTCGAGTTCGAATATTAATTCCGAATTCGGTGGAATAACTCCTGGAATGCCTCTCTCACCATAGGCCAAATGTGCTGGAATAAATAGTGTAGTTTTGTCGCCTACTTTCATATTTAATAATCCTTCTCTAAACCCTGGAATTAATTGGGCGTTTTTGCTGTAATCTGTTGGCACTGGATTATATTGTCCTGCCGCCTTGCGCATATTGTCAACCATTTCATATTTTTCGGCATTCTCAAAAACGTTGGAATCGAAGAGATGACCGTTTGTTAAGTAACCAGCGTAGTTCATTAAGATTTTGTCACCTTCTTTAGGTTGTTCGCCCTCGCCTTTTTTATTATAGTAAATTTTTAGACCTGAGGGAAGGGAATCTGCTTTAGCTCGCAATTGCTCAAATTCCTTTGCTTTCTTATCAGAAATTTTATTGATCCGCTCCTCTTTCTCTTTCTTCTCTGTTTCAATTTTACTCATCTCGTCGGTGAAATAAGGAACTTTTACTTTTCCCTTATTGATTATATTCACCTTTTCTATGATAATAGGATGAACTGGTTTGTCTCCTGGTTTTTCCGTCTCTACATTTCCGATAGCATCAACAACATCTTGACCTTCCACGACCTCGCCAAAAATTGTATGACGGCCATTTAGCCAAGGTGTTTCTTTTAATGTTACAAAAAACTGGCTTCCATTAGTAGCCGGTCCAGAATTTGCCATAGCCAACAAGCCTTTTCTATCAAATTGTAGCGTATCGACTATTTCATCTGGAAAGGCATATCCGGGATTTCCGCTTCCATCCCCTTTAGGATCACCCCCTTGAATCATAAAATCCTTGATTACCCTATGAAAAGTAAGTCCGTCGTAAAATCGTTTCCCTTTATATAAAGAATCGATTTTCCCATTGGTTCCCTCAGTCAAAGCTACAAAGTTTGAAACTGTTAAGGGAGTAGCCTCATTGTAAAGTTTTGCCACGAACGTACCTTTATTGGTTACGAATTCTGCATAGACGCCATCGCCCAAATCGGGATATTTTTCTTGACAGGACGCAAAAGCAAGCGTTAGAAATAAGATAAAAAATGTTAGTTTTTTCATTGTTTTTAGTTTTAAAAGAAAGTTCGGTTCGAGACCTTAAATGTGCATTGCCCGGTGCACACCTTCAATTTATTTAGGATTAGGTTAATGGGCATTTTAGGGTGCATTATTAATTTTCAGTATGTTCTATGGAGCGGAGGGTAATTGTACTTTGAACTGGGATATTGGTTCCCAGCTTATCTTCTATTCCGTAATAACCATAGGCCTTATACGAAGGCAAAAGAAACGTTACAGTTTCCCCTTCTTTCATAAGCTTGATCCCTTCGCGAACTCCGGATATTAGATCCTGATTGCTTTGGTCGATCTTATAGCGTTGAACACCATTTTCTTCTTTTGTGAGTATATTGTTTCCATTAAAGTCCTTGATGTCATAGGTGAATTCCACATAATCTCCCACCTGCGGACTTTTAGTTTGAGACGTATCGCGTCTATTGTAATAATACCAAAATCCGTTTTCGGACGAGTAGTAGGTTTTTGAAGAATCCTTCGCAATTGTTTTTTCGATGAATTTTTTTTCTTTGTCGTAAAGTTCCTTGTTTCGTTTGGCAGATTCCTTTATAAACGTACCGCTATGGGACTGTATAGGACGCCTTGCTTCGGGACCCTTACAGGAAAAAACAAGCATTGAGAATAATGCAATGTAGAACAGCTTAGAAAACATCGTTAAGTTCTTGTTTATAACGTGGCAAGATACTAATAAATTCATTTACGGTTTTGTTAAGGGATTGCGAACTTTTTCCTCCTGCAGCATTGATGTGCCCTCCGCCATTGTAATGGTTGCGGGCAAAATCGTTAACAGAAAAATCGCCCTTACTTCGCAAAGACATTTTTACAATGTTTTCCTGTTTGTTTTCTATAAAAATTGCAGCGAAAACAACGTTATCAACAGAAAGTGCATAATTGACAAAACCCTCGGTATCTCCCTTTTTAAAATCGTGGTCGTCAAGTTCTTTTTGGGTCAAGGTTATATATGCAGTTTTGAATTCTGGGAGAATGATTAAATTGTTGAGTGCCACTCCCAATAATTTCATTCTTTCCGGACTATTTGTGTCGTAAATATTTTGATAAATAAGAGCACCGTCAGCCCCTGCTTCAATTAATTGTGCAATAATACGATGGGTGGTTGGAGTGGTGGAGGAGAAACGAAAAGAACCCGTGTCCGTCATTATTCCTGTGTAAAGATTGGTTGCGATTTCCTGGGTAAGTCTCTCCTTTTCATCTAAAGCATCCATAAAGTGAAAAACCATTTCGCAAGTTGAACTCATTCCCACATCGCTAAAGGTTGCTACGGCATAATCTGAGGGTTGTTGGTGATGGTCTATCATCATGAATATAGCTTCGCTTTTTTCCAAAGGTTCTTGAAGATCGCCCACTCGGTCCAAGCTGTTAAAGTCAAGGGTAAAAATGAGATCCGTTTTTTCCAGTAATTCCGTGCTTTTTTGTTTTTCCTTTTCATAAATGAGAATGTCGTCTACTCCCGGCATCCATTTTAAAAAATCAGGAAAATCATTCGGCATAAGCACAGTAGGGGAATGTCCCAGACTTTTCAGAAAAAATGAAAGTCCCAAGCAAGAGCCAATCGCATCCCCATCGGGGTTTTTATGACCAATAACCACTATTTTTTGGGGCTTGGACAATAATTCTTTTACTGTTTGAGTGGTTTTTTTATCCATAGGGGGGCGAAGATAC
Source organism: Aequorivita sp. H23M31 (assembly GCF_004022485.1). GTDB lineage: Bacteria > Bacteroidota > Bacteroidia > Flavobacteriales > Flavobacteriaceae > Aequorivita > Aequorivita ciconiae. Next base: position 3,676,707 of record NZ_CP034951.1, read on the forward strand.
AATAAAGGCAATTAATGGGGAAAAAATATGTGATTGTAGTGAAGACGAAGGACAAAAAGACGTAGGAGATAAGACCAAATAATGATGGATTTGGATAAATAGAATTTTCTGAAAATTGTTTTCTATTTCGTGGAAATTTGGTTTTATATCTTTTCAGTTTCATTAGGAAAGAATTAAATCATTCTTCGGTTCCCGAGCCCTTCGATCTGGTTTAGGATAAACTACTCCGAGGGACGTTTTCTTCAAGATCCTTTGATTAAGTGTTGTTTTTCACTTTCAAATGGTTATTTTTGCCGAAATTTTAAAAATACAATGAGAACAGACAGAACGTTTACAATGTTGAAACCCGATGCAGTCGAAAAAGGACACATTGGTGCAATCCTTGAAAAAATCAATGCTTCAGGATTTAGAATTGTGGCCCTAAAACTTACCCACATGACTACTGCGGACGCAAGAGAATTTTACGCGGTTCACAGCGAACGTCCATTTTATGGCGAGTTGGTGGAATATATGACTCGCGGACCTATTGTTGCGGCCATTCTTGAAAAGGAAAATGCAGTGGAAGATTTCCGCACCTTAATTGGAGCAACCAATCCTGCGGATGCAGCTGAAGGAACCATACGTAAACTTTATGCAGCTTCTATCGGTGAAAACGCGGTTCACGGAAGTGATAGCGATGAGAATGCAGCAATTGAAAGCGCTTTTCATTTCGCAGGACGGGAGATGTTCTAGTTCTTTGAGCTTGTAACAATATAAATAGCGTAGTTATACTTTTAACCTTTTAGCTACCATGAGATTAGACCGGTCAGGTTTCCAAAACATGACCGGTCTTTTTGCATTAAACCGTTTTTAATTAATAATAGCTAGTTTCTGAATGGTAATCGTCTTCCCATTTTTCAAAAGACTCGCAGAATAGATTCCTAAGGAAGTATGGGACTTGGGAACGACGTAGGTCTGTGTTTAACGTTCCTAATTTTAGGAAGTTTTTTAAGGATGGTCTCCATATTTTATAAAACCAAAAACTTCGATGGTTTTTTCCTCGGGTTTTATCTAAAACGCGAGATGCTATTTGAATTTGTAAACTTTCAGATTTTATAGATTTTGTTGTTCTACTATACGGTGCTTCTTTTATGTGGTTTTGCCCAAATCTGTTTAAAAAAAACATTTACAAGCTTATGGAAAGCAATCATCTTCCCGTTTTTTAAAAGCTTAACAAAACAAATACCTTCAAAAATGTTCAAGACGGTAATTACATTGTATTCTTTCAGACCATTTTCCGTATAAATTTTTTTTCCAATAATATCAACGAATTCCAACGAAAGATTATCGGTAGTTGTTGAGGTGATTTTTAAACTGAAATTTTCATTGCTCGTTGGATTAGGGTAAATGGTGAAGGAATTTTTAAGATTAAAATCTTCTAGACAAGCACTTACGTAAAGAGTTTTATTGTTATCGCAACACCAACTTTGTAATTAAGTCCTTGCCCAAATCTTCATTGAGCATTTTAATAATTTTTTCCTTTCCATAACCTAATTCCTCTCGTAATACAGAAGAGGAAAGTTGTACGTAAAGTGTGTCCCGGTCAAATTTGATATCAGTAGTATATTTCGCAATGGCAACACCCATAACCCGGTCCCACGCTTCTTTGGCATTTACTTTATCCAAGCCCTTTTCCAGACGATTATTTTCAATGAACTCCTTTAGAGCATCTCCGATTGATATATTTTCTGCGTGTCGTTTGGCCATTTTGAAAGAGTTTAGAATTTTATGAGTTGAGAAGTCTATGAGTCTATGAGTCTATGAGTCTATGAGTCTATGAGTCTATGAGTCTAAAAATCTATGAGTTGAGGGGTTTATGTGTTTAAAAATTTGATCATCTCATTTTTTCATCCGTCACCCAGCATCCAGCATCCTTCATCACTCACCTAAGTCGAATTTTTTAAACTTCACGTATTTATAAATCTTATTGTCTCTATTTTTCACCGTAAATGTACTGTCTTCGGCTTTGATCACTGTTTCCTTCCATTCGTCGTAAGGAGTTTTATAGTACATTCTTAAACTGTCATCTTCTATTTTTAATACAAAGTTTTCCGAATCTCCATTGGTAGTGAAAGTACCGTCGAGATTAGGAGAGACCTTGGTGCGTATGCCACTGTCTCCTTTTAACTGGATATGATCGACGATGGTACTTAAATCGAAATGTTTATTTTTCCCGCTGGGCATCTCTACCGATCTAATTTCCCAATAGCCTTGTAGATTTTGCATTTGATCCTTGGGATCTGGTTTTGCGCAGGAAAAGACAAAAAGAAGAAGAAAAGCTGAAATGATTTTTAAGTACATTCGAATTTGGAAATTTTGGTTATTCATATATATGATATGGGAGAATAGTGTTTTGGTCTTTTTTTATTCTACTTCAAATTTACCAAACTTCTAATGAAGAATACTTGCTAATTGATTCCATTACTCTTCTATTTTGGCAGAAAGTTCAAACCAACGTTCCGTTTTTTGATCAATCGCATCCATTATTTCCTGAAGTTTAATCGACTGCTTGTCTATTTCAATCCCATCCCAATTTTCTGTAGCAAATTTGTTTTGAAGCAGCTCTCTTTTTTCCTCGAGACTGGCGATTTCCTTCTCTAGTTTCCCGAATTCTTTCTGTTCGTTATAGCTTAGCTTAGCTTTTGGCTTTTCCTCTTTCCAATCACTTTTTGTTTTTGTTTTGATCTGAATTTCTTTTTTCTCACTGGGCTGACTATCCTCATAAGTTCTGAAATCGCTGTAGTTTCCAGGAAAATCCTCAATTACGGCGTTGCCTCGAAAAACGAACAGATGATCCACAATCTTATCCATAAAATAACGGTCGTGGGAAACAACCAATAAACACCCGGGGAAATCCAAAAGGAAACTCTCTAGTACGTTCAGTGTAACTATATCGAGATCGTTAGTAGGTTCATCTAATATTAAAAAATTGGGATTCTTTATTAGAATGGTGCATAAATACAAGCGTTTTCGTTCTCCGCCACTGAGTTTTTCAACAAAATCATATTGTTTTTTGCGGTCGAAAAGAAAACGCTCTAAAAGTTGCCCTGCGGAAATCTGTCTGCCTTTTTTCAAAGGAATATATTCTCCGTATTCTCGGATTACGTCAATTACTTTTTGGCCTTCCTTAATATTTATTCCAGATTGGGTGTAATAACCAAATTGCACGGTATCTCCGATAATCACTTTCCCCGAATCTGGTTTTATGGCACCTGTGATAATATTCAAAAATGTGGATTTACCGGATCCGTTTTTTCCGATGATGCCAATTCTTTCACCGCGATTAAAATGATATTCAAATTTATCTAGCAGTTTTTTATCGCCATAAGACTTTGAAACATTATGAAGTTCTACCACTTTGGTACCCATCCGCTCCATATTCAATTCCAGTTGCACTTCATGGTCATTGCGACGTTTGCTGGCCCGATCTTTTATTTCGTGAAAATCCTCAATCCTACTTTTGCTCTTAGTGGTTCGCGCTTTTGGTTGCCGGCGCATCCATTCCAATTCCTTTTTGAAAAGATGTTTCGCCTTTTCAGTTTCAGTGGCTTCATTTTCAATCCTGGCATCCCGTTTTTCCAGATAGTAACTGTAATTTCCTTTATAACTATATAGCTGGCCTTCATCCAATTCTACGATTTCATTACAGACTCGCTCTAAAAAGTATCGGTCGTGCGTAACCATAAAGAGGGTGAAGTTTTCCTTGGCAAACAAATTCTCCAGCCATTCGATCATTTCCAGATCCAAATGGTTGGTTGGCTCATCCATTATAAGCAAATCTGGAGTGGTAAGTAATGCATTGGCCAAAGCCAAACGCTTTTTTTGTCCACCACTTAAACTGGAAACCTTGGCGTGCAAATCTTCTAATTTTAATTTAAAGAGAATTTGCTTATAACGCGTTTCGAAATCCCAAGCTTGATGTACTTCCATTGCATCAAAAGCTTTTTGGTAAGCTTCTGAATCATCTGGGTTTTCGAGCGCTTTTTCGTAAGCTTCTATTATTCTGAGAATAGGATTTTCAGCTGAAAAAATGGCTTGTTCTACAGTGAATTCTGAATCGAGATCGGGATCTTGCGGAAGATAGGCAACTTTCAGCCCTTTTCTATAAGTGACATTTCCAGAATCAGGAACATCATTTCCAGCAATTATATTTAATAGGGAAGTCTTGCCGGTTCCATTTTTGGCGACGAATCCTATTTTTTGACCCTCATTGATTCCAAAGGAAATACCTTCGAAAAGCATACGCATTCCAAAGGATTTTGATATATTTTCTACTGATAGGAAATTCACGGCTTATGTTTTGCGCAAAAGTAAGGGAATATAATTAATGATAACAATTGGACTAAGGAGTAAAACTGAAAGAAATGAAAGCAGTCGATATTGCTTTCTATATTAAAATCTATTTTCCTGTAAATCCTTGGCTAGACTTGCTTTTTTAAATCTTTTATTTCGGATAAGATACTTTAGGTCTTCGGAATTATCAACCATTAACTGCCTATGGTAGCAATTGATATGGTCTAAAACAGCAAAAAGGTTTGCCAGAACTGACCAAAGAATAATTTCAGAATCCATCGATAACCAATCCACAGTTAGAAATTGAAAAATTAGGACCACAGGAATGCCAGAGATAAGAAGCCAATTAATTCGTTTTCTCTTTTTGAAGAACTGTAGGTTTTCTGATTGGGAAAATGGTTTGTTTTCAAGTCGTTTTAGCTTTAAGTGCCAATATCTTTGACCTTGGTACAGGATAAATATACACAGCAACATTCCATTAAAAAAAATGCTCTTTATGAATGGATTTAGTGATAGAAAATAAGTCGTCATTAAGGGAAAAGTAATAAAGGCATGAAATTTTCCAATGGATAGTACCAACGCATTCTTTTTATCAATTTTTGTTTTCTCATTAATTTTCCGCTTTATTGATGATAAAATAGCAAATTTAACTTCAGTGGAAAAAAAGATTTTCAGAGGAAGCGTGAAATTTCAATATATATTTCGTTATTAACTAGGTTGGATTATATTTGTCTACCGACAATCCATTCTTTGATGAAGCTTACCAGTGCGCTCCTTTTTGTCTTAATTGTCCTTTGCGCTAGCTCATGCGTTACTACTAAACAACTTACGTATTTGCAACCTGATAAATCTGGTGCAGACACTTTAGCACTTTTAAAAAAACGTCAGGAGCCTTATCGTTTGCAGATCAATGACCTTCTTAGCATTCGGGTAAAGGCCGCCTTGGACCAAGAAACGGTTGGGATTTTTAATCCTATAGACGATGCCAATCCCAACGCTACAGGGGAAGAGAGATTATATTATGATGGTTTTGTAGTAAATGACCATGGTAATATTCGTATTCCTACTTTAGGCGAGGTGAATGTACTGGGCTATACTGTTGATGAAGTTCGCGAAATGATAGAATCCAGATTGTTAAAGGATTATTTTAAGGATGAAGCAAACATTTTTATTACCGTAAAGTTAGCAGGAATTCGATATACCATCAACGGAGAAATCAATAATCCTGGCTCCAACATTATATACCGAGATCAGGTTAGCATTATGGAAGCTATTGCCAACAGCGGTGACATTACCGTTACCGGTGATAGGAAGGATGTGGTAATTATACGGCAATATCCTGCTGGACAGAAAGTTCACCATATAGATCTTACAAAACTTGAGGCCATGAATTCACCATATTATTACATTAAACCGAATGACTTAATTTTGATCAATCCATTGCCGGAGAAGTCTTGGGGTACGGGAACTACCGGGTTGCAATCCTTAACTACCGTCATGTCTATAATTGCCGCTATTTCAACCACTCTTTTGCTTATTACTCGATTATAGGCTTTATGAATCAGGAATTTGACAT